>JBDQFC010000085.1:0-500 GCA_040266055.1 Candidatus Nanopelagicales bacterium | reverse complement strand
CACGACCTAGTTCAGCACCCCGGTGCAGCCCGACAGTGCCAGGGACCTCGGATGTGCTCGCTCAGCTCGACGGCGTGCGGCCGAACAGCCGGGCGAAGAATCCCGGGTGCGCGGCCTTGTAGGCGGCCCTATCGGCGTCGGTACACGAGCACTGTTGTGACTTGGGCACCCCGGCCATGACCTGCTGAACGTGCTGACCGCAACCCGTCCATGTCTTCTTTTGGCAGATCTTGCAGGTGACTTGCTGACACATACGAAGATGTCCTTCTTCTCGGATCAATGCCGTGCCCTGGACTGCCCAGTATCCCGATTCGAACACAGGGAGCAGCCAGTGGGGCTGGTCGGGCACGGCACAAGCACTTAGTTGTCGTCGAGTGCCCTTTGCCGCCAAAGTGAACATGCTCACCGAATGGGATCACTCAACGCTCCGGCGAATCAGACTTACCGCAAGATGAATGGTCACGCGATCGGCGCCGCCCGCGTCTTCACGGCAAATATCG
>JBDQFC010000084.1:0-506 GCA_040266055.1 Candidatus Nanopelagicales bacterium | reverse complement strand
GTTGTGGAACGACACTCGATCGTCTCCCGACGCGAGCGACCTGGTGACCGAACTCGGTGGCCCGGCCATGTGGGCCGACGCGGTAGGAAGCGTTCCTGTCGCGGCGTTCACGGTGAGCAAAGTGCGATGGATGGCTCGAAGCGAGCCGGACAACGCCGAACGAACGTCGACCATCATGCTCCCGCACGACTACCTGACATGGATGCTCGCCGATCAGCCCCAGGAGGCAACCACCGACCGGGGTGATGCCAGCGGTACGGGTTACTGGTCCCCGATCGAGGGTGAATACCGGCGCGACCTGATGCAGCTGGCTCTGGGAAAGGACGTGCAACTCCCGCGCGTTGCCGGGCCGGATGAGACTGTGGGCGAGGTGGGGAGTCGCGCTCGGTCTTTCCTCGGAATCGACGGATCGACACCGATCGCCATCGGTCCCGGAACGGGCGACAACATGGGCGCAGCGTTCGCTCTGGAAATCGCTCCCGGAGACGTCGTGGTGTCCCTCGGAA
>JBDQFC010000083.1:0-510 GCA_040266055.1 Candidatus Nanopelagicales bacterium | reverse complement strand
TCGCGTAGCCTAGTCATCTAAGAATCCCCCCCCCTTCCCCCTTACAGCAACCAATTCGGCCTACATCACCGGGAAAATTCCTTGGGCATGACCAGGTTATGCCCGGAGACACGCCACTATTCGTGCACAAATCCCACCTCATTGCGCGATTCATTGCTAACTTTTCTCCCGTCCGATTCACACCGGACGGCCTGAGTTAGTTAGTTCAGTGTGGGTTCGAATCCCACCCGGGGCACCATGCCCACTGAATAACTAGCGCAGGTCGTCCAGCCACAAGGCTGGGGGCCTTGCATGACTATTAGCGCACATCCCACTGGTGCAACGCACCATTGGGGTCGGTCATTGACCGGTCAAAGCGCTCGTGACCTTTCGATGGGTCACACCCCCAGCGCCCATCGAAACCCGCCCCCGTGGCGTTGCCGTACCGATTCCGGCAGCGCTGCGGGGGCTTTTTCTATCGCAAGGGGGAACCACCTGTGCTGACTACTGCTCTATGTGTGACGTTGATTG
>JBDQFC010000082.1:0-516 GCA_040266055.1 Candidatus Nanopelagicales bacterium | reverse complement strand
GGGGGTCGTGGGTTCAAGTCCCATCATCTCCACAATAAGGTAACCTAAATACATGGATAAAAAAGATTTAGAAAACTTGTCTATTGGTGAGTTATTAAAACTCAAAGAATCTATTAATGATGAAATTGAAAAAAAGCGCACCCAACAGACACTTTCTACTGCTAACAGAAAAGGACTTTCTTTAGTTTGGATAGCAGTAGCAATTGAAATTGCTTCGTTTAGGTACTTTAGTTCATAATGGAATATTTAATTGCTTTATTTATCGGAGTAATAATCTTTAGATTTTTAAGAAACTCTATTTCATCTTTAGCCAGCATACCTCCTGAATTAGATATAGATGATGTTATTGAAATATCACAATCTTTTATATGCAACAAATGCGGCACAGAACTAACAATTAATAGACAATCTGTTGTGGCAAATGAACCCCCAAAACATTGTAAAGACCCCATGGAGCCGTTAGACTAATGAATTTTTCAAGACGTGAACAGATACAAAAGCTTGAAAGTAAATCAG
>JBDQFC010000081.1:0-518 GCA_040266055.1 Candidatus Nanopelagicales bacterium | reverse complement strand
ATTACGCTCATAAAGGGTAACCGCGTGACCGACACGCGCCAGTTGCTGGGCGCAGGCGAGGCCGGCGGGGCCGGAGCCGACCACGGCCACGCGTTTGCCGGTGCGGCGCGGCGAAATCTTCGGCTCGATCCAACCCTCTTGCCATCCCCGATCGATGATCGCGCATTCGATGTTCTTGATGGTCACCGGGTTGTCGGTGATGTTCAGGGTGCAGGACGCCTCGCAGGGGGCGGGGCAGATCCGTCCGGTGAACTCCGGGAAGTTGTTGGTCGCGTGTAGCGCGTCCAGCGCCCCCCGCCAATTCCCGTCATAGACCAGGTCGTTCCAGTCGGGGATCAGATTGTTGACCGGACAGCCGTTATGGCAATAGGGGATACCGCAATCCATGCACCGGGCACCCTGCTGACGCAGTTCGTCCTCGGGCAGCGGCACCACGAATTCCCGATAGTGCTTAATCCGTTCCGAGACCGGCGCATAGCTGTTGTCGCGCCGCTCGATTTCCTTGAAACCCGTTACCT
>JBDQFC010000080.1:0-519 GCA_040266055.1 Candidatus Nanopelagicales bacterium | reverse complement strand
GATAGCTCGTAACAACGTGGTCTTGCCGGATCCGCTGGCACCCAAAATGGCGAGGAATTCGTCCGACGCGACATCGAGGCTCACACCTTTGACAACGGGTGCACCGCCGTATCCGACGATGAGATCTTCAACAGAAAGTGCGGCTTGGGATGTCATCGAACACCCCCGACGAAGGACACCTCATCTGCGTGCACCGGCTCATCGTCCTCGGGTGCGTCCCAATCGCTGCTTTCGGGTGCGCGCGCCAGCCATCGACCCATCAACCATGCAGGCACCGATGCCAGCAGGATCATTGCCAGCGCGTAGGGGGCAGCAGACCCGAAGGCTTGGATTTCAGTTCGCGACCACAACTCCGTCGCCAGGGTGTTGAAGCCAGTCGGCCGCAACATGAGGGTCGCGGGAAGTTCCTTCATCGCCGTAAGGACCACGAGCAGCGTCCCCGCCGCAATGCCGGGCCAGGCCAGGCGTCCGGTGACCGTAAACCACGCGCGGATCGGTCCACGGCCCGGAGTCTGGGCC
>JBDQFC010000079.1:0-535 GCA_040266055.1 Candidatus Nanopelagicales bacterium | reverse complement strand
ATCCTGCAGGCGGCCGACATCTTGATCTACGAAGCGAATGCGGTCCCCGTGGGTGAAGATCAACGGCAGCACCTGGAACTGACCCGCAACCTCGCGCAGCGCTTTAACGCGCGTTTCGGGGAAACGCTCACGGTCCCCAAGGCCATGATCGTCAAAGAGACGGCAAAGATCGTCGATCTGCAGGACCCGACGGCCAAGATGAGCAAGTCGAGTCCCTCGGGCTGCGTCTTTCTCCTCGACGAAGACGCCGTCAATGCCAAGAAGATCAAGTCCGCGGTAACCGACTCCGATCGAGATATCCGCTTCGATCCGGAGGCAAAGCCGGGTGTGTCGAACCTTTTGACGTTGCAACAGGCACTCACTGGTAGCGATATGGATCGAATAGTCGAGGGCTACGCGGACAAGGGGTATGGCGATCTGAAGACCGAAACAGCCCAGATCGTCCTTGATGCGGTGGGGCCGATTCGAGTCCGGACACGCGAGTTCCTCGATGATCCCGGGGAGCTCACGAGGATCGTTCACCTCGGTGCAGAAA
>JBDQFC010000078.1:0-538 GCA_040266055.1 Candidatus Nanopelagicales bacterium | reverse complement strand
GATCAATACAGTTGCAACAGAACCGCGACCCTTATCAAGGTTTGCCTCGATGGCAACTCCCCTGGCAGAGCGGTCAGGGTTGGCACGAAGGTCCAAGGCAGCGTCTGCAGTTAGGAGAACTGCATCCATTAGCTTGTCCATGCCCATGTTCTTCAAAGCCGAAACCTCTACGAACATGACATCGCCGCCAAACTCCTCGGCAACCAGACCAAACTCGGTTAGCTGCTGACGAATCTTGTCCGGGTTCGCACCCTCTTTATCAACCTTGTTGATTGCTACCACGATTGCGATGTCGGTGACCTGGGTACCCCTGGCACGCATAGCCGTAAAAGCCTCGTGACCTGGGGTGTCAATGAAGGTTATGGCCCGATCGACACCATCGTGGATGGTGTGAACCTGGTAGGCACCGATGTGCTGGGTGATGCCACCGGCCTCACCGGCAACAACGTTAGAGTTTCGGATCGAGTCCAGCTCCCTCGTCTTACCGTGGTCGCCGTGACCCATGACGGTGACAACCGGCGGCCTGGGGCTCAGATTC
>JBDQFC010000077.1:0-538 GCA_040266055.1 Candidatus Nanopelagicales bacterium | reverse complement strand
TCCGGCTAGTTCCGCTGCGATTGATATCGCATAAACCGGCGCATCACTGGCAACCGAGAACGCCTCGCGAGGCTCAGCCATTCGAACCACCGGCCAGTGCCGTTAGGTCTTTGCGGGGATCTTCACCCGCCACTAGGTCCGCATAAGCCTGCAGTGCCTCGCGCTGCTCATCGGTCATGTTCTGTGGAACGGCGACTTCCACTGTGACCAGCAGATCTCCGTTCTTGCCGTCCTTACCCCGGATGCCCTTGCCACGGACGCGGAAGACACGACCGTTGGTTGTTCCAGCGGGGATCTTCAACGTGACGGAACTGCCCCGTGGTGTGGGCACCGTGATCTGGCTTCCGAGTGCGGCTTCGCTGAAGGTAACCGGCGCTGTCAAGGTCACGTTGTTCCCCTTACGGCCGAACAGCGGGTGCTCGGTGACATGAACCTTGACGAACAGATCACCAGCGGGTCCGCCGCGTTCGCCCGGACCACCCTTGCCCTTGAGCCGGATACGCGAGCCGTCCTTCACCCCAGCGGGGATTCGAGCCTG
>JBDQFC010000076.1:0-541 GCA_040266055.1 Candidatus Nanopelagicales bacterium | reverse complement strand
CAAGGGAAGGGTGAGGCGATTAGGCAACCGGTGCTCCGCGAGGTCAATGACCGATAAGCGCAGGCCAACCAGACCGGTCAGGACCACCATCCACAGTTCAACCATCGGGAAACCCTAGGGAGTTCTGGATCTACCCGACAGATTTTCTCCACAGAACGGCGAAAGGGGCCGGCTATGCCGACCCCTTTCGTACTCTCGTGTGACCTACTTGTAGCCACCCTCGGTGGTACCAGCGTCATCAGAGGCAAAGGTGTCAAAGTCCACGAAGGACAAATCGTCTGCCTGGCCGAAGCCTTGGTCGTCCGCGAAGAGACGCGCCGGGTAGTGCTCGGCACGAGCTTCTTCGGTGGGCTCCACTGTGACATTGCGGTAGGTCTGAAGACCAGTACCTGCGGGGATGAGCTTTCCGATGATGACGTTCTCTTTGAGACCGACCAACGGGTCACTCTTGCCCTGCATGGCAGCTTCGGTCAGCACACGGGTGGTCTCCTGGAAGGAGGCCGCGGACAACCAGGATTCTGTTGCCAAGGACGCCTTGGTG
>JBDQFC010000075.1:0-548 GCA_040266055.1 Candidatus Nanopelagicales bacterium | reverse complement strand
CAATGCGGATGCCCTCCTTGAGAACCCTGGTGCGCATTACCTTCTTCGAAACCGCCTTGTAGGCAGCTGAGAACTGCACCATGTGCTCCTCAGAGAGCTTCGACTCTAGGCTCTCGCGAACCTTGGCCTTGAGCACGTCATCGGCTGCCTGACGCTCCTGCTTGTCCGCGATCTGGTAGACCTTGGCAAGCTCATCGCCGCACTCCGCGGCAACTGCGTCATAGACCTCATCTGAGTAGGGCAGGAATACTGGGTACTCAGCGGTCTCCTTGGCAGCCTGGGAGGCAAGCTTGTTCTGCGCCTCAACGAGTGCCTTGATAAATGGCTTGGCAGCCTCAAGACCCTGCGCAACGACTTCCTCAGTTGGCGAAACAGCCCCACCACCAATTAGGTCCCAGCTGTTGTCGGTGGCCTCAGCCTCGACCATCATGATGGCGACGTCTTCCTTGCCACCTTCCGAGATGACCCGACCGGCAACCACCATGTCAAACACGGCGTTCTCAAGCTGCGAGTGCTTGGGGAATGCCACCCACTGGCCATCAATAAGT
>JBDQFC010000074.1:262-552 GCA_040266055.1 Candidatus Nanopelagicales bacterium | reverse complement strand
TCTCAGCGAACAGCACGGCGGTCGAGGACGTGAACTCGGCGGGCTTCAGTACCACGGTATTACCCATGGCCAGCGCCGGGGCGACCTTCCAGGCCAGCATCAGCAGCGGGAAGTTCCAGGGAATGATCTGGCCGACAACGCCGATCGGGCGATATCCGGCAAGCTCCCGGTGCATGACCTGGGCCCAGCCGGCGTGGTGATAGAAGTGTCGGCTGACCAGCGGTATGTCGATATCGCGCGATTCGCGAATCGGCTTGCCATTGTCGAGACTTTCCAACACCGAAAACAGG
>JBDQFC010000074.1:0-252 GCA_040266055.1 Candidatus Nanopelagicales bacterium | reverse complement strand
CCAATCGCCACCCATTTTTCCAGCGCGTCAGCCGCCGCGGCAACGGCCTCGTTGACATCCGCGTCGTTGCCATCCGCAACCCGGGCCAGACGTTCTCCATTGGCCGGATTGAGCGTATCGAAGTACTCACCCGAATCCGGTTGCCGCCATTCACCGCCGATGAAATGGTTCAAAGTATGGGCGCGTTCCTCGAGCCAGGACAGGGCCCGGTCGGCGCTTTCCGGCGCCGGTCCGTATTCCATCGACTCGAAC
>JBDQFC010000073.1:0-627 GCA_040266055.1 Candidatus Nanopelagicales bacterium | reverse complement strand
AGTTTGCTGCACGCACGCGTCGAGCTGACCGACTGGCACCGCGAATACAACCAGGTGAGACGGCACTCCAGCCTGGGCTACAAGACCCCCACCGAATACGCTGAACACTGCACCTGCACGAAACCCGACTGACTCCCAATCAGGCCGGACCGAAAACAGGGGGCAGGCCAATCCGTCTTGCTCAAAGCCACGGCTTCCCCAATACGAAGCCCTGCAAAAGCCATAGACAGGATGAATCCTTCATAGGGTCCTTCGGCACGCCTCACAATTTCCTCTGCCGTAGGAAGGCTGTAGACCTTGCGGGTAGCTGCAGGAATGCTGGGTGCTCCCTGAGTCCCCAAGATGGTGCGAAGAGCGATGATCTCTGATCTACGAGTGTTCTGATTCTTGGTGGCTTCCACCATGGATTTGATATCTGCCCATGTGGTGTCAGAAGTCACTGAGTACTTCCGACAAATGGACTCGTACTTTGCCTGCGTAGCAGGATCAAGATGATCTGGAACCAATGACATGATTTCCTCCCATATCGGGGAAACCACTCACACATCCTCGGTGGGCGATACTGGGTTCGAACCAGTGACCTCTCGCGTGTGAAGCGAGCGCTCTACCACTGAGCCAATCGCCCGG
>JBDQFC010000072.1:0-634 GCA_040266055.1 Candidatus Nanopelagicales bacterium | reverse complement strand
ATCTGCTGCTACACATGGACCTGCAGGAGGATCTCTGGCACCTGATCATCAAGACTAATCGGGTCACTGGTTTCGTGGGGCGCAAGCATCACGAAGAAAATCGCTATATTCCTCCGATACCGCTCAGTAATGAAGAACTGATGGCGATCAAGGAGCAGATCGACAGCGGTTTCCAGCAAGCCAGCGTGGAAGAAGAATTTGTGCGGGAGCAGAAGGTGATGATCACCGAAGGTCCTTTCAGCAACTTCAGTGGTGTGATCGACGAGATCAGCCACGAACGTGGCAAGCTCAAGGTGCTTGTCAGTATTTTTGGCCGCCCAACCCCTGTCGAAGTCGATTTCGACAAGGTGGTCAAGGCCTAAACAGTAGGAGTTGGGAGTTCTGCCCAACGCTGACTACTCTAACAGGTTTTCATGGCAAAAGAAGTCAAGGCCTTCATCAAGCTGCAAGTTGCTGCTGGAAAGGCCAACCCCTCGCCGCCAATTGGACCAGCTCTTGGCCAGCATGGCGTCAACATCATGGAGTTCTGCAAGGCATTCAATGCTCGCACGCAGGGACTCGACACGATCATTCCAGTCGTGATCACGGTCTACAAGGATCGCTCTTTCAGTTTCATCACAAAGACTCCGCCTGC
>JBDQFC010000071.1:0-652 GCA_040266055.1 Candidatus Nanopelagicales bacterium | reverse complement strand
GACACCCAGGTGAGTCCAATCAGCGACTCATCGAAAGACTCCAAGAGTTCACTACCCCTTTCGGCCAAGGACAGTGTGACAAGGGTGAGGGCGCGTGCGGGAGGGGCATCGTTGATCTCGACGAATTACTCGCCCTTTCGAGTAACTAAATCCATGCATTGATCGGTCAATCGCCGATCTCACACTTCCAGGGCACACCCTGTGCCCCCATCCTGGAAATGCGCAACGGTGCACGATTGACAGGAAGGATCAACATGAGCCCCACTGCTGCCGTCGATACTTCGCTGAGTCGGACTCGAGATGTTTGGCCACGTCTTACCGATTGGATCGACACACTCGTTCCCAGTGACATGAGCTGGCGGACAGGGTTTCCGCATTCGATTCGCATCGAAGAGTTCAGCCGAAATGGTGATTTCGTCATCAGAGCTGAACTGCCAGGGATCGATCCGGATAAGGACGTAACGGTCAACGTCAAGGATGGGATGCTGACCATCGAAGGGAAGCGCGAGGAGCACCAGGAGTCCGATCAGCGATCGGAGTTCTTCTATGGACGCTTCATGCGAACTCTCAGCCTGCCGAGCGGATCTACCAGCGACGACATCAAGGCCTCCTACCAAGACGGAATCCTCGAAGTCTGTGTCCCGATGAAGCA
>JBDQFC010000070.1:0-682 GCA_040266055.1 Candidatus Nanopelagicales bacterium | reverse complement strand
GCCAAGATCAGTGCCGGGTTCCTTAAGGAAATCGACAAGCAAAAAGACGGCAAGCTGATCCTCGTAACGGCGGTCTCGCCAACGCCAGCCGGTGAGGGCAAGACCACGACGACGGTGGGTCTCGGCGATGCCATGAACCTTATTGGCAAGAAAACGGTTATGTGCCTGCGCGAACCGAGCCTCGGCCCGTGTTTCGGTATGAAGGGCGGTGCTGCAGGCGGTGGCTACGCACAGGTCGTCCCGATGACCGATATCAACCTCCATTTCACGGGTGACTTCCATGCCATTGGCGCGGCGAACAACCTGCTCGCGGCGTTGATCGACAATCACATGCACTGGGATAACGAACTGGACATCGATCCGCGCCGCGTTTCCTGGCGTCGGGTCGTTGATATGAACGATCGTGCACTGCGTAGCGTCACATCGGGTCTCGGCGGTTTCCATAACGGTGTGGTGCGCGAAGCCGGCTTTGATATCACGGTTGCGTCCGAGATCATGGCGATCTTCTGCCTGGCGACAGATCTCAAGGATCTCGAGAAGCGCCTCGGTAACATTGTGCTGGGGTACACGCGTGAGAACGAACCCGTCACCGTGCGCCAACTTAACGCACAAGGTGCGATGACTGCGCTGCTGCGTGATGCGTTGCAGCCCAATCTCGTGCAAACAATGGAAAACAATCCAT
>JBDQFC010000069.1:424-686 GCA_040266055.1 Candidatus Nanopelagicales bacterium | reverse complement strand
CATGGGGAGGGAAGACCACGGTGATGATCGCGAGTGTGGTGGGGAGCACAGCGGCCCCGCCGATTCCCATGATGGCTCGGAACGAAATCAGCATCCCCGCATTCAGGGAGAAGGCACAGATCGCGGACGCGACCGCGAAGACCAGCAGCCCAATGACCAGGACACGTTTGCGTCCGATCCGATCCCCGATCACACCCCAGGTGAACAGCAAAGCCGCAAAGGTCAGGATGTAGCTGTCGATCGACCACACGAGCTCAGCCGG
>JBDQFC010000069.1:0-414 GCA_040266055.1 Candidatus Nanopelagicales bacterium | reverse complement strand
GTGTTGTCGAGGACGACGACCAGCAGACTCACGACGAGGACGCCGAGAATGGCCCATCGACGAGGATGGCCCGAACCATCGGTCATCCAAGCGTCATTCACTAGGCGAACGGTACTCCGAGGGAATTACCCATCCCGCGGAGGTGCCTCGGAGGCCAACGTGTGCCACCATTGACCCGTCCGGGGACTCCGCACGGGAGCCTCGAGATTGGAGCACTGCCATGTCGGATACCTCTGTCCTGTACGGCTCCCAGCGATCCGGTCGTGTCACCGTCCGTGATCTCACCCAGGCGAAACTAGCCGGTGAACGCTGGCCGATGATCACCGCATACGACGCGATCTCCGCCTCGATCTTCGACGAAGCCGGAATACCCGTTCTCCTCGTCGGAGACTCTGCGGCCATGGTCGTCTACGG
>JBDQFC010000068.1:332-688 GCA_040266055.1 Candidatus Nanopelagicales bacterium | reverse complement strand
CCCATATCCCACGTGGGGTGGGCCAGTGCCTGCGAAGGAGTCACACCCTCCAACTCCGAAGCGCTCCATCCGCGAAATGGTCCACCCGAAGCTGTGAGGATTAACCGTCGAACCTCAGCCCGGGCTCCCGATCGCAAACACTGCGCCAGCGCAGAGTGCTCGGAATCCACCGGCACGATCTGATCCGGACCGGCGATCCCACGAACCAGGTCTCCGCCAATGATCAGCGATTCCTTATTCGCCAAGGCGACAACCGAACCAGCTCGTAGCGCAGCCAAAGTGGGCTCCAGCCCAGCGGCACCGGCTAACCCGTTAACCACCACATCGCACTCGACCCCAGCGATGTCGACCAAAGC
>JBDQFC010000068.1:0-322 GCA_040266055.1 Candidatus Nanopelagicales bacterium | reverse complement strand
CCTGCGGCATGAATTCGGTGGCCTGCTCCACTAGCAGGTCCAACCGCGCGCCAGAAGCGGCAAGACCGACAACTTGGAATCGATCAGGATTACGCCGGATCACATCCAGCGCCTGGGTACCGATGGACCCCGTACTGCCGAGGATGATTACGCGACGCATTCCCTAACCCTAGGTCCACCGATAGCCTCACTAACGTGATCGACCTAGACCACGTTTCCTTCGGCACATTCGACGCTCTGGCCACAGCGAGGCGCCTGCGCCGTGACTACGGAGCAACGGCCGTGTTCGGCGAGACACTGCCGGAGTTTCGATACCTAGCCC
>JBDQFC010000067.1:0-749 GCA_040266055.1 Candidatus Nanopelagicales bacterium | reverse complement strand
ATATGAATCGCCGCTGGTTGTGCCGATTTATCGACGGTTCCTGGCCCCCAGGGCCTTCCCTCGGGCGAGGAGCCATGCCGAATCGATATCGCTACCTTTCTATAGACCCAAGGGAGCATTAGAGCGCTTGGGATGAGGATTGGCGTGCGTCTTGGCTGCCTTCAAAGTGAAAAGGAGTTGAAACTTTACATATGAATCGCCGCTGGTTGTGCCGATTTATCGACGGTTCCTGGCCCCCAGGGCCTTCCCTCGGGCGAGGAGCCATGCCGAATCGATATCGCTACCTTTCTATAGACCCAAGGGAGCATTAGAGCGCTTGGGATGAGGATTGGCGTGCGTCTTGGCTGCCTTCAAAGTGAAAAGGAGTTGAAACTTTACATATGAATCGCCGCTGGTTGTGCCGATTTATCGACGGTTCCTGGCCCCCAGGGCCTTCCCTCGGGCGAGGAGCCATGCCGAATCGATATCGCTACCTTTCTATAGACCCAAGGGAGCATTAGAGCGCTTGGGATGAGGATTGGCGTGCGTCTTGGCTGCCTTCAAAGTGAAAAGGAGTTGAAACTTTACATATGAATCGCCGCTGGTTGTGCCGATTTATCGACGGTTCCTGGCCCCCAGGGCCTTCCCTCGGGCGAGGAGCCATGCCGAATCGATATCGCTACCTTTCTATAGACCCAAGGGAGCATTAGAGCGCTTGGGATGAGGATTGGCGTGCGTCTTGGCTGCCTTCAAAGTGAAAAGGAGTTGAA
>JBDQFC010000066.1:0-785 GCA_040266055.1 Candidatus Nanopelagicales bacterium | reverse complement strand
GGTGTTGGTGCTCGTGGCCTTCGCGGTGGTGATGGTGCTCGAGCGCGTCTCCTACGCGACCCGCGACTGAGACCCGCCCAGCCGCGCCGGTCAGTTGACGAGGGCGGCGATGCGCGCGATGCCTTCGGCGATGTCGTCGTCGCCGAGGGCGAAGGAGAACCGCGCGTAACCGGGGGCTCCGAAGGCCTCGCCGGGAACGAAGGCGACCTTGGCCTCGCTGAGGATGAGGTCGGCGAGCTCGAGGGTGGTGGCGGCTCTCTGGCCGGCGATGTCGCGACCCAGGAGTCCGGACACGTTCGGGAAGCAGTAGAAGGCGCCTTGGGGGGCGATACAGCTCACCCCGTCGATGGCGTTCAGGGCGGCGTGCATGGCGGCGCCGCGGCGGGCGAAGGCCTCGCGCATCATGACGACGTCGTCGAGGGGTCCAGCCACGGCGGCGATGGCTGCGCGCTGGGCCACGTTGGACACGTTCGAGGTGGCGTGGCTTTGGAAGTTGGTGGCGGCTTTCACGACGTCGTTGGGGCCGATGAGCCAGCCAACGCGCCAGCCGGTCATGGCGTAGGTCTTGGCGACGCCGTTGACGATGAGGCACTGCTCAGCGATCTCGGGCACGAGGGCGGGCATGGAGGAGAACTCGTTGTCGCCGTAGACGAGGTGCTCGTAGATCTCGTCGGTGATGACCCACACGCCGTGCTCGACGGCCCAGCGTCCGATGGCCGCGACCTCGTCGGGGGTGTAGATCGATCCGGAGGGGTTGTCGGGGCTGACGAAGAGCAGCACTTTGG
>JBDQFC010000065.1:0-816 GCA_040266055.1 Candidatus Nanopelagicales bacterium | reverse complement strand
CTTGAGCGTGACCTCGGCCCCGTCCATCTGTTCGGCAACTCGATGGGCGGTGCCATCGCGCTCCAACTTGCCGCCCGACGCCCCGACCTGTCGCGCAGTTTGACTCTCATCTCGCCGGCGTTGCCGAGCTTGACCTACGCCACTAAAGGCAACATCCACTTGCCGGTCATTTCGGTACCCGGGGTCGGAGAGCGGCTTATCCCCAAGTTCGTCGAAACGACCACTCCCGAACAACGGGCGCAGGCGACCATCGACGGCTGCTTTGCTGACCCCACGCGAATGCCGGTGGATCGTTTCAATGAGGCGGTTGAGGAAGTTGCGGCTCGCGACGCACGCCCCTATGCCCACGATGCCTTCTTGACATCATTGCGCGGTCTGCTGCGCACCTACCTCGATCCCGGTCCTAACCGGCCATGGAAGTTAGCCACCAAGGTGACTGCTCCGACGCTATTGATTTATGGCCGCAAAGATCCGCTCGTCGATTCCCGGACAGCCCACCGTGCAACCAAGTACTTCCGCGATGCACACGTCGTCGTTCTTCCCGACAGCGGTCACGTCGCGCAAATGGAACACCCGGAGTTTGTTCAGGCTGCGTGGGATCGATTCATTTGGCCCGCGGTCACCGCGATGTACGCCTGATCGTCCTCCTGAGTTATCCACAGCCAAAAAAAAGGTATTCCGTCCGCTGCTTGCGGACATTTAGCGTCATCGACGTCCATGAAAGGGGTCGTCGATGCAGCAGCGTGCGCATTGGTGTGAGCAGGTTGAGCAACGCGTTCGCGAAGAAGTTCGGGTGCTCCGCCTGGATCCGATGCA
>JBDQFC010000064.1:424-823 GCA_040266055.1 Candidatus Nanopelagicales bacterium | reverse complement strand
AATGAATCCTGCGACAAAGGAGTTAGCGGGGGCCTCGTAAAGATCACGGGGGGTTCCGACCTGCTGGAGGACACCATCTTTCAAGACGGCGATGCGATCACCCATGGTGAGCGCTTCAGTCTGGTCGTGAGTCACATAGACCGTGGTGACACCGAGTCTCCGCTGCAGGGACGCGATCTGAGTTCTGGTCTGAACACGGAGCTTCGCATCGAGGTTCGACAGGGGCTCGTCCATGAGGAATACCTGGGGCTCCCGCACAATGGCGCGACCCATGGCAACCCTCTGACGCTGACCACCGGACAGAGCCTTGGGCTTACGGTCCAGGTAGGGCTCGAGGTCGAGCAACTTGGCAGCTTCGAGGACGCGAGAGGCTCGCTCATCTTTGTTGACGCCAGCAAT
>JBDQFC010000064.1:0-414 GCA_040266055.1 Candidatus Nanopelagicales bacterium | reverse complement strand
TGGGGGTAGAGGGCGTAGTTCTGGAACACCATGGCGATGTCCCTGTCCTTCGGCGCAACATCAGTGACATCACGGTCACCGATCAGGATTCGTCCATCGTCGATTTCTTCCAAGCCCGCGAGCATGCGAAGAGAGGTGGACTTCCCGCAGCCCGAAGGGCCCACGAGAACGAGGAACTCGCCATCATCGATGGTGAGGTCGAGAGCATCCACAGCCGGGACAGTGGTTCCCGGGTAAATGCGACTTGCCTTATCAAACGTCACAGACGCCATTGTTTTCTCCTTCACCGGCAGGTACGTGCCGGACGATCCGTAGTGAATGGAAACAATTCCTGACCACCATTGGACAGGAACTTGGACACCAGTATGACAGTTATCCAGCCGGTGCGGGAGGGCGGGGCATCCCCAACTAGAG
>JBDQFC010000063.1:0-851 GCA_040266055.1 Candidatus Nanopelagicales bacterium | reverse complement strand
CTGTTGGTCGAGGGCGGCGAGGGCGTCGTTACGTTCCACGGCCTCCTTGGCCATGTACTTAGCGTCGTCGAACATCACTCTTACCTCGTCAAGTAAGGGTCGTGGAGGTAGGCGTCAATGAGTTCTCGCGCCTGCTGCTCAGTGTCCGCATCTGCGGTGTTGTCGTGGAATCGGTTCAGGAGTTCACGGGCGTGTTTTGCCTGCGCTGGCGCCCCATTGGCCGCAACGTCATCCAGTCGATCCCGCAGTTCCACGGCGCCAGTGTCCCACTGGCAGGATGGCCCATGGCCAATTGGTGGCTGATGTGTTGTGGCGTCGGGAGGCGGCATGGCGTGGGTCTTTCTCGGGGGTGCGATCGTTCTCGAAGTATTCGGAACGATCATGCTCAAGGTGAGTGACGGTTTTACCAAGTGGCTTCCGGCCGTTGGTGTCGTTACCGGCTACGTGCTCTCGTTCGTCCTGCTCGCGCTGGCGCTTCGCAGCATCGGGCTGAGTACGGCGTACGCGATCTGGGCGGGCATCGGGACGGTTGGCGCAGTGCTGGCCGGAGTGTTGATCTTCGGGGAACGACTGCCGTTGTTGGCTGTTGTTGGAATCGGGCTGGTTGTCATTGGCGTTGTTCTGCTGAATCTGGCGGTGCCGCACTAGTCGGTGATCTTGACTGGATTGACCTGATGGCGTGTCGCAACTTCGTATAAGACGACTCAAACTACGTCAGGGCTTCGCGTACGTCTGAGGGAACTTCGATGGACCGTCCCTGTTGAATCCATGTTCGGATTAATACGGAGATACTCCATCCGCGCTATTCAGCGATCCGAGTGATCCGTTCGGCCTCTTCCTTGGGCAGACGA
>JBDQFC010000062.1:0-880 GCA_040266055.1 Candidatus Nanopelagicales bacterium | reverse complement strand
CCTATATCGTGCGCACCGGCGAGGACATCAATGCCATCGCACTCGGCCTTCTTACCGAACTCGATCGTGCCGAGCGTCTCGCAACCGAGGTCCGGTCAATCGGGTTCGATGCGCAGATCGCGGAGCGCATTCTGACCGATACCGTGTTCTGGGTAGACGTCGATGTCGACGATCCAACCCTGATCGACCCCGGGTCTTTCCAGTTATCATCGCCGCGCGGCGCGCGGCTTCGGCTCGAAAGCTGCCCCGGCCCGGACGAGGTTCCGTTGGACTAGATCGGGATACGACCCTAAACTACGCGGCCTGCGCCAAAGCCGGAATAGCTCAACTGGTAGAGCAACCGCCTTGTAAGCGGTAGGTTGGGGGTTCAAGTCCCTCTTCCGGCACCAGCTCCGGCGCCGTTCACCAGGCTCTCACCCGCCCGATGCCGATTTACTCGAATCCTCGTGGCACCTGCGAACCCCGCCGCGCCGGATGACCCGGACCATGCTTCGCGTCGGTAGCCAGGACTGCGGCGAATACGCACTCTCTCAACGGCGCCTCGCTACTACAATCATTATAGAAACAAAGGGGCCATTGCTGGCGACAACACGCTTTGCGGCAGACGGTCCCGGCCAACCGGCCACCGGAGCCTGTCGGCTCGCCGGCGGCCACACCATACGGGGCTGCGTAACATGCGCCGCAACCTGACCGAGGAAATTGCCGAGGAGGTCCGCCTTACCAGCCAGTACCTGGACAAGGACGCCCTCGATCCCAGGGTCATGCAGGCGCTCGACCGGGTACCGCGCCATGAACTCGTCCCTGACCCGGTGCGGCAGCAATCGTATGCTAACCATCCGCTGCCAATCGGGTTCGGGCAAACCATTTCCCAGCCCTATGT
>JBDQFC010000061.1:0-920 GCA_040266055.1 Candidatus Nanopelagicales bacterium | reverse complement strand
CATCCAGGCTGACGACCACCAGCAGGACGGAAATTCCCAGCATGACGGGAATATCGAATCTCACGACCTGGCGCTGAATAACGAGCGGACTGAGAACCGCTGACACTCCGAGGATCAACAAGATGTTGGCGATATTGCTTCCGATGACGTTTCCAATAGCAAGGCCGGGTTCCCCCTCGAGAACCGCTCCCACTGTGACGGCAAGCTCAGGTGCCGACGTGGCGGCTGAGACCACAACGAGCCCAATCACTAGGGGAGAAATGCCTACTTTTGCCGCGAGGGTGGAGGCTCCACGAACAAGGGCCTCACCACCAGCTATCAGCAGAGCGAGCCCCACCACAACTAATCCGATATCGAGTAGAAGCACAGCCAGAGCTTATCGAGGGAGACATGCACAGCCGCTGAATCGAGGGGTGTCGAGGTAGCGCCCTCGAAACGCTAGACTCTCCTAGTTGCCGACAAGTGATTGTCGACTGCCACGGGCTGTGGCGCAGCTTGGTAGCGCACTTGACTGGGGGTCAAGGGGTCGCAGGTTCAAATCCTGTCAGCCCGACTGGGAAGTAGAGCTCCCTTTTGTTTGGAAACCCTTTTTAGCCATTGATCGCTTCCTCTCTGAATTGGTAACTCCCACCTGACTCGACAATCTGGCCAAAGTTCTCGGCAATGTATTGGGGCTCGGCTTGTGCGGGATCAAAAGTTTCCATGTACGCGCAGTCGTTGAAGTAGCTTCCATCCTTGACTTTTTCAGCATCGAGGGTTCCCCGCTCAATCATGAGTTGGATGCCCGCGGCTTGGAAATAGGCGTTATTGAAGTCCGCCCCAGGATCACCGCGGAAATCGTTGTATGCCTTGCGCAAGATGACTTGGACGTAATCGTCACGTCCCTCTATCTTTGCTGCCATGTAGTTGCCGAAGTATTC
>JBDQFC010000060.1:0-1007 GCA_040266055.1 Candidatus Nanopelagicales bacterium | reverse complement strand
TCATGAAATGTTCCGTGCCAACGCAACGAACCGTTTCATGAAAACCTAGCAGGGGCTTCATTACCGTCGCAATGTTCGGCCTAATCCCGGAGCTTCGAGGATCAGAACAGCGGCGTCAACCCTTTCGTCTGCTCCAGCTTCCAGCACTTGTGGCACGCCTCACGGCCTTCCGCACGCTCCAAGGGGGACGCTTGCCATTCGTGACCACACACCCCGCACCGCCAGAACAACAAGGTGGGGTTACTTAGGCGCACCTCGTCAGGGCCAATCCCGTTCTTGGTCGGGTGATACTCAACAGCGAGTAGGCCAAGGTCTGCAACTTTTTTGGGAGGGATGACTCCGGAGCTTCGGGGTTCACCGTTGTTGAGAGAGGTCATATTCAGAATGTGCCACGAACCACCGACAGAAACGGAGGCACAAAAAGGAGGCACAGAGCCTCCAAGAACGTCTACTTCCTTGTGGGCGATACTGGGTTCGAACCAGTGACCTCTTCCGTGTCAGGGAAGCGCACCACCTTACGAGGCTCTGAGTGGACACCCTTTTTGGACACCCATTTGCCTGCATTCGCACAAGTTCGTGTCTGTTCGCGATCGTCAAGAATAGCTAGCTTGCGGGTGAAGTAAACCTCAGGGGACAGTCTGAAACCCCGCGCTCGTAACTGGGGGTCAAGGGGTCGCAGGTTCAAATCCTGTCAGCCCGACAGAGGATTGTCGCGGTTTCTCGGCTGCAGAAGTTGGGCTGGTAAAGGGTATCGAGGCCTGCGACTACCCGGCGGGAGCTGCGGAGGCGCAGGATTGTCCGATGCCGTTCGCGTCAGCTACGGAAGTGGTGGGCGGGCAATTAGCGCTGACCCTTCGACCCTGTAGTCCCCTGCTGTGTAGGGAATTAGTGTCGTTGTTCCTCGGGCAAGGTCCTGTTGTTCTCCGTTGTTCATGATGAGGTGGACTGGACCGTCCAACGCGATCAGAATCGCAAACCCTGCAGGGAATGTCTGGTGCGTATCCACC
>JBDQFC010000059.1:0-1223 GCA_040266055.1 Candidatus Nanopelagicales bacterium | reverse complement strand
ATGAACACAGAAGACAGCCGTCCATAGTCGGAGTAGATCTCGTACGCACCCCATCCGTTATCCACCTGTCGCTGGGCGATCTCAACAGGAAAGTCTTCTGACGTGGCAACCCCGAGAAACACCTTGCCCAGGTTGTCGCCAACGCCTACAACATTTGATGATTCCGGAAGCTGTTTCCACGTTCCAACGACTGTCGGCGCGGTCCACGATGACGTGACCGAACCGTCTTCTGCACTGAGGTCGAGATTCACATCGACGGTGGCGGGGACTGCTCGCGATGATCCTGACGCTGAGCCTGAAGCCACGGTTACGTAGGTCCTCAAACTGAACTCGTGGCTCACTGATCGCCAAGCACCTCCACTCCCGCGATCATCCAGGCCACTACCCCCGGAATATGAGGCCGACGAGTCGTAAGACCACTCGTAGTGATCACCACCGGAGCCGGTCACGGTGGTTGTCACGAGAATCGCGTACTGTTCATCGGCCGTCACCGACGCCGGCGACGAGAACGTCGCGGTGACCGTCCCTGTGGATGGCCATGAAGGCACATCACCACTCGAGATTGTCGCGGTTGCCAACGCAGAGCCGGTCGGTAGATCTGAGGATGCATTCGTCAATTCCACCGTCAGGTCATCTGTGCTCCCAGCATTACTGAGGATAATGTCGACAGAAGAGAGCGGTCCGGATTTCCCTGCAGTAGACGACTGACCACCAGACTGTGCCGCGTAGATCCACGACATGCTGCTGGTCGTGAAGGCGATGTCTTGATCCAGAGTGCTAGCAGCGTGCACTACACCAACGGATGACACGAAGACCCCGGTCACGGCGCCGGGGCCGACCACGAGAGACCTCCAGCGCATAAGCAAAAGGCACCGCGGATGAAGAACTCTGTCCGAGTCCTGATGAGATCGCTCTTACTGAATCCCAAGAAGATCTTGGAACCGCCGTATTGCTTCACATGGTCATAGAGAACCCAGATGGGAAGGAATCCCCAATAGGTGATCGCATGAAATGGACCTCTACACATCACTGTATGAGGCTGACAGAGATGGCCATGCAGCCCGACTTTCCGAGGCAGCCGAGACTGTGCTCTCAGAGAGATGTTCGCAAAATGTTCGCAATACCGGCCCTGACGGGCCGGATTCATGGAGCCGCCTCGGGGATTTGAACCCCGGACCTACGCATTACGAGTGCGTTGCTCTACCCCTGAGCTAAGGCGGCCT
>JBDQFC010000058.1:0-2232 GCA_040266055.1 Candidatus Nanopelagicales bacterium | reverse complement strand
GATCGACGTCCTTATCGCCGACGTGCACCTCGGTGAAGGCCTGACCGGCTTCGATGTCTCCCTGGAGTGGCAAGCGACACAACCTGACTTGGGCGTCATCTACCTCACCAGTTACGAGGATCCCCGGGTCGTTGTCGGCAACCGCTCCCCGCAGGTGGCGAAGAACTCGATCTATCTCGTGAAAGCATCGATCGTCGAGGGCACCGAACTCACCGAAGCCATTACTCGTGTGGCAGCTCACGAAGGCTCGGACATCATTGAGCGCAGCGGTCCGCTTGCCAAACTCACGGACAAGCAGATAGAGACGCTCGCGCTACTCGCCGCCGGACATTCCAACTTAGAGATCGCCAAGCGCCGGGGCATAACCGAACAATCAGTCGCTATCTCGATCAATCGGCTCTCCAAGGCCCTCGGGATTCCTTCGCATCTATCGCGAAACCAGCGGGTGCACCTGGCCCGGATATACCTCGACCACACCAACCGACCGGATGAGTGAGCGACACCGCTCCCTTGCCGACATCGGGGGGCCCACCCTCCTGGTCTCGCATCAGTTCCTTGTCTTGGGCATTCCGATCGTCGTCGCCAGCAGTTTGGCCGTCGGCTCGGACCTGACATTGCCGGCGTTCGCCGCGCGCCTGCTGTCCGAGGCATTCCTTCTCCTCCTCGCCTGGCTTATATCCGAGGCCGCCAAGTCCACGATCTTCCGTAACCGTGACACAAGGCCCATCAACCCGATCGTCGTCCTGGCCTTTGGTGCGTTCCTTGGCATCGTCATCCTGGTTTCTGGGTCGTGGCTGGACCGGTGGCTGGGGGTCTCCTTTATTCCCGTGAGCCTCGGCACGGGTTTGCTGGCCGCGGCTCTCGGCGCGGCAGTGATCGCCTTGGCGTCCCTACTTGAAATGTCGCGACTCGACTTTCGGATGCGTCGGCGTCGAACGCTTGAGCATGCAGACGCCTCCTTGGGAGAGCAGCAACTGCGTGACTCGATCTCGACCGTGTTCGACAAACTGGCTGACGAAGCTGTGGCACACGTGGGGGAGAGTCACGGGAGTCGTGAAGCCCTCGAAGTTGTCGACAACTCGGTCTCCGGCTTCATCCGGAGGTTCGCCAATGAGGGGCGCGCTCGTGGCAGATTGCTGGCGACCTATGTCGTACTTCGCGGTGCGACTCGAGATGCGGTAGTGCTGAGACCCTTCAACAGCCCGCTAGTCGTAGCGGTCGTTTACTCGGTGGGCATCCTCGTCACGAACCAGTTCTCCGACGCTGAACGGGCGTCCGCGGCGGTTCTCGCTGCGGCCCTTGACCTCATCGTAGTGACGTCAAGCCTGCTGGTTGCCAACCGATTATGGACGTTGAAGAGAGCCCCGTCACCAGCCGCTGCCTTGGCTCGCGCAGGGGTCGTTGTCGCTCTGCTGGCACTCATCACGACCTTCATCAATCAGAGCCTCTTTTGGGACAGTCTGACCCCTGTCGTCTTCCTTGCCGGGATCCTCGTCAACCTAGCCAGCATTACGCTCATTTTGGTGGTGGCCGCGATCGCAACCAACTCTCGCTCCGAGGCGACCAAGGCGCCTCGCGATGGTGACATGTTTGATTTCGATAGTCCAATAGGTGGATCGATGGGCCGGACACTAGAGGAGGTCATCAGGCGCCGCCTGGCAACACATCTGCACAGTGCTGTCCAAAATCAGGTCCTCGCTATGCGCATGGGCTACCCGACGGGCTCGTCCTTTGACCAGGCGGCTCTTGAGGAACAGGTCAGGGAGATCATTGAGAGGGCTAAGCGGGACTTCCTCGAGCAGCAGGCCAGTCCGTTGGCCGATCGCATTGCATCCCTCCAGCAGACATGGGCTCCAAGACTGACGTTCGATTTCCTCGCAAAGACACCAAACCTCACCCCCGTGCAGGAGAACGTTCTCTTTCTTGTCATCCAAGAATGCGTGACCAACTCCGTGCGGCATGGTCTCGCATCGCACGTTGACATCACTATCGAGCGATGGCCGCCAGACGACCCGAACAGTTTCCAACTGACTGTGACGGATAACGGAACCGGACCAGTAGACAAGCCAAATGCCGAAGGGCTTGGCACCCGCTTCCTCAAGGAGCTCAGCGATGGACACGTCAAACTGGCGTTTGGCAGCGAAGGAGGAGCGAAACTCGAGGCGGTTATCCGTTGTTAGTACCTGACAAGTCGATGCTTGCGCTGTCTGCAGAACCCTGAACAGCTCCGAT
>JBDQFC010000057.1:0-2415 GCA_040266055.1 Candidatus Nanopelagicales bacterium | reverse complement strand
AGGCCGCCTTAGCTCAGGGGTAGAGCAACGCACTCGTAATGCGTAGGTCCGGGGTTCAAATCCCCGAGGCGGCTCCACACAAAATCGCCTTTGCGCTGATTGGTTGCAGGCGGAACTCAACTGGGGCCACGAATGACATGCACTCGATGTGCGTCAGCGAGTCGTAGATGGGGTGCGTACGAGATCTACTCCGACTATGGACGGCTGTCTTCTGTGTTCATTCCCGCTGGAGGGTGGGCTCATGTAACGGCTCAACCACGGTTATTCCCTGTTTGGGGCGACTAGTCACCAGTCTTCAACTGCGAAAACTGAGGTATCAGAGGGAGTGCCTGCTGTCGACCGCGATCCTGGCTTCGATCGCACGTCCGTCCACTACTTGCTTCCCGCAGATGGTGGTGCGAGCGGTAGCGGTGTGTTCAATCTTGATGGCGACGTGATCGGTCAGGTGGCGTATGGCAATTCATATTCCGCTTCGGAGCGGGTCACGGTTCTTCCCAGCAAATACGGCCTCTACGCGTTGGAGATTGACATTGAGGCCGTCCGCCTTTTGCCGTCACCGCTGGCTCTGTCCAGCAGGGTTCCTATTAATCCAGGGTTGTCAACAAGCGGTGCGCCGAGCAATTACATTCGCGAACTCGTCGAACAGTGGGCCCCCGGTGAACTGCCGTAATTGAAGAGAAGCGCTGTAGTCCCCGAGCTAGGCCATCAGCCCGAGATGGCTTGATCCGAGTAGAAGTACCGACCACCGCTGTTTTCGATCTTGTCGAAGTCATCGAAGATAGTGGCAATTTCTGGACGTGACGGATCAAAGTCGTTTATCCAATCGCAGTCATGGAAGTAGCTGCCATCCGCGAGGCGGCGCTCCGAAATCATCCCCTTTTCCACCATGAGCACCATTGCAGCAGCTTGGACATAGGCATTGCTGTCTAGTGAGATCCCGGGATCACCGCGAAGATCGTCACTGGCCCTTTGGAGGATCCGCTGCACGTGGTCGGTGCGTCCGTCCTGCTTGGCAGACATGTACTCGCCGAAGTACTCCGCCGTGCCCTCCGAGAACCATCGCAGGTCGTTCATGGAGTCCTCGTTGCGTTTGAGAATCGGAGCGCAGCGATCAAGGAGATAGTTCTGCATCGCGTGATACGACTCGTGGAAGAAGATTCGCCGGGCGGTGTCACGATCCTGCTCTGCCGTCCAGGCGAGAATCGCTGAACGGGACGACCGGCACGGGCCGGGAGCTGTTGCGACATCAGCGGCACCCTTGATCCAGCGCGCCACTGTGCGGGCTCCCTCGGAGAACTCGCGACGCTCACTGGCCGTGCAATCCTGTTGGCTGGACTGCCAGGATGAGAAGTAGTCCGTGACTTCGCGAATCTTCTTGGGGCTCATCACATCTGCGTGCTCGGAGAAGGGAGCCCCATCAAATACGTCCGGGTCGGGTTGGTCGTCCAGCGGCCGCCCCACCGGCCAAATCAGGCCCATAAAGTTTCGAGGTGGCTGAGACATCTCACCGGTCACCGCCGTCACCCAGTCGAGCAGCTGCGCTGAGGAGATCCCCGGAGCGAAGCTCTTGGCTTTGCGGGTCGACTCACAGATAACTCCGTCGCGATTCTTATCCAGCAGGCGAGAGTTAGCGCGGTAAACGGCTGCTGACACGTCCGGCTTGACGGCTCCGGCTTGGGCCGATTTTGTGGCGCTGGGCTCGGATCGGGCGACACCCTGGGGGAAGTCCTGCAGCAGCTTCTCGCACGACGAGTAGCGCTTTGCGGTGGGCTGGATCGCGTCGGCGGCTGTTGCTGAGCATGCGGTGAGGACGATCAGTGATGTGAGGCCGACCACCCACGAACGCAGCATCTTGGGTGAAGTGAACGAGATGTCTTGTGGTTGTCGCATGTAGGTCTCCTTTCTAACGGTCTGTCTTTTGGTGTCTTTGGACAGTTGGGTCCCTTCACCGACAACCCCTGTTGTCGCGAATTTAGGGCCATGTACCTATCGCAAGCCGATGGCCGTCAATTGCCCTGAACTGAGGGCTGCACGCTGAGCCTTGGTGAGTTTGCGCACCTGCTTGGGCTTGAGGCGCTTGAGCTGGAGTACGGACATGGCTGAGATTGCTTCCGGGCTGAGTTGGCGTAAGGCGACCGCGGGCATGCGGCGAAGTGCCTTCGGTCTCATGGCCGCGGCCTGCTCGGGTGTCAGTTCGCGGACCGCGGCAGGACGGAGCGTCGCCACCAGCTTGGGTTTTAACTGCGACACGAACAGGGGCGTCACGCTTGCCAGGCTCGCCGGCGAGATCGCACGGTGGACGACCCCCACAGACTGCATCGCGCACGGGAGGGAGCGCTCAGCCCGCGCCGCGGCGCGTTTGACCAGTGCGCGTTTGACCAGTCCGGCAAGCACGTGGCGCAGCAAGGGTACGGG
>JBDQFC010000056.1:0-2510 GCA_040266055.1 Candidatus Nanopelagicales bacterium | reverse complement strand
GACGAACTGCCCGCGGTACATCGATTTAACGGCGCCGGTCTTGGCCCCGATTCGCTGCGAGGACTTCGAAGGGGTCGAGACCTCAAGCGCCGTGAAGTTCCGCACGCCGCACGCTTTGAGATACGCGCCGAGCGCTGACAGATATTTGCCGATGCTGTCGGACTTGCCGATCGCTTTCGCATACGGCCACGGATCAACCGGGCCGGTGATGGCCTCGCACGCGGCTGATCTCTCCGCGGGGGTCATACGCTCGCAACGACCTTGGCCGCCTGAATGTGAACATTGACCGAGCCGTAGACAAAGACCCCGTCAAGGTCCGAGCGCCGAAAGTAGCCGATCTCAACATCGCCGGCAGACGATGGGATCTGAATGAGCTTCGTGTAGTCGTTGGAGGCGCTCGACCCGTGGCCGGAGCCACCGAGGTAAAGCGTTGACGACTGAGCCCGGATCCAAACGCGGTAGATCGTCGACTCCTGCGCGCCATCGTCCTCAAGGTAGCCACTGGAGGCGATGTCGGCGGCCTCAAGTAAGGCCTTCCCGGTCGTCGTGTTGGCGGTCTTCTGCTTGTAGGCCGGGGCCTGAATTGCAACTGCTGCGGGCATATCTTCCTCTGTGTGTGCGCTAAACCTTTCTTAAGGCGCAACGCTAGTCAATGGCGGTTCCCAAATTGTCCACGCTTGCAGGTATCCATTGCTGGCCCCGCTCGATTTCCACCAGATCGCGATCTCGTAGTCATCGCCCGGCGCGATTCCCGAGGGAAACAGAATCTCCAGGTCCTTCCCGGTCCAACTTGCGGAGCCGTGGGTAGCGGTCTGAATGTTCCAGCTACCAAAGGTAGTTGATTGTCCGTAGCTCCCGGAGATCGTCACCTTGCGGATCCCGATTTTGACCTGGGCATTCCGCAGAATCACGCGGGCGTTGAGGGCTCCGCGCGTGGTCGCGCTGGCGCCGGTGCCCGCGGTGGTTCGGTTCTCCGAGCCGGGCAAAACATCAGGCAGTCGGAAGTATGAAAGGTGCGCCAGGGACCAAGCGGAGGATGACGCGGACCATAGCGCCGCGCATGGCTCGGTCTGGGTGGTTGTGGCCTTCCGCGCCTCGCTTGTTAGCACCTGAAACCGAGAGCCGTACGCCGTTCGATCCGCGTGGATGAGATCCAACATCGGCTGCGTCAGCATCTGGCCCGACGACGGAGCGCCGCCCCCGAATATCTGCTCAAACGGCAAGACGCCCGGAATCACAGTGTAGCCCGTCGACGCGTCAGAAGACGTGTCCGCGTCCTCGGAGTTGATGCCATGCGCGAGGACAGACCCCACGTATAGGCGAGCCCGTGCCGATTCGGTGCCAACGTCCCCGATCGTAAACTCGGTTAGGATATGGCTTGAAGTGCTCGTTGCCTTGCCGTTCGTTTCGCCCGTCTGAACCGCGATAGGCGAGAACAGCGCCGCGATGGAGTCGACCCCCGGACAATCGCGACATGTGAGATTGTACATCCCAACATCCGCGTATCGCTCTGCGATGGCGTGCACGTCGAGCACGTCGCCCGGGTCTGGGCGCGGGCCACGGCGACCGATGATTGCAGGAGTTAGGGTCTCGGTCTCCGTTACGGTTGACGAAAGATTGTCCCACTCCGACTCAGCCGACAGCGGGAACGCTTCGAGCGCCTCACCACTGGCCGGAGCCGATGGGTGGCGAAGGTGTCCCGATATTACAACGGTGTACGACGGGCCGAACTGCTCCGTGGTCGGGCCGATGAACAGCCCCGCGCACGCGCCGTCGAGTGCGTCTTCGTCATCGTCGCGCCATAGGCCGTGCGTTGGATAAAACGGCAGGTCCCAGCCGCCTACCGTCACCTTCGCCGTGGAGTTCGTATAGTGCGCAGTGGGTCGCATGCCGTAGACCGGCACGATTCGCCCGGTCATGTGCGCATTGGGCACTAGCAGCGCGTTTAGGCTCGCGGCACTGGCATTGATTCCGGTGGTTCGCGCGGTGTCAGCTGCGGCGCTCGCGGACTGCTGTGGGTTTAGGGCGCGGCTCACGTTCCGACCTCTTGGATACTCACGGACTGGATCGTTATCTCACCGACCTCGTAAATCTCAAAGTCCGCATCCGTGCGAATCGCAGACTCTAGCGCGATCGGCGGGTGAATAACCCATGATGTCGTCGTGCTTGTCCCCGGGTTGTCGATGTCGCCCGGGCGCCCCTGAAGAACCCCGCGCCACCGCGGCAACCAAGAGTCCGCATCCGAGGCGATCGAGTCGTCAGATGTCGCGGTAAACTTCAGCCAGCGGTGGAACGGTCCCGGATTAAGACCCCAGACCGAATTCCAGTTGTCAGAACTTACCAAACGCCGCCCACCCTCCTCGAATGAGTCAACCGAGGATTGGCCCCGTGCTGAGTCCTGAGAGCCCACAGAGGACAAGACAGCAAGATATAGGCGGCACAGGTGCTGTGAGTCGGTCGAGCCTGCATAGCCGAAGTCTGGGCGCGATCCTGGCAAGTCGATCGTCAGC
>JBDQFC010000055.1:0-2699 GCA_040266055.1 Candidatus Nanopelagicales bacterium | reverse complement strand
ATCGGAGCTGTTCAGGGTTCTGCAGACAGCGCAAGCATCGACTTGTCAGGTACTAACAACGGATAACCGCCTCGAGTCTCGCTCCTCCCTCGCTGCCGAACGCAAGTTTGAGGTGGCCATCGCTGAGCTCGTTAAGGAAGCGCAGGCCAAGCCCCTCGGCGCTTAGCTTGTGCACTGGCCCGATTCCGTTATCCGTCACAGTGAGCCGGAAACTGTTCGGGTCGTCTGGCGGCCATCGCTCGATAGTGATGTCGACGTGCGATGCGAGACCATGCCGCACGGAGTTGGTCACGCATTCTTGGATGACAAGAAAGAGAACCTTCTCCTGCACTGGGGTGAGGTTTCGTATCTCTGTGAAAAAATCAAGCGTCACTCTTGGAGCCCATGTCTGCTGGAGAGAAGTAACGCGATCCGTTAGTGGACTGGTCTGCTGCTTGAGGAAGTCCTGCTTGGCCCTCTCGATGATCTCCCTGACTTGCTCCTCAAGAGCCGCCTGATCAAAGGACGAGCCTGAGGGATTGCCCATGCGCATAGCGAGGACCTGATTCTGGACAGCACTGTGCAGATGTGTTGCCAGGCGGCGCCTGATGACCTCCTCCAATGCCCGACCCATTGAGCCGCTTATGGGCCTATCGGAGTCGAACAAGTCACCCTCGCGAGGCGCCTTGGTGGCCCCGGAGCGAGAGATGGTCGCGATCGCGGCCACCACCAAAATGAGAGTAATGGAGGCCAGGTTCACGAGGATCCCGGCAAGGAAGACGACCGGGGTCAGACTGTCCCAAAAGAGGGTCTGATTGATGAAGGTCGTGATGATGGCCAGCAGGATGACCACGACCCCAGCGCGAACCAAGGCAGCAGTTGGTGACGGAACCCTCCTCCACGCCCAAAGTCGGTTGGCAACCAGCAGGCTTGACGTCACCACGATGAGGTCAAGGGCCGCAGCGAGAAGCGCCGCGGCCGCCCGTTCAGTGTCGTAGAACTGGTTCGTGACGAAGATGCCCACCGAGTAAACGACCGCTACCGCCAGCGGGCTGTTGAAGGGTCTCAGCGCTACCGCATCTCGAGTCACACCCCGAAGTACGACATAGGTCTCCAGCAATTTGCCACGAGCGCGCCCCTCGTTGGCAAAGCGCCGGATGAAGCTGGAGACAGAGTGGTCGACGACTTCGAGGGCTTCACGACTCTCGTGACTCTCCCCCACGTGAGTCACGGCTTCGTCGGCCAGTCTGTCGAACACGGCCGAGATCGAGTCACGCAGTTGCTGCGCTCCAAAGGAGGCGTCTGCATGCTCAAGTGTTCGACGACGAAGCATCCGAAAGTCGAGTCGCGACATTTCAAGTAAGGACGCCAAGGCGATCACTGCCGCGCCGAGCGCCGCGGCCACCAAACCCGTCCCGAGGCTCACGGGAATAAAGGAGACCCCGAGCCACCGGTCCAACAAAGACCCAGAAACCAGGGCGACGATGCCAAGGAACGCACCAAAGGCCAGGACGACGATCGGGTTGATGGGCGTTATGTCACGGTTTCGAAATATCGTCGACTTGGCGGCCTCAGAGATGAGCCACACAAGGAGCAGAAGGAATGCCTCGGACAACAGGCGGGCGGCAAACGCCGGCAACGTTAGGTCCGAGCCGACGGCCAAGCTGGTGGCAACGACAATCGGGATGCCGAAGACAAGGAACTGATGCGAGACCAGGAGGGTGGGCCCCCCGATGTAGGCGAGGGAGCGGTGTCGCTCAGTCATCCGGTCGGTTGGTGTGGTCGAGGTATACCCGGGCCAGGTGGACCCGCTGATTTCGCGATAGATGTGAAGGAATCCCGAGGGACTTGGAGAGCCGATTGATCGAGATAGCGACTGATTGTTCGGTTATACCCCGGCGCTTGGCGATCTCTAAGTTGGAATGTCCGGCGGCCAATAGCGCGAGCGTCTCTATCTGCTTGCCCGTGAGTTTGGCAAGCGGACCGCTGCGCTCAATGATGTCCGAGCCTTCGTGCGCTGCCACACGAGTAATGGCTTCGGTGAGTTCGGTGCCCTCGACGATCGATGCCTTCACCAGATAGATCGAGTTCTTCGCCACCTGCGGGGAGCGGTTGCCGACAACAACCCGGGGATCCTCGTAACTGGTGAGGTAGATAACGCCTATGTCAGGTTGTCTCGCTTGCCACTCCAGGGAGACATCGAAGCCGGTCAGGCCTTCACCGAGGTGCACGTCGGCGATAAGGACGTCGATCGGTGCCTCGTTTTTCCGACTCAGGGCTTCCTGCGCTGAGCCGACGGAGAAGATGACCTCGAATCCATCGCCAGCCAACGCCTGACTGAGCGCGTGACGCAGTAGGGCGTTGTCCTCGACGATCCCAAGTCGTATGGCCATGGGTCTCATGATCGGGCGCTGGTGATTGGTGTTGGAATCCCTGAATCGGTACGCGAAATCCTCGTCGCAGCCATGTCCTTCCCTGATCCGGCCTCCACCCGTAGTGTTAACTTGACTATACACGGTCTACGAGTTACGTTGCGCTGATGCTGTCATGTAAAGGTAGATTAACGCAGGTGGCCGCGTGACCGGGATGACGCGCAGACCCGCCTTCGCCCCGGCACTCACCATGGCGACAGCCGCCGCACTCGGCGCAAGCCTTCTGGTTGTCCCGCAGGCACAGGCCGCGTTCGAGCCAACCAAGTCCTCCACCGCCAAGCGCTACTC
>JBDQFC010000054.1:0-2707 GCA_040266055.1 Candidatus Nanopelagicales bacterium | reverse complement strand
ATCGAACTCGTCACACCGCCTTGCGCGCACGCGCGCGATTCCGAGACGGCGTCCTCGGCTAAGGGGTTGTAGATACCCCAGTGCTCGTGGGCATCGACCACGCCAGGGAACGCCAATCGGCCGTTGCCGTCGGTCACCTCGGTGGCTTGGCCGTGGTCGAGACCGGCGGCTACCTCAACGATCTTTCCGTCGGCGATCGCGATATCTGCGTCCAAAGGCTCGGGATTGTCATGCCGGACAACTCGAACGTTGGTGATGATGCGGTCGTACTTCATTGGGTTGTCCCTCCACTTGCTTGGGTGGTTGTTTTGACGCTTGCTTGCACAATCCCCGTCTCTGCTAGGTCGTTCCACACTTCCTGTCGGACGATGCGGCCATCTCGCAGCGTGAAGACGTCGATGTAGCGGATCCCGTCGAAGGTGCTTCCATCGAGCTTTTCTCCGAACAACGTGCCGATGCTCGTGACAATTTGCTCGGTCGTTCCATCCGCGGCTGTTCGCTCACCGACGGAGTAGTCGGTGCGGTTCTTGCGCACCCAGGCGTAACGGCCCTTGGACGCCTGCGCCATCTCCTGCAGACTCGCGTAGGCGCGGTTACCCGGGAAGATGATCTCGACGCCGTCGGCGAGGTAATTACTCGCCTGATCGAGTTGACGGTCTTCGCACAACTGCAGGTAGTCGTCGATTACCTGGGCTGGGTTCGTGTTCTCGGTCATGACGTCTGGCCGTCGAAGTCAGGACCGATACCGAGTTTGCGGGGGTCGTTCACATGCTCAGCCAATGGGTAGACCGTGATGTCCATCCACGGGTAGAGGGGGAGCGAGGACAATTTCTCGTGCAGTTCGGTCGCGTCCTTGCACTCCCACAGACCCCAGTTGGCCCAGCGTCCCGGCACGCGCCACAGGCGACGTTGGAAACCCTGCCGCGATAGCTCCTGGCCGCGCTCGAGTTCGGCTGCGAAGAGCCGTTCCTTCTCCGCCGGATCGCCGTCCACCGGCCAGTTAATCTCGATGTTGGTGAGGAATTCCATCGTTGTGTCCCTATCTCCTACGGAATCGCCGTGCGTCGTCCGGTGTCCAACAGCAGAGTTGAGCCATGCAACGCGGCCGCCTTCGGATCCGCCAGCATGGTTATTGCCCAGGCCACCTCTTCTGGCTCGGTGAGTCGACCCAGTGGGCTGCTAGCGGTTTGCTCGACGCGAATCGCTTCGATGTCCGTGCCGCGCTTCTCGGCTTCGGCTGCTGCCAATTGCTCCCAACGCTCCGTTGCCACCGGGCCCGGAGCCACCACGTGAAAACGCCAGTTGGTTGCAGACAACTGCAGTTGTCGGACGGCGTTGGCTTGCGCTGCATTGGCAATGCCGCTGGTGGCCGCGTGGGGAATGGGGTCGTAGGCGAGATTGCCACCAACGACGACAGCCACGGCGCGGTCGGGCGCTGCAGAATCGGGCGTTGTGGAATCCGGCGTTGCGGAATCGGGCGTCAGTGAACGGATCAGCCGAAGGAGGCCGCCGACCTTGACGTCCACTGCAGCCAAGATCGCTTCGATTGGTGCCTGATCGATTCCTCCGGCGGTCGGCGCAGCCGGGAGGTAGACGAGCATGCGCACCGGTCCTACCTGAGCGGCGAGAGTGGCGACGTCGTCATCGCTAGTGACGTCGCATGCGATCGCACGCGCGCCGGGCACCTCGGCGGCAAGGTCCTCGAGTGCTGCGAGTGAGCGGCCAACGAGAACCAGTTCATGACCGTTGTGCGCAAGCTGTTGAACGGCCGCGCGCCCCAACGCACCGGCGGCACCCACCACAACGGTGGCGCTCACGCGGACACCTCGGCCAATGTCGAGGCTCGAAGCATCGACCCGATATCGCGCGGGTTGGTTGCGCCGGTTGCCAGATCGGTGATGGCGTTGTGCAGCATGTGCGCTCGCGTTGCGCCCATGACTTCCGAGGCATTGAGCGTGAACTTAGTGCCGAGTTCATCTTCGGTGAGCGGATTGCCCGGTCCACCGCGGTTGACGAGAACCTTCTCGGTGATGGTGCTGCCGTCGTCCAGCGTCGCGGTCACGACTGCAGGGAATTGGTACGGGAAGATTTCGTCGCATTCGGCGTTCGGTTCGCACGTAACCTTCGCCGCAAGGGCGAGTTTGCGTTCGTCCTTTGCAGCGTCGTCGGTGAAGTCCTCGTGGAACAGACCCAGACCGTGCTCGGAGTAGAAGGCACTCGCCAACGTGAAGGGCCCGCTGAACGCCGCGTGATAGCCCGACTCCGGTCGCGCCTTGTCGGCTGCTGGTTCGGCGATTGTTCGAAGTACCGGGGTCGGTGCGCCGAGAGTCAGCGCGGTGATGCGGTCGGGATCCACACCCCGAGCCTTCATCGCACGGGCAGCATCGATACCTGCGTGGGTGAAGTGGTTGCACGGGTACGGCTTGAAGAACAAGGTTGGGATGACCCACTCGGTGCCGAGGTTGTTAGTGACAGCATCAAGATCCGCCCGATCGGCGAGGAACGCCTGCAAAAAGCCGAACCGTCCTTCAAGAACGGTCGGGGGTCCAGTGACACCGGCAGCAGCAGCCTGCGCCGCAGTGACACCGCCGTGGGCGGCCCACCCGCAGTGAATCCGCTTGACCGTTCCACCTGTGCGGTTGGCTTCGAGGAGACCAGCACCCATACTCGAGGCGATGCCGATCGCACTTGCGATGACTCCTGCTTC
>JBDQFC010000053.1:0-2846 GCA_040266055.1 Candidatus Nanopelagicales bacterium | reverse complement strand
GCGTCTCTACGTAGGGCCATCACAAGATGAGGCGCTAATCTAAGCCCTTCTGCGGATGTAGTTCAATGGTAGAACATCAGCTTCCCAAGCTGAGAACGCGGGTTCGATTCCCGTCATCCGCTCTCTGCGAATCACCTGGTCAAGGGTGATTCTGAACCACTCCCCCTGGTTCGCCACCCGGCTTCGTGCCTAGAGTGTGCCTAGAAGATCGGGCAACTGGGGGCAGTAGTGGCGAGCAGCAGACCGTTCGGCTGGCGCAGCGATCAACAGTTCGGCTGATGCAGCCCGAGTCTCAGGGGATGTCATCTCTTGAGCGTGGCACGGAGCGGGGAGCCTTGGCCACCGAGTTCGAGGGTGCGGTGTTCTGTGATGCTGCAAAGGGCCGAGCTGTTGCGCTGCTTCGTGGTCCTCCGCCGGGATTCCGTGCGGTTGTTATCGAGCTCGGATCGGCTCAGGCCCGGCAGTAGGCAGGGTTTCGTGGGAGTAGCTCCGGTGCTGGTCGGCTCGGAAGCATGTCTCCATGTAGTCGCAACGCAATCCCGGTCTAGACACGCAAGGCGTTTCCGGTCTGGGCAACGGCCTTCTCGTCACAGACCGCGTTGTGGAGGCGTGTCCTGCCGCTGGCGCCGGCGGCCGGCGGACTGCGGACTGGCTGTTCTCGAATCGCTCGGTCAGGTACGATTCTGAAGGCAGCATCGACCTTGAGGCGACCCGAAGGGAAGGAAAGCGCATGTCAGATACACGTGAGCCAGCTCTTGAGTCAGACGAAGGCGTGCCCTCGGTCATGGAGGAGTTTCTGGAGGAGGGGAGGCGCAGAGCCTATGCCCTCGGGAACCGTGGGCCTATCCGGTTCGATGAGGAGGGCCGGGTTCATCCGGAGATTCTCGAGGCCTATGGGCGTTGCGGGTTCTATGTGTTCGAAGGTGTTCTCGACGCGGAAGAGCTGGCCGACATCGAGCGCGATGTCCTCGACATCTTGGATCGGGTTCCGGCGTCTCGTGGGAGCGAGGTCGATGCTCACGGCCGTCCGGCGATCACTGCCGGTCTGAAGGCTCCGAGCGTGTACTTCGCGAAGCCGCTGTCGGACCCGAACGGTGGCACGAAGGCAGCGAACGGGCGTCACCCGGTGAAGATGAACGAGCCGACGCCGGCCGACGATGCGCCCGAGGAAGTGGTGTACCTCATGCTCGGCTCGCTGCAGCATTCCGAGGCCTGCCTCCGGGTGTACGGGCATCCCGATTTGTTGGCGGTGGCAGCAGCGGTCAATGGTGACGACTTTGCGCCGTTCAACGAGGCCTTGTTCTTCAAGGCGCCTGGGCTCGGGGCGTCGGTGGCTTGGCATCGTGACGGCGTGACCCATTGGGATCGTGATGATTGGGATGAGGGGATTCACGGTTTCAACTTCATGGCTCAGCTGTACGGCTCGACGCCAGCCAATGGGGTGTGGGTCGTTCCTGGCTCTCACAAAGATCGGCACGCTGACATTCCTGCGATGGTTGCTGCTGCCGGGTCGGAGCGGATCGTCGAGGCGGTGCCGATCGTGTGCGGCCCGGGTGATGTGGCGATCACCAATCGTCAGGCGGTGCACGGTTCGTTTGCGAACACCAGCCCGGATTGGCGGGTCACGGTCAACTTCGGTTTCCACCCGAGGGCTTCGGTGCTCGACGTCGAGGCCGGTGGCGTCCACAATGCCAAAGCGGTGTATGACGTCGATCGCATTCGTCGTCGGGCACGGCTCATCGGTTACGGGATCGATGCCCGTCGTCAGCGCTTTCCGGAGGAGACCCCGTTCGCGTATCGGCCGCATATCGATGAAGGTCTGCACTACACATGGGATGACGCGGCGCGTGCTGATGTTCGGGACTACAACCTCGAAGATCTGAGCATCTGAGCCGAGGCGAGCGATGAACGGAGCAGAAGCACTCATCGGGACCCTTGCGGATGCAGGTATTGACGTTTGCTTCGCCAATCCCGGTACGTCCGAGATGCAGCTGGTCGCCGCGATCGACCAGCAGCCCGACATGCGTTCCATTTTGGGTCTGTTCGGTGGATCTGACCACCCAGGCGACACCCGGTTTCGTGCCTAGAGCGTGCCTAGAACAACGGAGAACAGGGGTCGCGAGCGGGGTTCAGAGGTCAACTCACCGATCGGTCGAAACCATCGCTGACCTGCACAAACGCTGGTCAGGCGGCCAAGCAACCGAAGCGGCTCAACAGATTCCCAAGCTGAGAACGCGGGTTCGATTCCCGTCATCCGCTCTCATCACACTCCGCTGCTGTTCAGCAGGCCGGATGAAGCGACATTCGAATGTCGCCGGCAGACATCGCCGTCACAACGATCTTTTCGGGGTCCGTGATGATTTCTTCATCGGTTGCAAACGGCTCAGCCAATGAACGAACCTCAAGATTCATTCCTCGGTACACACCGGTGGAGTACATCCCACATCCGGCCGGCTCGACCGTCATCACCGAAGTGAACGCCGACCAGCGACTACCAATACCGACACCCCCGTTTGTGACGAGCGCGCCGGTTGCCTCACGGAGTGTCCATCCACTGAAGACCATCTGGTGGTCGACCTCACCCGCACTTTCCACACAAAAACCCGAGTCAAAACAAGTCTCACGACCGAACAGGTCAACGAAGACGAAGTCCGAGTTACGGTCGACAAACTCGCCAGACTCGCCCTCCCTGTAGCGGCGCGTCACGTCGCTCGATGGGAGACCAAACAGTTCAGCAAGCGAAGTGATCACCTTGTTAGCGTCGTCACCAAACCGATGATCGCCTACCCCAAACCGGCTAAGAGCCAGCGCATCATCACTCGCAGCCACCTCGGACGGAACAGGAA
>JBDQFC010000052.1:0-2949 GCA_040266055.1 Candidatus Nanopelagicales bacterium | reverse complement strand
GTTCCGGCCTTGGTGTGCAGGTGCGCGTGGTAGCCGCGGGGGTCCAGCGGCACGATCTTCTCTGGTCGCGTAACTCCCCGGCCGTCGAGCTGGTAGATCCGTGACTCGTGGAAGTCGATCGCCACGACCACGTAGTGGCCGGCAACGTCAATCAGATCTGTCACGCGCTCCGGGTTACCCGGCTCCACTGGCTGTGGTGCGTTCATGCCGATACCTCCAGTCCGCCCGCGGTCAGCATTCGCCGCAGATCCATGACCTGCTCGACAGTCAGGTCCTTGCCGTGGTTGGGATCGAACACCTCGACCTGTCCGGCAATGGTGATCCGCCAGGAGCCGTTGTGCTTCTCCTCAACCTCCCCCACAGCATCCAACAGGGTGCGAACGTCATGCCACGAAAGATTGTGGGCAACTGGATGGGCATAGACCTTCTCCAGGACGTTCATCTGTTTGTGGTTGAGGTGGAAGCCACCTACTTCATGGTTATCGGCATTGGACATGCCAGAACCCTAGGGGACGAGGAGGAACTCCCTCACAATCGACCGTATTCGATATCCTCCTTGATGGAAGAGCGGGACGAAAAGTCACCGCATGTGCGTCTACCGAATTTCCGCCCGCCACATCCCGCGCCAGATCACGTTGCCTGGGTACCGATCCCGGCCCAAATGCCAAACAGCAACTCCGGAGTCGATGGCGTCGGCGAGATGATTCGCACGTTGTCGGGCTAAGACGGCACTAAGCCAGGTGCGACGACGTTGAGTCCTAGGTTGGCGCACGCTTCGGCTAGCCGTTGGTCGTAGGTGACCACACCATCAAGATCATCACCGACACTTAACGCGGTTGCTACATGCGCTGCATCCAGACTTCGCAAGATCGCCGGATCCAGGTCTGCGGCCACCTCGCAGATGTCGCTAGTGAGACCGATCAAGTCCACTCCCGCCAAGGCATCCCGTGTCGCTTTCGCGACACCCGGACCACGACGTCGAGAGGAACGCAAGGCCTCTATCCGCAAGAGGTCGGATGAGACATAACTCATGTCAACACCCCTGATCCATTCGCGCAGTTGTGTCGAGAAATCCTCGTCAGCAACGATCTTCACGAAGGCGGAAGTCTCAAGGTAAAAGACCATCAGCGCTCGTGTTCTCGCTGTTCAGCCAGGATCTCTCCGAGGGTCCGCTCCCCGGGGGCCGTCGGTAAGGGTGGGGGCAGGTCTGCCAGGGATCGCGTTGCATCTCGAACCAGTCCCGCACTCCGCAGCGCTTCCATCCCTCGCAGTTGCGCCGGGACCATGCGCGCTACCAGCCGACCTCGGTCGGTGATGTCGATGATCTCCCCCGCCGCAGCCCGCTTGACCACCTCCGACGCATTCTGTTGAAGCGCGCGTACGCCAACTTGATCCCGAGCCATGTGCGGCAATGTAGCACTTTGTATGCCACGCGCTGGATTGAGCGACTTTCCTTTGACGTCCACTCCCATGCCTCGACGCTAAAGCTCTCCAAAGGCAGTGAACGACCCTGATCCAGACTGTGGATATCCCCTGACACCTACGCTCCACTCATGAACACACCCAAAGCCAAAGCACGGCTCACCGCCATCATCACCGCAGCCCTCGTGGCTATCTCCGGCTCGCTGATCGCCGCCCCCAGCGCTTCGGCCGCCAAGGCCGATCTCGTCTGGTTCATCGACCGCACCTACCGCGAGGTCATTGACATCAAGGGCGACGGCGACAACACCGGCGACATCACCGTCACCAACGGCACCGTCAGCGAGACCCGCGGCGGCGAAGCGGTCGGCACCTACGCCACCAGCCAGATCACTGCTGCTGTTGCTATTCCTGGTGGTCGGCAAAACCGCCAGACGATGCTCGCGTTCGAGGTTGGCGACAACACCATCTACACAACCTCCCTTGTCTCCGCCAACGCCGGCACTCCCCCGCGAAAGAAGATCACTCACGCCATCATCGGTGGAACCGGCGAGTACTCGGGGGTTCGCGGCGAGGTCGTCCTTCGCCCGCTGTCCGATACCCGCTACAAGGTCAGCTGGTACTTCGTCGACTAACAAACAACGACGAACAACGACGACACCAGGAGTGGCGGGGCCAAAAGGCCCCGCCACCGTCGCTACGGAATCAGCCAGTCCAGGACTTTGCGGATCCCTGCAACCACCACAACCTGCAGCGAGAATCTCGCTGCAAGGCGTAGCGCCCGTGTTACGATCTTCATGTTCTGTAAGACGCATAGGCGGTTCGGATTCTCATCCGGATCGCCTTTGCTTTTCCTCACATCGGCCACCTCCCTTCCCTTCGCCTCACTTGATGTGGACGAAGATCGGAGGCCACCCGAACCGGGAAGGGATCAGCCCCAACACGATCACGCAACACCTCGACGCTACGGACGAGACGCATGCCAGCGAAACCCACAAATCATCCCTGTGGAAAACGGGAGTGGCGGGGCCAAAAGGCCCGGCCACCGTCGCTACGGAATCAGCCAGTCCAAGACTTTCCTGACTCCTGCGACCACCACAACCTGCAGCACAAACAATGCTGCAAGGCGTAGCGCCCGTGTTACGCTCCCCATGTTGTGAGAGGAGCTTCGGCGGCCCGGATCTTCATCCGGACCGCCGTTGCTTTTTCTCACGTCGGCCACCTCCCTTACCTTCGCCTCACTTGACGTGGACGAAGAACGGAGGCCACCCGGGGAAGAGATCAGGCCCAACACGATCACGCAACGCCTCGACGCTAGGGGCGCAAATACGGCCGCAACACCCTCAAGTCATTCCTGTGGAAACGCTGCACACGCAGCTACGAGTTATCTACCTCGACGAACTCCCGCGCCGGCACCACCCGCAACGGATCCGTAGTCACGGCAACCACACCGTCCGCGCCAACAGGCGAGCACGAGCCCAGCGCATCACACACCGAAGCATCAGAAGAGAAGCCCGAGACCTCACCACC
>JBDQFC010000051.1:0-3194 GCA_040266055.1 Candidatus Nanopelagicales bacterium | reverse complement strand
CTTCCGTGTCGAGGACGTGCCTGTCGTCCCGAGCGTGCTGATCACTTTGGAATGGGCGCAGATGACGGCTCGGATCAGTAGCAGAACAGGGGTTCGGCCGAGCGGACGTTCGAGCTTCCGCCCGGCCCCGCCCCAAGCCCTAGCAGACTTTCGCGCGATGTTTTCCTAGAGACGTCAAGCCGGCGCGAGAACTTGGTCCTGTCCCACGGCCACCCGTGCTCCGACCTCGGGGTCAGACCCAGCGCCGATCACCCAGCCGCCGGAATCCAATTCGACTAGGGCCAACACTTGTGCCGGGTCTAAAGCAGATCCCAACGACCGGTGCACACGGGTAACGGCCCGCACAGTCCCGAGAGCCTGCGAAGTTTCAAGCCATGTTGTTCCGTCGCAGTTGGGACAGACCTCGCGTATCGGTAGACCGGCCCAGCCACATGATGCGCATCCTCGATTCATGTGCGCTCCAGCAAGGCCGCGTTGGCGCACGAGCCATACCGGTAGGTGACCATGCCGTAACCGGTGACCAGGCCGAGTTGTGCACCCCTAGTGGCCGTAGGTCCCCGATCGCGCAAGGCATCGAGCACCTCCATAACGCCCTGCATGCCCGCACCAGCACCGATTTGGCCCGCGGATAGCTGACCACCGGACGTGTTCAGTGCGGGAATCCTGTTGCTCAAAAGACTCCGTAGCGATCCGGAAACGTCGGCTTGATCAAGTGCTCCACAGTCGATCAATTGTGCGACCACCATGACTGGATAGTCGTCGTAGACCGAGATGACATCCATATCCGCGACGGAGTGTCCCGTGTCGTGCCACAACCGCTGAACCGCCGCGGACAGCCCGGTGACCAGACCCGTGGAATTCTGTCGATCGACGTTATGTTGCGCTCGGGTCCCCGCGAGACGAACCGGCCCGGGTTGGCTAGAGACCACGACCGCCACGGCCCCGGACGCCACCGGCACGCAGTCGTAGCGGCCCAACGGATCGGCGATCACCGGGGCGGACAGGTAGGTGTCCATATCCAAGGGGGAGCGGTGCGCTGCATGCGGATTCTCCGCCGCCCAGTTGCGTTGTGCAATGACTAGTCGGCCGTAGTCTTCTCGATCCAAGCCATACTCCTGCATCTGTAGTTGCGTAATCATCGCGAAGTAGGCGTTGGGAGTGGCTGCTTCCATGTCGGGAAAGTCCCGTGCGGCCGAGGAGTTGTAGTGGCGCACCAGGCGAGCGAAGTCATCTTCCCTGAAGTGGTCTCCGGCTACCAGCAAGATCTTGGAGGCGTCACCTACTGCCAGTGCTGCACGCGCATGGGCGAGCATGTCGATGCCGGAAGCGCCACCGAGTGCGGAGTCCATCAACCACCGCGGTTGGATATTCCAGCGGACGGCGTAGTCGATCGAATGATCCGGTGCTGAGGTGAAGGACGCGACCCCTAGACCGTCCACATCAGTGATGTCGAGCCCGGCGTCCTCCAATGCGCCCCTCGCAGCCGCCCATAGCAATTCCGACGTACCCGACTCGGAGCGGTGCGCTGGAATGAAGGGAGTTTGGCCGGCGCCCAGGATGTACGTGTCAGGGTTGTGTAACAGCTCGACGCTCATTGTTCGCATCCCACGTCCTGACACTTACCCCGCGCTCGCGTAGCTCGAGTTTTCGCACTTTACCGGTGTCTGTTAGCGGAAGATCGTTGACGAATTCGATGAAACGTGGGCGCGCAAATGCAGGCAAGGTCGTTGCACAATGCTCACGGAGCTCCTCGGGATCGACCTGCGCCCCAGTCGCGGGGATAACGAAAGCCATCACCTCATCTTCCCCGAGTTCGGAAGGTACCGGCACGACGGCTGAACGCGCCACATGTGGATGATCGTCCAGGACGTGCTCCACCTCCCATGCCGAGATGTTCTCCCCTCGACGTCGGATGACGTCCTTTATCCGATCTAGGAATCTGAACCAGCCGTCTTCACACACGACCCGATCGCCGGTGTGGAACCACTGATTCCGATTGGCCACCGTGGTGACGTCGGGCAACTGCCAGTACCCGGTCGCGAAGGCGTATGGGATGTTCGAGCGTAGGAGTAACTCTCCTGGAACACCGTCGGGAACCGGCACGTCGAACTCATCGACCACGCACGCCTGGTATCCGGGCATGACCCGGCCCATGTATCCAACGCGACGCGTACCTAGGGGCGTACCGATAACCGCGTTGGTCTCGGTCATTCCGTGCCCTTCGACAAGGGTCACCCCGAATCGGTCCTCGAAAGCGTGCATTGCCGATACTGGGGTACCGGGCGCGAGGATTCTGGTTAGGCGATGACTGCCCTCTCGTTCGTGCACGGGGGTGTTGAGCAGCATGCCAACCATGGCGCCGAGCAGGTACGTGACGGTTGCCTCAGATTGTGCGATGCGGTCCCAGAAACGCGAAGACGAGAATCTCGGACCGATGTGGAGCCTTGCCCCGCTCACCAGGCACTGGAAGGCCGCGTTCAACGCGTTGGTGTGAAACAGGGGCAGGCAGGTGTACGCGGTGTCTCGAGCGCTGATGTCGAGCATCGCCGCGACGGACTCACCCCAGGCAAGGAACTGTGCTTGCGGGCACACCACGCCCTTCGATATGCCCGTGGTTCCCGAGGTGAGGAGGATTGCGAGTGGGGTCTGGGGACATATTTCACCCAAAGGAGCCCCGGATTCCCCATCCAACCAGCGGGTGCGTGCTGAGTCGGCGACTGTTCCCGTCCCGGCGGGCAATTCCTCCCACTGCGCAGGCGATTCAGGCTGGGGCTCGACGTGGTCTCCTTCGTAGAAAACACATACAGGCGCGACGTACTCAAGGAAATACTCGAGTTGGGAGGGAGGTGTGGCTGGATTCACCGGTACTAGGACGGCGCCAATCCACGATGCTGCTATCAGCAGTTCTAAGGTCTCGAGGCGATTCTCGGCGATGACCATAATTCGGTCGCCGGCCCCGATTCCCCTATCGCCAAGTGACGTCGCGCCCAAGGCTGCAACCCGGGGAAGGTCGGCGAATGTGCGGGAGCGTGATCCGTCAGTCCAGGCGACTTGATCCCCGAAAGCCTCAGCGGCGCCGATGAGGAGCTCGGGGACGGTGCGCTGGGCAGCGGTGAGTCTGAGTTGAGCCACGCCCATGTGCCGCTCTTCCACCGGACCCCTTCCTGAATCTGCGTAGACGCATGAAATCCCAC
>JBDQFC010000050.1:0-3467 GCA_040266055.1 Candidatus Nanopelagicales bacterium | reverse complement strand
ATGACGGCCTCTGCCGTGTCGGACTTGAGTGGTCCGTACTGGCTATACGACGAGACGATCGACTCCGGTGACATCCCAGAAGCGGCCGACAAGATGTCGATCAGGTTAGACACCCCTGGCTTCTCTGCGCGGTCGTAGGCCACCGTGGCATCGGAGTCGGTGACCGCTCGCTTGAACTTGCGGGTCACAACTTCGGGCGGATCGAGCAGAAATACACACCCGTTGGTGGACGCCGAACTCTTCGACATCTTCGATGTCGGATCCGCGAGGTCCATCACCCGGGCACCTGCGGCTGGGGTCACGGCCTCCGGAACGACGAGAGTGTCGCCGAAGCGGTGGTTGAAGCGGATCGCAATATCTCGAGTGATCTCAACGTGCTGACGCTGGTCATCGCCAACCGGCACTTCATTCGCGTCATAGAGAACGATGTCAGCCGCTTGCAACGCGGGGTAGGTGAAGAGCCCGGCCGACACAAAGTCCGCCTCGGCGCGAGAGGACTTTTCCTTGAACTGGGTCATGCGTGACAGTTCGCCGAATGACACGGTGCACTCCATGACCCACCCGAGTTGGGCATGTTCCGGCACGTGGCTCTGCACGAACACCGTGGCAACCTCAGGGTCGAGACCAATGGCAAACAGCATGGCCGACAGTTCGAGAGTGTTGGCCCCGATCACGTCCGGAGTCACTGTGGTCGTGAGGGCATGAAGATCGACAATGCCATGAAAGACATCAGCCTCATGCTGGCCTGCAACCCAGTTCCGAAGGGCCCCGAGGTAATTCCCGAGATGAACATCTCCAGTCGGCTGGATGCACGAAAGCACGCGGGTCACGACCCCGCAGGCTAGCGGTCATCCATCGCCGGTCGGGGTCCGACTGCTCCGGTAGTCTCGCAGCGTGCCGATCGATGTCTCCACCCCGGTGTACGAGGGGCCATTTGATCTTTTGCTGCAACTGATCCTGTCATCAGAAGTTGAGCTGTACGACATCGATCTTGCCCACATCGTCGATGCCTACCTTGCAGAGTTGGAGCGGTTGCAGGCCCTCGACCTCGATGTTGCGACAGAGTTCTTGCTGATCGCCGCGACCCTCGTCGAATTGAAGACACGACGGCTCCTACCCGGAACCGACGATGGCGACCTGGACGAGGAACTCGCACTCTGGGAGGAACGCGATCTGCTCCTGGCTCGACTCCTCGAATGCAAGACCTTCAAAGATGTTGCAGCGGTGCTCGGACGGCTCTCCGATGAGGCAGACCTTCACGTGGCGCGCACGGTGGGCCCGGACGAGCGATTCGCGGGCCTTGCGCCGGACCTCATCGATGAGTCCTCGGTTGCGCGACTGCGCAGCGCCGCTATCAGGGCGCTGACACCGAAGCCGGTTCCCACCGTCGATCTGTTCCATGTCACGCCAATCACGACCACCGTGGCCGACGCGATCACGGAAATCCTCGACGAGTTGCCTCGCGCGGGAACTGTGTCGTTTCGTCGGCTCACCTCCGCCCTCGTCGACCGCATCGAGGTCATCATCCGTTTCCTTGCCGTGTTGGAGTTGTACAAACAAGGCGTTGTCGAGATCGATCAATTCGAACGGTTCGGCGATCTCACCCTGCGATGGGTCGGCGACGATGACTACGATCCGCTGCACACCTCAATCGACGCCTACGAAGGATGAGGACACGCTCCAGTGCACGATGACGATCACCTCCCTAACGGGACCACCGCCGAGAATGACGCTCCCGCTGAACATGACGTGATCGGGAGTGAGATGCGTCGCGCAATCGAAGCCATTGTGTTGGTCGCCCATGAACCGGTTCCGGTAGAGCTGCTCGCCCAACTGCTGGAACAGCCCCTACCGGCTATCGAATCCTGGTGGCAAGAACTCGCCGAGCAGTACCGCCTCGACGACCGTGGTTTTGAACTCGTCGAAATTGCCGGTGGGTTGAGGTACCAGAGTGTCGCGTCCACCTCCGCCTACGTGGAACGTTTCATCTTGAACGAGCAACGTGCCCGACTCTCGGGTGCGGCTCTGGAAACACTCGCGATCATCGCCTATAAGCAGCCGATCTCACGTGCGCAGGTCGCCTCGATTCGCGGAGTGGATCCCGACGGTGTGATTCGCACTCTGATGGCCCGCGGGTACGTCGATGAAGTCGGACGCGATACCGGCCCCGGCCAGGCCGTCCTGCTCGGCACCACCGAACTCTTCTGCGACAAACTTGGCCTTCGCAGTATCGACGACCTTCCGCCAATTGCGGAATTTATTCCTGATGCCGATGTAGTCGAGGCTCTTGAGGCCGGACTTCGGCTTCCCGGAACGCACGAGTCCTCGGGCGCCGCGGCAACGCAGTGAACGATCCGCTCGGGCCTATCGACAACCTCGGTGGCGACTTCCCCGAGGGACAGCGGCTGCAGAAGGTTCTCGCTGCTGCGGGGTGGGGGAGTCGGAGAGTCTGCGAAGACCTCATCGCAGCTGGTCGAGTCACCGTGAATGACGAGATCGCGGTGCTCGGCCGCCGCGTTGACCCAGGCACCGACGACGTCAGAGTGGACGGTGCGCCCGCGGGCACGCAACCCGACCTCGTGCATTACCTCGTGAACAAGCCCACCGGCGTCGTCACCACCGTCACCGACCCCCAGGGCCGTCCAACGGTGATGGACCTCGTACCCCACAGCCCTCGCGTGTTTCCGGTCGGCCGATTGGACCTGATGACGGAGGGATTGCTGCTGATCACCAACGATGGCGATCTCGCCCATGCTGTGACACATCCCAGCCACGGCGTCGACAAGGAATACCTCACAACTGTGCGTGGAGGGCGAGTGAGCCCTCACGCAATCCGCATGTTGCGGACCGGCGTGGAATTGGATGACGGCATCACACATCCGGCACGCGTATCGCAGCCTGAGCCAGGGCTATTGCGCATCACCATCCACGAAGGCCGCAACCGTCAGGTTCGGCGAATGTGCGCGGCCGTTGGCCATCCTGTCGAGCGGCTCATCAGAGTTCGTATCGGGCCGATCAGTGACCGGCAGCTGCAGCCGGGCCATTGGCGACACCTCACCGCTGAGGAGGTGATGGCGCTGCGAACAGCGGTTGGACACAGCGCAGATACGATGAAGCGCCGTGTCTGAAACGGGTCGCGGCCGGGTCGCAAACGTCATCGGGACCGGCCTGATCGGTGGGTCGATAGCTACGGGCCTGCGTGCGCGCGGGTGGATCGTCCACGGCGAGACCGGGAATCTCCGGAGCGAACGCGGCCGTCTTCAACGGTGCACTGTCGGGCAACTGCCGTTTGCGGAGGCGAAAGTCGATCGCCGTGCCTTTGAAGCTATGGGTCTTGAAGGTCTTGGTGGCAAACGACAGCAGACTGATGTGAGCCCGGCCGTCGGCCAGCGACACATACCACTGTTGCTTCTTGCTTTGGCCGCGAACGGAGAGACCCTGCAGATTGATGATGCCCGGAATGAGGG
>JBDQFC010000049.1:3046-3663 GCA_040266055.1 Candidatus Nanopelagicales bacterium | reverse complement strand
GTGACGTGGGTGGCGTCGTCGTTGACCACACCTCGAGCAACGGGCAGTACCGCGTCCGTATGGCCGGGAAGTATCTGCCTAGCTCGCACCCGCATGGCGTTGTGCGGTGACAGCGCGACTTCGGGGGCGAGATCGGCGAGCAACCATGGACCTTCCCCGCAGACGGCGTAGCCATCGTGAGCTGCAGCATCGGCAAAGGGTTCGTCGTAGGGACTGGTCAAGGGTGATGCGAGCAGGCTGCCATGTGCTTCGTCGAGTCGGGCTCGTTGGGTGCGTAGCGGCTTGGCGGCTGCGCGTGCCACGTACCGGGCCTGCGTCCATTCCAAAAGACCATCGAGACCGAGTTCTCCGCAGGCTCCATCGGGTGCGTCGGTGGAGCGTTCGAGATTCGGATCGGTCACGTGCTCATGCTGGCACGCGTCTTAGGTATTCCCGGCGAGGAATCACGGGGAAATTAGGCTGCGGGAATGGCTCATGAGGACCTCGTCGTCATCGGCCGCGCCGGCATCGGCGTCGACAACATCGACGTCGAGACGGCGACCGAGCGCGGGATCGTGGTGATGAACACGCCCGAGGCCGGCTCCGTGACGACGGCGGAGCTCGCCGTCGCGCTGATG
>JBDQFC010000049.1:0-3036 GCA_040266055.1 Candidatus Nanopelagicales bacterium | reverse complement strand
GGTGGGTCTTGCACTCGCCGATTCGTGGCTGGCTCGTCACCCGAATGATTCCGTTGTCGTCTACGACAAGGAAGAGCACCTCGCCGCGCATGCGTCCGGCCGCAATAGCGGTGTCTTGCACGCGGGTTTCTACTACGCGCCGGATTCGCTGAAGGCCCAGCTGACCCGTCGGGGCAATCAGATGTTGCGGGAGTTCTGTCATGAACGCGGCGTGACTATTCGCGAGACGGGCAAGGTGGTCGTCACGACATCCGGTGAGCAGCTCCCTGCATTGATGACGTTGTTCGAGCGAGGTCAGGCCAATGGTGTCGAGCTCGAAGTGATCGACGAATCGCAGTTGGCAGAACTCGAACCACTGGCGCGAACGGTGGACAAGGCGCTGTGGTCGCCGAACACCGCGGTTGCTGGACCGGCGGCCGTTGTCGAGGCGCTTGCCGATCGTGTGCGTGAACGCGGCGGAAGAGTCGTGTTGGGCAACGAGGTGACGGGTGCGGGCCCCGGCTGGGTGATGAGCGTTGTGGAAGGCCGAGTGTCCGCAGGTCACATCATCAACGCCGCGGGTTTGTATGCCGACACCGTCGCGCACTGGTTCGGTGTGGGTCTGGAATATCGGATGCTCCCTTTCAAGGGCCTGTATTGGTATGGCAATTGGGAGCCGGGGCGGTTGCAGCGTCACGTATATCCGGTGCCCGATCCGCGCAATCCATTCCTCGGCGTGCACCTCACGGTGACGGTCGATGGTCGCGCCAAGATCGGGCCAACGGCTATCCCGGCCCTATGGCGCGAGGACTACGGCGGAGTGGATGGACTGAAAGCTGGGGAGTTGTGGGACGTCGCGCGTTCGTATCCGCGTTTCCTGACCAGCAAGCACCATGACGTTCCTGCATTGATCCGCGGCGAACTCCCGAAGTACTCCCGGTCGTTTCTGGTGAACCAGGCGGCGTCGCTGGTTCCGTCGGTCTCGCCGCGGGACTTCACCGAACGCGGCAAACCCGGTGTGCGCGCGCAGTTACTGCACGTGCCAAGCGGCAAGTTGGAGATGGATTTTGTTGTGGAGGGCGACCAGCATTCGACCCACATGCTCAACGCCGTGTCACCGGCCTGGACGAGTTCGCTAGCGGTGGCCGACTACGTCGTGGAGCGCATAACCTCGGTGTGACGGTGCGGCCGTCCGGTTGGGGCTGATCGGCCGCTCGGGCGGGGCTGGTTGGCTGTTCGGGTGTTTGGGTTATGTCGCAGGACTGTCGCAGGTAGGCTTGCGTCCGATGTAAGTCGGAGGGTAGGACTCCGGCGGGATGCAAGGGGTTGACCGGTAGCGATGATCCGCACCGTCATGGTCGTAGAAGACGACGACGCCATCCGGATGGTGCTTCGCACCAACCTCGAGGACGAGGGGTATCGGGTCCTTGAAGCCACGACGGCCGAGCAGGGGCTGGTGATCGTCCAAGACGAGCAGCCCGACGTCGTCCTGGTGGATCTGCGTCTGCCGGGTATCCACGGTCTCGACTTGGTCCGGAGTCTGCGTGCCACTAGCCAGGTGCCGATCATCATCGTCACGGCGCAAACCGACAGCCACGATGTAGTCGCGGGTTTGGAGGCCGGAGCCGACGACTACGTCACCAAGCCGTTCGTCGCTAAGGAACTCATGGCGCGCATTCGCACGCAGTTGCGTCGCTCCGCACAGCCGGAGGAAGGCGATGAGGACCTCACGTGTGGTCCGATCGAACTGCATCCGGACACCGCGGAGGTCATGCGCAACGGCGAGCAGATTCCCGTCTCGCGCATCGAGTTCTTCGTCTTGGCTGAGTTGATCGGCGCCAAGGGTCGTGTGTTGAGCCGTGATCATCTGTTGCGCAAGGTGTGGGGGTACGGAAACGCGGGCGATGGTCGCGTGGTGGACAACCTCATCTACCGGCTGCGCAACAAGATTGAGGATGATCCGGCGAACCCCGAGCTGCTGCTAACAGTGCGTGGCTTCGGGTATCGCATGAAGGCCTGATATGCGCTTTGGCTTACGGACCCGAGTGGCGATCGCCTTCGGGTTACTGTCTCTCGTCATCGCCGCTGCGGTGTCGAGCGCGACCTACTTCTTCGCTTCGTATTACCTGCTCAATCAGCGTGAAGATGCTGCACTGACTCGCGCTCTGTTGGACTCGCGTGCTGTCGGCGCCTCGCTGGCGGTTGGTGCTACTCCCACCGAGGCGCTCGAACAGATTCCGTCTATCGGTCAGTCACAGGCGCTCGTGCGCGTAGCCGGCACCTGGTACACCCCCGGCGTCACCGTCCCACCGGACGCACTTCCCGAAGGACTACTGGATACCGCGGCAACCGGAGGCGGCGCGCAGCAGCGGGCCGAAATCGCTGGAGAGCCGTACTTCGTCGTGGCTGTGCAACTGAGCGACGGCATGTACGTCGAGGTGTTCTCACTGCAAGATCTGAACCGAACTCTCACGATCGGTGGTTGGGTGCTCGCCGGCCAAACGGTTGTAGCCGGAGTGGTCGGTGCCTTGATCGGTCGTTACACCGTTGGGCAGATCTTGCGCCCTCTTCGTCGATTGGGTCGTGGTGCGCAAGGGATTGCCGGTGGAGATTTGGGAACCCGGATCGAGGAAACCGGCGACGCTGACCTCGATCCCATTGCTAGTTCGTTCAATGAGATGGCCGAGGCTGTTCAGTCACGCATCCAACGTGAACGACGATTCAGCGCCAATGTCAGCCACGAGTTGCGCTCACCATTGACCACCGTCGTTGGGACTGCCGACCTGCTCGACCGTCGGCGTGACGAACTGCCTGAACGCGAAGCCGGTTTGATCGCGGTGCTCGTGGAGCAGGTGCACCGGATGTCGCAAATGTTGTTGGACCTGTTGGAGATCTCTCGGATTGGCGGGGATGATCCAATCCAAATCGAGACCGTTGATGTCTCCCTACTGTGCTTGGACGTGGTTCGGGTACGCAACCTTCCCGACGATCTCGTCACGGGTGATTCTCCAATCATCCGTACCGACGGACGACGTTTCGAGCGGATCGTTGGCAACT
>JBDQFC010000048.1:329-3725 GCA_040266055.1 Candidatus Nanopelagicales bacterium | reverse complement strand
CAGCGTGCGCATTGGTGTGAGCAGGTTGAGCAACGCGTTCGCGAAGAAGTTCGGGTGCTCCGCCTGGATCCGATGCACGATGGATCGCAGGTGCTGTCGCTGATCGAGAGGATCAGCGCGGATATCGTCATCGGAGGTGCGAATGTCTCCGACTACAGCCCATCGGTCGGTGCCGATGTCGCCCAGGTGATCTCTACGGTCCATCACTCGATCTGCGGATTCGGTCCTCTGCAACCCTTCTTCGATGACGATTCGGTCGAGGAGATTTGGATCAATGAGCCCGGCAGAGTGTTCATTGCACGCCGGGGCCTGAGTGAACTCACACCGGTTGTCATGACCTCAGTTCAGGTTCGTGACGTTGTTGAACGCATGTTGCGCTGGTCCGGACGCCGGTTGGATCTGTCGCAACCCTTTGTCGATGCAACGCTGCCCGATGGAAGCCGATTGCATGTAGTGATCCCCGATGTGACGCGCGAGCACTGGGCAGTGAACATCCGCAGATTCGTGATTCGACCCAGCAACATTCACGACCTCGTGGGCACCGGAACCGTGACGTCGCACGCTGCGACATTCTTGGAGGCGTCGATCATCGCTGGTTCGAACATCGTCGTGGTGGGCGGAACTCAGGCAGGGAAAACAACTTTGCTAAATGCGCTGCTCGGTTCTGTTCCGGCCCGTGAACGCATCATCAGTTGTGAGGAAGTTTTCGAAGTTCGCTGTGATCACCCGGATTGGATAGCAATGCAGACCCGGGACGCCAGTTTGGAGGGCACTGGAGAGATCCCTTTGCGTCGACTGGTTCGAGAAGCACTACGCATGCGTCCCACTCGCTTGATCGTTGGTGAGGTGCGGCAAGCGGAGTCCTTGGACTTGCTCGTCGCAATGAATTCCGGGATGCCCTCCATGTCCACATTGCACGCCAATAGTGCTCGCGAGGCAGTCACCAAGTTGTGCACGCTTCCGTTATTGGCCGGGCAGAACATTCCCGGTGATTTTGTTGTGCCCACGGTCGCATCGAGCGTCGATCTCATCGTCCACACAGCCACGGATGTCCAGGGACGCCGGCAGGTCCGCGAGATTGCAGCTTTGACGGGGCGAGTTGAATCAGGCACCGTCGAGTTGGCGTCAATCTTCGCCGACCGCGGTGAGGGTCTGCAGCGGGATCGCGGTTTTCCAGCACGCATCGATCATTACCGCCGTCACGGCTTCGATGTTGCCGAACTGCTGGCTACGCAGGAGTCTGGTCGGCCCATGAAGCGGATGGCGGCCTGATGGGTGCTGTGATCGGTCTGGGTGTAGGGCTGGGAATTCTGTTGATCGTCATCACCGTAGCCGGGGATCGGTCTGATCGACCTTCACGCGTGAGGCGGATGAACCGGATCGATTCCCTGGTGCATGCAGCGGGCATCCCCCGTTTGACCTCGGCAGGGCTCGTGGGAGCGAGTGTCGGATCCGCTGTGGTCGTTGCCGCGGCCGCCTTGATCGTGACGGCGGTTCCTATGGTCGCGTTGCTGGCGGGTGCGGCATCGGCAAGTGTCCCGGTGGTTTTGCTGCGCCGGCGCATCGTCCAGCAAGGCAAGGCTCGACAGGATTCTTGGCCGGACGCCGTCGACCAACTGGCATCTGCTGTCCGTGCGGGGCTGGCGCTACCAGAGGCCGTCGGGGACCTTGCACGTCGCGGACCCGAACCGCTGCGCATGTCTTTCGCGGAGTTCGAAGCCGAATACCGGGCCACCGGTTCGTTTCCTCGAGCCCTAGACGCGTTGCAGGATGCCCTTGCCGATCCAGTTGCCGATCGCGTCTGTGCGTCATTGCGGATCGCGCGCGACGTTGGAGGTAGCGATCTCGGTCATGTCTTACGCACTCTGAGTGCACTGTTGCGCGAGGACCTCCGAACACGCGGGGATATCAGCGCCCGCCAATCGTGGACTGTAAACGCCGCCCGCATCTCGGTCGCAGCACCGTGGCTGACTCTGGCGTTGTTGTGCACGCGACCCGAAGCCGTTGCGGCGTTCACGTCATGGGCCGGGACGCTCGTCCTTGCAGCCTCGGCGGGAGTTTCCGTTATCGCCTATCGACTGATGAAGCGTCTGGGGAAGTTGCCAACGCCTGAGCGGGTGATCGCGTGAGTAGCACGTTCCTTGGTTCTCTCGTAGGCCTGGCGGCGATGTCGGGTCTGTTGATCGTGTTCGCTCGAATTCGAGCAACAGCTGCACCATCGCTATCGATTCGAATCGGGTTGCACCGAGGAACACGATCACTGGCCGAACGTGACTCTGGTCCATTGAGCGCCTACGTGGCACTGCTCAAGCCACGCATGCTGCGCACGTCGGATGCCGCGGTCATCCGATTGGCAGCGGCCGGGCGAGTCGGCGGCATCACCCAACTTCGGTGGGATCAACTCCTGTGGGGCGGCAGTGGTCTTGGCACAGGTGCCATCGTTGGTTGGTCGGCGATTGTCAACGGTGCTACACCCATGGCCCTCATTCTTCTCCCGACGATCGGTGCGGTCCTCGGCGTTCTGTTCTTGGATCGGCGCATCAGCAGTCAGGCGAAAAAGCGGCGAGCTCGCATTGAGGGGCAACTCCCGGACGTCGCCGAGCTCCTGGCGTTTGCCGTCGCTGCTGGTGAGTCGATCATTCCGGCTTTGCATCGCGTGGCTTGCATGATCCGAGGTGACCTCGGAGATGAGATCGCCACCGTTGTAGCCGACGCCTCAACCGGCGTTCCGATCGAACAGGCTTTGCGCGCGGCATCTGATCGGATGAATGTCCCAGCGGTGGAGAGATTCGTCGATGGTCTGGTCATCTCCCTGGAACGCGGCACACCGTTGGTGGGAGTCGTTCGTGCTCAAGCGAGTGACGCTCGAGCCGTGCAGCAGCAGACCTTGATGGAGCAGGCGGGTCGCAAGGACGTGATCATGCTGATCCCCGTCGTGTTCTTGATCTTGCCGACTGTGGTTGTCATTGCGCTCTTCCCCGGACTTCGGGGCCTGCAGGTCCTGACGTCATAACCCAACCCAAGGAAAGGAATACAGATGAACATGTCCCGATACCTCCACATCCGACTCATGGCGTGGATCGAAGAGGCGATCAATGATGAACGAGGAGACGTTCCCGGTTGGGTCCTTGTGACCGTGATGACCGCGGGGCTCGTCACAGCGATTTGGCTGATTGCCGACGATCAACTCACATCGGTGCTCGATCGAGCAATCTCCAGCGTTTCCCAAGCGTGACATCACCACGAAACATCCTCGCCAGGCTGTCAGCCGATGAGGGCGCGGCTCCGGTCGAATTCGCTTTGGTGACGCCGCTGCTCCTGCTCGTGGCGTTGGCCGTGCTGCAACTAGCGCTCGCCTTGCACGTCCGTGGTGTTGCGATCGGCGCTGCTTCGGAG
>JBDQFC010000048.1:0-319 GCA_040266055.1 Candidatus Nanopelagicales bacterium | reverse complement strand
GGCAGCGGACAGAACGGATCCTTGCCGACTCGATCGCAGGAGCAGCGATCCGGAGCACGAATGTACGTATCGATCGCAGTGGTCCGGTCACAGTTGCAGCCGTGGACGTCACGATGGACCTTCCGCTTGTGGGCCTGCTCGGACCAACACCCATGACGGTGACAGGACGGTCGGTCATGGAATCCACTAGCGAACTTCTGCCGGGTTTCTCACCGGATTGGTGACCAGATGACCAAGGTAGGAAAGCTAACGACGTTGAAGAACGACGACGGCAACGCGATTGTGGAGTTCATCGCCGTTGCGATCGGAATCATGATTC
>JBDQFC010000047.1:0-4212 GCA_040266055.1 Candidatus Nanopelagicales bacterium | reverse complement strand
TTCTTAACCGGTGCCTTCTTCGCAGGTGCCTTGGCCGGCGCAGCCTTCTTCGCGGCAGCCTTCTTAATCGGTGCCTTCTTCCCCGTGGATTTAGTCGCCGCCTTCTTCGCGGTCTTCTTTGCCTTCGTTGCAGTTGTTGCCATTGTGAGAACAGGCACCTTTCGCTGGAGAACTCTCGGAAGAGCCACAACAAGGGCCCGAGTCAAGCCGCTAGCGGCTCGTCGGGCGTACCCACAGTCTGCCACGCCCAGACTATGGGCTGGTGAGTACCCCCAAGGCCGAGCCGACAGGAACCTCCAACACCGCCTTTTGGTGGACGGGTTGTTCTACTGCGAACGGCCCCAATCCATCGACCGTGTAGGAACCCCGCCACGTTGCCGTGACCTCTATCTGGTGGCGACCGGATGAGTCGAACGCTTGCCCGATGCCTGGGCGTGGATACGCCTCACCGGGGTAGTTCACCTGGTGAGCCCACGACGAGGGACGCCGCCCTGGGAGTGAATCCGATTGACGGAAGATCCACTCCCAGGTGGCGTCTGCCGTTGTTGAGACGACGTACCCAGCCACGATATTGGCCCAGGTGTGCCGCGCTGAAGGCTGGCCGGAGCGACAGTGCATGTCGACCCCGACGATCACCCCCCTTTCGGGAGCGCATTGCGGCTCGAGTCGGGGCAATCGATTGGCGAACTCTCCTCTGACGCGGGTATTCATGTCCGCGACTGATGTGACCTCGCCATCATGCGGACAGAACAGCCCCACGGCCTGGAATTCTTCCCCGGGACGAGCCAACCAGGCTCTACTGATTTCGCGCCCCTGGGGACAGCCCAGGACCGAGCCCCGACAGGCTGCGTCACCGTGCTCGTCATCGCGTAAGCAGGGCGCAGTGACCTTCCACCGGCAGCCGTGACATCTCACTGCCTCGATGCGAACCGCACCGGACACCGTTTTCGGCAGGAAGACAGCACCTGAGCCAACAAAGCGGTCTTGTTCATCGTCTCCAATGACTTCCACGGCGATCGCCGAATCCGGGATGATTGGCAACAACAAGGTGGTCAGCAAGGCCCAGGCCAACACCACTTGCCCGGAGGTACGTAGCAACTTCCAAGCGGTCATTTCGTGACCGTAGGTCGCCTTCGGCTATGACCGAAAGACCTTAATCCTCGCTGTGGATAACCCCTGGAGGAATAGCCTCCGGTGGAACATCGAGACCGGCATCCAGAAGCGCCCGCGCGGTGGTCTCAGTGGCGTAACCGGCAATCGAGTGCGTCCAGTTGACCTCCCGACCTACCATGCCCGGCCACGCGGGCGTTCATGTCGGCCACTGATGCGACCTCCCCATCCGTCGGGCAGAACAGCCCGACCGGCTCGAAATCCCCCGGGACGCACCAGCCGCGCTCGGCCAATCCCGCGACCCTGCGGACACCCGAGGACATTCCCCCGACACCCGGCATCACTGTGCTCATCTTCCCGAAGACAGGGGGCAGTGACCTTCCAGCGACGCACGATGACACGTATTGCCACAGGGCCTAACCCTGGCTCAAGCAATCCGTATCGCGCGCTACGCAATGAGGGGTGCTAGCACCCCTTTCTTGTTGGTTTTCGCACGTTGGCAGCGCTGGTGCGTCATAGTGCCAGCGCGGGCAAGATGACCGGTTTTCGGAGATCGTGAAAGGCGCTGGTATGCGGAAAGATGCACGGCTGAAGCGAATTGCACTCCAGGGAGATTCACAGGTGGTTTCCATGCCACGTTCCGTCCTCGCCGTTGGAACCCTGATTTCGGCCCTCGGCCTTTCACTGCTCATGGGTCCTCCAGCCAATGCAGCGAAGATCCCAATCGCCGGGTATCCATGTACGGAGAAGCAGTCGGGCAAGACGATCCAGACGAAAGCGCTGAAAGCGAAGGGCCTGTCACTAATTTGTGTTGCAGACGACTCAGAACACGCGCATGAACACAGCAAGAACGAAAAAGGAAAACACTCTGCATCCAAGATGCAGTACAAGTGGTCATGGTGGTCTCCGCCTCAGACTATGAAGTTAGATAAGGACTTCAACGAGGCGTGGTCACAGTGGCATGCAGCGGATGGCAAACAATCCAATCCCAGCCTTATGGAATTGTTGAATGCGCCCTACACCCGCAAAGATACCGAGCCCTGCAAGATCAACGGTCTGCGCATAGACGAAGTTTCAAGTGTGTCCTATGGGGTGGCTGGAATCTTTGGACGCGAAGCCCCCGGGTACCCATCTTCTCTCGGGAGACTGACTATTGGTGTCGTCATTTCGGTCCCCACTGACTATCAAATGTTGTACAACGGGGAGGCTGCCGCGCGGCCTGGTAATGGGATCAACTACGACGACATCAAGAACCAAGCAGCCAACCTAGAAACCTACCTAAACGCCTATTTTCTCGAGCAGTCGTACGGGAAGCTCGATGTTGAGTTTAAGTACTACCCACGCCTCTTGAGAGGAAATCGCTCTATCCAAGACATGGTGGACGACGACTGGATGGCGCCGGCGGTCCAGGCTTACAACACCGCCAATCAGGTAGAGGATTCTTTTTGGGAATCTGATTTTTCAGACGTCGACGCCATCTGGTCTCTTATCGTTGATAAGCCAGGGGCCTATGCCGTCCGATCTTTCAGGGAAGTGGAAGGGGGGCGAGATGACACAGTCTCACTGCAGACCCCTATCGGTGACTTCAGAACCACGATGCAAACACCAATCCCCGGGGCTGGGAACGACGACAAGCCACTGGTAGCTCATGAGATGTACCACGTACTTCGGCTCCCTGACTCCTACCAGCGGGATTCCAATCCTGTAAACACCAGGATTGCGGGTCGCATTGGTCGAGGAGCCTCCGGATACTCAACATCAGGCATGCTGGGTTGGGACCGCTACATCAGCCGCTGGTTAACTGATGACAACGTTGAGTGCCTGACCCTGGAGCGACTGGAAAACGACAGGAAGTTCGGGAATTCTGGCGCTTCCATCTCATTGCGTGCAATACAAAGTCGGGCGAATGATCGAAACGAAAAGAAGTTGGCAGTTGTTCCCTTCAACAGTGGCTCGCAGGCAATCGTCGTCGAAAGTTGGCGCCCAATCGGGTCAGATCAGGCTGCTGCGCTCAGTGGACGTCCTGACACTGCACAGCGAGGCGCGCTCGTCTATTTGGTCAACGCAAACTCAAACAATGGGCTTGACGTTGCTTCAACCGCCTCGGACTGGCCGACCATCGACTCGCCGTACACCCTTTATCGAGATTCCCTGTGGACCCTCCAACCAGATGAATTCCCGTCGCGCCTCACTGGCTGCGAAGAAGGAACCCCGAGCGCAGCCGACGATAATGCGAATTGCAGCGTCTTGATGGAGACCCAAATTAGACAGGAAGCCTTCCTGCGGGAAGACGGCGTCCGGACCATGGCCATCCCAATGCCCGAAGCCGATTCCTCTGGCCTTTGTGAGCTAAACCCCTTCTCGCCCCCGTTGCAGCAAGAGGACGTCACAAGTCTGGATCCCTGGGTTGTCCTGTCGTTTGAGGACGCCAATGCAGAATCTGACGCGGTGCAAGTAAAGCTTGAGTGCAGATAGCCGCAGACTGTCACTCTCAACACCGCGGGGGGGGGCATGACACTGCGGGTCTGTGCGAGGGGTGAGCGCCCGGGTCCGGAACAGACATTCGAGCCGGGGCACTCCCACCCAACTCACGCTGGGTCCTCATTGGTGGAAATGATCGTGGTGTCGAGTCGAGTCCTGGGAAACTAGGAAAATTCTCCTACTGGGTAACGCGGCTGCGCTCGCTTTGGACCTAAACAGTTTCACCAGCCTTTGAGCATGGTACGAGTCCGCCTTCATCAGAGTCGAGTTGTTGGACTCGAATGGTGCAATCGCGCCACAAAGCAGGTACGACTCGATGAACACTCACTTGCTCGGATATCCAGCTAGATCGGATCGGATTTGTACAGCTGGCAGTGGTGGTGAATCGAATGATCTGTCAGATTTTCCGAGTGTTACGCAAGTGCGAATCGTGTCGGCTTCCGGCAGTGATTTCGAGTGTGGTGGCTCTTCGAAAATGCAACGTGGCCAGGATGCCCAGGTCGGCAGCCAAGACGGCAAGTGTCGAGGCAGATGACCGTGCCCGAGACGTTCAAGTCTAGAAAGGGTTCATGCTTCGACGCTACGAACTATCCCCTCATCGGAGAAGGCCCTAGTGGTCGC
>JBDQFC010000046.1:0-4357 GCA_040266055.1 Candidatus Nanopelagicales bacterium | reverse complement strand
ATGTTGTTGTTCTGATCGCGGATCGTGACGGTTCCCGACGCGGCGACCGCACTGCTCAGCGTGTCGACCTCGGCGAAAATGGGTACGGCCAATCCCGGTTGGACTTTGGCGGGGACGAAGAGCGTGGTGAGGGTGGGCGCAGGCACCACAGTCACTGATGAAGACCCAATTTGTCCGGCTGCTCCAGAAGCGGTGAGAGTGAAGGTGCCGGAGGCGGTTGGTGTCCAGGATGCGTAGGCGAAGCCGGCGCTGTTCACCGGTGCGGTCAGGGTCGTCGAGCCGCCCGCGGATCCGGAGACGGCGATGGTGACGGTCGCGCCGGCCTTCTTGCCGGCCTTGACGGTCACAGTTTGCGGTGTCCAGGCCACCCCGTTGGCGGCTGCGACCCACCTGGCGCCCGTAAGTGGTTCAGCGTGGGAGGAAGGAGCCATCGAGAGCGACAGTCCCAGTGCCAGTGCTAGCGCCGTCAGCACCGCGCCCATACGTCGAGTCGCGGATGCTTGGTGTGTGTGAGTCATGCGGTCAGTCATTGCGGCCCCCTCGGGATTGGGCTCTGATGTTACCTGTGTGACGGATGAGTTTCATCCCGGACCACTATTTCTAGAAGGCAAGGCCACGGAGATAAGTCGGGCGCCGCCCTAGACTCGTGCGGGTGATCGCCGATCTATACCGTCAGCGGGCGCTGGTATGGGCGTTCGCGAACAGGGACTTTGCCACTCGCTACCGGAGTAGCGTCCTTGGTTGGGCTTGGTCCCTGCTTCAGCCGCTGGCCACCTTGCTCGTCTACGCGGCCGTATTCAGCATGGTCTTCCGAATTCAGGCTCCCCCGTTGGGCGCAGACCCTGAGCGCACCAGCTTCGCGGCTTTCTTGTTCACCGGCATGGTCACATTCAACCTGTTCTCCGGATTGTTGATTCTCTCGATGACCCAACTTCGATCCAACGGCGAATTGCTTCGCAAGGTGCACTTCCCGGCGTGGACCCCCATCCTGGGAGCCAGCATCGTTCAATTGGTGCAGGTCGCCCTGGAGCTCGTCGTGCTGATTGCCATGTTCTTGTGGTTGGGCAACATCGGCATCTCGTGGCTGCTGGCTGTCCCGGTTCTACTAGCGAGCGCGATGTTCGGTCAGGGGATCGGGCTCATGCTCGCGGTGCTGAATGCACGCTTCGGTGATGTGCAGTACATCGTTCAGGTCGTTCTCCAAGCCCTTTACTTCCTGACTCCAATCTTGTACCCGTTGGCGTTGGTAGAAAGCACTGCAAACTGGCTTGCCTGGATCGTGAAGGTCAATCCACTCACATGGTTCGTGGAGACGATGCATCAGGTGATGTACTCCCTTGTCTACCCGCAATGGTGGGTCGTGCCAGGCCTCCTCCTTTTGGGTTTCACCGTTTTCTGGGCTGGATTCACGATCTTCAATCGCACGAGCGAAGACATTGGAGAACTGTTGTGAGCACTTCTGCCGTTGAGCTAGTCGATGTGGGTAAGAGGTTTCAGCGGCACGCTGATCGACGCAGCACACTCAAAGAGAGACTCGTTCGAGGGCGCTCCAAGCAAACCCAAGACTTCTGGGCCGTCCGGGATGTTTCCTTGTCTATTCCCCGCGGAAGTGTCTACGGCATAATCGGTCACAACGGTTCGGGCAAGTCCACGCTGTTGAAATTAATGACCGGCATATACCGACCCACCAAAGGCACGATCACTACCAACGGTCGTGTCGCGGCCTTGATCGAATTGGGAGCTGGTTTTCACCCAGACATGACGGGACGAGAGAACATTCGCCTGAATGGCTCCATCCTTGGACTGTCCCGGGCGGAGATCGAGGCTTCGATGGACACCATCATCGACTTCTCCGGCCTGCGGGAATTCATCGATGATCCGGTCAAGCACTACTCAAGCGGCATGTACGTACGTCTGGGTTTCTCGGTAGCTGTGCACATGCGCCCTGATGTGCTCCTTGTCGATGAGGTGCTCGCTGTTGGTGATGAAGAGTTCCAACGTAAGTGCTTCGACCACCTGTACACACTCCGGCGTGAGGGACGCACGATCGTCGTAGTCAGCCACGGCCTCGGCCACTTGGAGGGCCTGTGTGACGAGGTGGCCTGGCTTGACCACGGGGAGGTTCAGTCCGTGGGCGGTGCCACGGACACGATCAGTGCCTACCTCACCCGCGTCAATGCCGAAGAGACGATGGCGGGGGCCGCGGTTGCAGCGGAGCGAGGTGATGACACGGCGAGGGCTGGGAACGGAGTGGTGCGGTGCATGTCAGCGCGTTTGATAGACGCGGCAGGCGAGCCACTGCAACATGCCGAGACGGGTGAGACGTTTGGTTTTGAGGTTCAACTGATGTGTCATGAAAGAATCCTGGGACCGAATCTACGGGTCGCTTTGCAACACGAGTCGGGTCAGCTGGTGACCATGATGAGCAACCACCGCTACGGATTCGACTTCGGCTATATCGACGGACCGAAAACCGTTACCGCTCTGTTGACCGACAACCCGTTGCTTCCCGGTCGATACCGCGTGCATATCGACATCTTCGATCACACCGGAAGTGTCCTGGTCGACAACTGGGATGATGCAGTGGAATTCACAGTCCGCAGTTCTCGCGGTGAGATCGGCCAAGGATTCGTTGAACTCCCCTACACCTACTCGATTACCTAGGGGCGACTGTGGAATTCCTGGAGTCACTCCCGGAGTCTCATCCGCTCATTCGTGTCAAACGTCGAGCGGGCCGAGTCAAACGGCGCATAATGCGCGCCTGGTGGGAGCGCCTGAACGGCAGGGAATACCGAGCGTGGCTCGCGGATTCGCGCACTCGCCCTGCTGGGAGCGTCGACAACGAAATCAGCCTCGCGGTCATCGTCCCCGTTTTTGATCCCCCCGTTAACTTCCTCAAAGCGTGTCTGGAAAGCGTTGTGAACCAAACGGCCCGCCACTGGCAACTCATCGTCAGTGATGACGGATCCACCAAGCCTGCAGTCCGTGACTTTCTGACGACGTTTGCCCGCGAGCACCGCGACGATCCGAGGGTGATCGTCACCTCGGGCCCCAACGGAGGTATCTCAGCGGCATGCAATCGGGGCCTGGATCAAGTGACCACGACGTGGTTCGGGTGGCTCGATCACGACGACACTTTGAACCCGCGAGCCTTCGAGATGTTGAGCGCCGAATTGGCGCTGCACCCAGAAACACTGGTCGTCTATTCGGATGAAGACAAAATCGATTCAGCCGGCAGGCACTTCGAGTTGTACTGCAAACCGGACTTCTCTCCCGAACTCTTGCTCACTCAGATGTACCTGTGCCACTTCACCTGCTTTCGGACGCAGGCGGTTCTCGATCTGGGAGGCTTCCGAAGCGAATTCGATGGTGCCCAGGACTTCGATCTCGCACTGCGACTGCTACCTCAACTCACCGATCACAACGTGCGGCACTTACCGCTACCCCTGTATCACTGGCGCGCATGGGCGAACAGCACGGCACTGACCATCGATGCCAAGCCTTGGGCGCAGGAAGCTAGTGCGCGCGCTCAACTGGATCACCTGAATCGCACGTCCGGTGGGACCGTGATTGCAAGTGCGGTGCCCGGCTTGAACGAGGTTCACCCAGTGGTAGTCACCCCGTCATTGGTCAGCGTCATCATCCCGACAGTGGGCGCGAAGGGCACAAACGGACGGATGGTGGATGCGGCAGTGGCCTCGTTGCACATGAGAGAGACGACGGTTCCGTTCGAAATCATCGCCGTCACCACGGGAACAATCGAGCCAATCGATGGTGTTGACGTTCAAGTAGCACTCGAACCGCCCTTCAACTTCTCGCAAGCTATGAACGCGGGCCGAAGTCATGCGCGAGGTGAGTTCCTATTTCTGTTGAACGACGACACCGTCATCGAGAGCGAACAACCGCTCCTGCGTCTGCTCGAGATGGCAAATGACCCACGCGTGGGTGTGGTTGGTGCGAGATTGACCTATCCCGACGGTCGACTCCAACACGCTGGCATGATCATCCTCCCTTCTGGCCCCACCCATGCGCACATCGCTCGTCCGGGATCGTTCCCGGGATATTTCGGATCCACGTTGACCCCCCGTAATTTCTCAGCGGTGACCGCTGCAGCGATGCTCGTCCGCACCAGCACCTTTGATGAACTAGGCGGTTTCGACTCCGAGTTCGCACGTGACTTCAATGATGTTGACTTCTGTCTGCGAGCTCGCAACGCCGGCTATCGCATAGCGTGGACTCCGTACGCGCACTTGACCCACCATGAAGGAGCTTCGATCTTGCGCAAGAAAGCCGCTCCGCAAGAACAAGTCTTATTCGATCGACGATGGGGATCGATGGGAATAGACCCGTATTACTC
>JBDQFC010000045.1:0-4994 GCA_040266055.1 Candidatus Nanopelagicales bacterium | reverse complement strand
CCCTGAGAGTTGCCCAGGATGTTCCGGGGCCGGCAGTGAACATTGGCCCCGATCGTCGATGCCGCGTAGGGCATCATGTCGTTGTTGGCGTAGGTGAAGCCTTCGCCCGGCAGGTAGGCGTAGGGGCTGTCTTCGTAGTGGGGCACCCAGGCCGTGTAGCGTTTGATCTGAGTTGCGTTGGACGGGTGACCGTCCCCCATCGTGGTCCCCACGGTGAAGGTCGTCGCGGTGCTGGCCGTGATAGGTGCCCAGGTCCGGTGAGCTGTTCCGCCGCCGTGGTCCCAATCCGCGATCAGGTAGCCGCCCTCGAGCACCCCCGCCGTGATGGCGTTTCCGAAGGTCCAGGTCGATCCGCTGATGTTGGTGATCGCGTGGGTCGTGCTGCCAGCGGAGTCGCCCACGTCGCTGATCCCGTAGCCTCGGATCCCCTCGTGGAACGTGAGCGGCAGCAGCAGCCCCAACTCGTCGAACGAGCTCACCCCCGAGGTGCCGTCGTAGGGAGCCGGCATCGTGAGCGACTTGCCGCCGTCGCCGAACAGCGCCCCCGGCGTGGGGTAAGGCACGTCCCGGCTTGTGGTGCTGTCAGACCGCTCAACCGGCTGGTAGGGGGTTAGCACGCGAACCTGAGGGTAGCTGCTCCACTTCCGGCTCTCGCGCACGATGTAGCCCGACACCGTGCCGGCGGTTGCCGCAGCGGTCCAGGTCACCGTGATGTCGCCGCTGCCGGAGCTGCCGCCGACATCGATCGCGTCGTGCGACTGGATCACGCCGTAGCCGGCGAGCAGCCCCGACCTCGTTCCTAGGCGCAGCGTGGCGTTGGCAAACTGGTTCGCCTTCAGCGACTTGCTGACCGTGACGCTGAAGGTTTTGGTGGTGCCAGCCGTTGAGCCGGAAGGCACCACCACGTTGGTCAGGTCGACGCCGTCGAGCGCCTGCTCGAACTCAGGGAAGAGCTTGTAGCCTTCGGCCTTGGTCCCCCAGGGCCGTGCGTTGGTCTCTCCAACCCAGACGATAAAATACTCGTGAGAATCGGACAGATCCGCAGCGTGTCTCAGCATGGCTACTCTTCAGTGGTTTCGAGCTTCGGCGCTGCCTTTTTTGCGGCCTTCTTCGCGACCCTCCTGGTCGGCCTTTCGACCGGCTTTTCTTCTTCGACCAACTCCAAGATGTCAGGGTTGATCGCGCGACCGTCAGGAAGGTCAAACTCGGATCCGGGCTCTCGGAGCCCGTTGCCAACGAAGCATTTCACGAGAGCTCGGACGCGCATCAGAGGATTTTACTCCGGCCAGGGTAGACGTTGATCGCGTTGGCCTTGCCGGCGATGTCCTTGATGATTCGAGCTTCGATTGCCCCTGTGGCAAAGCCGATCGCCTCGGAGCTGTTCGGGACGTGAATGATCGGCCCCATGTAGCGCATGGCGTGGAACGCGGTCAGAGTTGCCGCCGAGGTCGTGTTCGGCCAGTCGCCGGCGGTTGCCTCCATCACGTCTTCCCACGCGGGGATCGGCAAGTGAAAGGTCTTGCCAAGCGTGAGCTCCGAAGCCTCGTAGCCGACGAAGTTGCCAGCGATCGTCCCGGCAGTCAGAGACAAGACATGCGACGACGCAGCCAAGGTGGCCGCGTCATCGACTGCGACGCCGAACTGCGCGAGCGGAGATCCGCTGTCGATGGTGAACGCCGTCGTGACCTCGAACTGCATGTAGAGCCGTTCGCCGGTCCCGAACAGCGGCGGGACGCCGTCGTTGCCGTCGAGGAGATCGAAAGAGCCTGTCGGAAATGTTGTAGCAGTGCCCGACGATACGGCGACCGAAAGCTGGGTTGCGTAGTCGTAGATCATGAGGTGGTTCCTGTGTTGCGCGGCTGGCCGAAGCCAGCCGCTGGATCACTAGAGGATCGTGGATCCCGTGGTGAAGAAGCCGTGCTTCGGATCGCTTTGGAAGTCGGTCGTCAGGTAGGCCGTGACCGTCATCGCCGTCGGCGCGCCAGCGTCGTGGTCGTAACGGATACCCAGGTATCGCTTGCCAGTGCCGCCGACGACGATGTTTTCCATGTCGATCTGGAACTTCAGGACGATCGGTTGCTTGTTAGCACCGTCATCTCGATCTTCCAGGTTGGTTGCCGAGACGTATCGGCTCGCCATGACGTTGTTGCCGCTGGCGAAGGTCTCAGAAGAGCTCTGGATCAGGTTGAAGGTCGTGCCGGTGCTGGAACCTGCGGTGTAGGTGTTCACGACGATCACGGCGTAGACCTCGTGGCCGATCCCCAGCTCGGGGCTGATGGTCAGGTCGAAGGCGCTCGAGAAGTCGATGGCCGACGCATTCACCGCAGTGGCGTCGTTGAGCTTGAGTTCGTTGTCGACGATCATGTCTATTGCTCCTAGCTGAGGACTTCTTCGGTGTTGGTGATCGCGTCGCACTGACGGATCGGGATGCCCATGAACGACAGCATCGCGCCCGGCTTGCCGAACTGAGACGCCGCGCTTTCGATGTTGAGCACCGAGGTGCTCTTCTCGAGCGCCGTCCGCATCAGGCCGGCGAAGACCGTGCGGTTCATGTAGAACGCGCAGCGACCCATGTTCGGGTTCGGCAGACGCGCGATCGCCTTCATCATCAGGTGAAGGATGTTGTCGAACTGGCCCGGAGCCATCGTGCCACCGAGGTCGGTGATCGCGTTGGTGTCGTCGGTGTTGGTGCCGATGTTCGCGATGCGAACGGCGTAGCGCCAGTCCTTGACCACGAGGCCGCTCTTCCACTGGAAGCGTTCGGCCATGACCTCCATGCGCTTGCCGGTGCCGCCCGCGTCGTAGGACGTTTGGCGACCCAGGTCTTCTTGGAGCAGGCCGGCGTTCGAGCCCTTCGGGAAGGGGCAGAAGCAGGTCTGGTCGCTCCAGCAGACGAGGTAGACCGACGTTTGCTTGTTAGCCTCATCGCCGCCGGCGAGCAGGACGTTCTGGCCGTTGCCGGCGTCTGGGTCGGAGTAGCGCGGCGCGAGGCCGAGGAACTCCTTCGGGTCGGTGGCAGGGTTGCCGTAGAACATGGCGCTCGCCATCTTCTGGTTCATCGCCTCGATGAACATGCGGGCCTCGCCGAGACGGAACTCCGCGCTGTTGCCGTTGAGCGCCGCGAGGTCGATGTCGACTTCCGACCGCGCCTCGAGGATCGCGCAGGCTTCGTCGACTTGGGCCGTGGTGGCCTTGCTGGTCGGGATGCCTTCGTTCAGCGCGCGGTAGTAGACCGTCGGCAGGCCGGTCGAGATGGTCACGCGGTGACCGGTCGGCAGGTTGCCCTGCACGTAGGTCGCGTCGGTGAGGATCTCGTTCGTCTGCGACAGCAGATTCGCGATGATGGGCGCGGAGCCATCCGGGTCAGTCCGCTTCGCCCAATCCAAGAGAGTCAGGTTTGCCATTGTCTTCGTTCAGTCAGGTGGTGCTCGGGTAGAGCTTGCGTGCCACGGCAGCCTCATCGTTGAGGTCCAGGGACCTTCCCTGGTTGCTGCCGACGTATCCGTCCTCGCTGATCGTTTGCCCGACCTTGACCATGAACCGGATCACTTCCGGGTTGTTGCCAAGGCCCTGCGGGCCGTTCAGCAAGTCTTGCAGGGCGTCGGAGCCGAACTTGTCGAGAGCCTTCTTCGCGATGCTCAGGTTCTCGTCAAACTGCTTGCCTCCGAACTCAGAGTCTTTACGAGCCTGCTCGGCCCACTCGTTCCTCTGAGCTTCCATGGTCTCGACGCCCTGCTGGTGCATGGCACCCATCAGCTTGTCGAGCATCCCCTGCGCCTTCTCCTGCGACAGGTCGGCGTCTTTCGCGGCCTCGGTGTAGGCGGAAAGAATCCGTTCATCGAGCTCGGCACCTTCGGGCAATCCCTCGGGCGTGGTGAACTCGTAAGACTCGGGAGCACCTTGCTCCTTTGCCTCAGGCTCAGAAGCATCTTGCTCCTTTGCCTCTACCTGCTGCTCTTGCTGGTCGGACAACAACGAGTTGTCCGCCTGCTCTGCCGCCTGACCCTCAGTGTTGGGTGTCGCTTCGGTCGCCAGCAACGGCTCTTCCATCTTTGTGCTCCTGCATCATCGTGGTGTATCCCCTCGGGCAAAGCCGATCGATTTGAGCCAGGAGCCAATAGCCCGTCTGTTTCGCACCCTCTTGCCTGGACATCTCCATGGTGTTCGGGTGGAACGACGTGCGGAACACGCCAGCTCGATCGAGGAGTCGGCGCACGATTCGCCGGCCCCTGGGGCCTGACATGAGCCACACGAAGTCCGCGTCGTCGGTCTCGCTGGATAGCTTGGAAGCCACGCGACGAATGTCGTCGCGCATGCTTTGCTCATCGAGATCGAAGGGATCGTGGTCGCTCACGTTGGAGCGAGTCTGGTTGCCAGCGACACCACTTTGTAGATGTCAAGGTATTCCCTTCAAATACCTCGAAATGGTGCCCTAGCTTACTTCGCGCCCTTCTTCCGGTTGGTCTTTCGAGACACCACCCGGAGGTTCTTCTTCGAGTTAGTGCCGCCTTTGCTCATGGGCTTCTTGTGGTCGACCTCTCGAGGGTCGCCGACCTTGAGGCCCATCTTGCGGCGCGCGCGGTTCGCAGCTGCGCGGTTCTTCTTTGCAGCCGGCTTCCCGTGGAACTCGGCATACTCTTTCTTGTAGTCGCGCTTTTTCGCGGCCACGACTACTTCCTCTTCTTCGCAGTCTTCTTCGACTGCTTGAATGCCTTTGCCGTCGGCGCGCCCTTGGAGCCGGGCTTTCGCATCTTCTCTCCACTACCAGCAGCAATACGATCACGCTTTGCATTGATGTTGGCGTAGAGACCACGCTTCGCGGCCATCAGTAGCCCCCCTTTCCGCGTTTCGCGGGCATCACCTTCTTGCCAGACTTCTTCGCCGCTTTCTTCGCGGCCTTCTTTCCGGCTTTCGTGTAGGGGAACTTCTTTTTTCCGACTTTAGGCATAAGCACTCCTCAGTTTGTGTTTTGCTTTTCTAACGTGGTAGTCAAC
>JBDQFC010000044.1:0-5245 GCA_040266055.1 Candidatus Nanopelagicales bacterium | reverse complement strand
GTCCAGGTCATCGATATTGAGGCCCGAATCAGCGCCCTCGAGGACTCCATCGCACGACTCCGGGAACTTCAGGGACAGGCCGCTTCGGTCGCCGACCTTGTCGCCGTGGAATCCGAACTCGCTGCGCGGCAATCCGAACTCGAGTCGCTGACCGCGCAACGCGACTATCTCGCACGACAGGTGGAGATGTCGACCGTCTATGTCTCGCTGGATCAACGCGACGTGGGACCGGGTGTCTCGCCTGACTTCCTCGGCGGCCTGGAAAACGGGTGGAACGCAATGATCGCCCTCACAGCAGGTCTCATCACGGCAGCCGGATTCCTTCTGCCCTTCTTGGCGGTTGCCGGAGTCATCACCGCCATCGTGCTCATAATCGTTGTCATCTCACGTCGCGACAGCAAGGAGAAGTTATGACACGCGCCACCACCAAGACGATCGCCCTCACTGCAGCCGGACTCTTGGGAGTTTCACTCATGACTGCATGCAGCGACTCCGGGACCAGCGAGTCAGTCGAGCCCACCGAGTCGACGCAATCATCGGAGCCAACAGTTGAAGACGGATCAGATGGGGAAGGCTCAGAGGACTTGGACATGAACATCACCCAGGAACAACGCGATTTCCTTGCAGAACTCGTCGCCGAGCCCATGCCGCAGGATGAAGCGACAGCCCTGATCGAAGAAGCAGGTTACGTCTGGCGACTCGGCACAATCGACGGCGAGCCGCAGGCTGTCACGATGGATTACCGCACCGATCGCCTCACATTGACGGTCGACAACGGCCTTGTCACCGACGGTACCTGGGGCTAGCGGCGGGCTCGCCCACCGAAGGGGCCCCCGCGGGGTGGCTCACCGGGTTGCGATGTACCAGGTCCACCATCGGATGCGGGTGCGGTCGCTCTGCCGAGTCCGATTCCAATGAAGACTCCCAGCAATAGCAGCAGCACCCCGATCAAGATGGACGTCGATCGTGCTCGGCCCTTCTTGCCCCGCTTAACCAGAAGTGATGCCAATTCGTCCGTTGCAGTCGTGTCCGACACTTGACCCTCCGATTGCTCACTCATGTCTCAAGGCCTCGATCGGTCGTAGGGATGCTGCACGCTTAGCCGGATAACTTCCGAAGAACAGTCCGATGGCAACGCTAATGACGTAAGCACCCACCACGGAGATCGGCACAACCGACGGCGAGATTCCTGCCACTTCGATCTGCGACACCAAGAAGGCGATCGCAACGCCGGCGGTAGCACCAAAGAGGGACAGCACCGTCGCCTCGAGCAAGAACTGCAGCAAGATGAACCGGCGCGAAGCACCAATCGCCTTTCGGATGCCGATCTCGCGAGTTCTCTCGGTCACCGAAACCAGCATGATGTTGGTGATTCCGATTCCTCCGACGAGCAGACTGATTGCTCCGACTGCACCGAGAAGTGCGGTGAACACACCTAGTGCGGTGTTGGCCGTTTCTAGCAAACTCGCCTGATTGAAGACCTCGAAGTCCCGAGTACCTTCCTGCGTCCCGTGGCGTTCGTCGAGGATGGCGATGACCTGCTCTTCAGCCAGATCGGTAGTTTCCGACGATGTCGCCTGTACTGAGATGGAACTGACCTCGCCGTATCCGGTGATCGAGTTCTCCACTGCTGACAGAGGTGCGATGACGATGTCATCCGGGTTCGTGAACGACGCACCCTTTTCTTCTTGAACACCAACCACGGTGAACGGCGCTCCGTTGCAGGAAATCCGTTGTCCCAACGGATCGGTATCGGGGAACAACTCTTCAGCGACAGTGCTGCCGATGACCACGATCCGGCGAGCCGCAAGTTCATCGGAATTGGTGAAGTAGCCGCCCGATGCCACAGGTGAGTTAGTGATTTCGAAGTAGGCCGGCCACGTGCCGATCACCTGAGTCGAGTGACTGAGATCGCCGATCGTGCAGGTAACCGCCGCCCTTTTCTCGGGTGCAGCTCCCGCGATATCTGGCGCAGCGATCGAATCATTGAGCGCAGCAGCATCCTCGACGGTCAGATCCTGAATCGAAGGATTCACGATTTCGCCACCACGGTTGGGATTAGACGCTGTGACCGTTAGCAGATTGCTACCCAGAGATTGGATGCTTGACGTGACCGAGTTAGACGCTCCCTGGCCGAACGCCACAAGGATGATCACCGCGGCTACGCCGATCATGATTCCGAGTGTGGTCAGGATCGATCGCAGGCGATTAGCCAAGATGGCCTGCCAACCACTGCGTAGGGCCTCGATGAAGATCATCGAGCGCTCGCCAGAATGTCGGATTCGATGCGCCCGTCACGCAGCGTGATCACGCGGTCTGCCCGCGCGGCTACCTCGTCCTCGTGAGTGATGATGACGATGGTCTTGCCTTCCGCGTGGATCTCATCGAGCAGATCAAGGACGTCCGCAGTGGACTTCGAATCGAGGTTGCCAGTGGGCTCATCCGCAAGCATCAATGACGGCTGCATGGCCAGCGCCCGAGCGACGGCCACCCGCTGCTGTTGACCTCCGGAGAGTTCGTTCGGCTGGTGGTGCGATCGATCGGCGAGGCCAACCTGCGCAAGAGCGCCTAAGGCGCGGCGGCGGCGTTCACCCCGACGCACACCCCGATACATCAAGGGCAGCTCCACGTTCGCAACCGCACTCATCCGCGGAATGAGGTTGAAGGCCTGGAAGATGAATCCGATTCGTCGATTCCGCACTAATGACAACGCATCGTCGTCAAGATCTCCGATGTCAACACCATCGATCCGGTACACACCCGATGTCGCGACGTCGAGGGCACCGATGATGTTCATCAAGGTCGACTTACCCGATCCCGATGCACCCATGATCGCCACGTACTCACCGGACTCGACGGTCAACGAGACACCGTCAACGGCACGAACCTCGGCTTCGCCCTCGCCGTAGACCTTGGTGATGTCCTCCATCTGGACGACCGGGACCGTCACTCGCCGCCCCCACCGAAGGGACCGTCGGGATCGGAGTCACGGCCAGAACCCGGAACCCCACCATCGGGGAAGGACACATCATCGGCCGATGGAATCACTAGGACGTCACCGTCGTTCAACCCCGCCGTAACTTCGGTTCCGGCGTCGCCCTGAAGGCCCACTGTCACCGGAGTGCGAACCGCCTCGCCATCGGGGCCGAGCAGCAGTACCGATGCTCGATCACCCGAACCGGTGATGGCCCCCTGTGGAACGAACAACGTGTCGGTTGATTCGGCTACAAGTACCGACACCGAGGCCGTCATACCCTCGCGAACCGCGTCGGGCGGATCGGTGACCTGTATTCGAACTCGGTAGGTGACCAGTCCCGATGCACCGGTTGTTGCGACGGGATCGATTGCGACAACCGATCCAGTCGCTTCGGCTCCCGCAAGTGCATCGAATGTGACCGTGGCGGCTGCCCCAACGACGATCCCCGAAGCATCAGACTCTGCGAAATCTGCAACGACTTCGAGCGGTCCGTCAGGAATTACCGTGATCCCGCCGGTTGCGGCACCCGAAGTCGCAGCCTCACCCACAACGTATGGAACTTCACCGATCACTCCAGCGACCGGACTCACAAGTGAGGTGTCGTCGAGTGCCTTTTGGGCAACATCGACTCCTGACTGTGCCGCGACAATCGCCGCCTGCGCCGAACTCAATTCCTCGCCGTCGGGCAATTCGACGGTCTCGCGCGAGGCAAGAGCGGATGTCAGTGCTGACTGAGCCGACGACACGGATTGATCACCAGCGACTTTGCCCTGCTCCAAGACGCGTTCTGCGTTCTCCAACGCTTGACGGGCCGAACGCACGGCATCGTCGCCCGCTTTCCGCAGATCGATCTGAGCCTTCTGCAGGGCGACATTCGCGCTTGCCAAACTCAGCGATGCAGTTTGCTGCGCTTGTTGATCGACCAATAGCCCCGTGGTCCGAGCCCGCACTGCATTGTCGTACGCCTGGCGGGCAGTAACCGTTGCAGTTTGCGCGCTCGTACACACCGATGTCCCGGACCCCGCACCCTCACAGGCCGAATTCTCCTGATTCTGACGCTGGGTAAGGAGTTCCCCCGCCTGGTTGACCGCGATGTTATAGCCGATCGCATTGTTGGCCGCGTTCTCTACTGCAGTGTCGAATGCACGCTGGGCAGAATCCACGCTCGCCTGCGCAGCCTTCAACTGCGATTGCGCCGATGGATTGGGGCACATGGCGTTGTTCGGGTCCAAGCAGGATTCGCCCCACAGATCCTGCGCGACAGCGAGGGACTCCTGCGCCTGCTTCACCGCAAGCCTGTTGCGTTTGTTCGTCTCCTTTGCGACCCGCTTCGCGTTGGACAGCGCAGCACTGGCACTGGAAACAGACGCATCAGTAGAGGCTGCACCCTGCACAGCTTGAGCCAGCGAGGACTCGGCTGCAGCCAACTGTTGAAGTGCTGTGGTGTCGTCGACTGTCGCCAGCACCGCTCCAGCGGTGACGACATCGCCGGGTTCGACATCGACGGTCGTAATAGTTCCGCCGGTGGAGAAAGACAGAGTCACGATGCCTGCCCGCTCCACGGTGCCACTCGCGGTCACCGTTGCGCTCACGTCTCCCCGAGAGACCGACACAGTCCGCTGGTCAACCGGTTCTTCGCTCGGCCTAAGAGAAACCAGGATTAGGCCCAGAACGACCACAATCACCGCGCCGATACCGAGATTCACCCACAGGGTGCGACGTTTCATACTGAGAGCCTGCCTCATGAGTCCGCAACAGTCACCTTCGGAGTGTTCGGATCACGTCAATTGTGGATAACTGTGACCCTCAACACTCAGTTACTCGCATTCAGGTGCATCGTTGAACGCCTGGGCCAGGGGTCCACTCGAGTCGCTACGGACCTCGTTCAAGATCGCAAGAGCTTCGGCGGCGTCGCTGTAGGCCGACTGAGCTGCCGCGACCGCTTGGACGGCAGCAAGACCGGCGAGCAGGGCATTGTCCGCTTCCGTCGCATTCTGCAACTGAACGATCGCCTCATTCGCAGATTCCTGAGCCGATCCGACAAGCGCATCGACCTCATCGACAAAGGCACTCACCTCGGGTGAGTCCTCCGGAACCGAGCGCACGACAGTGAGGAGATCGTCGACCCCAGCTCGGATGACTTCGACTTCGTCTTCGACCTGGGCGCGAAGTTCGGGGAGCTGGTCCAACCCGGCCCCCGGATCCACATCGAGTCCCATCGCCACGCTCGCGACCTGCAGTTCCAGTAGGTCTCGAGCCTGGCAGACC
>JBDQFC010000043.1:4969-5249 GCA_040266055.1 Candidatus Nanopelagicales bacterium | reverse complement strand
TCGCTCAGCTACCCGCTGCTCCCGCACTGCCGAGTGACATTCCCATACCGGACGGACTAGACGAGTCAGGCGCCGTTCTCGTAGGTGACCCGAATGCCAGCAACGTGGTCGAGGTCTACTTGGACTACCAGTGCCCCTACTGCCAGCGATGGGAATCCGAAGTCGGAAGTGTGCTGACCGAGCGTGCCCTTCAGCCGGGTTCGGACCTGTTGATCAAGCACTACGTGCTCGCATTCTTGGGAGAGACCAGCCCGACGTTGGACCCGCCGGGCGCCTCGGC
>JBDQFC010000043.1:0-4959 GCA_040266055.1 Candidatus Nanopelagicales bacterium | reverse complement strand
GCGTTCGCTCGTCTAGTCGGCTAACGGCGGGACCGCCAGGTCGTCGTCGCACAAGCAAATTTTTGCGCCGTCAATCTGCCATTCCTGGAAGCACTCGGGGCAGCGGTTTTCCTCCATCCACGCGCTCGGCTCAATGGTCACCTGCCAGCCTTCGTCCAGCATCGCTTGGACGTAGGGCCACAGACTCTCCTTGTCCAAATCGAAGTTGTCCATGCCGTTGTCGTCAATGGGCGCACCGTGGAAAGTTCCTTCTCCGATGCGGAATTGCTGGCCTTGACTCGCTAAGTCGCTGCCTTGTCGATCAGAGGTTTAGTCAGTTTCAGCCTCTAACGCACCAGTGGGCTCACTCTGGCTCTCTTCGTGCCTCTGATGCCTGCGAATCAAGAACATCGTGCCGATGAAGATGCCACCAATGACGATGAAACTCACAACCCCGGTCACGAGTCCACGGTTGGGCGGATATTGATCGGTGAATTCATCGAAGATGTCAGAAACCAACGTGAGGACGAAAGCCTGGCTGTTCAGGACGTAGAGCGGAATCTGGAAGAACCCGATAACCAAGCCTGACATGGCGACGACACCCGTCTCATACCGTTGACTTTTTCCGGGCGGAGCGGATGCAACCACTGCGGCAAAGACTAGGCCTAGGAGCGCGATGTTGAGCCAAATGACGTCGGGGATTCCAGGGGAGTTCAAGGCCCTGAGCCACGCCTGCCTGGCGGTGACGATTTCTTCAAATGCTGCTTCGATTCGCTTCGCTTGATCCGGATCAGCGGAAAGTTGGGAGACCTTGGCGTGTATACCCTGAAGAGTTTTGGTAGGTAGCTCGGCACCCCCAATCGAGATGTCCTTTGAGTCGGCTTTGACCTGCTCGAGAAATGTCTTGAACTCAGCAACGAGTTCTTTGGCGACTTTGTTATCGACCTCGTCAACGGTTTCAGCGAGTGAAACTCCGGCTTGAGCCATATTTGTTGCTGCGTCGTAGACCTGCGTGTTCTGTGACCACAACGTGTTTACCGAAAAAGTGACGGAGAATGCGAAAGCGGTGCTCAAGAGTGCATAGAGCGTGGCTCGCGTTGCGAGTGTTGCCGAGTCAGCTAGCGGTGATCTCCGAAAGAGTCGGATGCCGATGATGACAACCAGCGGTGGGAGTAGGGCGATTGCGATTGAGCCCCAGGTAGGAAGTAAGTAAAGGGCGTTTTCGATAATCACAGGAGAAGTGTAGGCAGTCCTAGTAGACTTATGAAGTGCAAACCAAAGAGCCAGCCAGTACTTGTACGCCGCGTAGGACTTGAACCTACAACCCGCTGATTAAGAGTCAGCTGCTCTGCCAATTGAGCTAGCGGCGCGAGGAAAGGAAGGTTATCACCGCAGGGAGTCCACGAGCGTGGCCACCCTGATCGAGGCCTCGGGGGTCACGACGAAGTCCTCTCGCCCCAAGATTCGCCCGCTGACCGCTTCGAACATGTCTTGGTAGGCGTCGGTTGCGGAGAAGTCCTCAACCCGGTTTCCGACTTCCAGGACGGTGGGTTCTCGCCAACTGGTGAATGCTTGATCGTCGACAATTCTGAGCGTTCCAGTCGTTGTCTCGAGGGTGAGGCGTTGTGACTCGGGCATCTCAAACGACGCCACAACCGAGGCGGTGAATTCGGGCGTATCCAGGCGCGCTTTGGTCGTCAGATCGACGCCCAATCCACCCTCGACCCTCTCTACCCGGGTGTCGAGGAGGACTAGCTCCGGGACGCATCCAACGAGGGTGTGCAGCGGATAGACGCCGATGTCCAGAAGTGCGCCTCCACCGAGTGCCGGATCAAGACGGTAATTTCCCTCGGGTACCCCTTCGAAGGTGAACGTTCCGAGGAATGACGACACTGCACCGAGCTGACCGGTGGCAACGAGTTCCACGATCCGACGCATCCGCGGATGCCACATCGACCAGGCTGCTTCAACGAGGAGGAGGCCTGCAGATTTAGCGGCAGCAAAGGCGGCTCGTGTCTGCTCAGCCGACAAGGTGAGCGGCTTCTCGCACAGCACGTGCTTGCCAGCGTCGAGTGCTCGGTGGATCCAGGGGGCGTGCTGATCGTTCGCTAGCGCGATGTAGACGGCGTCGATGGAATCGTCATCGAGCAGGGCTGCGTAGGAGTCGAAGGCGGAGCCCGGTTCTAGAGCGCGTGCCCGCTCGATATCCCGCGCGGCCACAGCCGCGAGCTCTGCGCTGGGGGCGTTTCGCAGTGCCTGAGCGGTGGCCGTGTGGACGATCCAGCCGGCACCGAGGATCCCCCAGCGAACGGTCATGCTGACAGGTGAGGTACGACTGGTCGGCCCAGATCGCGCGCGGAATCCTCGGCGGCCTGCATGACCGCCACCACATTCCGCGATTGCAGCGGATCGACCTGCATCGGTGTGCCGTTCGCGAGGTACTCAGCCAGCTCTGCGTGGAAGGTGAACGGAGTGATGACATCAAGGGGGACTTCCCGGCGCGCTCCGGTGTTATCGAAGAGAAAAATGCGCGCGGGTAGGTCAGCCACTGCTGGTTCTGCCGCCGGATCCCACTCACCGACAATGGCGCCTTCGGTACCCAAGACGTAGTACTTGGGTTTACGGGCGGCAGCGAGGTCCGAGTGAACAAAGGTTGCTTGGCGGCCGTCGTCAAAGGTAACGGTGACCTCGGCGTGGTCGGCATTGGTGACGTGATCCCACTTGCGCTTGTGGTTCATTCCCGACACATGCGCAATCGGTGCGTCGAAGATGTTCAGCACCTGGTCGAGGTAGTGCGAACCCCAGTCGAAGATCGCGCCACCGGAGACGTCCGCGTCCGAGTGCCAGTAGTCGCAGGGGCGCGAGTAGCCACCCACGAAGCTGTCGTACTGGAAGACCTCGCCGATAGCGCCGTCGTTGATGAGTCGGCGCATCGTGACGAAGTCTTGATCGAAGCGTCGATTCTGGTACACGACGAGGGTCTTGCCCTTGGAATCAGCGAACGCGAGGGCTGCGTCGCACTCAACTGCAGTGAGTGCCATCGGCTTTTCCAGGACCACGTGAAGGTCGCGCTCGAGGGCCTTCATGGCCCAGTCGTGGTGGCTGTTTGGCGGAGTGGAGATGACCACGAGATCGATGAGCCCGGAGTCGAGCATTTCCTCGGCATCAGTGAAGCCGACGACATCCGGCGCCAGCTCCCGAGCAGCTTCTATCCGCTCGGGATTGGTGTCGCACACCGCGGTCAGGGTCAGTCCCGGGGTTGCTTGCACCGCCTGGTTGTGTTCGTGGCCAATGGCTCCGTATGCGAGTAGTCCGACTCTGATGTCTGGCACGTGTATTCCCTTATGGCGTCGTGTGATGTCACCACGGACGTTACCCAACCCCGAGGGCGCGAGCGACCTGACGTCCCGCGGATCGCTGACCAGTCGGATTCGGATGGAAGGAGGCCGACGCGAACGGTCCGGTCAGCGTGGTGATGCCGAACACCCACGCTTTCTCGCCTGCGCAGACGCCGTGGCCAGTTGTCGAATCACCGGATGCTCCCCAGATTCCAGCGACCGGCTTCCAGCCGAGCCGGGATGTCGCAAGTATCTGACCGTTGAGCGTTCCGTTTCCGGTGGATAGGTTCCGGGTGGCTCCCGTGAAGGTGCTAAATCGATACGGATTGGGGGCCTGGGGAACCAGGATCGTGTCCCGAGCCCACGCGAAGCTGGTCGGACTCAAGGTCAGGTATCGACAGGGCGCGCCTATGGCCGAGCGGGTGATGTCTGGATAGGTCAGAGGCAGAACTCGGGCATTGGAAGAAAGATTGAGTGGAGCCACGGTCTCACCACCGGTCAGTGTGCACGCCTGACCACCGAGGCACGCCGCTAGCCGCTCGTAGCGCTCGGGTAGCTGTCCGGTGAGGGTTTGAACTCCCTGTTGCACGGTGTCGAATCTGCTGAGGGGTGGGGATGTGGCCGGGACCAGTGGGCAATCCAAGCTCAGCGCGCATGTACTCAGGATTGAGGTGAATCCGATGTCGTTTCCGCCGACTGAGAAGGCCACCACGTCGATGGCGCGATTGCCGATACGGTACTGAACCTGCTCTATCTGGCTTTGCGTCTGCCCTGCAGAAAGCTGCGGTCCGAGGACGCCGGTATAGACGGTGGAGCCGGAGCACGAGACGTCGATAACTGTCACCGACGATTTGCTGGAGGATTCTTCCAGGGCCAGAGCGGCTTGCATCGGCCCTGAGCGGACGCTTCGTTTGCATGAGGCGTCGTCGTAGTACGGATCGAACTCCTGATCCGGATTACGGATCCACGCGTCGACATTTCGTGGGTTGCCATCCCCGGAAGCGTACGAGTCGCCCAGCACCACGAAGAGGTAGTCGAGGACCTCCGCATCCAGCCACGTGAAGTCCACGTCCCCAGGCCCGGAGCGAACCTCGAGTTTGAAGCGGTAGTCACCTTCCTGCAAACGGATATTCCGCTCACAGGTGTTGGGCGTTAGTTTCCTCCAGCGCACGCGCTCCACCTGCTTCGTGCCGCGGTAGATCCGCCACTGGTATTCCTTGCCGGAGGATGCACACGCATCAAGACGCACCGAGAACCCGCGCGGATTCAGATACCACGATTGAACGCCATCGATGAGGCGCTCGGAGGGTTGCGCGATTCGATTACCGGCGCCGATGAACTTCTTCGCCGGAACAGCGCCTAGTGCTCGCTTTCTCGGAACTCCGCCGTCGCCGTCGATGAACCCATCACCGTTCGCGTCCTTGGACTGCGGAACCATGCTCCAGTCACCCCGAGCATTCGAACGCTCCGCTGCTTGGGCAGCAGTCGGAATGATCGATGCGGTGAGGATCAGGACGCTGACTCCCGCCAGGAGTCGGCGCAGCCCCGCATTCATAGAGACACGGTAAGCCGCGGGTCAGGAGACCGTCATGGGTACCGGGCCCTTGGCCCGATAGGTGGCACGTGGCTCCGCTTGAGGTAT
>JBDQFC010000042.1:0-5334 GCA_040266055.1 Candidatus Nanopelagicales bacterium | reverse complement strand
CGAGCACGTTGATAATACTGTCCGTCGCTACCGCAGGAGCCGCCAGTTTTTTTCTCGACACCACCCTGCGCAAGCAGTCGAACGAGTTTGCCTCCCTGCTGAGGGTAGAAACCGGTGACTAGGTCACCCTTGTTGCTGTCACCTGTTCCCGTTCCACCAAAACCACCGCTAAATGCGTCCCCCGCGTTGTTCGTCACACTTTTCGAGAGGTCAACCGTGTTCCCATCCACGTCCAAAGTGACACTGGTGGTTTTGCTCGGGGACAAGGCCGCATAGACAGCGGGGAGCGATGCCAACATGCTTGCCGCGAGGGGCACCACAACCACGATGGAAACGCGCGAAATCGACCTGAAAATTGACATGGTGATAATCTATCATATCATTTGTTCTGATTCCACAGCAGAGTGGCGAGCGCACTCATCTTCACCAACGTCGTCGGTTTACGAAGCGGCGTCGGAAAGTTTAGATTCGACGTCGGTGGCGACCGGTCCCCGATTCTGACCGGGGACGATCACCTGGGTGACGCGATCAATCATCGCCGTGGCGTCCTCGCTACTCGATCTTGCTCCGAGGAACCTGCTTCAGTTTGAGCTCAAGCGATGGATGCTCGATGACCTGAGCGCTCAAATTGCCGGGCCTATTTCCTTTCAAGAATCGAAGGTAGTCCCGGGTTCAGTAAGTGCTGCCAGCACATACCCCTACAAACTGATCAAGGAGCAGGCGCCGGGCAAATTGGGCCGAGCGGCCCCACTTCGGGCGCGCGTGGTATTCTCGCTTGTGGTGGTCCGGCTCGGCATTGTTGAAGACGACACCTTGCTCAGGACCTCCTTGGAGCAGTCGCTCAGATACTCCAAACGGGAGATTTGCTTCTCAGTCGGCTCCGCAAAGGAGGCAATTGAGAGCTTGTCCACTGTGGCAATCGATGTGCTTGTCGCCGACGTCCACCTGGGTACCGAACTCTCGGGAATAGATGTCGCACGTGTCGCGGAAGAGTACAACCCCGACATCGGCGTCGTGTATTTGACCAGCTACGAGGACCCGAGGCTCGCGTTGAACGGTGCTCCCGCGCAACTCGTCAAGAACTCTGTGTACCTCGTCAAACAATCTGTCCAGTCCGGTACCGAACTGGATGAGGCCATCGTCACGGTCGCTTCAAAGAAGGGGTCAGGGCTGCCCCAATCAAAGTCTCCCCTATCAAAACTGTCGGATCGCCAGATTCAGACCCTAGCGCTGCTGGCGGCAGGACACTCCAACAAAGAGATTGCCCGCATCCGGGGAATTACTGAGCAGTCGGTAGCGATATCTATCAACCGAATTAGTAAATCTCTCGGGATTCCCTCACAACTGGATCGCAATCAGAGAGTCCACCTTGCCCGTGTATTCCTTGGGAAGTAGATTCCGGAAGGAAATCAATCGAGTCAGGAATTTTCTCCGCCTTAGCGGTCCTGCACTCTTACCCAATGCCCATTTTGCGCCCGTTGGCTACGTATTTGCCGTAGTGTCAGCCTTGGCGTTCAGGACCGATTTCGGTTTCTTGGCTGTCATTCTGAATCTTACTATTAACGCCATCGTAGTGACGTGCATTTGGGGCATCTCTCACGGCGCTAAGGCCACCATCTTTCAGCACCGCTTCGAACGAGACATCCCGGCATGGCAGGTCGTGTTCTTCGGCGGATTTCTCGGCATCGTCGCCCTTGGCATCCATTGGCTTATTTCGGGTTGGCTCAGAGTGACCGCCTATCCCTTTACGACGGTATCTCTAGCTTTTGCAGCCGCCATCGGATCGACCGTCGTGGTGATGAGCTCGATAATCGAAAGGCAACGCCTTTACAGGCGCAGGGTCCTGCGACTCCAGGAAGTCGAGAGCGGAGACGCAGAAGGTTTGCCCCAGCTCCTTTCCAAAGCCTCCCGAGCGTTCGATGAGCTGCAGTCGCGCGTTGATCACGTGATTGACGCGTCACCCCCTGGAGCTGAGAGTTCCACCGTCCTCGAGCGCGTCATTGATGACGCGATAAAGCCTCTGTCCCGCCAGCTCCTTCAATCCAGCCGAACTCGATTCGAGCCGCTCTTTATCAGGGGAGCGGCTCGAAGTGTTCTTGCCTTCGACCCTTACGCCAAAACGTGGTGGGTCGCGTTGATATACGCGCTCGGCATCATCGTGACGAACCAGTTTCCCATTTACGGGCAAGAGCGTGCGGAGGCGTCCTACTTCGCAGGCGCGATCGGATTCATCACGGTGGGAGCCTCTCTGTCCCTCGCGCGACGTTTCTTACGTCCGTCGCTCACCCGGGTGTGCCCTCGCACGCTTGTGGTCTACCTCCTTCCCTTTCTTGTGCTTGCGCCGTTGCAAACCACGATCAACCAAAGCTTTTTTTGGCCACAAATCGAAGCTCACATTTTCTTGAGCGGACTCTTCATCAATGGACTCTTCATTCTTGCGACTTCGGCTCTGTTCTCTCTCTCCAGCTCACCACCCGATGGTCCGAGGGTGCTCCACGCCTCAGGTGAGGAAGAAGGCTCGTCACCCTCTTGGACGTCAGGTGAATGGGGCAGGGCAACAGTGCAGGCCACGCTCCGACAGCTCACCCAACATATGCACGGCACCGTTCAGAACAAAGTTCTCGCACTACGGCTCTCGGGTGGCATTCCGGACTCAAACGACCTTCCAGCACTGAGAAGTGCGATTCTCGAAATTATTTCCGAGGCCAAGGAAGAGTTCCAACACCAGCAAAATGCGTCGTTCGAGGAGAGAATCCAAAAACTGCAAGAGGATTGGAAACCCATCGCCACCATCGAGGTCGACTCTGCATTCGACACCATCTCTCCACTCCGGAGCGCTGTGCTCTTTATGGTGATTCAAGAGGCCGTCACGAATTCAATCCGTCACGGTCTTTCGAAGACAGTAAGCGTTTTCCTTCGTCCCGGTGACTCCTCCCGCCGTGTTTCCATCGAGGTTCTTGACGATGGGACGGGTCCGCTCCAACGGCGCGGAAAAAGAGGTGTAGGTCTCAGCTTTTTGGCTGCGCTGAGTGAAGGATCGTGGAGCTTGAAAGTGCGTGAAGACGGTGGGGCTCGGCTCGTGGCGTCACTTTGGTGCTGAGGTAAGTCTTTTAACGGTTAAAGCAACATAACAAATCTGCTAATTTCAATCTCGGCTCAAACTGCGGCCTGTCGCTTTTGATTGCAGCCCGCAGTCCCGGTAACGGCATGGCCCGAGGCCCCGTGCGGCTACCCGACCGCCGTGGTCACGGAGTGGTCACAGAACCGCAAGGACAGGGCCCCACGGCACGGAACCGATGGGACGACGTGGCACCAGAAGCCTCATTTTAAGGGACATTGGACCTCCAACCGGACTGGTCAGATCAGCCCGACAGATGCGTGACCCGGTTCGATTCCCCCAGCTCCACCATTGGATCGCACCGAGTCCGAGACGACCCTCGGCCTCCAGCACTTGGGGAGCGAGCATTTCTCAGGGGGCGAAAAGCGCTCTACGGTGTGGTGATTCACAGCGATGGAGGTTCAGACATGCACCAGACCACCCACGGCGTGTCCTTCGTGCGCACTCCAGACGCCCGGTTCAACGATCTTCCCGACTTCGACTACCCGCCCCGCTACGTCGACATCGACGGGCTCCGCATGGCTTACATCGACGTCGGCCCAACCGACGCGCCCCCGGCGTTACTCCTCCACGGTGAGCCGGCATGGAGTTTCCTCTACCGACGGATGATCCCGCTGCTCGTCGAGGCCGGCTACCGATGCATCGCCCCCGACCTGATCGGCTTCGGCCGATCCGACAAGCCCATCGACCAGACCTCCTACACCTACAGCGGTCACGTCGCCTGGATGCAGACCTTCCTCGATGCCCTCGACCTCGCACCCGGGGCACGCCTCTTCGGGCAGGACTGGGGTGGCCTGATCGGCCTCCGACTCGTCGCCGAACGCGCGGGCCAGTTCGGCGCGGTCGCGATCGGCAACACCACGCTTCCCATCGGCGAGAGCCCCGGGCCCGGCTTCGACGCCTGGCTGGAGTTCTCGCAGAGTCCGCGGTTCAGCGACGTCGGATCGTTGTTCGCGCGCGCGATCGTGAGCCGCCACCTGACCGACGCCGAGATCGACGGCTACCGCGCGCCGTTCCCCGATGAGTCGTACATGGCCGGCGCCATCGCGTTCCCGAGGCTCGTGCCCATCACCCCTGAGCACGATTCCGTGACCGAGAACCGCGCCGCATGGGAGATGCTGGAGCGCCGGACCGAGCCGTTCCTCACCCTGTGGTGCCCCGAGGACCCGGTGCTCGGACACTTGGCGTCCGACTTCGCGACCCGCATCCCGGGAGCAGTCGGGCAACCCCATCAGGAGTTCCGTCCCGGAGGACACTTCATTCAGGACGACCGCGGTGAGGACATCGCCACCGCGCTCATCGCGTGGTGGTCGGCCATGGATCAGCCCACGTAGCGTTACCCCGTGCCCGGTATTCGACGCCTCAACCACGCGGTCCTCTACGTCAGCGACGCTCGGCGCAGCGCGGAGTTCTACTGCGGCGTGCTCGACTTCACCGTCGTCCAAGACGCCGCCGGCGGGCGAGCGATCTTCGTTCGCGCTCCGGGCAGCGAGAACCACCACGACCTCGGCCTCTTCAGCATCGGTGACGCGCCGTCCGCGAGAGGCACCGGGCTCTACCACCTGGCCTGGCAAGTCGACACCATCGACGAACTCGCCGCGCTCCGCACCCGCCTCATCGAGGTCGGCGCGCTCGCCGGTGAAAGCGACCACGGGGTCTCCAAGAGCCTCTACGCCCGGGACCCTGACAGCATCGAGTTCGAGGTGATGTGGATGGTTCCCGAGACTGATTGGGGCGACTACGCCACCGTCGCGATCGTCGCCCCGTTGGACCTCAGCGCCGAAATAGCGCGATGGTCCGGCGTGTCAACGAGGGTTTGAGCCGGCGGACGTCACGTCCGGCGTCGCCAAGCCGAGAAACTCTGCACCGGCCGGTCCGTTGGCACCACCAGCCACGGGAACGGGTGCACCTCCACCGGCGCGACACCGCTGGCGATCCGCGCGAAGCCCGGCACCGGAGCCTCGGTGACCGCGAGACGCCGACCCGCCAGCACCGCCGACGGGTCGCCGCGCCACACCTCGACCGTTCGCCGCGTGGCGAGGTCGGCGAGGGTCTCGGTCAGGAACACCAACCGTTTCGCCGAGAGTCGAAGGCGCGCGAGGAGCGGCTCATCGAACACGAACACCACCGGCAGATCACCGCGCGCGACGAGGGCCGGATCGTCGTCACCGAGCGACTCGGCCGTCAGCCACACCGCCTCGGGCTCCACCCCGGAT
>JBDQFC010000041.1:0-5344 GCA_040266055.1 Candidatus Nanopelagicales bacterium | reverse complement strand
GTACTTGTGCATGCAGCAGTTCGTCAAGACCGATCTGATGGACTCGATCAAGTACTCAGAGCCCGTAACCTTCCAAGTCACGCCGAATCCAAACGTCGGCACAAGCGTCCCTACTGTGGACCTCGGCAGCGCGCTTGTGAGATTGCAGGAGGCTACGCAGCGCCTGCAGCAGGTCCAAGGACAGCCAAACGTCGATCAGGCAGCCCTCGCTGCCGCAGCGGCAGAAGCCGAGGAAGCGCGCCGACAGGCAGAAGCCGCGGCTGCTCAAGCGCAAGCCCAGGCAGCCGCGGCTCAGGCCCAGGGACAGGCTGCTCCCGCTGGCGCACCGTCGGCGGCGCAGATCGCCCAGGTGCAGCAGGCAGCCGAGGCTGCGACTGCCCAAGTCGAGCAGGCGATCGGCCAATCAACCGCGGGGACCGGGAAGCAGACGGCATTGTCGGCCCTGGCCATCGCGACAGGTTTCGATCCGTTCACCACCCCTGTTCTTCAGGCGCGTGAGAAGAACGCGTCCGGCGTCTCGATCGAGGTGACCGCTCCGAAAACGATTCGGCAGAAGAAGCGGCTTCGCACGAAACTCCAGGTCCTCGATCCCGTGACTCGAGGGGGCATGCGCCAGTACCTACTGGATCTCAATGGCCCGACACCGACGCTTCTACTCAAGCGCACCGGATTCGTTCCCAAGGGCGAGAAGAACAAGCGCTACTGGATCAGCAAGAACTTCGCACCGGGGACGTACGGACTTCTCACCACCTTCTTGCCGTCCACTCCAGGCATGCAGGGCATCGCGGTGTACGACACCATCGAGGTCACCGAAGCCCCGAAGAAGAAAAAGAAGAAGGGCAAGAAGAAGAACCGGAGCTGACGATCGACTAGTCGGCGATAGCGTCCAGGCCCATGAAGATCGCATGGACCGATGGCACCTGGCAGAACGCACCACCGAGAGCCGAAGCGTCAGAAGCAGAGCTGATAGTCACGACCGCTGATCAGTCGGACTTCTGGAATCGCACCGGTTACGGCTTCGTCCACAACAACGGCCACGCGCTCTTGCGCGACTTCCCGGCGAACTCCGCCATGGAAGTGGAGTTCTCCGCGGAGTGGACGCACGAGTTCGATCAGGCAGGACTGCTCCTCCACGCAGACGACGCCCATTGGGTCAAAGCAGGTGTCGAGTTTGCCGATGGCGTTCTCGGCCTCGGAGCCGTAGTCACCGACGGAAGATCCGATTGGTCGTTGGGACAGGTGCCCGAGTGGATGGACCAGACCATTCGCGTTCGCGTCAGTCGATCCACCGATGCGATCTCCGTTCGCGCCCGCACCCAGGATGAACCATGGCGCCTGGTTCGCCTAGCACCGATTGATGCGACCCTCACCTGGTTTGCCGGGCCGCTTGCGGCAAGCCCTACCCGCGCAAACCTCAAGGTCACTTTTCACGAGTGGCAGACAAACGAACCTGACGACGCCATTCATCCGTAGACGGTTGCACGCGGGCGCTACTTCGCAGGAATGATGATCCGGTTGGACTTGACGCGGCCGTCTGCGCTGCCAAGGAAGAAATAGGTTCTTTTGCCGGTCCTCCGTCTGAAGACGACCGAACCGTCCGCCTTCACAACGGGCCTAGTTGCAGCATCGAAGTATGAAGTCATGCCGGGGAACCGGATCCACGCACTCAACCTCTCCCCTTCGGCGAAACCGCTCGTGGCTCCCTTGACCCGGAAGCCTGGTTTGCCCGAGATGGTCGTGCGTTGACCTTCGATGACGATGGTCTTCTCAATCGCCTTCGAAAGGTCGGGGATCCACGGGTTCGTAGTGCCCACAACCCCGGGGAGAGCGGCCCATGCTGCGTTGATCGCCGGGGTTCCCGGGTTCATTTGCACACCGAGGAGGTCGTACTCGGCCGCGGTGAACTCATACCAAGCGGTCACTGCGATACCCAAGGCCCTCGAGTCCTGATACGAACACATGAGCAACGCGGCGCCATCGGTGTCGGACCACGCCGTCTTGGGTCGCGGCCCGGGGCCTGCGAGACCGAAGTTCACCTCGGTATCCCATAGGGGCTTGATGACATTCTTCTTCGTCGCTTCACCCACTCGCAGGAGCGCTCGCTGCCACCGGATGACGTCGCCCACCCGCCGTTCGCAGGCTTGCGCCACCGTTGGTCCTGCATACGCTGCGGGGTAGGTGTGAATCGACCACGCATCGAGTGCAGCCATGGTGGCCGGTGTCAGGCTGTCGACGAGTTCCTCAATAAAGGTTCGACCACTAGCAAGACGCGTCGTGACTGAGGGGCCCAGGGCTATCGCGGACTCCCCGATCTCTTCAGTTGCTATACCCACCATCTCGGCCATCTGAGCCGATGATCCCGTCCAGAAAGTCTTGAGATTCGCTTCATTCCACGTCTCGTAGGCGCCGATCCGCGCCCCATAGCGCTGCACCACGGCACGCACATACGAGCGCCATGTGTTCATGTCGGCCGGCGGGCTGGCGGTTCCCGCGCCCCACCGCGGATCGCCGGCAGTGGGATCTGCCGCAGCCCATTGCGGAGTCAGCCCCAAGACCATGATCGGCTTGCCGCCCCACGCCTCGACCTGAGCAATCCGTCGATCGAGGATCGACCAATCGAAAACACCGGGCGCCGGGTTCACATCACGCCACGCCACCTTCATGTCCCACAACCGGTAGTAGTTCGCACCTGGTGGCCGAAGGCTCTCTAGTCCGGCATTCCAGCCAACTTCCGGGCCGGCCGAAAGAGCGGGTACGAAGGGGCCACTGCCCTGACTCCACAGCTGTTGGAAGCCATTTACCTCATCAGTGGTTATCGTGACGGCTGCCTGCGCGGGGCTGGCCGGTGACACTAAACCCAAGGCCAAAGCCAACGACGACCCGACGACGAGGAACCTACGACGAGTGGGAATGCGCATGGTTCAAGTCTACGCCTAGTTATCCACGGGCTCGAACCAAATCGGGAATGAGCACATCCGCCCCGAGCGAACGCGGACCCGCTAAGCGAACGCCTCGGTGTACGCGTTCAAGGCTGGCTGGCCACCCAGGTGCGCGTACAGCACTCGCGAGCCACTCGGGATGTAGCCCTCGCGCACCAGATCGATCAGCGCCGCGATCGACTTACCTTCGTACACCGGGTCGGTGATCACACCCTCCACGCGGGCGAGGTGACGAATGGCCTCGATCGTGCGCGGACCTGCGATGCCGTAGATGCCGTCGTGCCAACGGTCGAGCAAGACAATTTCCTCGTCGCGAACTTCACGGCCGAGTTCAATCGATTTCGCAGTTCGACGTGCGATGCGTGCGATCTGCTCCCACGTTTTGTCCACTGTTGCGGAAGCATCGATGCCGATCACGTCCTGCGCGCGATCGGAATGCGCGAATCCGGCGACCATCCCCGCCTGCGTAGAGCCGGTGACCGAACACACGATCACGTTGTCGAAACGCACACCGAGTTCGGCTTCCTGGTCCTCCACCTCGAAGGCCCAACCAGCGAAGCCGTGGCCGCCGAGCGAATGGTCGGATGCACCTGCCGGGATCGGATACGGCTTACCGCCGGCTGCTTCGACGTCCTCGATCGCCTGCTTCCACGAATCGCGAAATCCGATGTCGAACCCCGCGGGGTCCAATCGAACGTCCGCACCCAAGATTCGTGAGAGCAGGATGTTTCCGGTTTCCTCGTATTTGGCTTCGTCGTAGTCGACCCAGTGCTCTTGCACGACCACTGCCTTGAGGCCCAACTTCGCGGCCACCGCCGAAACCTGCCGGGTGTGGTTGGACTGAACACCACCGATCGACACGAGGGTGTCGCAGCCTTGCGCGAGCGCATCCGCCGCTAGGTATTCGAGTTTGCGTGTCTTGTTGCCGCCGTAGGCGATGCCCGAATTCAAGTCTTCACGCTTTGCCCAGATCTCGACCTTGCCGCCGAGATCCTCGGTCAGCCGATCCCAGCGTTCGAGCGGCGACGGCCCCAGGGTTAACGGAACACGGGCGAAGGATTCAAGCGCTGCGCGCGACATGTGGACTCCTAGAACACTGAAGGAGCGCGCCCGTAGGGATTCGAACCCCAAACCTTCTGATCCGTAGTCAGATGCTCTATCCGTTGAGCTACGGGCGCTTGCGCCCCTATGAGGAGCGCAGCAGGAAGTCTAGCCCGGTTCGCCGACGTACCGTGATGGGGATGCGCTCTCACGGCCCTCCGGGCACACTCTCTTCATGAGCGATCAGAACCCGCCCGTTGATCCATCCCGTCGAGCATTTCTCGTTGGTGCCTGCGGAGCAGCCGCACTCGCAGCGGGTGGCCTCGGCACGGCGCTCCTGGCGGACGATGCCTGGGCCGCCAAGGGCATCAAGCGTCGCAAAAACGGCAAAGTCGTAGTCAAGGTCGACAAGGTCCCGGCTCTGAAGTCGGATCCGTCGCGGGTTCTGCTCGGAACCGTCAAGGGAACGCCGGTTGCCGTCGTTCGCGAGGGCGACACCTACACCGCGCTGAACCTGCGATGCACGCACCAGGGCGCGACGGTCAACGCAGATTCAGCGGGCTGGAAGTGCCCGCTGCACGGATCGCAATTCGCACTCGACGGTGAACTCGAACGTGGCCCGGCGTTGTCGCCCCTGGCTGAGTACTCCTCGAAGTGGAACGCCAAGAAGCGCCGACTCGTCATCGGCTAGTGGCGGAGGTGGAGGGATTTGAACCCTCGAGGGAGCTTCAAACTCCCAACCCGCTTAGCAGGCGGGCGCCATAGGCCACTAGGCGACACCTCCGTGCTACCTGCCTGGGGATCGCTCCCTCGGCCGACAGCCTGGAAAGGCTATCGGGCACACTTACGCCCGTGACAACCACGTTGGTGATCGACTGCGGGGGCGGCGGCCTGAAGGCATCCGTCCTCGACGAGACGGGCACCATGCGCGCGCACCCGGTTCGGGTTCCAACGCCCTACCCGCTGCCAACGTCGTTATTCATCAAGACGTTAACCGAACTTTCCGAGCAACTCCCCAAAGCCGATCAAGCGACCGTGGGGATGCCTGGCATGATCCGCCACGGTGTGGTCGTCACCACCCCGCACTACATCACCCGCTCCGGCCCGCGGACACGAATCGATCCCGAGCTCGTCGAGCAATGGGAAGGCTTCGACGCGCAGGCGGCACTGTCTGATGCGCTCGGCATTCCAGTTCGGGTGTTGAACGACGCCGAAATCCACGGTGCTGGAGTCGTGGCGGGACAGGGCCTTGAAGTCGTGATGACCTTCGGCACCGGCCTGGGTTTCGCGGTTTTTGATGGCGGTCGGCTCGCGCCGCACATGGAGATGTCCCAGGCACCCGTGCGCTGGGGACTCAGTTATGA
>JBDQFC010000040.1:3381-6361 GCA_040266055.1 Candidatus Nanopelagicales bacterium | reverse complement strand
TTTGTATATGGACTCCTCCTGGTTCGCGAGGACTTTGCTCCAGATATCAGACGCGTATGTATATTCGGCTTGTTGATGGAGACGCTATCTCCCAGCCCTCAATGTATGCGCACTCCGGTTCCTCTATGGGTCGATGGACTCGATGGCCTCAGCGATCGTCGCGCATGAGCGGACCTCCCAGCCCTCGGCCTCGAGCGCAGCCACCACGAGGTGGCGGGTGAAGGCCTCGTCCTCGACAGCGACGATGCGTCCTCGCGGTGTTGTGGTCACGCCTGAGAATAGACCGGGGGCCCAGAGTGCGGCCTCGGTTGGAATGCAGCCTGCTTGGACCTCGCACGGAAACCGAACGCTGGCGATCTTGGCACTTAAAGGGTGATGGTCTCCGCGCGGCTACGGCCTGGCCCTCGTCATGAAGATCCTCGGTCGATGTACGGAGCAAGCGGATCCATCAGCGAGCGAGCGCGATCGGCGAGTGCCCTGATATCTCCGCTGCCGGGGTCGAACGAAGAAACGCTCATCGACATGTAGTTCTGATCTAAGCCGTTGCCGATCACGGCGTCTGCGTCAAGACCGGTGAACTCGGCGATCGCCCCGAGCGTCCGGTGAGGTTGGCTGACGATCTGCTCGTAGGTCGTCACGAAGGCTCGGCCTTGCTCGATGAGTGGGATGCCATGGTTAGCGACTGGAGTGATTGCGGCGCCCCACTGCTGGGCTGCCACCTCCTCGAGGGGAGCGTCGACAAGTCCCTGCCAGCCAGGGAACAAGTTGAAGTTCCACCAGTGCTTGCCCCAGGGCGCGAAGTCGCTGTAGCCGGTGATGTTCAATGTCGTTGCCAGGCGGTAGGTGAAGAACCATGTCGGATGTCGCCAACCGGCGACCAAGCTGCGGATGGCGTCCCGGGGTTCGCGCACCACGAAGACGAATTGCGCGTCGGGGAATGCGTTCGCCAGCTCGGGCAAGCGCCAACAGTGGCCCGTGTCTTTGTCCACCATGCGCACCGGCCCGTCGGTGTCTGTGGCCCAAATAGCCTCGAGGGGTGGCAAGGTAAATGGCGCAGTCTCGGTCTGCACCGTGTTGGCGAAGGGGCCGACGTCATCGGTGCAGAGGGCTTCGATCAGGTCGTGGGGAAGATCGAGGTACTGGGCAGGCGTGCCCTGACTGGTACAGCGCAACGCCCACCGCCGTTGCTCCGCCTTCGTCCAGGCACGCTCGCCTCGATAGGCCTCCGCAAGGTACTCGGAAGCGACGTTACGTTGGTCTGGGAAGGTTCCAGTGACCTCCTGCCCACCCATCCGATGCCACAGGGACCTGCTCTCTCGCCCGAGCTTGAAGACGCTTGGATCCCGACAGAGCAGGTTCTGGAGCAGGGTCGTGCCCGACCGAGGCGACCCGACGACGAAAACGGGGCGCTGCAGCCGTTCGCGCGCCAAGGCGTCAGTCATCCCGATCACGCAGTTCACGGGATCGGGCCTTCAGGCTTTGGAAGTAGTCGCTCTCGGTGATCTCCTGCACTTCCGCGGCGACCTTGGCCCGATCGATCTGCACCGAGAGCTTCTCGACCTGCTCACGCAGACGCCGCTCGCGTTCGACGATCTCGGTGCCCATAGCCTGAAAGGAGCGCGCCAGATCGCCGACCTCGTCGGATCTCCGGGCGGCGGCGTCAAGAGACGCCGGGTCGAATGAGCCATCGGCGAGGTCGCGTGCCGCCTTGGTGATGTCATCGACGGGCTTGGTGATCCGGCGGCTGACGAGGATCCCGAGCGCAAGCCCGATGAGAAGGACCACCAGGGCCAGCCCCGTCAACTGCAATGCCAGGTCGCGGCCCGGCGCCTCCAGTTGCTCCTCCGACACAGCGGAGACCAGTACCCAGTCGAGGTCTCCTCCCGATGTTGACGTGCGGACCGACCATGATGTGCTGTCATCGGATGCCCAGGGGGCGCTCACCGTCTGCTCCACTTCGACTCCCGGCTGCGCGGGTGCCTCGGCGAGGATCGAGTCGATGGCCTCCTGTCCAGCGTCAGTCTCCATGGCGGAGGTCAGGAACGGCGAACCACTGGCCACGATCTCCCCGGATCGGTCGACGATGAAGAAGAATCCGTCACCGCTGAAGCTGATCTCCTCGAACGTCTGCTCGAGGGTCCGGCTGATGCCCTCAACTTGCCGGTCCACCTCGGCCTCGATGTCGTCCACGTAGACGCCGGTGCCGATCATCCAGTCCCACGGCTCGTAGAGGAAGACGTACCCGACCTTGGGAGAAGGCTCCGCGCCGTTCAATCGCTCCCAGCGGTAGTCGATGTACCCGCTGCCCTGATCCAGCACCAGGTCTCGCGCCTCGCGAATAAAGTACTTGCCGTCGGCATCCTGCATGTCGGCGAGGTTGCGCCCCTGAAACCGTTCGTCCGGATGGCCGATCGCCGTGAGGTCCAGGTCGTAGGTGAAGAAGTAGTCATTGTCGGCGAACCTGACCGCCGTGAGCAGCGCCAAGGCACGGGACCGTGTCTGTTCCTTCGTGAGCTCGCCAGCCTTCTCGGAGTCGTACAGCTCGTCCAACGCGACAACAAGCGGAGCCGCCACGTCACGAAGACTCTGTTTGCGGCGCTCAAGGGTCTGGTCGCGAAAGAGGTCAATGCCGTCGAACTCAGCCTGGACTGCGGCCGAAACCGAGGCGTGCACGTTGCTCACAGCTTCGCGGGATTGCTGAGAGAGTTCGTTTCTGATCGAATGAACGGCGAACAGGATCGATGCGATCGCAGACAGGACGAGCAGCACAGCGATCAGCAGGGAGACGCGCCAACTGAGGGTCAGTCGTGACTGCCGACGAGTGCTTTCCGGCTTTGCCGTCACTACGTCATCTGTTTCCACATTAGACTTTCTCTCATGCCACCGTGGTTGCGCGGATGTGATTGGCCGTAGAAGCCCGAATATCCACGATAATAAAGCCAGCCTCAATCACGATTCACAAGTTACGTTTCAAGTGGAC
>JBDQFC010000040.1:0-3282 GCA_040266055.1 Candidatus Nanopelagicales bacterium | reverse complement strand
ATTGGCCGTAGAAGCCCGAATATCCACGATAATAAAGCCAGCCTCAATCACGATTCACAAGTTACGTTTCAAGTGGACCCGTCGTTCGAGCAGGGTCGTACCTCCCAGACTCCCGATTTCAAGGCTCAGGCCACGAGCTTCAGGGAGAAGGCCTCGTCCTCGACGGTGACTACGCGACCGCGTCATGGATTGCCCACACCTCAAGGTAAACCCGAAGGCTCACCGGGTGGAGCGAAGTCGCCGATCGTCCATCGATCTGAGAATGGAAACACTCAGCAGGTAGGCGAGGAGGTGTATCGCGAGGCCTGTGAAGCCGTTCTTGTCGATACCCTCCGCTCATGGCAACAGTGGTCTCCGTTCACTCTTTTCGTGGTGGCACGGGCAAGAGCAACACGACGTCCAACGTCGCCGCAAATCTTGCTGCGCTGGGTCACCGGGTCGGTGTTATCGATTGCGATATCCAAAGTCCTGGCATCCATGTGCTCTTCGGCTTTGATGAAACGCTGGACAGGACATTGAACGACTACCTCTGGGGAACTCACGCGATTAAGGAGGTCGCCCACGACATAACCGATCGAGTAGCAATGTCCACTCCTGTAGAGAACGGGGGTTCCCTCTATCTCGTTCCGTCCAGCATGCGTCCCGGGGATATCGCTCGAATTCTTCGTGATGGATATGACGTCGAGGCCCTCAGCGATGGAATGCGCCAGCTCGCGGAGGATCTGGATTTGGACTTCCTATTCGTCGACACGCATCCAGGTCTCAACGAGGAAACTCTGCTGTCGATCACGTTGAGTGATGTTCTGCTGCTAATCCTCAGGCCCGACCGTCAGGACTACCAGGGCACCGCTGTGACCGTTGACGTCGCCCGGAGGCTTGACGTACCAGCATTATTCTTGGTCGCGAACAAAGTTCCCACGGGACTCACCGACCTTCAAGAGCAGTTGGACTCGGCTTACGGTGCTGAGACCATCGCCGTTCTCCCTTTGTCCGAGGAGGTCGTCGTCAATGCGTCGGGTGGCCTGTTCTCGCTCCTACAACCCGCACATCCATGGTCGCAGCAAGTGATCGGCATTGCGGACCGACTCCATCAAGAGGCACGCGCGTGAGTGATGTCGTCCTGAAGATGTCGTTGACTCATTCATCTACTCTCGGCGTTGCAGCCCGAGCGGTCGCTGACACCGTGGGCGCGCTGGGTTTGGCTCCTGCAGCTAGAACCCACCTCGAAGCGCTCATGAGCGAGGCCCTCACTGCGGTGATAGCGGACTCCTTCGACGGATCGGAGGAAATTGATGTCGATGTGAGCGTGAGTCATGAGCCCGGCCGTGCAGACATATTACTCAAGCAGCGCGGCGCTCCGTCCACCTACGTCAGCGGTGAGTTGCCGATCAGACTCGAGACTCTGCTGAGTCTCGGCTATGCAGACTCCATGCACTTCGCGAGCGACGGAATAAAGGGCAGCGAACTTCGCATCAGCCGTGAGTTAACCTCCAGCACTCTCAAGGACGATCCCTCCTTCCTGGAGGACGCGGAGAAGGATGATGAAAATGACCTTGTAGTCGCCACCGACGACATGGTCATACGTCCGATAACTGGCGATGACGTTGTCGAGGTGGCGCGTCTGTACTTTCGAACGTACGGCTATACGAAGATTGGTACTAGCTGGCTCTACGAGCCCGAAGTTTTCCGCCACAAGATCGAGACTGGGATCCATGAGGGGATGGTCGCGGTCCTACCCTCGGGTCGCATCGTGGGTCACACCGGGCTTGTGCGTCCCACCTCGGATTCATTCACTGCCTCGGGCGGTCCGGCGGCCGTGGACCCTGCGTTCCGTGAGCGCGGCATAGTCACGCTCCTCGACGAAGCCTTTATGCCGAGAATCATCGAGTTGGGCCTGCGCGGCATCTATGTCGAGGGAGTCACTGCACATCCAGCCAGCCAGGCCGGCGCTCGCAGGGTTGGACTGCGCGAAACCGGGCTTGTACTCGCTCGGCAGCCAGCAGACGTGGAGTTTCTTGGGTTCGATGGTCCAAGGGGATTTCGACGCGCCATGGTGATCCTTTACCGGTCGTTCGGTGAGCCGGTCGTCCAGACGGCACACGTACCGGCTCGGTACGTCGAGGTCATGGAACGTATCTACGGTGAAGTCGGCTTGAGCCGAACCATCGAGTCGGATGCCGGTCGCTCACCGACCGATCTAGTTTCCGAGTCTCGGTTCAACACTGAATTGCTGGCCGCTACCAAGCATGCTCAGATTCGAGTAGTGGAATACGGACAGGACTTCGTTGCGGCCCTGCAGAACCTGATCGTGCGCTTCGAGAGTGAGCGCTTCGAGGCCATCACGGTTCATCTGCCGTTGATGAATCCGCTGACCGCCTACTTCGGCGCGGGCCTGGGTGAACTCGGATTGTCCTTCAACGCCGTCTTTCCCGAGCAGGAACTTGGCGACGAACTTGTCCTGGGGGTCAATCTTTCTGAGCAAGACCCGGAGACCATCCAAGTGGCTTCAGATTTCGGCAAGGAACTTCTTGACTACGTCATCAATGATCGCGATCGCGTGACTGGTGCGCTCCAGTCGCGGGCCAGGTCGAGAGCCTCCATGGCGCGCATCCTCGATGCCCTCTGAAGGCAGTGCGACCATGAGCGCCACGAGAACCGATTCCCAAGCGCGGCACGTGTTCTGTGGCCACTCAGTCGACTGACATCCTCCGCAGGGATACGGCTGGCACGCAATCCATACCGATGAGGCGACCCCCTCCATCGGGCGGGCTCTCCTGTGTTCGTGGCCGTGGCCGCGCGACAGAGGGGTGCAGATTCCTGGTGGTGACTGGCTCGAGCACGTGTCGGACCGTCATTAAGCCGGTTGAGCCACGCCTTGCAGGCTTCTCCATCCGGAAGCTGAAGCACGCGGCGGAATTCCCCATGAATGCGGGAAGGGTCGAACCGAAATTCCGACTGACAGGTTCCGAGGCGATCGCGAGTTGATCCACAGTCGGACGATCATGGAAATCCGAGCAATTCACGAGCACCTGAACGGGCGTCGACTTCTTGGACTCGTCGACGATCATGCGCACCGAGGCCGCGATGGCCGCTACCACCTCCAGACCGGCCGCGCGTTCATCGGCCGTCGACGCAGTGATACCTGCGTAGAGGTTGTTGATGAGAGCTCGGGCGGCGGGGTACTGGCTCTGCGACGTCAGGAGGAATCGGAGCTGTTCAGGGTTCTGCAGACAGCGCAAGCATCGACTTGTCAGGTACTAACAACGGATAACCGCCTCGAGT
>JBDQFC010000039.1:0-6393 GCA_040266055.1 Candidatus Nanopelagicales bacterium | reverse complement strand
CTCCGAGGAAGACAACGGCCGCGAGGGCGGGTGCTAGTGGGACCTGCAGGATAAGCAGACCAATAAATACTAGAGTCGCGTCAGCGAGTGCGATGATTACGATGCCGCGGGTGTAGCCCGAGATTGACGTCCACGCGATACGTCCAGACGTATCGACGGACGAGGCAAGTGTCTTCGGTAACCAGCCGATGACCCAACCCCAAATCTTGTCCGGTGTCATCAAAAAGAAGATCACGCCGAACAAGAAGACGGATCCAGCGATGATGACGGTACCCAGGTTGCCGAGTTCCCCCGCTGCGGCTCCCAAAAAGCCTTTGGCTGCGGTGGTGCCCCATGACTCGGCTTGGGACATGACGTTGCTGATGTTGTCGTCCGACATCTGCAATGGGCCGTTCTTGAGCCAGTCCCGGATATCACCCAGCCCAGATTCCAGACTAGCCACGAGCTTGCCGCTCTCGCTGATGGTCGAGCGAACCACGATGAACAAGATCGTCACGATGCCAGTGACGATGAGCGCGAGAGCTAGCAACATCGCGATGACTTTGGGTAGGAACTTGTGCAAGACGTTCATGACCGGAGTGGTGAGTGCGGTGACAAGCATCGCGAGGAACAAGGCGATGACCACCGGAAAGATCTGGTTCATAACCAGGCCAAGGACGGCTAGACCCGCAAGGAGAATAAGAACACGCCAGGTGATGCCAGACAGTGTCTGGAGTGTTTGCGGTACCCCGTTGGATTTCGAATTGTCCGCCATTGTGTACCTCCCAGAACGGGGGAATCAATCGATTCGGACGGTACCGCTGGGGGTATTGAAGGTCACGGCCGACACTCCGCGATCGTCGTCATCGACCCACGAAATAGCAATGTCGCCCAGATTTGCTTCGCCGCCCACCATCTCGGCTACCGCGGTGTCATCGCCTGAAAGTTCGATGGCTTTGATGGTAATCGAGGATTCACCATTGCGAACCGCGCTCGGGTGCTCGGTGTCTGTGCAGTCCCAATGGACGAAGAATGGAATTTCCGGTCGATCCAGGGTGTCCAAGATGCCGATCTGCTTCCAGCACAACTCGACACCGTCGGGCCTGATGCGGTGGCCACGCGCAGCCTCTCGACCCAGGCGCTGCTCGACGGGGGCGAGGTCGTCGACCGAGAGGACCCAACTGAGCCATCCCCCACCCTGTTCGGCTCGGCGACTCACCGCCTGGCCGAATGGTGCCTTGAGCGCAGCAGGGTGGTCGAGGGCGCTGACGACCTCCACGTACGCGCCACCGGCGAGTGGAAGTGTGAAGTTTCGGGTTCCGAACGAGGGATGGCGACCACCGTCGACGAAGGTGCCGCCTAAGTCACTTCCGATGCGCTGCACGACGTCGGCGATTTCACTGGTGGTGCACGCGTAGGACAGGTGGTCAAGCCGCATAGACGCATCTTGCCCAATGGGTTGTCATGGACCTACGGGGGGTCTGGTTGTGGCAGGCTCTCACCATGCCTGAGGATCAGGAGTCCGCTGCGGACGACGCAGCGCAGTCGGTGCAAGCCCCTCAGGCCAAGCTAGATGTGCGTAAGTCCGTGGTCCTTGGTGTCATCGGTATCGCCTTCATCGTGTTGATTTTTTGGAAGGTCATTCCGCAAATCGGCAGTTACAGCGAAGCACTGAAGTCTTTGCAGTCCATGACGTGGGGAGCTCTTGCAATCATCGCGGTGACCGTGGTCATCTACCTGGCGGTGTACGGATTCGCGTACCGGGCAGCTGAACCCCGGCTTACGTACTTGCAGTCGCAGCAGGTCAACCAGGCGGCTTTCACCATCAGCAATGGTGTTCCCGCAGGCGGCGCGGTTGGGCTAGCGGTCCAGTTCGGAATGCTCACAAGTTTTCGATTGCCGCCTACGGCTGCGACCGCGGCTATCACGGCGGTAAGCATTTGGAGCACTTTCATCAGCTTGGGCTTTCCCATCATGGGTGTTCTCGCCTTGTCGATCGTGGGAACTGCGGACAGCGTTGCCTGGCTGGGCCCTTTGGGTCTTGTCATTTTGACCGTCATCATCGTGCTGTTCGTTGGGATCATGCGTTCGGCGCCGCTGGCCGATCGGGTGGGAAATCTCGGTAATACTCTGCTCAAGCCGCTGACGTCTCGCGTGGCGCGCTTTGCGGATCTGGATGTATCTGCACCCATTCGCAAATTCCGCGTTGATATGTACGATCTGCTGAAACGACGGTGGCTGTGGCTCACCGCGGCGCAGGTGGGTATCAGTTTCACGCAGTTCTTGATCTTGTTCGCAGCGCTACGCGGAGTAGAGGGATGGGACCAACCCGGCACCAATCCGCTCGCCGCGTTCGGCGCCTACGCAGTCAGTCACATCATGCTGATGGTTCCGATCACGCCCGGTGGGCTTGGAACGATGGACGCATTGATGATCCAGTTGCTCGTGAGTTCAGGTACCGAGAAGGGGGCGGCTACCGCTGCGGATCTCGTGTGGCGGGCAACGTCTTACTTCCCGCAAATCGTCATCGGATTGTTTGCTTTGCTTGCCTGGTACCGGCGAGCTGGTCAAGCCTTCGCCGCCCGGAGTGTCGGTGCGAAGGACGTGGAAGGTACGCACTAGTGTTTGGCGCGACCCGGTCGTCGCGGGAGGGGAAGCCTTCGGCGGCCGGGTCCTTTGTTGTCCAGATGACCCACGAATCACATGGCGATCCGGTGACGATGTCGAGAGCCCATCAATCATGAGTCGTCCTCAGGCGATCCGAAGTTTCGTTGCGATTGGGGATTCATTCACTGAGGGCCTCGATGACGATCTTCGCTTCGATGGCAGACATCGCGGCTGGGCTGATCGAGCGGCGGAATTACTGGTCTCTCGGCAGAACCTGGAGGAGATCTCCTACGCCAATCTTGCGATTCGCGGACGTCTCGCACCGCAGATTTCTATTGAGCAAGTACCACGCGCGCTTGAACTGAATCCTGATCTCGTAACCATCGGCGCCGGGGTCAACGATTCGCTGCGTCGTTCATTCGATCTAGATGCCGTGGCCACGGCGCTCGAGGACAGCGTTCGGCAATTGACTCGGCACGGCTCGCATGTCTTGCTGTTCGCCTTCGGTGACCCTTCGCGACGCTCACGGGCGCTGGCCAACATCGCAGATCGAATGCGCTCGTATCGCTCGGCCACACTCGAAATTGCCCGCACCTACGGGTGTTCGGTGGTCGATTTCTGGGGAATTGCCCTGTATGACGACGACAGGCTGTGGTCCGCCGATCGGCTGCACCTTTCCCCCCTGGGGCATCGGCTGACGTCCGAAGCCGTGATGGAGGCCCTGGGCATGGGTGGAAACCAGTGGCGCAGCCCTGTTCCTGACCCGCCGCGACCAGGCTGGGCTCGGCGCCGGCGCGAAGATGTCGGCTGGTTCATGAGCCACGCCGGACCGTGGCTCGGGCGCCGGATTCGAGGGGTGACTTCCGGGGCGGGAATCGATCCCAAGGATCCGCAGTATCGGGTCATCCACAAGCGCTGATCACGTCATCCACTGATCCGCAACGGTCGGTTCCACGCCGTGTGTGGAATGCCCACTGTGGAGTCATGGACTTAGATCGAACCATCGGCGCCACGCAAGCGCGCACGAATCCAGAACACAACGATGGCTGCAACAACCACCCCACCGACCTGTCTCTTCGTTTGACGTCGGTGACAGCACTGGGTGCCGCGGTTCCTCATCTATTGGGATTTCATCCACGTGAGTCTTTGGTCCTCTTGTGGTTGAACGAGGGCGAACTCGTTGTTGCCCAGCGGGCCGATCTCGCACCCGAGGTGCATGCCGACGTTTACGCGGATGCTTACCTTCAACCTGCCAGATCTTTCGCGTCGACTGAAGTTATCGGCATCGTTGTGAGTGCTGATCGTGTCGATCACGATGGATTGTGGGCAGCTCTCGAGGATCGGTGTGCGGTTCCCCTTCGAGCTCGCCTGCACCTGTCCGGGTCGCAGATTCGCGATGTTGGTAACGGCACCCAAGACAGCGGCGGTCCATGGTTGTGGGTCAGCACTGAGGATCGTCAGCGGGTGCAGGAAGCGGGGGTCGCGCCGGCACCCGGTCAACCTGGTCCCAGACAACCCGCGCTGAACCGCGAGGCGATCTCTCGTGAATTCGACTATCGGCCCCAGGCCGACGAACGTGGCGGTGAGGAAAACGAATCAGTCGATGGATCCGACCTCGCCGTCATGCTTTCGTCGGACCCACTTCAGGCGAGTTCGGATGTTTTGCGCATCACGGCATTTGACACTCCCGGACGGGATCTTGTGATGTGGTGTGGTGCGCGCATGAACGACCGTGATCGACGTGAATTGCTACGGGGCCTAACTGCGGCTCTTGCAGCCACGCCGCGAGGGCGTGGGGCCAAGCTAGCGGCCGCTACGGCAGTGGTGGCGTGGTTGATCGGTGATGGTGCCCGGGCCAATGCTGCGATCGATCGATGCTTGGCAGATGACCCGGCCGACGTTATGGGCCGACTCATCGACGATGCGGTGTCGGCCGGGCTACCGCCGGCGGCGGTTGAATCGATGCTCGTGGGTGTAACGCTTGATGAGCTCACCCTCCCACAGGGTGTCGTGGACGAGGTCCTGATCGGCCGCTATAGTCCGCGTTAGGTCAAGAGTTCCAGCGTCAAGCCCCGGCTTGCTGGACGGCAACCCTCCAACCGCGGTGGGGTGCTCCGGTGGAGACCTGGCCCGATTTCGGGCAAGCGCGGGTCTTGCGCAGGGCAAGGCCCCGGGATGGATGCGAGGTCTTTTATGCGCTGTACCCGTTTCATGTGCTGACTGACGGCGGTGCACCCATGCATCGCTCGACGAGGCGCTTCCCGCAACTTCCAGGAGTTGCAAAGCGACGGACTCGACCGTCGACGACTCTGTTTCTACTGAAACAAACGATCTACAAGACATGACAGCTAAGGAGATCACAATGAGTGAAGGCTGGTCCTTCGAAACCAAGCAGATCCACGCCGGACAGGCACCCGATGCTGCAACAAATGCTCGTGCACTTCCGATTTACCAGACGACGTCCTACACGTTTAACGACACAACTCACGCGGCAAACCTGTTCGCGCTCAAGGAACTGGGCAACATCTACACCCGCATCATGAACCCGACGCAGGCCGTCGTCGAGGATCGGATCGCAGCACTCGAAGGTGGCGTGGGTGGTCTGCTGGTGTCCAGCGGTCAATCTGCCGAGTTCTTGGCTATCGCCAATATCGCCGAGGTTGGGTCACACATCGTTGCCAGTCCGAGTCTGTACGGCGGTACTGTGAATCTGTTCCGTCACACTCTGCCCAAGTTCGGCATTGAGGTCAGCTTCGTCGAGGACGCGAACGACCTTGAAGCCTGGCGCGCTGCCGTGCGTCCGAACACCAAGGCTTTCTTCGGTGAATCCATCGCCAATCCGCTCAGCGAGATTTTGGACATCGAGGGAATCGCCGGGGTCGCACACGAGGTTGGTGTTCCGCTGATTGTCGACAACACCGTCGCAACCCCGTACCTAATCCGCCCGCTTGAGTGGGGCGCGGATGTGGTTGTTCACAGTGCCACCAAGTACATCGGCGGTCACGGAACAGCCATTGCCGGCGCGATTGTTGACGGAGGAAGCTTCGACTACAGCCAGTACCCCGATCGATTCCCGGGCTTCAACACTCCCGACGACTCGTACAACGGATTGGTGTACGCCCGCGACCTCGGTCCCGATGGACTCTTCGGAGTCAACGTGGCGTTCATCATGAAGGCGCGTGTGCAGTTGCTGCGCGATCTCGGTGCGGCCGCCGCGCCGTTCAACGCGTTCTTGTTGTCTCAGGGTCTGGAGACGTTGAGCCTTCGCGTTCAGCGTCACGCTGACAACGCCCTTGCGGTGGCTCGCTGGCTCGAGGATCGCGATGAAGTGGAGTCGGTCAACTACGCAGGCCTGGAGTCGAGTCCGTGGCATCAGCTGGCCATGAAGTATGCGCCGAAGGGAACCGGTGGCGTTCTCAGCTTCGAGATCGCCGGTGGCCTGGAAGCCGGACAGAAGTTCGTGGAGGGTCTGGAACTTCATAGCCATGTCGCGAACATCGGCGATGTGCGTTCGCTGGTGATCCACCCGGCGTCCACGACTCACTCACAGCTCACCCCCGAGCAGCAACTGGCAGCAGGTGTCACCCCGGGTCTTATCCGACTCGCGGTGGGGCTTGAAGCCCTCGAGGACATCCTGGCTGACTTGGATGCAGGGTTCCGATCGGCGAAGCAGGCCTGATCTTGTCCGACGGATCGATCGACTACACCGGTCTTCCTCCCGCCAGCGCTGCCTGGCGGGAGGGGGATCCGGTTGGCGATCGCCTGTTCGCGTCAATCGGCGATATCGCAACCGAGTCTGGTGTGGTG
>JBDQFC010000038.1:0-6550 GCA_040266055.1 Candidatus Nanopelagicales bacterium | reverse complement strand
CCAAGGCGATCACCGATCTCGCCAGTGGCGATGTGTGGGATCCGGCCACCGTTGTTGGCCCGGTGATCAGTGAGGCAGCTGCCGACAGAGTCATGGAATGGATTGATGAAGCCGTGGGCGCCGGCGCATCCCTGGTGGCCGGCGGTAACCGCAATGGAACCTTCATCGATGCGACGCTGCTGGAGAACGTTCCTGGTGAGGTTCGCATCAGTTGTGAAGAGGTCTTCGGTCCGGTGATGTCCGTCCAGACCATCAAGGATCTCGACGAAGGCATCGCGATCGTGAACGATTCTCGTTTCGGTCTGCAAACAGGTGTCTTCACCCATGACATCCAGCGGATCTTCCACGCGCATCGCGAGCTCGAAGTCGGGGGAGTGGTGATCGGTGATGCTCCTACGTTCCGAGCCGATCAAATGCCCTACGGCGGTATCAAAGCGTCGGGCGCGGGTCGAGAGGGCCTACGTTTCGCGATGCAGGACTACACCTTCGACAAGGTGCTCGTCCTGACGGATCTCGACCTCTAAGTGGCTACTCCAAGCCGCACTCTTGGACGGCCCTGGTGGCGTCCTCGCCAAAGATGCCCGTTAGTTCCTCGATCTCCCGGGTGAATCCGGCGTTGTCGATGATGTCGGCCAAGTCCACGGCCGCGACCCCTGCGGTGTAGATGGACTGGTCAGCCAGCGTCACGCCCTCCCCGGCGGCGCCTTCTTCGGGAAGGTTCGCGGTAGCGATCATCGCCTCTCCCATGGCCCGGAAAGTTGCAGCGTCGTCGCTCGAGGCTGCTGCGGGGTCGAACTCGGCGAAGTAGTTCGCCATGTCCAACAGAGTTTCTGCTGCGCCCTCACAGCCGTAGCCGTAGAAGTACGGCATCTCGGCCTCAGCCTCTTGAGTTGCATCCTGCGCAGGCTCCTCAGCAGCCAGCTCTTCCTCCACGGTTTCCTCGGGAGCTGCTTCGGCGGTCTCCTCTGCCGATGTCACCTCGGTTGCAGATTCCTCGCTTCCCCCTGATCCGCCACAGCCCGTCAAGACCAGGCCCCCCATGGCAACTCCGATGACCAGGGATCGCACACGCATGTATCTACCTTCCTCGCTTCGGGCCTTCAACCCTAGGGGCTAGCAGCAGTCACTGTCTGACAGTCCACTCCACGCGCGAGTCTCAGCCCTGCACCACCGGTGTGAGGCTTACGGCGTGATGACGATCTTGTGCGCCGATCGGTCCGATCGCAGCGTTTCGAGCGCTCGGGAGTACTCCTCGACGGGGAAACGATGGGTGATCATGCCGTCCATCCGGATTGCACCAGCCCGAAAGGCGGCGAGTGCATCGGGAAACGAATCAACTTCGGTGAACGAGCCCATGATCGTCAACTCCCGACGGAAGATCTCGAACGGGGAGATCTGAATCAGGTCGGCTTCATCGGCAACCCCGTAGTAGACGATGCGTGCTCCATTGCGTGCCAGTCGCGGGAGTTGTTCGATGACGCCAGCGCGGCCCGTTGCATCGATCACCACGTCGAACCTGCCGAACTGTTCAGCGAGTGCATCCATGGATCCCGAGACGTCATCGCGATTCATCACGAAGGTGCCGATAGATGCCAACGACGACGCCACTTCCAACTTGTAGTCATTCGGATCGGCAAGAACCACCGACGACGCCCCACCGAACAACAGGAACTGCGTCAACAGAACACCCGTGGGACCGGCACCGAGAACAACCACCGAATACCCATTGAGGGGATCCAACCGATCAATCAAGTGCGCGATGCACGCCGACGGTTCGGCGAAGACAGCCAAGTCGAGATCAATTCCGGATGCGTCGAATACCTGAGCACCGGGAACAAGGACGTACTCGGCGAATCCTCCGGGAGTTGACGAGCCGATTCCCGCAAACGATTCACACAGCCACGGGCGATTCTCGGTGCAGTAGTCACAGTCTTGGCAACTGGAGTTCGGATTGATGACAACTCGTTGGCCGATCGTCAGTGGCGCTCCCGTGCCATCGACCGCACCGTCGCCAATCGATTCGACCACACCTACGGTTTCGTGGCCGGGGGTCAAGGGGAAGTTGGCGAGGAACTGCCCCTCGTGCAGATGAAGGTCCGTGCCGCACATCCCCGCTGCTGTCATGCGGACGACCACTTCACTGGCTCCGGCCTCGGGCATCGGGACATCTCGAACGGAGAAGGTCCCGGGCTCGTCGTACACAACCGCTCGCATCATGCATAGCAGTATTCACCGCATGGCTATGTTGGCGCGATGACATGGGGGAGACGGCTGGGGCGGACCCTTGTGGCGACCGCGTCCATAACCGTCGTTCTCGCCATGGCAGCATGCGGAACCGAACCAGACTTCGTGCCTCAGTCAGCCGAACCTGTCCCATCGATCTCGATGCCGGAACAAGCGCAAGGACCATTTCCCGTTACCCGTGTAGTCGACGGTGACACCTTGCGAGTGCTCATCCAGGGCCAGGACACTGCCGTTCGGTTGATCGGAATCGACACCCCCGAGACAGTCGCACCCAATCGCCCTGTTGAGTGCGCAGGCCCGGAGGCGAGCGTCTATGCCGAACAGTTAATGGCAGGCCAGAGCGTCTATCTCGAACTGGATGCCTCTCAGGGCACCTACGACAGATACGACCGCGTCTTGGCTTATGTGTGGCTCGCTGATCGTGACGTCATGGTTAACCTCGCGATGCTGCAAGCTGGTCTGGCCGAGGAGTACACCTACGACGACGTCTATGCCTACCAAGCCGACTTCCAAAGAGCCGAACAACAGGCCAAGGACGACCTACGTGGTCTGTGGGGTCAGATCTGCTGACTAGTTGCGCGACGATCGAGCGCGTGCTGAGTCCATGCCGTCATTCATGAACGCCAACGCGTGCGTGGCCAAGTCCATGCCGTCACCCCAGAGGTTCCGCCAGATAGCCAAAGTGTTGGACATGTTCGAATCCACAACGGCCGAAGAGAAAGATTCGAAAGTGATCGTGCCGTCGTATCCCATGTCCACGAGAGCGCCGAAGACCTCGGGGAAGTCAATGGTGCCGGCTCCCAGATATCCGCGATTCGATTCGCCGATGTGGACGTAGCCCAGGCGATCACCGCACAGCATGAGCGGATCGCGGAAGCCATTTTCCTCGATGTTCATGTGATAGACGTCGGCATGAACCACGACGTTGTCCTCGCCAACCTCATCCATGTAGTCGAGCGTTTGCCGAACGGTGTTCAGCAAGTTGCTCTCGTAGCGGTTGACGAACTCGAGCCCGATCGCGATGTCGTCTCGTGCGGCTTCCTGTGCGAGTTCCTTGATAACCGACACGCTGTTGCGTCGCGCCGCGTCCGTGGTGGGACCTGCGTACTTGTTCATGGCGCTGAAGATCACGCCACCGAGGTATTCGCCACCTACTCCGCGGGTGATGTCGAGAGCAGACATCAGCGTCGTCCGACCCGCGTCGACGAGGGTGAGGTCTTCGGAGTTGATGTCGTTGTCGAAGGTCAGGCCCAAGGTCAAGCTGGTGCGTAGTCCGTGGGCAGCGAGTCGTTCGCGGGTGTCGTCAATGTTGATGCGCGACGGATCCAAAGCGGGGATCTCGATGAGGTCATAGCCGGCTGCTGCGGTTGATGAGATGGCGAGCTCGGCTTCCTCCGGCGACCAACCTCCGGTCCACACCAGGGCGTGCACTCCAAAAGCATTCGACATCGCGACCTCCTGATTGTGATCCCCGTGCGGGGCTCCATCCAAGCCCATCAAGGGTCCGCGCCGGGGAAGTCACCCCCCGAATACCTCCCCGACGCGAACGGGTGGGGCTCGCAGAAGATCGCGATTGCCTCGACCCACCTGCACTTAAGATCAGGGGTCTGACAGGCGCCGGTGTGAAAGCGCGTATCGCGACGCTGAGAGCAAACCCTGTTCATGATCATGAATTTCCCGTACCGTGGAACTACCCGCCAGCGGCATGGGGCACACCCCCCGTAGCCCCGCTGCTGGCGGGCCCTGACAGTCCCACCGTGTTGGATGGCGGCATGAGCACCCCGGAAGCCAGAACCCCTTGGTGGCTCGACCCCGGCTTCCTTGCCTTCGACACAGAGACCACCGGCACCGATCCGGCCAGCGATCGCATTGTCACCGCCGCCGTAGTCCACTTCAGCAATGGCGAGCCGGTTACTGAGCGAGAGTGGCTCCTCAAACTCGATATCCCCATCCCGCAGGCAAGCACCGACGTCCACGGCATCACGAACGAGCACAGTCGGGCGCATGGTCAGGATGAACGCGAGGCGCTGACCGAGATCCATCAGCACATCACCACCAGTGGCCTGCCGATCGTGGCATTCAACGCCACTTTCGACATCAACATGCTCAACGCGAACCTCGGCCGTCATGGCATCGAACCGATCACCAGCAACCCGATCATCTGTCCGTACGTGCTCGATAAGCAGTTCGATAAATACGTCAAGGGCCGCAACCAGCGCAGGCTTATGCCCACCATCCAGCGCTACGGACTCGATCTCGACGAGGACAGTTGGCACGGCGCGACTGCAGACGCCACCATCACCGGTCACCTATTCCTGGTGGAGATGAAGAACTACGACGCCCTCCATGAACTCACAGCCGAACAACTCAGCGCCAACATCGCCACCTGGCGAGACCAGCAAGACAAGGAGTTCCAGGCATGGCTCGCCCGAAAGAAGGCCGAGGAATCGGGCACCGTTCAGTAGTAAACGTCTCGTCCATGGCGGCGATGACGAGTGCTCGTGCACCGACTCTTGAGACCGCTCCGCGACGATTCCTCTGCAGATACCTCGGCGACGACACGTGCCCGTATCCCGATCGGTGACGGCAGGGTTTCCACTTATGGTGGCCGTGTGCGTTCCTTCCTCACGCTGCCACTAGTTGCGGCCCTCACAGTTGGTCTGCTGGTCATGGCCCCTACAACGAGCGTTCCGGCGACGGCAAATGAGTTTCCGAGCAGCACCGAGTGCACGCCCGACCCGCGCTACGACAAGACCGACTTCCGCGGCATGTGGATCGCCTCGGTGGTGAACATCGACTGGCCCGCGAGGCGAGGCCAAGATCCGCAAGCCCAGCAGCAGCAACTCATCGACTGGTTCGATCTGGCCAAGGAGAACAACTTCAACGCGGTCGTCCTTCAGGTCCGCCCCACCGCAGACACCTTTTGGCCCAGCGACAAGGAGCCCTGGTCGCGCTGGCTCACCGGAACTCAAGGTCAGGATCCCGGCTACGACCCCCTGGCCTTCGCGGTGGAGCAAGCCCACGCCCGCGGCCTGCAATTGCACGCCTGGTTCAACCCCTACCGGGTGACCATGACCAAGTCCTTGAAGAACCTCAGTCCCACCCACCCGGCCAAACTCAATCCCGAGTGGATCATCCGTAAGGACGGCAAGTGGTACTACGACCCAGGTATCCCCGAAGTCCGTGCGCACGTGGTCGACACCATCATGGAAGCAGTCGAGCGCTACGACATCGATGGCGTGCACTTCGACGATTACTTCTACCCCTACCCGGGCTCGCGCAAGCCATTCAAGGACAAGAAGACCTACAAGCAGTACGGCCAAGCATTTGCCACCAGGGGTGACTGGCGACGAGCCAACACCGACGCCCTAATCAAGGAACTCTCCGATCGCATCGAGGCGACCAAACCGTGGGTGCAGTTCGGTGTCTCACCCTTTGCTGTGTGGCGCAACCAACGCACCGATCCCGAGGGCTCGGCAACCAGGGCGGGCGTGCAGAACTACGACCAGCTCTACGCCGACACCCGCAAGTGGGTCCGTGAGGGTTGGATCGACTACATCGCCCCGCAGATCTACTGGACCCGCGGGTTCAAGATCGCCGATTACGAGGTCATCACCCGCTGGTGGGACAACGAGATCGACATCGCCAAGGCCAACGGCCACAACGTCGGCCTATATATAGGTGAAGCGACTTACCGTGCCGGTACGAGAACCACCAAGGCTTGGCGTAAGAAAAACGTGCTGGTCAAGCACCGCAAGTTCACCCGGACAATCCCGAACGTGGGCGGCGCTATCTACTTCTCGGCTAAGGACGTCAAGGCCGACAGAAGGAACACCACCACCCGCCTGGTGAATCGCTACTACTCACGACCGGCAATCGCCCCCGGCTACGGCACCCCCACCACGGTCCCACCGCAACCACCGACCAACATCACTAACCGAAACGGTCAGATCACCTGGACCTCTAGCGATCCCAACACAGTGAGATACGCGATCTATCAAGTACCAACGACGACGCCCACCGACTGCGCTTTCATCGACGCCCGCTACCTCACCGCCGTGGTCCCCGCGAACGCCACCAACCAATGGCCCGCTGCATCGAACGGGGAGCGCGTCTTCATCACAGCCATCGACCGCTGGGGCAGGGAGAGGATCTCCAAGTTCGTGGACTCCGCTAACTCCGCCCCTTAGTCGAACTACGACGCATCAATCCCCATCGACGAGCATTCGAATAACCCATCACACAACGCTTCGACCGGTGCCGCGTAGCTCCACCCGGTAACGCCTCCAGTCTCCTCATCCAAGAT
>JBDQFC010000037.1:0-8130 GCA_040266055.1 Candidatus Nanopelagicales bacterium | reverse complement strand
CGTGTCCGCTTGGGACAAGGTCATGATGCTGGATCGCTTCGACATCAAGAACTAGTCAGCACACAACTCCAAAGGCGCCGGGCGGTTATCCGCCCGGCGCCTTTGCTGTGCGACTAGCGCTTCGTGGTTACGCACACTGTCGGGAAGGAATGATCGACAGGGCATAGGTCCTGTGATGGAAGACCGCCGAGGAACTCCTGGACGGACAACTACCCAAAACCGAGCAGGCCGGCAGTTTTCACCGATAGGACCGGCTCGCTGGCTCTAACGTGTGGCCATGAGCTCATCGAACGCCACCCCTGACGCATCGGACACCTCCTCAATAAAGGATGCATCGACTCCCGCCTCGAGCCGACGCCAAGCCTGGCTGGACAACTACACGCGCCGGATTTCACCGCTGTTGTCGACACTGGCCTTGGTGTACCTGGCGACGTTCTCAATCCAGGCAATCTGGTACGACCCTCAGGCCCAGTGGTTCACGTGGATGAACACCTTCGGTCTGGTCTTGTGGGCTTTATTCGTCATTGACCTGCTCTTTCGCTTTTTCATGGCTCCCATCAAAAGGCGCTTCTTCCGGCGAAACTGGCTGGATACCGTCACCGTTGTACTCCCCCAGTTCCGGGCGCTGAGGGCGCTGCGTGCGTTCACGTCTGGCGGAGTCATCTCCAAGAAGTCCGGACTCATCAGTAGCGGAGGCCTGACGTCAGCAGCACTGGCGGCCGCCATCGTCATCTGGGTCGGCAGCGTCATGGTGCTCAACGCCGAACGAGGCGCCCCCAACGCTGAGATCGTAAACATCGGTGATGCTGTGTGGTGGGCCTTCGAGACGGTGACGACGGTTGGCTACGGAGACTTCGTGCCGGTCACTTGGTACGGCCGAGCCCTGGCCGTCCTAGTCATGCTTGTCGGTATCAGCGTCCTGGGCATCGTCACAGCGTCTTTGTCCGCAGCTCTCGTCAAGCGATCGCACCAGGGACCCGACAGAGTGGATGAAGTCCTAGCCGAACTCGCCCACCTCAAGGAGATGGTGGCCCGCCTCGAAGCCAAGCATCAAGGCTCAGGAACCTAGGCGAGATTCGCACTAACCATGTCGCATATGAGTTCCGCATCGACGTCCCAATCGATCGGAACTTTGATCGTCTTCTTGTTGAGTGCGTAGTCCAATAGACGATCACGAAACTGCTCGATCACGACTGAATCGAACGGCGCGATGAGAATGTGTTTGGTGTGAATGGTCACCCCGAACACGTACTTCCCCTCGATCCGAACCATCGGGTTGTTCCAGGCAATGACCACTTCGGCTTGAGGAAACTCCTGAGTTATAACGTCGAGAATCGCTCGAGCGGTCGCCTGCTTCTGAGCGTCGTGTTCGGCTAAATAGTCGTCGACCGTCGCATACCTTTGTGTGGATTTCGAACCTCGTGAGTACTGGACAAGCGCATTCGCATGGGCACGACTGAATCCGTATCGATCTTGCAGGAAGGCCATCTGCTCGGGGTACTTCTGCCCAGACACCTTCTTCATCTCTTCGTGCCAGTAAGCCATCGGCTTGCCGTACCGCTTCTCGATAAGCGGGAAGTACGACTCCCTGTCGGATGTGACCACGCGCATCATCGTATGCGCCGAGATCGCTACTCAGTTACCGCTTCTTCGGGGGCCATGCAATTGACCAATCCGTACGCACCCGAGGCGCGATCACGACTCACAACCCTTCCATTCACTGCCAGCGAGCAAGAAACAGAGAACGACGACGATCCACCCATCCCCGTAACCGAGAAATCACTGAGATCGATGGACTCACCCTTGGGTACGGAAACGACATGTGTGAAAGGAGGCGGAACGCCGAGGCTCTCCTGCATGACAGTTCCACCGTCTAGGAAGTCCACGTAGGACAGATGCGTCACGCTCAATCCATCGGTCACAACCTTGTACGTGATTGTGGTGGAGTCTGAATCTGACTCAGATACAACCGCAGACTCAGTACGGCCAGCATCCCCCGTAGTCGGATCCGAGGTGAACTGCACCGGCTCCAAAAGGACAACCAAACCCACTGCAACCGCGACAAGGGACGCCGCAAAGCCAGCCAGACCCCAACCACGTGACCGACGCGGCAAGAGAGATCCGATCAGGGCAAGGATGGCGCCGATTCCAGCGACCGGAACAGCAAGGAATACCCAGTCGGTGAAAGACCCGACCAGAGACAGCGCACCGAGACCGAGACCCGCGATCCCTAGATCTGCATTGCGAACTTGCTGCCGCTGCGATGCTTCAGCATCGTCGGAGACCGCCACACTTTCATTGACGCATGGGGCACTTCTGGCGTTCCACTTAAAGCAGAGGCTGGCTTTGGTAAATGGGATGCCTCGAACCTCACATCAGAGCTCTACTCGGCACCACCCATGTGGACGCCGACGGTCTCCATCATCGATAGCGAGGCTCGAACCCGAGCTACTTCGTGAACGCGCAGGACTCCTACCCGACCGAGGCTCGCCAGAACGGTAAACACGCCTTCAGCCGTTCGGAATTCCTCCTGGAAAACATCGAAGGCATGCGGTGTTATCTGGCACACGGGTACTCCCAACTCACGCAAGCGGAAGGAGTGGAGTAACACTTGTGCCTGATGCTTGACCTTGGTTATAGGACCCACCTGTGACCCATAGAAAAACCCCAACCCAGGATCTATAGCGATGCTTCCCACTCCGAGGTTTCTGGCTCGATCGATGCGTGGCGCGAAATGCTCGATGAGAGGTGGAATCGGATCCTTCTCCACACGCACGGCTATGTCATCGCGAACCGTTTCCCCGGGGGTGAAACACATAACTAACGACGCATTGAAGTCACCGATCGTTTCGAATATCGCTTCTTCATCCTTGGTTCCCGTCAGATTCACCACGGACGCGCCGGCTTCGAGGGCCGCTCGGAGTACCTCTAACTCATAACTCTCGATGGATGTTGCAATCCCGCCCTTGGCGAGTTCTTCGATAACAGGAACCACCGAGTCGATTTGCTGTTGAACCGATGTGCGCGAAGCATCTGCACGCGAGGACTCAGCTCCGATGTCAATCACATGAGCACCCTGCTCGAACATGATCCGTGCTCGACGCACCGCATCAGCTTGGGTCGGGGCGACGCTCTCTCTATAGGTCGAATCCCGGGATAGATTGACCACGCCCATGATGATCGGTTCTACGTCAGTGTCGAACTCTCGATCACCGATAGCAAAGTGATTAACAGGCTCATCGAAGACTGCGGAATTCGAATTGAATAATCCGGCTAGTTCATCCAGTGACAACACCATTGGATGCTACCCATGATCGGCCGATCCCACCCACGACCTAGTTCAGCACCCCGGTGCAGCCCGACAGTGCCAGGGACCTCGGATGTGCTCGCTCAGCTCGACGGCGTGCGGCCGAACAGCCGGATGATGACGGAACCGACTTCCCGATCACGGTACAACTCGAAGACTCGCAGTCTGCGGCATTCGGGAATGGTTCGATCCAAGTCTTCCAAACTCAAGCAGTCCTGCGCACCCGAAAGCCTGCACCCGCAGCGGACCCTGCACCCGTGACCAAGAAGAAGTCCGTGAAGTGCATCAGCAAGAAGACATTCAAGAAGAAGTTCAAGGGCAAGACCAAGTGCCCTAAGGGGTGGGTCAAGATCTAAGCCTGTTTGAGCCACATTGAGATGCCCCCGCCTAATTCCAGACGTGGGCCTTCTCATAGGCCCTCACAAATGCCTCTACGGGTGTGCATGAAGCATCTGTGTCGGGGGGGCAGTCAAGCGTTCGCAACTCTGGGACAGGACGGGTCCGTGAAGATTCCACACCCCGGTTAGGAGACCCCGCGGGTGACGGCCCGTGTGCCTAGTTCCGCTTCCAGTTCGGCCAACCTCTCCGCGAGTTGCGCGCTACCTTCTCCGACATGTTCAACGAGACCCTCGCCGATCGTGTCCGCGCGGTGCTTCAGGACGTTCCCTACGAGGTCAATGAACGAAGGATGTTCGGAGGACTGGCATTCATGGTGCGCGGCTACATGACAGTCGGGGTCATCGAGGACTCGCTGATGGCGAAGATCGGCTCCGACGCGGCCGAGGAGGCTCTGACACAGCCGGGCGTGCGACCGATGGACTTCACAGGCAAGGCGATGAAGGGATTCGTCTTCATCGATGCCGAGGCCCTGGTAGGTCGGACGCTGGACGCTTGGGTTTCCCGAGCCGTCAGCTTCATGGAGACACAGCCACCACGGGGGTAGGCCGTCCAGCGCCACGGACAAAGCATGCACCGACCGGACGCATGGTCATGGCGCAGAAACGTGGGGCGGGTCGGGCTCGAACCGACGACGACCAGATTATGAGTCAGTCTGTGCCACAGATTTGCCGTTGATATTGCTTATGTTTTCTGCCCCGACTGGCTCCAGCGTGCAATAACGTGCAATATCTTGAGGACAATCACGGTCGATAGCAGTCGCGTACGGGAGCCTCCATGGCAGCGGGAAAACGAACACGTCGAGCCTTCGGCAGCGTTCGCAAGTTGCCCAGCGGCCGATGGCAGGCGAGTTACCTCGGGCCGGACGGACTGCGACACAACGCGGACGTGACGTTCCCAAGCAAGCTCGAGGCTGACACCTGGCTTGCGACCGTCAGGGCAGACGTGGTCAGAGACATGTGGCGGATGCCGACGCGGAGCGGCATGTCGCTAGATCAGTTTGCCGAACGCTGCATACGGCAGCGAGAACTCAAGGAGTCCACCCGAACGCGATATGTCGAGCTTTGGGACACCTACATCAGCCCAAGCATCGGTGAGCTTGCGGTGGAGGATGTGAAGCCAGACGTGGTTCGTGCGTGGTATTCCGAACTGGGCCAGTCTCTTGCAGCTCGAACGCCTGAGGCAACCCCAGGTTCGCTCCCCCGTCGCACCGGTCGGGCGACTGTCGCGAACGCGTACAGGGTGCTTCGTCTGGTCATGAACGTTGCCGTCGAGGATGGGCTGATCGACACCAATCCGTGCCGTATCAAGGGCGGTGGCACCCACAAAGCCAAGGAGCGTCCAGTTCTGACCGTGGAGCAAACTGAGGAACTCGCGGCCAAGGTGCCCGATCGCTACCGAGCCTTGGTTTACCTCTTGTGCTGGTCTGCCCTCCGAATCGGCGAGGCCACACTCAGCAATGAGTTCGACGAGCCGATGCTCCAGCGGGAGGTGTTCATATTCGGACGCTACCCCTCCGGGACGCCCAGCACCCCGACACAGCCCACGTCACGATCGGATCTGCGCGAGCCGCGCATCGGCCATGTCCTGCACGAGCTCGACGTCCACGTCCCAGTCCACCGGCACCTTCACGGTCTTCTTGTTGACGTCGTAGCCAGCGAGCCGGGGCATGAACTCATCGAGGATTCCCTCCCCGAAGGGAGCGATGAGGATGTGGTTCTTCGCCACGGTGACACCGAAGACGTACTGACCATCCGTCTTGAGCATGGGCTTGTTCCACGCGATCACCAGGTCGCACTCCGGATGGGCCTTCTGGATCGCGCCGAAGATGCGGTGGACCGTCGCCCGCTTGGTGTCATCCGCGTCCGCCAGGTACTCGTCGATCGTCGAGACGCGATGCGCACTCGTGTTCCCTCTGGAGTAGAGGACGAGCGCGTTCGCATGAGTCCGACTGAAGCCATGGTTCTCCTGCAGGTAGGCCATCTGCTCGGGGTACTTGCGATCCGAGATCTCGCTCATGACATCGAACCAGTAGGACATCGGCTGCCCGTGCTTCTTCTCGATCGCCGGGAAGTACGACGCTCGATCCGGGTTCGTGGCCATGCGGAGATGCTAACCACCCGGGGCTGCTGTGGCTTCCTTGTTTCCTGGACCGTCACGTGCCATCACATGGCCGGCCCCAGAAAACCCGAGACTGTCGCTGCCGCTGCCTACCGGGCAGGCGGGGCGCTGCTCGGCCCCGAACCCGGGCCCCGCTTGCCGATGTCAGGTCCGGCGTAGGCGGGCAGCAGGGGAAGACTGTTCGGGTTGAAGCCCGCCGGGCACCTCTGCGTGACCTTCTCCAGGTATACGGACTGTCCCGGGAATGCGCCCGTGGGCTCGAAGAACTCGGCATAGCACTGGGAGCTGCAGTAGAAGATCGCTGCCGGACCCGACGTGGAGACAACTGACTGGTTGGTCTGGATGACCTTCTGATTCCTCAGATTCCCGGACATGACGTAGCAGGTCTGGCCGCCCGTGACCTTGGAGTAGGACTCGGTGATGGTCAGCGCCAGCTTCGCCCCGGTGATCTCATTGCCCGCAGAGTCACGTCGTGTGGTGAACGAGTCCCTGGACGTGTTGAACACCTTCCCGGTGAAGCAGTCGAGAATGTCCCACTTGCTCGTCGTCTGCACGTTGTAGAAGTACTGACCCTTCGCGTCTGTCATGCCACGGCAGGCATCCAGCTTGCTCTCGACACTGTTGGCGGGATCGAACCAGCCCAGGGCCAGAATCGGAGAGGCGTCGTTGGCGATGCCGATGGGAGTTCGCTTCACCTCAACCTTGTCGGCGCCCATCTCTTCGATCAGGCACTTGGGCGCGATGTGGTAGTGGTAATCGTCGCCACGACCAGCGTGACCACCGCATTCGTCGAGTTCCCCGGCGTCGAGGGTGTGCTGCAGCAGAGCGGCCTGCGTCCATGGACTGAAGAGCGGCACACCGTCAACGGCCACCCCGATCGCCCCGGATCCCGGCACGGACGGGGATGCGGCTCGCACGGGTGTGCGGGGGAAGGAGAACAGGTAGTCATGGGCAGTCGGGTACTGCTGGTTGGTCGCCGTGATGCCCAGCATGGTGGGGGTCGATGCGCTCGGAAGGCCATTGGAGGTGAACGTGACGGACGACGTCGTGCACCTGAGGTCCTTTACCTGCCCGGTGTATGTGGAGTTCCGGCACAGCAGGTCAGTCGCAGAGGAGCTGGCCGCGACAGCGGAGGTGCCCCTGACCCACTTCAGCCGCCCCTTCACCTTCTTGCAGACCAGGTTTCCGCTCACCTGCCCCTTCTTCTTGCACGCTTTGCCCACCTTGGCCGCCGGCTGAGCGGGAGCGCTCTTGTAGCCGATCCCGTCATGACCGTCATGCGCCGCCTCCGGCGCACTCGAGCCCGCGGCTGAATCGAGCCACCCCTCATGCGCCGACGCTGCCGTGGGCAGCACGAGAGCAAGAGATGCAGCCACCACCGTGGTCGTCAGCACTCGGCGGAATGTGCGCTTCTGGCCATGAATACCCACCGGTGGTTCTCCCTACGACGCATGCTGCGTTCTGGACGGTGGCGAACGTCCCACGGTCAGCCACCTGACACCACCGTGGAACCACGGTATTCAGGGACATCCGGCCACCGCGCCTGATTCGCCCAGAACCGGCAGACTGGGAACACCCTCGTCCCGCAAGGAATACCCGTGGCATTCGTCGACTTCACCGTCGTCCGGGACCTTCCGCTCCCCGCCCGAGCCGTGTTCGATGAGCTCATCGACTGGGTTGGACACGGTGACTGGGTGCCGTTGACTCGCGTGGAGATCCTGTCGGGAGACGGTGGCCCGGGGTCCGAGTTTGTCGCCACCACGGGCATTGGCCCCGCTGCGCTGCCGGATCGCATGCGCGTCGACCGACTGGACGTCGATGACATGACCGTCGAGATCACGAAGATCGGCCCCCTGCTCACCGGCGCTGTCCGGCTGGCCGTCATCGGCACGGGCGACGCCACATCGCGGCTGGAGTGGGTGGAGGAGATCCGTGTCCCCTATGCCCCGCAGTTCCTGGCGACGCCGCTGGCCTGGGCAGCCAAGCGTGGATTCAGCACATCGATCACGAAGATGGCCACGCTCATGAAGAAGCGCGGCCATCTTCCCGGGGACTAGTTGTTCTGCCCAAACACGTTGGTCACGCGGGTGAGCGCATACCAAGCTGCTCGGGAGTGAAGGAGCTCTTCCCGAACTGGCAGGGCCAGCACGCCGTGACCAGATTGTCCGGGGTTGTGCGCCCGCCCTGGGTGACGGGCAGGACGTGGTCCGCGGTAGCGCGGGTCATCATCGCTCCGGCGAATCAGACTTACCGCAAGATGAATGGTCACGCGATCGGCGCCGCCCGCGTCTTCACGGCAAATATCG
>JBDQFC010000036.1:371-8277 GCA_040266055.1 Candidatus Nanopelagicales bacterium | reverse complement strand
CTTCACATTGGTGCAGTTCTTGTTCTTCTTCACCATCTCGCGTCTACCCGTCGGCGTCGGGACACTACTGGCGTTCCTGGCACCCATCGTCGTCGCGATGTATGTGAAGTTCGTGCGCAAAGTTCCCGTTCGCAACCGCATCTGGGCCGCCATCGGCTTGACGCTCCTCGGTCTCGCGCTGGTCGCGCAACTTCGGCAGGGCGGAACCCTTGATCCACTCGGCGTCGCCGCGGGGCTGCTGCTCGCCTTCGCGTTGGCCCTGTACTGGATCCTCGGTGAGTCTGGGCAAAGCAACCGTGATGCGCTGTCCTTGACGATGTGGGGATTCGTGTTTTCCACGGCGGCGTGGTCGATCATCGCGCCGTGGACGAGCTACCCGTACGAGGTTCTCGGTCGTACAGCAGCGCCGATGTTCGAGGGGGCACCCGGCTTGCCGGTGTGGTTGATCATGGCACTCGGTGCTGCCTTCGGAACCGTCACTCCGTTTTTGCTGGTGTTGGGTTCATTACGACGACTCGGCGCTGCGCGTGCCGGGATCATCGGAACGACTGAGCCGGTCTGGGCCGCCATTTTGGGTATGGCGTTCCTCGGCGAGATGCTCACGCCTTTGCAGGGCATCGGTGGGTTGATCGTCGTCGTTGGAATCATCGTTGCCGAGACGTCGCGCGCGGCAACGGCAACGACCGGTGAGTTTCCAATTCCCGGTGAAGACATCGTCGACAGCGACGCGAACCGCCCCACCTGAGCACGCACGATTGCGTCGTCAGCCCGCACGTTCGCGGGGAGGGATGAGGCTGGATTCCCGAACGATCAGACGCGATGGAACCCGATGGTGTCTGGCATTGATTCTCGGTCCGTTGCGCGAGATCGCGTCGTCGTTGTCCGCACTTCGCGAACCAGTCGATGCCCCCCCAGTAGTGACGCCAGCGTCAGCATCCATGCGCTCAAACAACAACTCCGCAGCGCGGTAGCCGATGTTGCGCGGATCCTGCGCCACGACAGTCACGGCCGGGTCCAACATGTCTGCCAAGGCGAAATCGTCAAAACCGGCCAACGCGATGGAGCGCTGCAGGTGTGCATGGGCGAGCGCACGGAAGGCACCCATACACAGCAGGTTCTGCGCAGCAAAGATGGCGGTCGGTGGATCCGACAGTTCCAACAGCAGCCGGGTGGCGTCCGTCGCCTGCTCGGGATTCCGCAGATCACGCAGTACCCACGAGGGGTGTGTCGGAAGACCGGCTGCGGTCAGCGCATCGATGTACCCCTCGTATCGGTCCTGCGCCGTCTCCAATCGGCTGACCCCGCCGAGAAACGCGATCTTGCGATGGCCTTGGGCTGCGAGGTGCGCGATTGCTTCGTGTGTGCCTTCGCGATTGTTCGTCAGCACGCAGTCGGCCACGACACCTTTCGGTGCTCGGTCGACAAAGACCAGGGGCACACCGATATCACGCTCGATCCACAGTGAACTGTCATCTCCCCCTGACGGCACAGCCACCAGACCGTCCACCCGGCGGGAGGAGAAAGCGCGTACAACGTCTCGTTCGCGATCGGGATCATCCGCGGTACTCGCCGTCAGCACCGCGACCCCCCGCTCGTTGGCGGCGTCTTCTACCCCGGCGTGCACGGTGGCAGAGAACTCGTTGCCGACGTCCTCGACCATCAGACCGATGGTCCCCGTGCGTCGATCGGCCCGGCGGAGATTGCTGGCGGTGAAGTCTGGCCGATAGGCGAGTTGCTCGGCTGCCTTACGGACGCGGGCGGTGAGGTCGGGCGAGACTCCAGATTCAGCATTGACCACCCGTGAAACCGTTTTCAGGCTGACCCCGGCGAGGGCGGCCACATCCCGCATTGTGGAACGACGGCGCAGTGACCGAGCATTGCTAGCAGAGCCAGTACCTGACAACGTTGTCATGTCCCGTCGAAATCCCTTTCGCTCAGATCGTCTTCGTAGACGCTGGAGATCCGACAAGGACCCCTGACTAGCAGACAACGTTGTCACGTCGTGCGTGGAACGTAAAGCGTTCCACGGCACCGAAACCGCAGCAAACCCGTAACGGTTACGTAACGAGTGGTGCGCCAGGTCTAGCAACTTGGCGCTCGGACCCGTAGAAAGGGGCAGTAACCGTCGATCCCCCGATCGGCGACTGCATCATCAACCCCTCGAAGGGAAAACATATGTTCAAGCGCTCAAAGCGCGGCAAGGCATTCACCGTCATCGCGGCGGCCGGTGCCCTGTCCGTGACTCTGGCCGCCTGCGGTGGGTCGGACGACTCCGGCAGCGGCGACTCCGGCGGCGACGACGCCGCCAGCGAGGAGACCACCGAGGATTCCGGTGATTCCGGTGATTCCGGCGCTCCCGTCGCGGTCTCCTTGATCACCAAGGACCAGACCAACCCGTTCTTCGTCGCCATGATCGACGGCGCGAACGAGACTGCGGCTGCCAACGGCGTTGACCTCACGGTCGGCTCCGGCAAGGAAGAGGGCGACGACCAGGGTCAGATCGACCTGATCGAGAACGCCATCGCTCAGGGCCAGGCCGGCATCCTGATCACCCCGATGTCCGTCAACGTGAACGACGCCATCAGCCGCGCACGCGACGCTGGTCTGTACGTCATCGCACTCGACACCCCGACCGATCCGCCGGACGTCGTGGACATCACCTTCGCAACCGACAACTGCCTCGCGGGCCAGGCCATCGGTGAATGGGCCGCCGGCAAGTTGAACGGTGAGAAGGCCGTCATCGCCGAGCTCGTGATCTTCGACGATCGCGTTGTCTCTGTGGACTACTGCCGCGCCAACGGCTTCCTCACTGGCATGGGCATCGATGTTCCCACCCTTGAGGACATGACCAGTCCTGCTAAGAGCGGTTCGTACACCACCGGAGCCGGTGGCGAGTACGAGATCTCCTGCCTCGAGGCAACTGGCGCCAACGAAGAGGGTGGCCGCAAGGGCATGGAGAACTGCCTCGCTGCCAACCCGGACATCAACGTCGTCTACACGATTAACGAGCCCACCGCCTTCGGTGCTGCCGTTGCCCTCGAGGCTGCTGGCAAGACCGTCGGTGAGGACGTCATCATCGTGTCCGTCGACGGTGGTCTCGCTGGTGTCGAGGCCGTCAAGGCCGGCAGCATCCAGGCCACCTCGCAGCAGTACCCGCTGCGCATGGCGAGCCTCGGCGTCGAGGCGATCAAGACGATCGCCGACGGTGGCGCACCGCCGGAGAACACTTCCGCCAATGGCGAGTTCTTCGACACCGGAGTGACGCTGTGCACCGACGACCCGATGGACACTGTCGTGTCGGCTCCGCAGGAGTCCGCGCAGTACTGCATCGACAACGCCTGGGGCTAAACCCCCGCGCGTCATGTGCGCACCGAGGGGCAGCAGCCACGCGCTGCTGCCCCTCGGCTGCACCTGGGGACCCAACGAGGTGAGAGAAACCCCGGCGCTACTTCAGTAATCGCTCTACACTCACCCAAACTGAACGGCACCACCACAAGAAACCCCGATTACTACTCACGCATGGAGGCCCCCCGGTGAGCGCACCTGCCACCTCGGACTACGACCTCGACGAAGAGTTCGCCGTCAAGCGCACGCCAGTTCAGCGGCTGCAGATGACGCTTCACCGGTATCCCTGGCTGAGCTCACTCATCGTTCTGATCGTCGTCATCATCATCTTCGGCTTGGTAAACGAGCGTTTCCTTCTCCCGTCGACGATCTCGCTGATGATTCAGCAGACGGTGATCGTCGGAACCCTGGCCATCGCGCAGACGCTGATCATCTTGACCGCAGGAATCGACCTGTCGATCGGCGCAATCATGATCTTCGGCCAGATGCTGATGGCGAACTTTGCCGTCTACACGACGGCCTCGAACGTTCTTCCCATCGCCGGGCAGAACCCCTGGATAGCCATCTTCTTAGGGATCTGCGCAGCAACAGCAGCTGGCGCAGTTAACGGCTTCCTCATAGTCAGGTTCAACCTGCCACCGTTCATCGTCACCCTGGGCACCTGGAGCGTGTTCATGGGTCTGACGCTCATCCTCTTCAAGGCACGCACCATCCAGGGTCCAGAGATGCCCGAGCAGATGAAGCTCATGGGCGAGTCCTTCCCCGTGGGACCGTTCAACTTCAGTTTGGGCGTCGTCACGATGTTCTTGCTGTATCTACTCTTCGCGTGGATCCTGAAGAACACTGCCTGGGGCACCCACGTCTACGCCGTCGGTGATGACCCCGTTGCAGCGCAACTCACCGGTATCAGCACCAAGCGTGTGCTCTTCAGCGTCTACCTCGTCGCCGGTGTGGTGATGGGTATTGCCGCCTACATCACAATCGGCCGAGTCGGTTCGGCCAGCCCGAACGTCGATCCAATGCTCAACCTTCAGACCATCACCGCGGTGGTGATCGGTGGCACCTCGCTCTTCGGTGGCCGTGGTGCGGTGATCGGATCGCTACTCGGAGCTCTCATCGTTAACGCCGTCGAGATGGGCCTCTCACTCGCGGGCGTGGACCAGGCGTACCGAACAACCGCCATCGGCCTCCTTGTCATCTTGGCCGTCGGCGTCGACCAGTGGATTAGGAAGGTGAAGGCATGACCGAGCCCATCGTCAAGGGACGTAACCTCGTCAAGCGATTCGGCAGCGTCACCGGCCTGAACCACGCGGACTTCGACCTGTACCCCGGTGAGGTCCTCGCTGTGATCGGCGATAACGGAGCAGGCAAGTCCACCCTCATCAAGTGCTTCGCCGGTGCACACACCCCGGATGAAGGTGAGATGTGGGTCAAGGGCGAGAAGGTCGAGTTCAAGAGCACCCACGAGGCTCGTGAGCACGGGGTGGAGACTGTATTCCAGACCCTTGCCGTCGCGCCGGCTCTCGATATCTCCGCGAACCTCTTCCTCGGTCGTGAGGTCCGCAAGTCGGGCTTTCTCGGCAAGGTGTTCCGCCAGATGGATAAGAAGCGGATGCGCAAGGAGTCCGGTGAGCACCTGCAAGATCTCGGCATCATGACGGTGCAGAACATCTCGCAGGCCGTCGAGACGCTCTCCGGCGGTCAGCGCCAGGCGGTGTCCGTCGCCCGTGCGGCTGCTTTCGGTAGCCAGGTGATCATCCTTGACGAGCCAACCGCTGCTCTCGGCGTTCGCGAATCGGCCAAGGTGCTCAGCCTGATCCAGGACCTGCGTGATCGTGGCCTGTCGGTCATCCTGATTTCGCACAACATGCCTCAGGTGTTCGAGGTTGCGGACCGCATCCACGTACAGCGGCTAGGCCATCGCGCTGCGGTCATTACTCCGCAGACGCACTCGATGAACGATGCAGTGGCGATCATGACCGGCGCACTCCAGGTGCCCGAGAACGAGCAGACGCTGTCTCCGGTGGGTTCTCCCGCCTAGACGGCAGCGCTACGCGTACAGCGCGGGGCGGTTGGGGATTTCGATCTCTACCGCCCCGTTGCTATTGAGGGCCTCGACGGCGGCACGACATGACACCGAAGCCATGTACCCATCCCACGTCGACGCACCAGCCGGACCGGTGAGTCCGCGAATCGAATCGATCCAGGCCTGGAGTTCAGCGCGGTAGGCCTCACCGAAGCGACCAAGCCACAGTTCGGGGATGTCCTGGCCTCGAGACCGTTGAGAGCTTCGAGTGACGAAAGAGCCATCGCCCATGTCCAAGATTCCGTCTCCACCGACAACCGAGCAGCGGACCTCGTAGCCGTACCTCGCCGTCATGAACATCTCGATGGTGACTAGGACTCCGGAAACGGTCTTGAAGGTCATAAGCAGCGGATCCGCCTGACCGGCGGGGACGTCCGGGCCGGGCTTGCCGGACAGGACCTGCACCCACGAGTAATCCTCACCGAGCAGCCAACGGTTGATGTCCACTTCATGGACGGCGGAGTTGTTGATGCTCAGGCGGGTGTCAAGTCCGTAGGGAGCGTAGGCATTGCGGTGGATGTTGTGGACCACCAGCGCCTCGCCCACGCGTCCGGCATCCAGATCGGACTTCAGTGCCACGTACCCAGGATCGAAGCGCCTCATGAATCCGAGCATGATCAAACGCTTGCCTGCAGCCACCTCGGCATTCATCACCCGCTGGGCCTCCTCGAGGGTCGGCGCCAGGGGCTTTTCAAGCATCATCGGCTTGCCCGCTACCAGGCACGCAAGTGCCTGCTCGGCGTGCAGATCGTCTGGGCTGGCGATGACGACGGCGTCGACGGAATCGTCGTCGATGATCGCCTCAGCCGAGGGCAGAGCACGCGCTCCGATATCTGCGGCCAAAGATTCCGCGCGCTCAGCTGCTACATCGAAGACGGCGGTCACCGTGCTGCCGGAGACCTCCCGCGCCAGCGAGACCGCATGAGCTGTTCCAATGTTGCCCGTTCCGATCACACCTACCCGAATCGTCATGTCCGCCATTGTGGTGCACTCGTCGTGACGTATCCACCGGCATTACGCTGCGGTGGTGCCCGGATTCCTCAGCGAACTCACTGGATCCTTCTCCACCTCCTCTGCGCAAAACCCCACTGTGGCGATCATGGAGGCTGCCTATACCGATGCCGGTCTGGATGTTCGCTACATCAATTGCGAGGTGGCTGCGGAAAGTCTCGCCGATGCCGTTCGCGGTGCCATCGGGATGGGATGGCTCGGCTTCAACTGCTCCATTCCCCACAAGCAGTCGATTCTGGAGTACTTGGACGAGCTCGCCCCGAGCGCGGCGATTATCGGTGCGGTGAACACGGTCGTCATCAAGGACGGACGGCTTACCGGGGAGAACACCGACGGCCAAGGATTTGTGGAGTCACTGCGCACCGTAAGCGATCCCGCGGGCAAGCAGATTGTGATCTTCGGCGCCGGCGGCGCGGCTCGGGCCATCGCAGTTGAGTCCGCATTGGCAGGCGCCACAAGCATCACCGTCGTCAACCGTACGGTCGACCGCGGTGAGGAACTCGCTGCTGTGGTCGATTCCCAGACTCCAGCGAGCGCTCGATTCATGCCGTGGACGTCCAACTTCGTCATTCCCGAAGGAATAGACATCGCCATCAATGCGACATCGCTTGGGTTCCATCCCAACGCCGACCAAACTCTGGATGTCGATACCTCAAGTTTCGCCGCGGGAATGGTCGTCGCCGATGTGGTGGCTAATCCACCGATGACCCGATGGCTACAGGCCGCCGAAGCCGGCGGCTGCACACCCCTGACAGGCCTTGGCATGCTCGTCAATCAAGCGCTCGTCAACGCTCGTCTATGGACGGGACAGACCCTCAATGCGACCGTCATGCACCACGCACTCGAAGAAGCACTAGGGATATAGGAGAGATCACCATGGAGACTGCCGCTTACGCCGCCATGAGCGCCGGAGCCCCGCTCGAACCGCACACCATCGAGCGCCGCGACCTGCGCCCGCACGATGTTCTGATCGACATCAAGTACTCCGGCGTGTGTCACTCCGACATCCACCAGGCGCGCGAGGAATGGTTTACCTCGATTTTCCCGATGGTTCCCGGCCACGAAATCGCGGGCATCGTTTCTGCCGTCGGCAGCGATGTCACGAAGTTCGCTCCCGGCGACCGTGTGGGCGTGGGCGTCTTCGTGGAAACGTGCATGGAGTGCGACAACTGCAAAGCCGGCCTCGAGAACTACTGCGTCAAGGGCTTTGTACCGACCTACAACGGCAAGAACTACGCGGGTGAGGTCATGTACGGCGGTTACTCCAAGGCCATCGTCGTTGAGGATCACTACGTTCTGCGCATTCCCGACGGGATGGAACTCGACGTTGCTGCACCGCTGCTGTGCGCCGGAATCACCACCTACTCGCCGCTGCGAGAGTGGGAAGCCGGACCCGGGAAGAAGGTCGGAATCATGGGCCTGGGGGGTCTCGGTCACATGGGCCTCAAGCACGCCGTTGCTATG
>JBDQFC010000036.1:0-361 GCA_040266055.1 Candidatus Nanopelagicales bacterium | reverse complement strand
CTCCCCGAGCAAGGAGGAGGATGCCAAGCGTCTGGGCGCGCACAACTTTCTACTGCTATCCGATCGTGAGGCGATGAAGGAGCAGGCGATGACCTTTGACCTCATCGTCAACACGGTCTCCGCACCGATCGACCTCGATCCGGCAATTAATCTGCTCAAGACCGACGGAACCATGGCCTACGTCGGCCTGCCTGACAAGCCACTGGAAATGAACATCTTTGGTCTCAACAGTCAGCGGCGTCGGATCGCGGGGTCCAATATCGGTGGAATACCCGAAACCCAGGAGATGCTCGACTTCTGCGCTGAGAACGGGTACGCCGCGGACATCGAACTCATCGATGCCGGCCAGATAAACGAAGCC
>JBDQFC010000035.1:0-8948 GCA_040266055.1 Candidatus Nanopelagicales bacterium | reverse complement strand
GGATTAATACGGAGATACTCCATCCGCGCTATTCAGCGATCCGAGTGATCCGTTCGGCCTCTTCCTTGGGCAGACGAAAGGAGATCGTGGTCGTTTCAACCGGGGTCCGACCTGCAGGGGATGAGCCTGAGGCGTCGGTTGCTAGTCGATCGGAGTTCTCCGGGTACCAGAGGATCTCTTCCATCACTTCTTGGGGAACCTTCTTAGTCATGGTCGCGAACTCCCTCTTGGTACATGCGAGTCTGTTCTCGGTTGGCCTTCCAGGCCGACGCTGTAAACAACTGTGTCGGAAGGGTCACTCCTCCACTGGGGGTGCCAAGAACAGGGGCTGTGGACGGGCCCGCGTCCTAGCCGAGCGGTAGGGCGAACGAGAGGGTTGCACCAACAACGTGGGCTCCGGCGTGGGCGCCTATCGCGGCTTCTAGTCCGCGGGCGGCAAATACGGTCCCGAATACCAGCCCCGCGATCACGTTGGCGGTCATGGCCGCGACGATATTGACGACGGTTGGGTCACCCAAGGTCAGCAGGGCGGGTAGATGCAGGAGCGCGAATGCCGCTGAGGAGACCACGATCGCGGTGGCGATGACCGGGGCTGACGGCTTTTCGCCCGTGGGGCGCCTGGAGATCTTTATGAAGATCCACACGAGTGCACCCATCAACCCCCAACGGATCAGGACCTCCTCGGTAATACCTCCGTACAGCACTGCGGTGACGAGGCTGAGCGAGGTGCCGGAGACGAGAGTCAGTGGTGCGACCTCGGTGGTGATCCAGTTATAGGCGGCGAGGGTGACACCGACTATGACCGCGCCGATGACAGCGGCCGTGACCGCTGATCGAATCGAGACGGTGCGCGAGCGCGAGATGAACGGTGCCTGCAGCCACGTCGTTCGAGTCAACCGGTCACCGAGGATGGCGGCGCCGATCACGAGAACGCTTGGTTGGATCAGCAGGAGTAATCGAAGGTTGAGTTCTGGAATCCCCGCCTCAGCCGCGATGTCTGCGGGGACGATCGTGGACGCCAACAACGAGATAACGCCGATGAGTCCGAGTCCCGCGATCAGGAAAGCCCTACGCCAGGACGGCGTCGACGGCGCGAGACTGGAGGCGAGCATCTACGCAGTATGGCGAATGTGCGTTCAATCGAGCGCTGCGAGAGAATCGATCGGTGTCCAATCGCCTCGCAGCTGCCACCTCTCCTTACCTACTGCAGCACGCGGACAATCCCGTTGACTGGTGGGAGTGGGGCGAGGAAGCGTTCGAGGAAGCACGTCGTCGTGAGATTCCGATCTTCCTGTCCATCGGCTACTCGGCCTGCCACTGGTGTCACGTCATGGCCCACGAATCTTTCGAGAATGAGCAGATCGCGGCCTACTTGAACGAGAACTTTGTGTCGATCAAGGTCGATCGAGAGGAACGACCAGACATCGATTCTGTCTACATGGACGCCACTGTTGCGATGACCGGGCACGGCGGGTGGCCGATGAGTGTGTTCCTCGATCACGAGGGTCGGCCGTTTTACACAGGCACCTACTTTCCACCGGTGCCGCGGCACAACATTTCTTCGTTTCCGCAGGTGATGCAGGCGATCGTTGACGCGTGGACCTCTCGACGTGGTGAAATCGAAGCCGCTGGCCAGCGGATCGTTGACGCGTTGTCCAAGAGACAGCTCGCGAGCGGGGATGCTTCGCCGCCGAGCACCGCGCAACTCGACTCAGCCGTTGTGTCCTTGCAGGACGACTACGACGAGAGTTTCGGCGGATTCGGAGGTGCGCCCAAGTTTCCGCCGTCAATGGTGCTCGAGTTCCTGATTCGCTACCAATCCTTGCCCGGAGCCGCTCACGTTGAGGCTGCGCATCGAATGGTGGAGCGCACGCTCGATGCGATGGCGCGCGGTGGGATGTACGACCAACTCGGTGGCGGTTTTGCCCGTTACTCAGTAGACGATCACTGGATCGTGCCTCACTTCGAGAAGATGCTGTACGACAACGCCTTGTTACTGCGTGTGTATCTGCACCAGTGGCGCATGACGGGTTCTCCGCTTGCCGAGCGCATCGTCCGCGAGACGGCCGAGTTCATGATCCGCGATCTACAAACACCCGAAGGTGGCTTCGCTTCTGCGCTAGATGCTGATAGCGAAGGAGTCGAGGGCAAGTTCTATTCCTGGACGCCGGGTCAGTTGGTCGAGGTTCTCGGTGAGGACGACGGTGTGTGGGCGGCGGCATTGTTCTCGGTCACCCAGGACGGGACCTTTGAGCATGGGACGTCCACGTTGCAGTTGCTCGCCGATCCTGCCGACTGGTCGCGCTGGGAGTCGGTTCGTTCGCGCTTATGGCAGGCGCGCGAGGAGCGCATCCACCCGGGGCGTGACGACAAGATCGTTGGGTCCTGGAACGGACTGGCGATTGCAGCACTCGCAGAGGCGGGTCAGTTGCTCGGTGAGTCATCCTGGATCGATGCCGCGGTTGCGGCTGCCGATCTGTTGGTCGCGGTGCATTTGGGAGCGGGCGACGACGATCGCTTGTGTCGGACATCGCGCGACGGGAGACCAGGTAACAACCTGGGCGTGCTCGACGACTACGGCAGCGTGGCTGAAGGCCTGCTGGTGTTGTCGCAGGTCACCGGGGAAGTGGCCTGGCTGCAGTTTGCCGGGATCTTGCTCGACATCGCGGTGCAGCATTTCGCGGATGGGGATGGTGGCTTTTTCGATACCGCCGACGACGCGCCGGGTCTGGTGCGTCGACCGAAGGATCCTGCAGACAACGCCGAGCCGTCCGGCTGGTTCGCGGTGACCAATGCGCTGATCACCTACTCCGCTCTCACTGGGTCCAGCGAGCACCGCGAGATCGCTGAGCGCGCCTTGGGGATTGTCAGCACGCTCGCCGATCGGGCGCCACGCGCGGTCGGTTGGGGTTTGGTCGCCGGATCGGCCCAGATCGCCGGCCCCCTGGAAGTTGCGATCGTGGGTGACGGGGACTCTGGTTGCGCCCTATTCCGGGTGGCGTGGATGTCGACTTCCCCGGGCACCGTTGTTCTCTGGGGCGGCGAGGGCGACGACGACCATCCGCTCCTTCGTGATCGACCGCTCGTGAGTGGATCTCCCTCTGCGTACGTGTGTCGCGGATTCGTCTGCGAGGCGCCGGTGACCACGCCTGAGGATCTCGCCCGCGCCGTACAGGCGCGTACTGCCTCCGCCTAACGCGCAGAGGGGAGTAGCCTGAGTGGGCACTGCTCGGGACTGGTGCGAAAGGAGTCACCGTGGGCTTGTCGGACCTCGTCTACGGCGTATACGAACGACGCCTGCAGGCTCAGCTCAAAGACGCATTCGAGCGCGACCGCACCCCCAAGCACGTTGGCGTGATCTTGGACGGCAACCGTCGGTGGGCTACCGCGCAGGGTTCGTCGTCGTCGGTCGGCCATGCCGCCGGAGCCGCCAAGATTGTGGACTTCCTTGGTTGGTGTGATGACGCCGGAGTGGAAGTAGTCACCTTGTGGTTGCTGTCCACCGACAACCTCACTCGACCGCAGCCCGAACTCGAAGCATTGATGGGCATCATCGAGGACACGGTGAATGGACTCGTCGGGCAAGGCCGCTGGCGTTTGCATCCGGTGGGCGCTTTGGATCTCTTGCCCGATCACACGGCGCGAGTGCTGAAGGAGGCCGAAGAGGCCACTGCGGGCATCAACGGATCACTGGTGAATGTGGCTGTCGGCTATGGCGGTCGGCGCGAGGTGGTCGATGCTGTCCGCTCATTGCTCCAAGAGCATGCTGACCAAGGCACCACTCTCGATGAACTTGCGCAGGTCGTGGACGTCGAACATATCGCCGATCACCTTTATACGAAGGGACAGCCGGATCCGGATCTAGTCATTCGTACCTCGGGCGAGCAGCGGCTCTCGGGGTTCTTGATGTGGCAGAGCGCGCACTCGGAGTTCTACTTCTGCGAAGCCTTTTGGCCTGACTTCCGACGAGTGGACTTCCTGCGTGCCCTTCGCGCATTCGCAGAGCGGCAACGACGTTTCGGCGCATGAGCAACCCGAGTGCCCCCCAGCCCATCGGGCCGGACGCGGACGTCGCACGGCGCGTTGATCCCAACGCCAAGCCGTTGTTCCAACGCCCGCTGCTCGTTATCTTGGTACTCGCAGGCGTTGGCGGCATGCTGGATGCCGATGACTATCTGACGTACGGGGTCTTCACCGCGAACCAGGCCGGCAACATGGTGCTGCTGTGGATCAAGCTGCTCGAATCGCCAGGAGTCGCGCTGTTGTCCCTGAGTTCCATGATCGGGTGCGCCGTCGGCATCTGTCCGTTGTTTTGATTCGCAGCCTGAAACGGTGGCCGATCGGGAATCGTGGCTCGCGTCTTTTGCTCTTTACTGCAGCGGCTGTCCTGGCTGTGACATCGATCGTGGGCGGCCGGGTGTTTGATCCGCGAGCAGAGCTGTCGGCCAAGAATTTGGAGCTGGGGAGTTCGGACTGGTGGGGAGCGATGGTCTCGATATCCCTGTCTGCTTTTTCCCTGGGACTGCTGGCCACGATCTTCGTATGGGCCGGTGTGCATAAGACGGCCGTCATTGCCGCAACAGGGCCCTACCTCGACGCGGCGCGATACGCCGCTGCCAGCGCCCGATACAAGGTGCCCGAATACAAGACCAAGTGGCGAACTTTGGTTGCTTTTCCGATCGCTTGGAGCATCGGCGCGATGGTCGTCGGCCTGTCCTCCCTCGATCGACCGGTCATCACGCTCATCGCCGTCGTCACCATCACGGCGACGGGAATCTTGGCGCGGCGTGTCGAAACCGACGAGGCCCCGACAGCCCCCTAGCGTTTTAGCTGCGGATCGGGTCCGCCGGTTCGAGTCCGGCTAGGAGACTGTGTGCAGCAGATCGCCAAGAGGACGTACGTCCTCGACACTTCTGTCCTACTGTCCGATCCCCGAGCCCTCATTCGGTTCGACGAGCATGATGTGGTGGTTCCCGTCGTCGTCGTAACCGAACTCGAGGCCAAACGCAGTCATCCTGAACTGGGGTACTTCGCGCGCCAGGCCTTGCGTCTGATGGATGAGTTACGGATGACTCACGGTCGACTCGACGAGCCGCTCCCCGTTGGTGATGCAGGAGGGACGCTGCGTGTGGAGTTGAACCACACGGACGTCGAGTCCCTGCCCTCTGGCTTGCGCCTCGGTGACAACGACACCCGAATCCTGGCGGTTGCCCGCAATCTTGCCAACGACGGAGCCGACGTCGTCTTGGTTAGCAAAGACCTCCCGATGCGAGTCAAGGCTTCATCGGTCGGACTGGCAGCTGAGGAGTACCGGGCAGAACTCGCGATCGAATCCGGCCACACCGGCATCTCCGAACTCGAAGTCCTCGGTAGTGACCTTGATCGTCTTTTCGAAGAAGGTGAGATCGACCTCGACGAAGCCCGAGACCTGCCGTGCCACTGCGGATTGGTGTTGTTGTCCGATCGGGGCAGCGGACTAGCGCGGGTGACGGCTGATAAGCGCGTGCGTTTGGTTCGCGGTGACCGTGAGGCCTTCGGGATCCGCGGTCGTAGTGCCGAACAGCGCATTGCGCTGGATCTGCTGATGGATCCCGATGTGGGAATCGTGTCCTTGGGTGGTCGAGCGGGCACGGGCAAGAGTGCGCTGGCGCTGTGCGCCGGACTGGAATCGGTTCTTGAGCGGCGGCAGCACCGCAAGGTCATAGTGTTCCGCCCGCTGTACGCGGTCGGTGGCCAGGACTTGGGTTACCTACCGGGCTCGGAGAACGAGAAAATGTCGCCCTGGGGGCAGGCTGTCTACGACACTTTGAACGCCGTCACGACCTCTGAGGTGGTGGACGAGATCACCGATCGAGGGATGCTCGAAGTCCTTCCATTGACTCATATTCGCGGTCGCTCGCTGCACGACGCCTTCGTCATCGTCGATGAAGCGCAATCGTTGGAGCGCAATGTGCTCTTGACGGTTCTCTCCCGCATCGGTGCTGATAGTCGAGTGGTGCTAACTCACGATGTCGGGCAGCGCGACAACCTGCGGGTGGGGCGGCACGACGGTGTGGTTGCGGTCGTAGAGAAGCTCAAGGGCCACCCACTGTTCGCCCATGTCACGCTTACCCGATCCGAGCGTTCGCCGATCGCGGCGCTTGTCACCGAACTCCTCGAAGACGGACACCTGTAGGCGGGCAAGCCCCGCCCTTTTTCGCGTGACTCCGATCACACGTGGGGCTTCGGCCGCCGCCTGCGGCGATGAATGTCTGATTTGTCGGGTACTCGCGGGGTGCTCTGACGTGACAATTCCGTGATCTTTAGGCACGGTAGGGGACCGAAGTCGTCCTGACCAGTCAAGGAGAGCCATGCGTTTTGTTGCACGCCTGACTTCTGTGGCGGCGTCGGCGACTCTCATGGCTGCCCTCTTTCCCGCGATTTCGATGAGTGCCGTCTCAGCTGAAGAGATTGAGCCTTCGTTAAGCGTCGAGTCCGCGACAATCGTCGACATCAACGGCAATGAGATCCCGGTCAGCGAAGATCCCGGAGTGCCCTCAGGTGATGACGACAACGCGGTCGATACCCAGGCAGTCGCCGAAGACCGCGGTGCGCGAATCGCCCTGGAACTCTCCCACGCACTCGGATCAAAGGCCTCCCAGGACATGAGGGGCTACGAACGCTCGCTGTACCAGGGCAAGTGGTACATGCCGAAGAAGGAAGGTCGGCGTCGCTGCATCATGGATCGCGAGGCGAACAACCGCTATCGCGCCGTGAGCGCTGGTGGTAAGTACCGCGGGGCGTACCAGATGAATCGTGGCCTGGCCATTGGCGCGACCCACATGATGATGAAGGAAGTTCGCCGGGAAATGGGAGATCAGGGCGTGCAGATGGTCAAACAGTTGCGCAAGATCCCCACACAGCAGTGGAACCGCTACTGGCAAGACCGGGCCTTTTGGACGATCTGGGGCAAAGGTAAGGGTGCCTTCCACTGGCGTGGCGGCGCCTGGCGCTGCTAACGCGAATCTGGGGGTCCGACCGGAATCTTGTTCGCGACGGGACGCAATGTCTCAGCGAAGAAGTCATTGCCTTTGTCGTCCACGACCACAAACGCCGGGAAGTCGACCACCTCAATACGCCACACGGCTTCCATGCCCAGCTCAGGAAAGTCCAGGACCTCGACTTTGGTGATGTTGTCCTGGGCGAGGCGTGCGGCAGGTCCGCCGATGGAACCCAGGTAGAAGCCACCGTTCTCGCGACAAGCGTTAGTGACCGCCGCGCTTCGATTGCCCTTGGCCAACATGACGTACGAGCCACCTGCCTTTTGGAATAGATCCACGTAGGAGTCCATCCGACCGGCGGTGGTCGGTCCGAAGGAACCGGATGCGTAGCCCTCGGGTGTCTTGGCCGGTCCGGCGTAGTAGACCGCGTGGTCCTTCATGTAATCAGGCAGTGGTTCACCTCGATCGAGCATCTCCTTGATACGAGCATGCGCGAGGTCGCGAGCCACGATCAGCGGGCCGGTTAGCGAGACCCGAGTCTTCACCGGCAACTTGGAAAGCTCAGCGCGGATCTCGCTCATGGGTCGGTTGAGATCGATATTGACGACGTCGTCGTCGAGGTGATCGTCCGTGACTTCGGGCAAATAGTGCGCGGGATCGTGCTCGAGTTGTTCGAGAAACGCGCCCTCGGGAGTGATCTTCGCCAGCGCCTGGCGGTCGGCTGAACACGACACTGCGATGCCGACTGGGCAGGACGCTCCATGGCGTGGGAGACGGATCACTCGAACGTCGTGACAAAAGTACTTGCCGCCGAATTGAGCGCCGATTCCGAACTGTTGGGTCATCCGCAAGACTTCGGCCTCCATTTCAAGGTCGCGATAGCCGTGACCGGCATCGGTCCCACGGATGGGGAGGTCGTCGAGGTAGTGGGCGCTGGCCAACTTGGCGGTCTTGAGCGTGTACTCCGCACTCGTGCCACCGACAACGATCGCGAGGTGGTACGGCGGGCAGGCGGCCGTCCCGATCATGCGCAACTTCTCGTCGAGGAAACTGGCGAATTTCTCGGGGTTCAGCAGCGCGGCCGTCTCTTGGAACAGGAAACTCTTGTTTGCGCTGCCGCCACCCTTGGCCATGTAGAGGAGGTCGTAGCTGATCTCGTGCCCAGGGTGGGTATCGGCGTAGATCTCCACCTGAGCAGGCAGGTTGCTACCGGTGTTGCGCTCCTGCCACATGCTCAGTGGCGACAGTTGGGAGTAACGCAGGTTTAGCTTCTGGTAAGCGTCGAAGACACCCTTGCTGATGTGCTCCTCGTCCGGACCAGAGGTCCATACGTTCTGCCCACGCTTGCCCATCACGATCGCGGTTCCGGTGTCTTGGCACATCGGCAGGACACCCCCGGCCGAGATGTTCGCGTTCTTCAACAGGTCCAGAGCCACGAAGCGATCGTTCGGACTCGCCTCAGGGTCTTCGAGGATCGAGGCCAACTGGGCCAGATGCGCCGGGCGAAGGAGGTGAGAGATATCGCGGATTGCCTCGTAGGTGAGTGTCTGGAGCACCTCGGGCTCGATGGTCAAGAACGTGCGCCCTGCCGCCTCGACGGTATCGATTCCGTCGGTGGTGATGAGTCGGAACGGGGTGGCGTCGTTGCCCCCTGATTCCTTGGGCAGTAGGTCGGTATACGCGAATTCCGTCACGCAGTAAGCGTAGGCCCGTAACCGGTGTTCAGCCGAGCAACGGTCGTGGCGTCAGTCACCTTCGCCGCTGAAGTCCACCGAGGCGTAGGTGGACAACTTCGCAAGGCGGTGCTCGCTTCGGATCTCACGGATGGTCCCGCTCTTGCTGCGCATCACTATGGAGTGTGTGGTGGGACCTTCGGGGGTGTAGCGAACGCCCTCCATGATCTCACCGTCTGTGATGCCTGTAGCGCAGAAGAAGATGTTCTCGCCTGAGACCAGATCGCTCGTGGTG
>JBDQFC010000034.1:0-9871 GCA_040266055.1 Candidatus Nanopelagicales bacterium | reverse complement strand
TAGCGACGTCCGCTACCGCTTTGTGATCGACGCCTCCACGTTCTAACCCTCAATCCGCTCCTCCAACGCGTTTCCCCCGGATTCCGGGGGAAACGCGTTGCTTTCCCCGGTTTCGCTGCGATTCACGTCAAATCCCCCGGATTCCGGGGGAACCGGGGGGTGGTTTCGTGAGACGGGTTAAAGACGGGAGATCGGGCGGGTCAGACACGTAGGCCCGCCTTCGCCCTTGGTGATCTCACTGGACGCGTACACGTGCACGTCCACACCATGATTGCGCAGCAACTGCACAGTGGCGTCGTTTCCGGACGCGATCACCGCAACACCGGGGCGGATCGTGAGCACATTGCAGCCTAAGGTCGCGTAATCCTCCTCTGGTAGCGACAGTAGTTCGACACCTCGCGCACGCAATGCCTCAAGCAAACGAATCGGTGCCAACCGCTCGTACACAACAGCGAGGTCGTCACGAATCGGTGAGACGACACTCATCAGGTGCAGGCAGAACTCCGGACCTTGATCATGCGGTAGATCGAACGCCTCGATGGACACTTCCGGTGCGAGCATCTCGCGCAGTTGCTCGATCGCGGCATCGTTCGTGCGGTACGAGCGACCTACCGCGAGAGTCGACTCATCGAGCCAGAACATGTCACCGCCATCAGCGGTCGCGCTCCCGCTCAAACGACCAATAAGCGGGACTCCCAGGTTCTGCAGTTCCGCAGACAACAACGGCGGCTCACCAGTGCGCACCTGCTTGGCGCCCTGGAACTCAATGAAGCCATCACTCACTACAAAGCATGGGTCGTAAGTGAAGATCGCATCGGGCATGTCATCGACGGGATCGAGAACGACGACGTCACACCCGAAATGAGCAAGCAACTCGGTGAACGCAGCGTGCTGCTCGGCCAGGAGTTCCAAGTCCAGAGGTTGTTCCCAGTGGGCGACGCCGTAGTCACCTCGCGCAGATGGTGGGCGTACGGCTACTCGTGTCATGTTGGCCGTCATCGACCGCACACCGAAATCGGTCACCGTTCACTCTCCTGCTCTCGGGCTCGCATGACCGTCACCATGCGCGAGAGTCGAACGTTATTGCCCCGCAGGATGATCAAGAAGGGCAGGTTCACACCGATAGCGATGATCGCCCCGGCCAGCGACAGCCACCATGGATTGAATGCTAGGAGAGGTAGCCACGTGAGAAGCGACAGCGAGTGCACCCAAATGGCTCGTCGTACTTCCACCAGGTAGATCTCCAGGGACGCCAGATCCCGCTGCGGAAGATCGCTCTTGCTACGACCCCCAAAAAGTGCCCCAAGCTCGGGCAGTTTCACCGCCAAACGAGCTGCACCCAAGTGACGGTAGAAGGCAGCGGTCTCCCAGCGGGCAGGGCGGGTGAGCCCGGAATCGTGGCTTAGCCACCGATCGGGCCAACGGGGAGCCGTGGCACCGATCAGAACAGAAAGCCCGGCGATGACCGCGATGTCGATGACACCGAGCAGTACGTAGCCGCTCAGTGTCATCGATGCATCACGCCCGACAACTTCACGCGGCGAGGGAGGGATTTGAACCCCCGGAGGGTTTCCCCTCGGGCGCTTTCAAGGCGCCTGCAATCGGCCGCTCTGCCACCTCGCCTGGAGAGCCAACGCTAGTACGTCGGCATCACGCGCTGGAAGGACCGTCCTCGTGATCGGCTATTCCACGAGTTGGGTGATCGACACGCTCACCAAGAAACCGGCGCTTTGCCCACCGGCGTAGATACCAGAAACCGGAGCGACGTCGGAATAGTCACGGCCCCGCGCAACGATCACGTGCGCGCTACCGACCGCACGATCGTTGGTTGGATCAAGGGCATGCCAATCGCCGTCCCAGTACTCGACCCACGCATGGGACTCACCGACCACGGTGTCGCCAGGCGCTTCTTCCTCGGTGTGTAGGTAGCCGCTGACGTAGCGCGCTGGAATCCCCAGAGTGCGCAGCAGGGAGAGCAGCACGTGCGTGAAGTCCTGGCACACCCCGTGGCCATCGGACCAAGGCTTCAGCAGCAGTTGTGTACACGCCGGTGACGCCGGGTGTGTAGGTCATTTGCGCACGGATCGCCCGCATCGCCTCGAGAGCCGCATCACGCGGGCGCGGAAGATCGCGAAGTTGCCCCACGAGGGCCTTGCGTCGTTCGTCTGCATCAGCGTGGTCGACGTAGTCACTGAATGACAGGTACTCACCGAATCGATCACGCACACTTGCTGCGTGCACATCGGACCATGTGCCACCACCGATCTCGGTCGGCATCGGCGGAGTGTCCACCGTGCTGGTCGCGGTGATCTCCAAGACCCGGTGCTCGGTGTGGACGTCGAACGCCTCGACGAACGCGCCCCAGTAGTCGGTATAGGTCTGGATGGTTGCCCCCGGATACACCGATAATTCATGCCCTAGGAGTCGCTGGCCACCGCTGTCCAGCGGCGTCATCCGTACCTCGTTGAAAGACACCTCCACCGGTTCTGAGTATTGGTACGCGGTGTGGTGGACGATGCGGAGTCGACGGCCCGCCATTAGTGACTCCACACAACGGTGCCATATTGACGGAAGAACGCCTTGTTGACGTGATCCGAGGCGCGGTGCGCGGCCTTACGTGCCTGCTCAGCCAGCCGGTCCACCGATTCGGTGTCGTCGTCGATCTCGAACTCCAAGGCAGATCGGAGCATGCCGACTTCACGCAGCAAGACGCCCTTGTCAGAAACACCCAGTCGAGCCAGTGACCGCACTCCTTCTTCCGCATCCGCAGCGCAGTTGCGCATCGAGCGAGGGAACACTCGATCGAGGACCAAGTAAGCACGGACCTGCGCACCATTAAGCGCAGCACCTGTCCGAGTGAAGGCCGTTTGGGCGCCAGCAGCCCGCAGCGTTGCCGACGGCCCGGCCGACGGCCAGAGTTGATCGTGGCGAACGGCCAACAGTCGGCCAACCATGTCGATGCGCTCAAGTTCACGCCCGAGCACTAGGAATTGGAACGCTTCATCACGAGGCATCGTCCACTCGATCACGCCGTTGACGGTGAGCAGACGTTCCATCAAACGGTGCATCGTCACACCAGGCGACGACGTGATCACCACGCCTCGCACCAGAGATAGATAGGCAGTGTTGAGCGCCTCGAAGGTTTCCGCCGACAACGAGTCACGAACCGCACTGGCGTTGTCGCGCGCCGCGGCAACGGAACCGATGATCGTCGAGGGGGCGTCCTCGTTCCCGACGACCGCACGCACCAGTTCGTCAGGGTGGGACACATCTTCATGCGGAAGAGCAAGTGCTTCGAGTAAAACTGCGCACGCGAGAAGCTCCGAGACCGACTGGTCTTCAACCATCAGCTGGTGATGCTCGGCAAGCAGCCGTGTGGTGGCTTCGGCGCGCTCTAGGTAGCGCCCGAGCCAGAAGTAAGACTCCGCCAGCCGACTCAGCATGCCGGCCCCTGTTGCTGTTGGCGCTCTTGCTGGATGAGGCGATCCTCATGCTGATTCGGGGCGTCGTGGCGCTCGGGAGCGTCGGTGTCGATCACCACGGCGCGGGGAACAGCCGGTGGTGCAACCACGCGCGGCCCTTCTTCATCCAGAACCCACGTGTCTTTCGAGCCACCACCCTGACTGGAGTTGACCACCAGGCTTCCACGGGGAAGGGCGACACGACTCAAGCCACCGGGCAGGACGTAGACGGACTCACCGTCGTTCACCGCGAAGGGCCGCAGGTCAACATGCCGGGGCTCAATCGCACCCTCATCGACAACCGTTGGACAGGTAGAGAACGTGACAACGGGCTGGGCGATCCAGCCGCGCGGGTCCGACTCGATCTCCACACGCACCGCTGCCAGTTCCTCTTCGGTGGCATCGGGCCCCATAACCAGGCCATAACCACCCGAGGCATCCGCCGGCTTGATCACCATGCGGTCCATGCGCTCGAAGACGTGCGTGCGGTGGTCAACATCGGAAAGGTCGAACGTGTCCACGTTGTTCAAGATCGGCTCTTGACCAAGGTAGTAACGGATGAACTCCGGAACGTAGGGGTAAACGGCTTTGTCATCGGCTACACCATTGCCCACTCCGTTGGCGATGGTCACCCGCTTTGCTCGTGCGACATTCAAAAGACCTGGTACACCCAGGACGCTGTCCGCACGCATATGCAACGGATCAAGGAATTCATCATCAATGCGTCGGTAGATGACATGCACCGGACGCGGACCGGACGTGGTGCGCATCCACACCATCTGATCACGGCAATACAGATCGCGTCCTTCGACGAGTTCAACACCCATCCGGCGCGCAAGGAACGCGTGCTCATAGTGCGCGGAGTTGTGCACACCCGGGGTGAGAACCACAACAGTCGGTTCGTCGACATTCACCGGTCCAGCCGCGCGCAGCGCCTCGAGCAACTTCTCCGGGTACTCACTCACCGGGTGCACTCGGTGCTTGGCAAAGATTTCCGGAAGCACATGCGCAAGCGTCCTTCTGTTTTCCAGGACGTAGGACACACCCGACGGGTTTCGGAGGTTATCTTCGAGAACGCGGAACTGCCCTTGCTCATCGCGGATGAGGTCGCTGCCCGATACGTGGATCCGCACGCCGTTCGCTGGCTCGATACCCCATGCCTTGCGTTGGTAGTGAGTCGAGCTCGTCACCAGTGCACGCGGAATGACGCCATCGCGCATGATGTGACCATCGGAGTAGACGTCGGCGAGGAACGCCTCGAGCGCACGAATGCGCTGGGCGACCCCGGCTTCGATAGTGGCCCACTCTTCGGGCGTGATCAGTCGCGGGACTAGGTCCAGGGGCAAGGGCCGCTCGCGGCCGGCGAGAGAGAAAGTAATGCCGTGCCGGTCGAGGTAGGCATCGCGCTGACGAGCCCGCTCGTTCAGGTCTGAGGGACCTAGGGCGGTGAGGATCTGGTGCAGGGCGCGGTGCGAGGACCGCGGGGACTCCGCCTCGAGCATTTCGTCGTACGGCTCGGGTCGAGCTGAAGCCTCTCCAGAAGCAGGCATAGGGGCATCAACGCTCACGGCAACCCCTTCCGATCGATCCGCCTCGCTACAACGGCTGCACTTTAGGGAGCCATTGTTTCGTTCACGTCACGCCACAAGGGGCAAACCGGGCACATCGACCTCCACATCGTCTACCCACACCTGCAAACGTGCCCCGGTGACGGTGAGTTCATGGCAATGCCCGCCACTGGAGTGGTCCCGGGCGATGCCGTGGAGGTGGAGTCCGGGGATGACTATGTCGTCGGCCACGTCCGGGAAGCGGAAGCCCACGAGGGTCCCCGACCACGGTGCCAAGTCGAAGCGCACTTCCCCGGTGACCGAGCCCTCGGTGCCCAGCGGCTGATACGGCGGGGTCTGTCCGTGCTCGCTTCGCAGCAGGACGTGCGAGAACTCACCCGTCACAGCGACCGCTGCAACTAGATAGTCGTGGTGCAGCGATTCTGCGGCGAGGACCTCGTCGACAAGTCCCGTGATGTCGGTCATCGTCGCGCCCTCAGGCACATCACGATGCGTCGCAATTCCGCCGTACGCAGCGACAGCGAACGGCATGCCGAGCTCGGCGGGAGCAATCTGCGGAATCCCATCAGCGGGCACCCGCCATGTGGTGCCGTCCAGGTGCACGATCTCGCCATCCACACCTTCAGCAACACCAATTCCGAGAACTGCGTTGGAGAACGTCTCGCCCACAGTCGTTACCGCCTCGTACCGTCCAGAAAAAAGATCGTGAACCGTCTCGATCTGACGGATGTGCCCAGCATGATCATCGGGCGCTTTGCCGGTCCGTGCGTGATGAATGGCAGTAGCCAGCGACATATTGATCATGCAAATTCCTTTCGCGGGGTGCGCAAGTTGGTGACTACTCTGCGGATTCGATGGGTATCGAGATACCCGGACTCTTTCGACGATCTAGGAAAAGGCCAACGACGGTCAACACGAGTGACACCGCGACAACCGTCGTCACGATTTCGGTCACCGAATCATTGCGCCAGAACGCCACGACGCTGACCAACGCGATGAGTGCAACCCAAACGGCAATCACCGCCGTTCGATCCTGCGCCGCGAGTCGCGCGTACAGCAGCACTTGAACCAGCGCAAAAGCCGAGCCCTCGAGTGCGAACAACCAGATGACGTCACCCATGGACAGGTACTGCTGGCCACCGAGGACGCGAACGACGAGGTCTCCGAGCATGAACGCTGAGGTGGTGATCACCGCACCGACAACAGCAGTCAGGCCGGTGGCGATATAGACGGTCCGACGGGACTCTTCTGCCGACATCTTGGGGAACAGCACGATAACAATCGCATTCGGCAGGAAGAAAGCGATCTTGGCGAGCAGAACACCGACCGCGTATTGACCCGACTGATCCTCCGTGAGGAAGAAGCGGGCGAGGAGAATGTCGACGTTGGTCAACGTGAACAAAACCATCAGCGCATGGACCACGTGGCCGAGTTCGACACCGATTCCGGCACCGACCTTGGTTCCAAACGGCTTCCACTCTGGACGCCGCACGAGTCGGTAGGCAATAAGGGCGCCGACGGCGCATCCGATGAAGATGCCGATACCGACACCGGTCACGCTCGCGAGAACGAGCACTCCGATGATCCCGCCGAGGGCTCGACCACCACCGTTGGCGATGAAGGCCAAGGACAGTCGCGTGTGTTCCTCGCGACCCTGCGCGATTCCCATAGCTGCGGATCCGACGATGACGAAGCCAAGCGACCCGATTCCTGTCGCAACGGCGAGCGTGGGGATCGTGAAGATGACACCGATGGGCCAGGCCACCGCAACACCCGCCACGATGACCCCGAAACCCAGGAAGATCGACAACCGGATGAGTTGCTCCTCGACCTGTGCGCGGTTCGCATCGGCCGTGGCCACCCGACGAGCTGCCAGCGCTTGGATAGAGATACCAAGAGTCGCGAGAATGACGAGAAGGCCGAGCAGGGCCCCAAGCGCACCAAAGTCAGCCTGATTCAGGATCCGGGCCGCGACCATGCTGAGCAGGTAGGCGGCTCCATTACCGACCAACGTGGCAACGCCAACGAGGATCAGACCCTTGGCCAAAGTGGCCCGCGAGGTGCTCGTGGAATCCGACTCGCTCACGAACACAACCCTATTCGCCCCGCTCGTCAGATCAGGATGTCTGAACCTCCGGCAGCGTCGCCAATGCGGCGGCAAAGCGCTCGTCGGAGACTTCTTCGTCGACCATCGCGCCGGCGAGGTAGTTCTCGTACGCCGCAAGATCGAAGTGTCCGTGTCCGCACAGGGCGGTCAGGATTACTGTTTCTTCGCCGGTTTCCTTTGCCTTGAGCGCCTCGCGGATCGCTAGCGCGATCGCATGCGTGGGCTCGGGAGCCGGGACGATTCCCTCGGTCCGCGCGAACTGCACCGCCGCCTGGAAGCACTCGGTCTGTGGGACCGATTCGGCATCCATCAACCCTTCCTCGTACATGTGCGAGATGAGCGGTGCCATTCCGTGGTAGCGAAGCCCACCGGCGTGGATGGGATCAGGAATGAAGTCGTGACCCAGTGTGTGCATTTTCATCAGTGGCGTCATGCCGGCGGTGTCGCCGAAGTCATACGCATATACGCCGCGCGTAAGCGACGGACACGATGCCGGCTCAGCTGCCAGGATGCGCGGGCTCATCTTGCCGTCCAACTTCTCCTTGATGAATGGGAAGGACAAACCAGCGAAGTTCGAGCCCCCGCCGGTGCAGCCGACGATCAGGGTCGGGGTGTCGCCGGCCATCTCAAGCTGCAGCAGTGCCTCTTGGCCAATCACCGTCTGGTGCAACAGCACGTGGTTCAACACCGAGCCCAGTGCGTACCGAGTAGTCGGGTCCATCGCCGCGACCTCAACAGCCTCGGAGATCGCGATGCCCAGGGAGCCACTGTGGTTCTTCGGGTCGGCGGCGAGTTGACGACCGACTTCGGTGAGTTCGGACGGTGACCGGTGGACCTGCGCACCGAAGGCCTCGATCATCAAACGCCGGTAGGGCTTGGAGTCGTACGACGCCCCGACCTGCCAGACGTCGCACTCCATCCCGTAGAGCGCACAGGCGAAGGCAAGTGCGGTACCCCACTGACCGGCTCCCGTCTCCGTGGTCAGCCGCGTCGTTCCCTCCTTCTTGTTGTAGTAGGCCTGGGGAACGGATGTATTGGGCTTGTGTGATCCAGCCGGGGAAACACCCTCGTACTTGTAGTAGATGCGAGCCGGGGTGCCAAGCGCCTGCTCGAGGCGGTGGGCTCGGAACAGCGGGGAGGGGCGCCACTGGCGGTAAACATCCAGGACACCGCCAGGAATCTCGATGTACCGATCGGTTGATACCTCTTGCATGATCAGTTCCATCGGGAACAGCGGGGCGAGATCGTCCGGGCCAACCGGGTCCATTCGGCCGGGGTGCAGCGGCGGGGGCGGAGGCGTCGGGAGATCGGCCATGATGTTGTACCAGACCGTGGGCATCTGATCTTCGCTGAGCACGTACTTGTGCTGACGAACGGTGTCATCCATGGCGTTCTCCTTGATCGCGACTAGAAGGCTGAGGCTAACCGCCTGCCGCTAGGCGCTCAAGTGGAACGGCTGAATTGCGGTGGGAATCACGCGCCGACTAAACGGCGGGCAGGATGCGACCGATACCTGTAAAGCTACGTCCCCACCACGCGCCATCAATCGGGTTGATGCTCACACTTTCCCTAGGATTGGGCGCGTCGATCATTTTTCCGTCGCCGACATAGATGCCGACGTGATGTGCACCGCCTTCGAAGAAGAACACGAGGTCGCCCGGTTGAGCGTTCTTGGTCTTGATCCTTTGGACCTGCTGGTACTGACCCCGAGAGGTGCGAGCGATGTCCATCCCCAATGCCCGCTTGAAGACGAACTGAGTGAAGCCGCCACAGTCGAAGGCATCTGGACCGGCGCTTCCTGCCCGATACGGATCGCCGAGTTGCTTGCGCGCGACGGTGAGCACCTTCTCGCGCATCGCAACGACCTGCGCACGGATCGCTGCTGCCGAGGACATCTCGAGGGCTCCGGCAAGCCTGGCCGAACGCAGTGACATCGCCTCGGCGTCGACCGCCCGCACACGCGGGTGCAGACCCACATCGGATCCGGCCAAGCGATCGACGGAGGCCACGTGCACTGCCCGGGCACTCGCGGTGCTGGGAGCCGCGGTGGCCAACAACCACACCAGGACTGCAGACACAGCGGTGGCAAGGGCCGCCAGGCCGGCGGGGATCAATCGTTCCCGGCCGGTGCGCAGGGAAGTACGCACGGACGGGGCGGGGAAGGTCTTCATGGACGGGGACGCTAGACGGGGACACAGTGATCACGAAATGGTAACGCCCGTTTTTCGGACACCTCGTTCGGTCATGTATGACCCACATCACACGTTTGGTGCGACATTTCTAGGACATTAGCGCGGTTTTTCGGCGACAGTCTCGAGTCCTACTTGAGACCTCTAGCCCCACACGGTTGCCAGCTAGCAAACGCCGCTAGAACGGACGAATCAGGGAGGCATAGTCGAGCGCGGTTGCCGGGCGATCTAGGAGGCGTCCATCGGGCAATGGCACAGCCAGCGGCGCCCCCGCTTCGTCCACCACCGAAACGGTTCCGTATCCCGCCGACGACAAGCTCAGCACTACTTGGCCGAGTAAAAGCACCTGTTCGGCCGGGGGCAGCGAGGAGAAGGCCCCAGCCACCGAAATGGTGACATCAGCAGTGGGAAGCGGAATGTTGCCGTTGGGTGGGAACACACTCACCAACGCGGTTCCGGTGAGCGGGTCAACCACAACACTGCGCAGCCCGGTCTCCGCTGGCGGACCCGCGGCCAGCCGGTCGAGCACCACCGGCGGATCGGCTG
>JBDQFC010000033.1:0-10310 GCA_040266055.1 Candidatus Nanopelagicales bacterium | reverse complement strand
CTCGACCACCGCGTACGAGGATTTCCCGGCCGGCACCATGAACGGCACCAGGGCGACCGTACCTTCGGGTGAGGCTGACCTGACCGCGTTCAACGAGAGCCTGCTTGAGGTCGATCCCGACCTCACGGACTTCGCCTACGGCGCACAGTCCTACGACGCCGCGATGCTCATCGCCCTGGCCGCTGAGGCCGCGGGATGCGCCGACGGCACCGCCATTGCAGCTGCGCTGCCTGAGGTCGCCGGCAACGGTGGCGAGGTCTGCGACAACTGGGCGGACTGCAAGGCTCTGCTCGACGCAGGCACTGACATCGACTTCCAGGGTGTAACTGGCCCGGTCGATTTCAATGAGTACGGCGATCTGGCTCAGGGCACCATTCAGGTGAACGAGTACACCTCGAACACTGAGTTCAAGGAGATCGGCAAGGTCACCGCCGACGTGCCGCTCCCGTAGCGGTTAGTCAGCTCGTAGTTGGGCCCCGTCTCCTAATGGAGACGGGGCCCAACTCTTTCCCACGCCTCCCGCGAACCCGCACCCTCACAGCGCGAACCCGCACCCTCACAGCGCGAACCCGCACCCTCACAGCGCGAACCCGCACCCTCACAGCGCGAACCCGCATACGGTCCACAGGCAATAAATAGGGCTGGCTGTTGGTCCACAGCCAGCAAGGTGGGGCTTCATTAATGTCGTAGGTGAGGCCCAGGCTGGGAGGATGACCAGGGGTATTGGAGATCCGTTCCTGACCGCACACGAGGCGAAAGCGTGGGCTGAGTCTGTTCTGGTTGGTGCACCAGAGGATTCGGTTGTAGTTGGCCTAAGTGCAGCGGCTATGTGGAGCATGCCCTTGCCGCCAGCCGTTGCTCAGGTTCTTCGACGTGGTCGTGTGTCAGTGAGCAGGCGGGGAGCTGCCACTCCCACAAGGAGATCGAAAGTAGACGGTCATTCGATTGATCTTCCTACCAGCCACTGTCGGGTTCACGCTTCAATGGTGCTCACGACTCCGGCGCGTACATGGGTTGATTGCGCGGCGCTGCTCCCTCCTGATCACCTGCTCGCCATGGGAGACATGGCAATGGATACGGGGCTACTGACGTCGGAAGAGTTGGCATCGGTGGTTGCTTGGGCCCGAACGCGTAGGGGAGTCGTTCGAGCTCGAAAGGTTCTTCCGTGGATTCGAACGGGGGTTGAGTCTGCTCAGGAGTCTCGCTTGCGTTGGCACATCGTGGCGAATGAATTCCCTGAACCCGACATCAACCCCGAAGTCGTTCTACCTGGCTCACGGGTGGTGCGTCTCGATTTGGCCTACCGAGGGCTTCGAATTGGCGTTGAATTCGATGGGGAGTGGCACATAGATACCCAGGCGCACGATGCGGAGCGACGCAGGCAGCTTGAGCTGGCAGGTTGGAAGGTCTTGGTGGCGACGAAGGAAGACCTGGCCGATCCCACTAGCTTCCTTGCTGAGTTGCGTGCAGAAATCTCCTTACGGACCTTCGTGAGCAAACATCGATGGTGACTTGAGAGCCGACGCCGACGCCGACGCCGACGCCGACGCGTAGCGGGTCAGCCTTCACAGCCGATTCGCTCAAACTGAGCGCAAATTTCCGCCGCGCAGCTGCAGGTTCGCACCCACAGGCTGCAAGTTCGCGGCTGGAAACTGCAAGTTCGCGGTTAGGCCTTGGCGAGGGTCCCGAGGTAGAGCTCGATGACCTTGGGGTCGTTGGCCAGGTCCTTGCCGGTGCCGGTGTAGGCGTTACGGCCCTGATCGAGCACGTAACCGCGGTCCACGATCTGCAAGCAGCGGCGTGCGTTCTGCTCCACGATGATCACCGTCACGCCGGTCCTGTTGATCTCTCGCACCCGGACGAACACTTCGTCCTGCAGAGCAGGGGACAGGCCGGCGCTGGGCTCGTCCAAGAGCAACACGCTGGGCTCCATCATGAGAGCGCGACCCATCGCCACCATCTGCCTCTCACCACCGGACAGGGAGCCGGCCCGCTGCTTGCGGCGCTCACCGAGGGTGGGGAAGAGGTCGACGACCTTGTCGAACCGCTCAGAGAAGCTCTTTGGGTCCTGGAAGGCACCCATTTCCATGTTCTCTTCGATTGTTAGCGAGGGGAACACGTTGTTCGTCTGAGGGACGAACCCGACGCCGCGGCGCACAAGCTGGTCTGCGCGGAGGTTGGTGATGTCCTCATCGCGCAAAAGGACGGCGCCCTCGTTGACATGAACCAGCCCGAAGATCGCCTTGAGCAGCGTCGACTTACCAGCACCGTTGGGCCCGATGATGCCGACGAGTTCGCCTTCCTGGGCGTACAGGTCGGAACCGTTGAGGATGTTGACGCCGGGGAAGTAGCCCGCGTAGAGCGCATCTGCACGAACGAGGGCCCCGACCGCTGCCGAGGCGTGCACCTGTTCGGGTGTCGCCGGATGACCTTCAGCGAGTTGTTCGGCGTTTGTATCGAGTTCGGTCTCGAAGACGTGGGGGTCGTCGGGATCGTTGGGGCCGGGAAGATCTGCAGGTTCGGTGTAGTTCATCAGGAACCATCCTCGGTCAAAGCCTCGCCGCTTTCGGTCAATTCAGCATCATGGTGAGCGCCGAGGTAGGCATCGATAACGGCCTGATCCTTCATGACGGCGTCGGGCGGACCCTCGGCAATCACCGAACCTTGAGCCATGACGATGACCCAGTCGCTGATGTCGTGGACCATGTCCATGTCGTGCTCGACAAACAGCACCGTGGTGCCGTCCTCTCGCATAGCCTTGATGTGGCCCAGGAGGCTTTGCTTGAGAGCGGGATTGACACCCGCCATGGGCTCATCAAGCATGATGAGCTCAGGATCTGCCATCAAGGCTCGTGCCATCTCGAGCAATTTGCGCTGACCGCCTGAGAGCGAACCTGCGAAGTCCTTGACCTTTTCGTGCAGGTTGAAACGACGCAACAGGCCCAGGGCGCGTTCGTCGATTGCCCTTTCCTGCGAACTCCACAGGAACGGAAGGATCGCGGCTAGGACACGCTCACCCGTCTGGTTCTTGGCACCCAGGCGCATGTTGTCGATCACGGTCATGCGGCTTAGGGCCTTGGTCAACTGGAAGGTGCGGACCATGCCAATGCGGGCAAGGCGATAGGGAGCCATTCCGGAGACCTGTCGACCGTTGAACGTCCACTTTCCCTCGTTGACATCGTCGAACCCGGTGATCAGGTTGAAGAAGGTGGTCTTTCCCGCACCGTTGGGTCCGATAAGCGCCGTGATGGCGCCTCGCTGGATCTCCACGTGTTCCACGTCCACTGCGGTGAGGCCACCGAAGGAGCGACGAACGTGGTCGGCAATCAGGATGGGATCGGGCTTGGGAACACCCGGTCGCGCCTCGACTGTGGACAGAGCCGCCTTGGCCTTCTGCGCGAGAGTGCCGGCGGAAGCTGTGGTGCTATCGGGCATCGAGAGCCAACTCCTTCCGATCGCCGAAAATGCCTTGGGGTCTGAAGACCATCAAAGCGATCAGTCCTGAACCCATCAGCACGAAGCGGATGTTGCCGACATCGGTTGGGGCAAGGAAGTCAATCCATCCCGCTTGAATCGCCTGGCCGAGGAACTCGCCGGTTCCAGCGAGCAGGAACCAGAAGATGATCGCGCCGACGATGGGACCGAAGACCCGCGCAGCGCCACCCAGGAGCAGGATCGTGTAGGCGAAGAAGGTGAAGTCCGGTTGGAAGGTGTCCGGCTGGACCGACTGCTTTGCAACGGCCCACACAATGCCGCCGAGGGCACCGATGACACCACCGAGGATCAGCGCCTGGAGCTTGTAGACGAAGACGTTCTTGCCGAGTGAGACAACAGCGTCCTCGTCCTCGCGAATGCCCTTGACGACGCGACCCCACGGGCTGCGGACGAGAAGCCAGACGAGAACGGTGACCGCGGCGACGAGGATCCAACCCACGATGACGACCCACAAATCTTGGCGAGTCCAGCTCAAGACAGGCAGACTCTCGAAGTCCGCGGGCAGCGGGTTTGTGTCGTGGAACTGCTGGCCGAGTTTGCCGTTCAGACCCTGTGCGCCACCGAGCACATCCTTGAACGCGATGGAGCGCACGCTGAGTCGGAAGAGCTCGCTAGCGGCGATTGTGACGATGGCCAGGTAGTCCGCACGCAGCCTCAGCGTGGGGATGCCGAGCAAGAGCGCTAGGAGCGTCGCGACGATGATTCCCACAAGAATCGCCAACCACAGGCTTAAGTCGAACGTGAGGACGATGACGCCCACCGCGTAGGAACCAGCGGCTACGAAGGCGACCTGCCCGAAGTTCAGCAGGCCGGCATAGCCAAACTGCACGTTCAAGCCGATGGCTGCCAGGCAGTAGATAATGGCTGTGACGCCGATGGCCTGGGTCATCGTCTGAGTGAGTACGAACCCCCAATCCATGTCAGCCCACCCTCTCTCGTCTGCCGAGTAAGCCTTGTGGTCGAACCATCAGAATCAGGATCATCACGAAGAGTGCTCCCACAGTCTTCATCTCAGTGGGAATGATGAGGCTGGTCATGTTGATAAAGACGCCGACGACGAGTGCACCGACGATGGCGCCGTACACCGTGCCGAGGCCGCCGAGGATGACCGACGCGAAGATGATCAGCAGAATCCGCTGACCCATGTTCCACACGCTGTTTTGCGTCATTCCCAGGTAGATTCCGGCGAAGGCGGCTAAGCCGGCGGCAACGATCCACACGACCGAGATGACCCGTTCAACGTCAATGCCGGTGGCCGACGCCAGTGCCGGGTTGTCGGAGACTGCTCGCGTGGCCTTGCCAATACGCGAGCGCTGAACCCAGATAACGACGACGGTGAGAGTGACGACCGCGAGCCCGGCGAGGATCAGCGCCTTCGGGGTTGCGGTCACCGGTCCGAGACTGATTCCCACCTGCCCGGCGTACTGCTTGTACGTCTGCGGAGCAGCACCGAAGAACAGCGCGACCCCGTAGCGCAGCACGATGGCAAGGCCGATCGAGATGATCATCATGGCGATCAAACCCGTCTTGCGCTTGCGCAAGGGACGCCAGAGGACCTTGTTTTGACCCCAACCGAAGGCGATCGCACAGAAAACGATCGCAATGGGGGCGGCGATAACGAGATGCAAGCCGGCAGTGTTCAAGAGAAGTGCGGAGAAAGCTCCGAGGGTTACGAGGTCGCCATGGGAGAAGTTCGTTAGACCGGTGGTGCCGAAGACGAGGTTCAGACCCAGTGCGGCAAGCGCGATCATGATGCCGAACAAGATGCCGTCGAACAGCAACTGCAGGAACTGGTCCCCGGTGACGTCTATGAAGCCACCGCTATCGACACCGCCCCCTTCGCCCTCCACGAGCTTGGTGAGGATTTTCTTCTCCCCACCGAGGACAAGTAGTGAGCGACTAGCGTCGTCGGGGTTCTCCAGTGCGATGCCCTCGGGGAGTGTGGTGACGTCGATCTCGACCGCGTAGGTACCGCCACCCGGAAGCACGATCGAGAAATCACCGTTGGCGTCTGAAGTGCCAGTCTCGCTGAAACCGTCCTCATTGCTGACGGAAATCGAGACATCCGGGATTCCAGTGCCGTCCGGGGCAGTGAAGCTACCGACCAAGGCTGCGTCTGCAGCATTAGCTGCAGAGGCACCGACGAGAGTCACCCCGAGGAGGGAGATCACCGCGAGGACGGCCGCGGCAACGGCGGCACGAACTGCGATCAGCACGAAGCCAACCTCCTGGGATCGTTTCGGACGACCGGAGCCGCCCAGCGGATTCGGGCAACAGTAGCGGCCTTGCTCAGGGCGCGGGGGCTAGATGAGCAGGTTGCCGGGTTTTGTTATTTGTTCGACATCGGACGGACAAGACACGTGAGTCTCGCGGTACAAACTGGGCGGCCTGCCTCGTCGGTAACTCGGATTTGAGTGCTCACGACCGTCCGCCCGGCGGACAAGACCGTCGACTCAGCGTGCACGACCCCCTCGGTGGCCGACCGGTGGTGGGTGCAGTTCAAGTCGACTCCGACCACCATGTTCTCTGGCCCGGCGAGCAAAGCTCCGTGGATCGAACCGAGAGATTCGGCTAGCACAGCACTGGCGCCACCGTGCAAAAGTCCGTAGGGCTGGGTGTTGCCCGCCACCGGCATCGTCGCTACGACGGTCTCTGGGTTGGCCGAAACCAATTCAATTCCCATCTTCTCGGCAAGGGCACCCATGCCCCAGCGCGCGAGTTCTTCAGGGATACCGCTTGCTCCTGACTTTGTGGTGTCGTCGCTCATGTCGGCAGCGTAGGTGCGGGGCTCTGCCTAGGATCGGAAGATGCCCGATTCCGAACGCTTGCTAGTGCTCGACGGGCACTCCCTGGCCTATCGCGCCTTTTACGCCTTGCCGGCGGAGAACTTCAGTACGACCACCGGTCAACCCACCAATGCGGTGTACGGCTTCACCTCAATGCTGGTGAATCTGCTGCGTGACGAGGGACCTACCCACGTAGCGGTGGCATTCGACGTCTCACGTAAGAGCTTTCGTACCGACAAGTTCCCGGAATACAAAGCCAATCGCTCAAAGTCGCCGGAGGAGTTCAAGGGCCAAGTCGAACTCATCAAGGAAGTGGTGCGCGCCCTGGGCATCACGCCCCTCGAGAAGGAAGGCTTCGAAGCAGACGACATCATCGCCACGCTCGCCACCCAGGCGGCTGGTGAGGGCATGTCCGTGGGCATCGTCAGTGGCGACCGGGACACCTTTCAACTCGTAGACGACAAAACGACGGTTCTGTACCCGCGCAAGGGTGTCTCTGACCTGGCGCGAATGACACCCGAGGCGATTGAAGAGAAGTACGGACTCACCCCCGTTCAGTACCCAGATTTCGCAGCGCTGCGGGGTGACCCCAGCGACAATCTGCCCGGAATTCCAGGGGTGGGGGAGAAGACCGCGGTCAAGTGGCTAAACGCCTTCGGCAACCTCGCCGGCCTGATCGATCATGCGGACGAAGTCGGTGGGAAGGTCGGTGCTGCGCTCCGCGATGCAGTTCCTCAGGTACTCGTTAATCGAGAACTGACCGAACTGATCCGGGACGTTCCTCTCGATACGGGCGTCAAGGCCCTCGCGTGGACGACTTGGTCTCGTGATGAGCTGGGGGAACTGTTCGACGGACTGCAATTCACGGCTCTGCGCTCACGGGTCGATGCCCTCCCGCATGGCACCGGGGGAGACGTCTCGTCAGCAGTGGGGACTCAGGTCGGTGCGAAGGTGCTACCCGTAGAGGTCCGCGAAGCTGGATCGGTGGCGGAAGTGCTCGCCGGGATCAATTCCGCGGCTGTGGCCTTTCGTGGATCGTGGGCGGCAGGGCGAGGAGAGATCGACGCCATTGCGGTCTGCGCTAACGACGTGGTCACAGTTGTACCCGTCCAGACGAAGGCGGACCGCGATGCCCTTCTCGCATGGCTATCAAACGGCTCGATCGCCAAGAAGATCCACGACATCAAGGGACCGAATCTCGCGGTGCTCACCGACACCGCGGGCAATGACGTGATCGCGGGCGTCTCCATGGACACCGCGCTAGCTTCCTACCTCGATGCCCCCGGCGCGCGCTCATATTCACTCGAGGACGTGGCATCGCGGCTCTTGGGTCGGACCTTAGATTCCGACGACGACGCGGACGGCCAACTCGCCCTCGGTGGAGACGAGCAAGAAGAGCTGCGCGCTTTGGGTGCTCAGGCCCAAGCGGTGTCGGAGATCGCAGATGTCGTGCAAAGGCGCCTTGTGGACGAAGGCATTGAGTCCCTTCTGGGGGACATGGAGATCCCGCTCGCAGGGCTCCTGGCGCGAATGGAATACGCGGGGATCGCGGTGGACCGCAGCCGACTTCAAGGGCTTTCGGATGAGTTCGGTGCATCGATGAAGGCTGCGGAAGACCAGGCGCATCGGATCGTCGGTCGCTCGTTCAACCTGGGTTCACCTAAGCAACTCCAAGAGATCTTGTTCGTCGACCGTGGGTTACCCAAGACCAAGAAGATCAAAACTGGATACACGACCGACGCCGAGGCACTTCAAAACCTGTACTCGACCACCGAGGATCCGGTTCTCGAACAGTTACTCGCCTGGCGCGACGTATCCAAGTTGCGCCAGACGGTCGAGGGTCTGCTTCCACTTGCCGATGACGACGGCCGAATCCATACGACGTTTCGGCAGACCGCTGCCGCAACCGGCCGGCTGTCGTCTTCAGATCCCAATCTGCAAAACATCCCCATCCGTACCGAGGCGGGGCGGCGGATTCGAAGTTGTTTCGTGGTTGGTGCGGGATTCGAATCGCTTATGACGGCGGACTACAGCCAGATCGAAATGCGCATCATGGCCCATGCGTCTGCTGACGAAGGACTCATCGAGGCGTTCAGTGAAGGCGAGGATCTGCACAGCTCCGTTGCGGCCAAGGTTTTCGGGGTCAAGGAAGCCGACGTCGATCCCGAGATGCGTCGCCGCATCAAAGCGATGAGTTACGGACTGGCCTACGGCCTGTCGGCCTACGGACTCTCCCAGCAGCTGCGTATCTCACCGGCGGAAGCCCAGGGATTGATGGACGAGTACTTCACCCGTTTCGGCGGGGTTCGCGACTATCTGGGCGGGGTAGTGGACGAGGCCCGCAAGCGCGGGTACACCGAGACGATGTTCGGCCGCCGTCGGTACCTGCCCGATTTGAACCACGACAACCGCCAGCGCCGGGAGATGGCCGAGCGCATGGCCCTGAATGCTCCTATCCAAGGGACCGCGGCGGACATCGTGAAGGTCGCCATGTTGGGGGTGCAGCGGGCGATGCGCGAGCAGGGTCTGGCCTCTCGGACGCTTCTTCAGGTCCACGACGAGCTCGTCTTGGAGGTGGCGCCGGGGGAGGCTGAGCAACTCGAGGGCCTGGTTCGCAGCGAGATGGGCAACGCCGCCAACCTGCGCGTTCCACTCGACGTTTCGGTGGGTCTTGGAACCGATTGGCAGTCAGCCGGGCACTAGTTCGAAGTGGTTCGCCGGCAACTGCCACCCGCGGGCGGCGGGGATCGACGCCTGCCGTAACCTTGGGGGGCCCAGCGACCGCTGGATACGCCTACTCAGTATCGGATTTCCCCCTACATGACTGTTCCTACGACCACCACGACCACATCGACTCCCGCCCAGGTTGCCGTAAACGACATCGGCTCGGCGGAAGATTTCCTCGCAGCAATCGATGCGACCATCAAGTACTTCAACGACGGAGACATCGTTGAAGGCACCATCGTCAAGGTTGACCGCGACGAAGTCCTGCTGGACATCGGCTACAAGACCGAGGGTGTCATTCCCTCCCGCGAACTTTCCATCAAGCACGATGTCGATCCCAGTGAGGTCGTCGGTGTCGGTGACTCCGTTGAGGCCCTGGTTCTCCAGAAGGAGGACAAGGAAGGTCGTCTGATCCTGTCCAAGAAGCGCGCCCAGTACGAGCGCGCTTGGGGCACGATCGAGAAGGTCAAGGACGAGGACGGTGTCGTCGAGGGCCAGGTCATCGAGGTTGTCAAGGGCGGTCTCATTCTGGACATCGGCCTCCGGGGCTTCCTTCCGGCGTCTCTCGTGGAAATGCGTCGCGTGCGTGATCTCCAGCCGTACGTCGGCAAGACCCTTGAGGCCAAGATCATCGAGCTCGATAAGAACCGCAACAACGTGGTTCTATCGCGCCGTGCGTGGCTTGAGCAGACACAGTCCGAAGTCCGTCAGACATTTCTCACTCAGTTGCAGAAGGGTCAGATCCGCTCTGGCGTCGTCTCCAGCATCGTCAACTTCGGTGCGTTCGTTGACCTTGGCGGCGTCGATGGTCTGGTACACGTCTCGGAACTGTCCTGGAAGCACATCGATCACCCGTCCGAGGTCGTCGAGGTTGGCCAGGAAGTCACCGTCGAGGTGCTCGACGTCGATATGGATCGCGAACGTGTGTCCTTGTCGCTCAAGGCGACGCAGGAGGATCCGTGGCAGCACTTCGCTCGCACCCACCAGCTCAACCAGGTAGTGCCCGGCAAGGTCACAAAGCTTGTCCCGTTCGGTGCGTTCGTTCGCGTCGACGAGGGAATCGAGGGCTTGGTCCACATCTCCGAGCTGGCCGAGCGTCACATCGAACTGCCTGAGCAGATCGTGCAGGTCGGTGACGAGTTGTTCGTCAAGGTCATCGACATCGACCTTGAGCGTCGACGCATCTCGCTATCGCTGAAGCAGGCCAACGATTCTGGTGACACCCAGGGCTCGGAGGAGTAGCTGGTGGCATCTCCGGTCTCTACAGCCGCTGCCTGATCTGCCTCTTGAGCCTCGGTCATCTGC
>JBDQFC010000032.1:0-17224 GCA_040266055.1 Candidatus Nanopelagicales bacterium | reverse complement strand
CTACTACGCCAACGGCGCAACTGAGGCGACCGCTCTCGTCCCGGCCAACGCTCGCGCACTCGCCGCCGATCAGCTTGCGCGGGCCCAGCAGCAAGCAGTCATTGATGGGCTGGAGGTTGTCGAGCTGTCAGCTTCGCCACGGGAGGTTGTGACAACGTTGCGAGCTCCGATCCAAACAGCCTTCTGGCCGCTAGAGGCCACGATCACCGTCGAATCCTCGGCCCGGTTGGACTACGTCGGCTAGCGCTCCGGGGCGCGCCGTACCCTTTCCCCTCGTGGCCTCCCTCGAAATCGACGAACGCATCTCCGCGGTGCAAGCGACGCTTGCCAACTTGGAGAAGGTCTTCGACGTCCCGGCTACAGAAGCTGAGATCGGCGAACTAGAGACCGCCGCGTCTGCTCCGGACCTATGGGACGACCAAGCCAACGCACAGAAGGTCACCTCACGTCTTTCTCTCTTGCAGGGCGAAGTGCGGCGGATGACCGAACTCACGTCCCGAGCGGCAGATATCCCGGTGCACTTTGAGTTGGCCGAGGCTGAAGGTGATCAACCGGCGCTTGATGAAGCTGTGGCTGAACTTGAGTCGCTCGAGAAGGACATCAGTGACCTCGAAGTCCGCACGTTGTTGTCCGGTGAGTATGACGAACGCGAGGCTCTCGTCACTATTCGCTCGGAGGCCGGGGGAGTCGACGCCGCGGACTGGGCAGAGATGCTGATGCGCATGTATCTGCGCTACTGCGAACGCCATGGCTGGTCGGTAGAGATGTATGACACTTCCTACGCAGAAGAGGCGGGCATCAAGTCCGCGACCTTCGCGGTGAAAGCGCCTTACGCATACGGAACGCTCTCGGTGGAACAGGGAACGCATCGGCTCGTGCGGATCTCGCCGTTCGACAACCAAGGTCGCCGGCAGACCTCGTTCGCCGGAGTCGAAGTCATTCCGGTGGTCGAGCAGACCGAGAGCGTTGATATTCCGGAGGACGATCTCCGCGTGGACGTCTACCGGTCCAGCGGCCCGGGTGGCCAGGGCGTCAACACCACCGACTCCGCCGTCCGTTTGACCCACATCCCAACTGGAATCGTGGTGTCGTGTCAGAACGAGCGCTCACAGCTGCAAAACAAGGCGACCGCGATGGGCATCTTGCAGGCCAAGTTGCTTGAGCGTCGTCGCCAAGAGGAACAAGCCAAGATTGACGCCCTCAAAGGTGATTCGTCCGGATCCTGGGGAAACCAGATGCGCTCCTATGTGCTGCATCCGTACCAGATGGTCAAGGACCTCCGGACCGAGCAAGAGACGGGTAACACCCAGGCGGTCCTCGATGGCGAGATCGACGATTTCGTTGCCTCGGGGATCAGGTGGCGTAGGCAACAGGCGGCCGCGTCCTGACGGTCTCGTGACCAGCCTGTGCTTAGACTGCCGATGGCCCGCGAACGCATTCCCCCGACCCCGAGGCAGCCGTGATTCTCTTCGACCACGTCAGCAAGACCTACGCCAGCCAAAACCGGCCGGCGCTCGACGATGTGTCCTTGGAGATCGAGAAGGGTGAGTTCGTCTTCCTCGTCGGACCGTCCGGATCGGGTAAGTCCACATTCCTGCGGCTCGTCCTGCGAGAGGAGCGCCCTAACTCCGGACAGGTCTGGGTGCTGGGCAAGGAACTCAACCGGCTTTCCAACTGGAAGATCCCCGCACTTCGGCGTCAGATCGGCACCGTGTTCCAGGACTTCCGGTTGCTGCCCAATAAGAGCGTGTTCGAGAACGTGGCCTTCGCCCTTGAGGTCATCGGCAAGCCGCGCTCGCACATTCGCAAGGTCGTCCCCGAAGTCCTGGAAGTCGTGGGGCTCGAGGACAAGATCGAGCGACGTCCGGACGAACTCTCCGGTGGTGAGCAGCAGCGGGTGGCCATCGCCCGGGCGTTCGTCAACCGCCCGATGCTGTTGATTGCCGACGAGCCAACCGGAAACCTCGATCCCAACACTTCGATCGGAATCATGAAGTTGCTCGATCGGATCAACCGTCTGGGGACCACCGTCATCATGTCCACGCACGATGCCCAGATCGTCGACCAGATGCGGCGGCGCGTTATCGAACTGGAGACTGGCCACCTAGTGCGCGACCAGTCGCGTGGTGTCTACGGATACGCCCGCTAATGCGCGCGACATTCGTCACCAGCGAAGTTGGCGCTGGGCTCCGCCGGAACCTCACGATGACCTTCGCGGTCATCATCACCGTTGCAGTCTCGCTCGCGTTGTTCGGTGTCAGCCTCCTCGTGCGCGCGCAGGTGACGACCATGCAGGACTTCTGGTACGACAAAGTCGAGGTCTCGATCTTCTTGTGCGCGCGAGGCAGTGATGCTGCTTCCTGCGCCAGCGGTGCCGTCACCGACGCCCAGCGCGACCAGATCCGCGCAGATCTGGAGTCGCTGCGCCCGCTGGTCGAAGAGGTCTACTACGAGCCTAAGGAAGAGGCCTACGAGCGCTTCCGTGAGCAGTTCGCCAACTCCGCGATCGTGGAGAACGTGACCGCTGAGGCGCTGCCGGAATCCTTCCGCGTCAAACTGGCCGATCCCACGCAGTACGACGTTGTGGCTTCGGCGTTCGCTGGACGGCCCGGCATCGAACAAGTCAACGACCAACGGCAAATCCTCGACAAGTTCTTCCGATTACTCAACGGCCTTCAGGCCATCGCCTTGATCATTGCGATCGTGATGCTTGTGGTTACTGTCTTGCTGATCGTGAACACGATGCGCGTTGCGGCATTCAGCAGACGCCGGGAGACCGGCATCATGCGGCTCGTCGGGGCGTCGAACTTCTACATCCAGTTGCCATTCCTCCTCGAAGCCGCAGTTGCTGCGGCCCTCGGGGCGGGACTGGCCGTGGTCGGCCTGGTGGCGGTCAAGAGCTTCGTGATCGACCGAGTTCTTGCTCCGTCCTTCCAGTTCACCGCTTTCGTGGGTTGGGACGCCGTGGTGGCCATCGCCCCCATCCTGTTCCTAACGGGCATCATCCTGGCCTCGCTGGCGGCCTTCTTCACTTTGCGCAAGTACCTCCGCGTGTGACAACTGAGGTTTATGTGACTTCTGGGGTTATCCTTGGCGGGTGCTTCCCCGCCGCTTGCTGACCCCTGCGCTCCTCCTGGCGGGTCTTGGCCTCTCCGCTTCGGTCCTGACCGGACCGGCTCAAGCCTTGCTGCCGGCGGACAAGGACTCCGGGAAGTCCAGTTCTGAGCTCAAGGCCGAGAAGCGCGACGTCGAGTCGCAAATCGACGCGACGGAAGATGCCCTCGCCAAGGCCGGCAAGAAGGTCAAGAAGGCCGTCGCAACGTTCAAGGACGTGGACGCCCGTTGGCAGGCGGCTCGGGAGTCCCGTCGGGAGGCCCTGGAGGAAGCCCGCGCTGCGCGCGAGGAAGCTCAGGCCGCCGAGGCCCGAGCGATGCGCGCCCGCCAGGCACTGCAAGTTGCTCAGCAGCAGAAAGTCCTGGTGGAAGGCAAGCTCGACGACATCCATGGCCAGATGGACGACATGGCCCGCGCCGTCTACACCCGCGGACCGCTCGCGGAAATCGAAGTCGTGCTCGACGCGAGTAGCCCCGGTGATTTCCAGGCTCGTCTCGCCAGCGTCGACACGGTCAGCCGTATGCAGGCCGGTGTCCAAAAGTCGTTGACGCAGACCGAAGCAGACCTCGTGATGCAGGGAGTGCGTCTCGAAGCATTGCGTCTCGAAGCGGAGGCCGAGGACGCTGCAGCCGAGCGGGCCCTCGAGGACGCCCGGTCCGCGCTTCGCAAAGCCAAGGAGAAGCAGGCCAAGGTTGCCGAACTCCGCAAGGAGCGCAAGGCCGCTCTCGGTCAAGCGCAGGCATTCAAGTCCAAGGTAAAGAAGCGCTATGAGGATCTCGTCGCCGAGCAACAGCGTCTCGCTGCGGCTGCCCGCAAGGCCGCGGCCGAAGAAGAGCGACGACGCAAGGCAGCCGAGGAGGCAGCTCGTAAGGCGGCCGAGGAAGCGCGTAAGCGGGGTGAAGAACCACCTCCGGCGGCGGCGCCCGCGTTCACCGCTACCGGGTCCTTGATGATGCCCACCAGCGGCACCCCGTCATCGAATCCCGGCCCCCGTATTCACCCGATCTTCAAGCGCAAGTCCTGCCACACCGGTTGGGATATCGCGGCCCCTGGAGGAACCCCGATCGTCGCCGCGGACAACGGCTCGGTGGCCACCATCAGCAGCGGCGGTGCATATGGCAACGCAGTCATGCTTGTGCACGGAGACGGTATGACCACTTTCTACGCCCACATGTCTTCGACCAACGTCAAGATTGGTCAGGTTGTGAATAAAGGCGACGTCATCGGCGCGGTCGGCACGACCGGCTGGTCAACGGGCAATCACCTGCACTTCGAAGTTCGCATCAACGGCACACCGTATGATCCTCGGGGCTGGTTCGGTGGAGCACGTTCTCCGATTCCCTGCTAGCGACGCGGCCGCGTAGACGGCCGACGGTCAATCGTCAAGGTCGGTCGGAGGTGCGCCGTGGGCCAACAATCGCTGTCCGCTCTTTCGGCTCATCCGCGTCCGCGCCGGCTGTCCACGCGGGGAATCATCGTCGCGATCGTTTCAATGCTCATCTTTGTCATCGCCTACGTGCTTGTGGTTCGGGCGTACCAGGTTGAGGGCGACCTGACCGTTACGTCGAGTTCCGCTGTTGATCAACCGGATGTCTTGTCGATGGCCGAACCGGTGGAGTTCGACGCTAGAACAAACACGCTCACCATGCGATTTCAGTTCCTTATGAGCAATGCCGACCTACTCGATGATGGCAATCGCCTGAATCAGGGAGTTCGCGTCACGATTTTTGCGAACGATGGGACCCATGAGGTTCGTTTTGCCAAGGGTGAGCCGATTGGCTACGCCGAGGTCGCTGTCGGAACCTCGGGAGAGGTTTCGGCATATCCTCTCGACTCGCACACTGGTTTCACGTCCATGTTGGTCGAGACGTTCGAACGCGGGGCCGGGGGCGTCAACGAGACCACTGGAACCCTCACGTCGTCGCTAGACGTCAATGGGTCGGTGAGCGGCTGGGACATCAACGCGAGCATTACCGAAGAAGACGGCGTCCCCATCGCTCTCATCGATTTGAATCGGGCGTTCTCTACGAAAGCTTTCGCCGTTGTCCTGCTTGGGATGGCAATATCCGTTGCGGTCTTGGCTTTTATTGCGGCCCTGTTAACCGTCACGAACCGACGGCGTTTCGAAGTGGCATTGCTGACTTGGAACGGCGCAATTCTCTTTGCCCTCCCGCTACTGCGCAATTACCTTCCAGGCAGCCCGCCCATTGGTGCAGCTATAGACATCTACCTGTACTTGTGGGTGTTTGTTTTTGCGGTCATCTCCCTTGTCCTAATGCTCATCGCTTGGTCAGAGCAGCGCAAGGGTGACCTGCTCGAAGAGCACGCCAAGCTCGGAGATCGCTGATATGCCACGCGAGACAGGTAAGAAAGTCATCGCGCAGAATCGCAAGGCACGCCACGATTATTCGGTCGAAGATGTCTACGAGGCGGGACTGCAACTCACGGGCACGGAGGTCAAGAGCCTGCGGGCTGGTCGGGCGACTATCACCGACGGCTACGGCTTCTACGACAACGGCGAGATCTGGCTCAAGGGAGTCCACATTCCTGAGTACGACCTCGGAACGTGGACCAACCACGAGCCGCGTCGTTCACGCAAACTCCTTCTTCATAAGGAAGAGATCAGGCGAATCGCTGGGAAGGTGAAGGACACGGGCATCACCCTCGTACCCCTCTCGCTCTACTTCAAAGACGGCTACGCGAAGGTGGAACTTGCTGTCGCCCGCGGCCGCAAGAGCCACGACAAGCGCCACGCGATCGCCGAACGCGAGGCAAAGCGTGAAGCGCAACGGGCAGTCGGACGACGCGACAAGGGGATCGAGTAGCAGGTGAGTTTTCTCTCGGGAACATCCTTGATTCCCGCCCCGCACAAGGGCTTTTACGGCTGGCGGATGGTCGCCTTCGCCGCGGTTGTTCTGGCGCTGACGGGTCCGGGTCAGACCTACGGAGTCTCGGTCTTCGTCGATCCGATGATCAACGATCTGGGAATCACGCGAACGCAAATGACCACCGCCTACCTCATCGGCACGTTGGTCGGTGCTCTCGCGTTGCCATGGATCGGTCAGGCGATCGACCGATACGGCGTGCGGCGCACCATGGCGATCATCGGAGCGATCTTCGGTGGCCTGTTGATCGGGATGTCCCTCGTTGCCAACATCGTCGGGCTCACCGTCGGCTTCATCGGTATCCGGATGATGGGGCAAGGCGCGTTGAATCTCACGGCCACCACAGCAGTCGCCTTGTGGTTCACCCGCAAGCGTGGTTTCGCCATGGGCATCGTGGCTGCGGCCGGAGGAGTTGGGATGACCCTTATCCCACTTCTGGGTGAGCGCCTGATCGCCGACCACGGCTGGCGCACAGCCTGGGTCGTCGAGGGGTTGATCGTGTGGGCGATCGTTCTTCCGATCGCTCTTATTGGCGTCCGGAATCGACCCAGCGACATCGGACAGCACGTTGATGGTGATCCTGCCCCGGAGGGCGCATCGACCGAGGTCTGGGGTGTCACCCGAAAAGACGCACTTCGAACGAGCTTCTTCTGGCTCGTGACCGCCGCCGTTGCGACCATTTCGGCGATCACCACGGCTGTTGTTTTCCACCAGATTGACTTGCTCGGTAGTCGTGGTCTCACTCCCGCCGAAGCAGCCGCGAACTTCATCCCGCAAACTTTGGCCACTCTGGTCGCAACACTCGGAATCGGCGCCCTCGCGGACCGCGTCTCACCTCGCATCGTTCTCGTGGTCTCGATGACCATGATGGTCGGCGGTCTCCTCACAGGAACGATCGTCACGCCAGGATTCATCGCGATCTCCTTCGGGATGATGATTGGTGCTGCCGGAGGAGCCATGCGCGTCGTCGAGGCGACGGAACTGCCCCGCTACTTCGGCACCCTTCACATCGGCGCGATCCGCGGTGTCGTCACATCAGTGGGAATCGCCGGTGCCGCGATCGGTCCGGTCCTGTTCTCCCTGGGACATGACGTGACGGGCAACTACACAGCAGTCCTTTTGGCCAGCATCACAATTCCCGTGGCCGTGATCATCGGTGCGCTCGTCGTTCGACTGCCCCGACACAGCACCCCTGATTCCCAGGGGGAAGCCCACGTGGTCACGGACGCGTGATCAAGCACCACAAGAGCAGGCGTACAATTGAGGCATAACTCAACAGGGGGTGACAGGTTTCGACGGACAGTCGCTCTGCCCGGAGAAGCGTGCCGAGAAGCTCAGGTGATCTCGTTAAACATCCTGGGAAACAAATAACTGCCAAAAAGACGCAGTCTGCAGACGCTTACGCCCTCGCGGCATAAGTAATTAATCTGCCGTCAGCCCAATGCGTCCCCGAATTGGGGTCTGACGTCGCTAGGGGACTCACCAAGCGCTCCGGTCACGGGAGCGGGCGGAAAACCAAACAGTGACTGGGCCGCCACCGCGAAGTGCCGTACAAAGCGCGGGGGCCGAGAAAGCGACAGCACGGCTACGCACGTAGAAGAACGGAAAGATCCTGCACGGACCCGGGTTCGATTCCCGGCACCTCCACAAGGGCTAGTTCACGAAGTGGACTGACAAAACTCGAACAGCTAGGCCCTCGCGGGTTTCTCGCGGGGGTTTAGTTGTTTTTAGGCGTCAGAATCAGTCGCAATTGACGATGCTGCGCGCAATCACCGGCAAAGCGTGATCACGTCATGGCGTATCCGCCGCTCGAGAGCACCGGCCACCCGCGTGTGGTTCTGCCCCGAGGCATACGCGGCGTGGACCTGATCACCACCGTGTTTCCACAGTGGCGCAGCCCTTGGGGGCTCCCTATCGTCACAGATCAGCCACTACCTGCAGGAGCCACTTATGACCACGGTGATTTCAGTCCACTCTTTCCGTGGAGGCACGGGCAAGAGCAATACGTCCTCGAATCTGGCGGGCCAATTGGCTTCCGCCGGCAATCGAGTTGCCATAACGCAGGGTTTCCTGCGAGCAAGCCAGCGGAGGGTAGATGAAGCGGAGAGTGTCGAGGGTGCTCCGGTGCTCAGCCATAAGGTGAGTGAGCCGCTGGTGATCGGCGAACCCACTCGGTTGCGCATCCCTATGCATGCGTCCTTGACGTTGTTGCGGGCGGGGGATGAGTTGGTTGTCGAACTGCATTCCTCGTGGATGTGGCCGCATAACGTAGCGACCGGACAGTTTCCCGCCAGGTACGTAACGCTTCCAGATCCCGCGCCCATCATCATCCATGTGGGCTCGGCTAGTGGATCAGCACTGGTTGCGCCCGCACGTGAGTGGAATTCGATCATTGACTAGGAAGTGTTAGGGGATCCTGATGATCACATCGAGGATCGGCTCAACGTCTTCGCCGCTTCCGTGATTGGGTGGCGAGTTGCGACTTCGCGACCGCTCCTTGGACTCCTACTTCGGCAGTGACGCGGCCATCTCCGTGATCGACTCCTCAACCGGCGTCGGCTGCCAGTCCAGCACTTCGAAAGTAGCGGTGTTATCCAGGTAGATGCGCTTACCGACTAGGGGCAGCATCCCTCGGACGTCGCTATTGAACAGACTCATCAGCTGCAGCAAGATTTTCGGTGCTTTTCGTGAAGGGACTTTGGTATGGCCGGCCTGCTTGAGTGTCGCCGCCAGAGAAGCCATCTCGATTGGCTCTTCCGTGGCCGCGATGAACCGCTGGCCTGCGGCCTGAGTGGCTGTCAACGCTGTGACGTGGAGTCGGGCCACGTCACGAACATCGACCATGCCGAGCGCGAGATCGGGAATCATCGGCATCTTCCCGTTGACTAGGTCCGAGACGATCATCACGCTTGCGCTGTCCGGTTGGGCACCCAACGACGGCCCGAATACCCCACCGGGGTTGATCACCGTGAGCTCCATCGCGTGGTCCCGGTTGATCTCCCACGCTGCTCGCTCGGCGAGAGTCTTGCTCTTGGAATAGGCACCGATTCCGGCGCTGGTGTCCGACCATGCGTCCGGTCCGTACCGGCCGTTGTCCTTGCCGGCGATGATGGCAACTGTCGAGGAGGTGAGTACCAACCGTTCAACTCCAGCGCGTTGGGCGGCTTGGATTACCCGCTTGGTGCCTTCAACGGCGGGGGTAACCAACTCATTCTCATCAGCGGGTGCGGCCATGATGAAGGGTGATGCCACATGCATGACGTACGTGCACCCGGCAACGGCGTCGTCCCATCCGTTGTCGCTGAGCAGGTCAGCTTCGATGAAGCTGAGTTTGTCCACCGGAGCTACGGTCTCGATCGCCCTTCTTGTGGGGTCAACCTTCGAAGTGGATCGGACGGTTCCCACCACCTCGTAGCCCTGGCGCAGCAACTCGGCACCAACGTGTTGACCGATGTAGCCACTGATGCCGGTAACCAAAACGCGTGTGGTCATGTCTGTTCTCTCTCTGGTCGCCGGGGGTGCAGTCGGGTGCGGTGCACGGTGAACTGTTTCGTACCGACTGGTATCTTTCTCTGTGTCGTCGTTCGTGTCAAGATTTGAGTACCGATTAGTTCGAAACTCAAGGGGATAGGAACCTCGATGTCGAGTGAGCCGGTGAAGCGGGCGCGCGGGCGACCCAAGACGTTCGATCGAGATCACGCGCTCGAGGTTGCTATGGATGGTTACTGGCGCGAGGGCATCGAGGCGGTCTCGGTCAACGAGATCTGCCGGCGGGCGAATATCTCCAAGCCGGGTCTTTATCGGGAGTTCGGCGGCGAAGATGAACTCCTCGACGCTGCATTGACCCGCTATTACGAAACGGTGCTCGCTCCGGTGATGGCGACCCTCACCGAAGATCGCCCGTTCCGGCAGACCTTGGATTCCATGATCGAGTACGCGATCACGCCGGCGTCACCCGAATCACCTGCGGGGTGCATGTTCGCAAAAATGCGCACCGCACGTGGCCGTCTAGGGCCGAAAACCGGTGAGCACGTTGACAGACTTTGCGATCAAGGCGTGGCAGTTTTCACCACGTGGCTGGATAAGTGCGCCCAGCGAGGGGAAATTTCCTTGCCTGATTCAGTCGAGACGACCGCCGGGTACATCGACGCGCAGTTGAACCTGATCTTGAATCGGATCGCTGCCGGTGAGAACCCCGAGACGGTGCGGAAGCACGCCACATTGGCTTTTCGGATTCTGACGGAACCGTAGCTTCCCGGGAGTTCATAACCCCTTGGCGTAGTCGAGTGCTCGGCCAACACGGAGTCGAAGGAGGGTGACGTGTCGGTTCCTATGCAGGTCAGTGCACCAGGGGTCGACTTTCGCTTGTCTCTTGCGCCGCTGGGGATGTTGGCAGGGGATCCGACGATTCGGCTAGAGCCCACTGCGATGACGCGCGCAACCATCACTCCCGACGGGCCGGGGGCAATTCAAGCCCGCTGGCAACACGACCCCGGGAAAGTGACTCTCTCAGCGTGGGGCGACGGTGCTTCTTGGCTCCTTGATCGTGGATCGGACCTGGCGGATACGCGGAACATTCGACAGTGCTTTGCTTCGGCGCCCACCGAGCGCCACCGTGGGTGTGTTCATCGGGTGAACACCGGACCTACGGGAACCAGCAGGCTTGCGTGCGCCTGTTCCAGGTCGGGTGCCGGTAGGAACGACACCAAATCCGGTAGCCGGTTTAACCTTTCCAACCCCGCCTAAGTTTGTAGCACCCGCGGATCCACTCCGGCGCGTAGTCGAACTCCAACTGACCCTTGTGGGAGATCCTGATGCACAACGTGAGTGAATCACGCTCAAGGGTGAACCCTCTGAATCGTGGACTTCCCTTATTCGGTTTCCGTGCGCAATCGGAGCTTATGAAGGGCTCGTCGGGGTCCCACCCCGATTGCCGGGTCTACGCTCAACTGTGACCACAACACCGCGGGGGTTTCGTCGTTTCCGGCGCTTAGTTTCGATGTTCGACTGCGGTGCGAGAGCGCCGGAGCTTCACGCGAGGGTCACGGAGTTTGTTTTCGGTCAGGCGAATATCACGCGGGGCGCGTCCAGCAGTTTCTAACAGCACGCCGCGAACCGGCACGACTCCAATCACCTATCAGCACATCGTCAAGAGGAAATGGAAAGTTCTCCTGAAGCATCTGGTCAACAGGGGTGAATCGGCCTACGCTGATGGTCATGGCAAACATTGAGGTCAAGAGCTTTGACAGTGCTGAGATCAACAACGTCCTTCCAGACGGCCTAGGCGAAGCCGCGGTGGTTGAGTTCGGCGACGTAAAGGTGACACGGATGCGCATCAAGCCGGGTTGGCGCTGGTCAGAACACATCAAGCCGATGGTCGGTACCGACTCCTGCCAGGTTCGCCACCTTGGTGTGATGACGAAGGGGCGTGTTCGCGTCATTCACGACGACGGCACCGAAAGTACGTATGCAGCCGGAGATGCCTACTCGGTCATGCCTGGACACGACGCGTGGGTGGAGGGCGACGAGACGGTCGAAGGTTTTGAGTTTGCCGGAACCTGGGCCGACAAGCTCTGACCTGCGGCGGCGCACTGCCGCATTCGCGCTCAACAGCGCGCGGATGTTTCATGCAGCCGTCACCTAGATTTCGCACGATCGGGCGGGCAACGCCGTTGCCTTCGGGAAGACTGGTGCCTCACCGGTCGTGCGCGACGCGCGCCCATTAGTGGAAGAGTCCTCATGTTTTGTGTTATCAGCCAGTGGACAACAACCGAAGGGCTGAGCGACGAGCTCGAAGAGACCGTTAGGAGCGCCTTCGTCCCGGGCATCATGGCGTTGGGTGCGGTCAGCGTGCACTTCGTGGAGACCGACGAACGATCCATGCGGGTCGTGACGGTGTATCCCGATGAGGAGACGGCCGACGTTGCCCGCGAGAAGCAAGAAGCGATTCGCGCCCAGGCGGTCAGCCAGATGCCCGTGCAGTACGTGGGCGAGGTTCGCGGGCGAGTCTTCGCGAACGGCTGAACAGGCTCCTGTTCGTAACACCGGCTGAGAACGTATGGATGGTCGAGGCCTTGAGCCTGTGAGCTGCGTATAGGGATGCTGCCGCGCATCCTTCAGTTCCGACTGACTCCTTCAAACCACGGGGGAGGTCGATGATGGCGTCATAGCCTGTGGCATATGCCGCATGCGATGGAATCAACCCAGCCCGAGACCTTGGTAGCCGTTCATCAGGTCCCTGCCTCAAAGATCGCTGACTATGAGGCGTGGCTGGTCGACTCAGGCCGAATCGAGATGGGTTTCTCTGGATTCATGTCACGGGAAGTCATCAAACCCGTCGCTGGCGGACAGCACTTCTACACACTCGTGGTGCGCTTCGACTCCTCGGACAGCCTCGGTCAGTGGCTGGACAGCATTGATTGGAAAGCCCTTCACGCACGCCTACAGAGCCTTGTCGACAGCACGGATCGGTACGGGACAGATGAGCGTTACCTGACGCCGTTCTGGTACCGGCCCGATCCGCACGCAGTCCCAGCACCGACGTGGAAGATCTGGCTATCGACAGTGTTGGCCCTGTACCCGGCCATCTTCATCATCTCGCTGCTCTTGGGAGGGGTAACCCTGCCGTTCGCCGCGATGCTTCTGCTGTCCAACCTGGTGGCCGTTGCCAGCGTCTCGTGGATCACGGGTCCGACAGTCCGGCGAGTCTTGCGGGCGTGGATGGCGGCCCCGAAGAGTCAGGCGAGGCTGACCGTGCTGGGAACTTTGGCGATCCTGGCCACGCTAGGTCTGCTCCTCGCCGTCTTTCTCCAAGTGCCGATGTCCTAGCCGTAAGCCGTCGCGCCTATCCCCTCTGCTCAGCCTGTGCCCGTTTTGTGTGCCGAAGGAACACGCTGTGCTGGATTGCCAGGGGACTTGAGAGTTTTGTGAACCACCCACACGGGTTAGTTCACTTAGTGAACTGACAAAACTCAGTAAGCGACGCCCTCGCGGGTTTCCCGCGGGGGTTTCGTCGTTTCTGGGGCTCGGAGCCTGCCCGTCTTGTGTGCGGAAGAAACACGCGATGCCGGTGAAGACTCCAGGCATTGCCTGCGCGGCTGGCACGATCAATGGTCGAACTGCCCGACGAGATGAGGCCCACAACAGACCCCCGGTCATAAGCCGATAGGACCTAGTGGCCTTCTGCCAGGCATGTTCGTAGCGTTCTGGCTCGTCAGCAACAACGGCGTCCACAGCCGCCTCGGCTTCGGCGAAACCTAAACGCAAACCTTCGCCAGTCAGTGCATCTATGTACCCGGATGCGTCACCTACAAGAAGTGCTCGGTTTTCGTGCGAACCCGGAGCCAATGATGGGTTGGTCGGGGACACGCTGAACGCGTCGTTGGAGTGGGCCTCGTTCCCACACTCACGGGGGCAATGTCACCTGAACCCGTGATCGGCAAAATCTGGAAAAGTCGAAAACCCCGTGCGGGAAACCGTACGTGTCCTGACCCCTCTCGGAACCGGCACAGAACAGGGCCCGTCCTTATCTCGAAGAGTCCGTACGCACCAAGCGTTCCAACAGTCGAGGAGTTGCCATGAAGGACCAAATTGCCGGACTCACCGGGGCACCGCCTACCCACGGTGCCTGGTGGTCACGCATCGTCGCGGCAATGTTTGCTGTCACGATCGGCGTGACCAGTCCGCTGGCCTTTGCGCCGGTGGCACAGGCGGCGTCCGGGTTGCCAGCCCTGCCGTTGTCCACCGATGGCAGTGACATCGTCGACGCCAATGGCGACACCGTCGTGCTGCAAGGCGTCAACTGGTTCGGTTTCGAGACAGCCAACCATGCCCCGCACGGTCTATGGAGTCGGGACTACCGCGAGATGCTGCGCCAGATCAAGGTGCAGGGGTTCAACACGATCCGCATGCCGTTCTCGCTTGAAGCACTGGAGTCGTCGACGACCAGCGGCATCGACTTCGGCGGTGGCAGGAATGCCGCGCTTCAGGGCAAGACTCCGCAGCAGGTCATGGACATCATCATCGATGAGGCTGGAGCCCAGGGCCTCATGGTCATCCTGGACAACCACTCCCTGGCGGATGACGGCTTCATGTATCCGCTTTGGTACGGCCAGGACGGGTACACCGAGACCGACTGGGTGAAGGCCTGGAAGAAGCTGGCGGAGCGGTACGACGGTGAGCCGCAGGTCATCGCCGCGGACCTGAAGAACGAGCCGCATGGCCAGGCCACTTGGGGTACCGGGGGAGCCACGGACTGGCGCCGTGCTGCGCAGGTGGCCGGCAACGCCGTGCTGGCTCAAAACCCCGACCTGCTGATCGTGGTCGAGGGCATCGAGGCGCCCGTTGCTGGTGGAAAGCTTGACAGGCACTGGTGGGGTGGAAATCTCGAAGGCGTTCGCACTCACCCGGTCCGGCTGACGGAGCCGAATAAGCTCGTTTACTCCCCGCACGAGTATGGGCCGGGCGTCTTCGCGCAGCCGTGGTTCAGCGATCCGAACATGGCGTCGATCCTGCAGAGCCGATGGGATGCCGGCTTCGGCTACATCGAGGAGCAGGCCATCGCACCGCTGCTGGTGGGCGAGTTCGGTGCCAAGAACGTCGGACTGGACACTGTCGAAGGACGCTGGATCCGCCAGTTTGCCGACTACCTCGGCTCCCGTGGCATTAGCTGGACCTTCTGGTCCTGGAATCCCAACTCCGGAGACACCGGTGGGGTCCTCAAGGACGACTGGACCACCGTCCACGCCGACAAGATGGATCTGCTGACGGACTTAATGGACCGCCAGCCCATGGACTTCGGCGGTGTTGTGCGGCGGACCCCGATCGATACCGAACCCATCGACGCCGATTCCGTCGATGACGGTGATGCGTCACCTGTCTTGGACGGTGTGCTCGCCATGAGCGTCGTCACCGACTCGACGTGGGACGGTGGCTGGTGCGGCCACGTGGTCGTCCGCAATGACGGCGGTAGTACAGCACAGCTCACGTCCATCTCGCTCCGGCTCGGCTCGGGGCAGACGGTGAGCTCGGTCTGGAACGGCGATGCGTCCCTCACGGGCTCGACCCTGACGATCGCTGTCCCGTCCTGGGGGAGGGCTCCTGCGGGTGGAACCTTCACGGACACGGGTATGTGCCTGACTGGCTCGGGGACACCGACGGCTCTCGGCGTGAAGTCCGATGGTGTTGACACGGTGGCACCGGCTCTCGCACCGGAACCTGAGCCGTCCCGGGAATCGACTTCTGCGTCGTTGCCGGTTGGCGGTGCGTCGGATTCGAGCCTGACAGCCGCCTTCGCAGACGACACCACGTGGGCGTCCGGCTATTGCCGTTCGGTTGTCATCACCAATGGCGGTGCCGAGGCCAGTGCCCCGTGGACGCTGTCGTTCAGGTTGCCGACGAGTACCACCATGACGGCATCGTGGAATGGCTCCGTTGTTCAGTCCGGTGACTTCGTCACGGTGACGCCTCCTGCCTGGGCGGAGAGCATCCCAGCCGGTGGCATAAGTGCGATGTTCGGATTCTGCGCGAAGGGCAGCGATCAACCCAGTGACGGGAAGGTCAGCGTCGCCTAGGTGCGGCTGTCATCAGTGGTGATGGGTGGGAAGGCGTTGGTCACGGCCGACGCCTTCCCCCTCCGCATTCACGATGTCGAAGATTCCCATCATCCCGTGGTCCTCGTGGAACAGCAGATGGCAGTGGAAGACGCTGCGGCCGACATAGTCGGCGAAGTGGGTGCGGAACCGCACGTAGGCGTTCCAAGGCACGTTCACGGTGTCAGCGGTGCTACGCGGGACGATGCGCTGACGGTTGCTCACCACATCGGTGATGGGATCCCAGTCGCCGGTCTCGACCACGGCGAAGTCGTTGACGTGGATGTGAAAGGGATGCTGCTCGTCATGCGCGGCCCCGGCGTAGACGGATGAGGCGTTGCGGATGATCCACTCCTCGGTGGTGCCGAGCTCCACCTGGATGACGTCTTGGAAGGTGAGGTTGTCGAAGAGCCTGCCGTCGACGTAGAACTCCGGGGCGCCGTCGACGATGGCCTGACTAAGTGTGAGGACACGACGGTGGGCGATGTCGTCCTGAAGCCAGGGCGGTGGATCGGCGAGGTCTTGGGGGATTGTGACGCTGGTGGTCGGCTCCCCGTCGATGGCCACGCGCACGAGAGGGAACTCTGGCCAGAGATCCTTGCCCTGGTCGTAACCGAGTTGACGCAGCTGGACGGTCCCGCGCCTGCGTCGAGCCGTCACCAGCACGCCGTAGCGCTTGCCGGGAGGGAAGACAAGGGTGTCGGTCGTCCAGGTCCGCCAGACCATCGCACCGTCCTCCTCGACGACGGTGAACTCGTGGCCGTCGAGACCGATCTCGTAGTAGGCGGCGACACCGATGTTTCCCAGCTGCCAGAACTGCGTCTCGCCCGGTCTCATGGAGATGCGCGGGTTCACGCGGCCGTTGACGTACAGCGTGCTGGTCGCCGGAGTCAGCGAGGTGTACTCGGCCCATGCTCCGTCGGGTCCGAGTCCGCCCTCGCGGATGCCGAAGGCATGGCGTCGAAGACTGGCCACCTGAGGCAATGCGGCGGCACCTCCCTCGACGATGAGAAGTCCCGAAAGACCGGCCCACACCTGAGGACCGGTCTCGGTGTGGAAGTGCGGGTGGTACCAGAACAGCCCGGACGGGTGGTCCTTGGGAATGCGCACGTCATATGCGCGGGTGCCTCCCGGGTCGATCTGCACGAAGACGTTGTCCTGCAGGCCCTTGGGGGACACGTGCATGCCGTGGAAGTGGAGGTTGGTCAGCGCGGCGGTGTCGTTGGTGAGTCGGATCTGCAGGCGGTCACCCGGGCGCACGATGAGGGTGGGAGCGGGGAACCGCCCGTTGAAGGTCTGCAACCCTGGTGTCGGCACGCCGTTGACCAGGACCGACTCGGTGCCCGCCGTCAGGTTGACCCGCAGGCGACCGTTCCGGCTGCGCAGAATTGGGGCATCCGTCGGGCCGGCGGGCCCGCTGATCAGGGCCGCGGCCGCGCCCGCGCCCAGACCTGACGCGGCCAGACCTCCCACGCCCACCCCCGTGGCGAGCAGGAGGTCGCGTCGATTCAGTGTCATGTGGTGCTGCCGGCAGCAGCCGCGCCGACGTCGGCGAGAAAAACGCGTCGTCTGACACCGGGTGACCCTTGTGGGGGATCCTGATGCATGACGTGAGTGAAGCACGCTCAATGGCGA
>JBDQFC010000031.1:0-18333 GCA_040266055.1 Candidatus Nanopelagicales bacterium | reverse complement strand
GGGTTACTTCAACGTCAACTACCACCTCGACGTTACAAACCCGACCACGCAGGACATCGCGACCCGTTTCGCTGATTCCTACGGCGAGGAGATGAAGACCTCCGCGGTTCACTCCTACGAGGCAGTTCGCGTCATCGCTAATGCCCTCGAGCAGTCCTGCTCGGATGATCCGGCGGCACTGCGGGATGCCATTGCGTCCACCAACCTCGACTCACTGCTCGCGACCGTCGGTCCGATCCAGTTCGACGAGACCGGTGAGAACGTCAACGGCAGTCCGATCGTGATGCAGGTTCAGGACGACGCAATCGTCCAGGTCTACCCGGAGAACGTTGCGGAATCCGCACCGCGCTTCGAGTAAGTCACTGCTGAACTACTCGGTGGGTCCGACGGGTCGCCCGTCGGACCCACCGAGAGCACGATCCAACACACTCTTCCCCGCGAGAAATGCTGGACGAAAGGGTTGGCATGGCCGTCACTGATGCACCCGCCGAGACAGCTCCGGCGCGTGGGTTGCCCCCAGCTCTGAAACCGATTCTGATTTCCGTCGCCATTGCGGCCATCGTCTTCTTCTTCGCCTACCTGCGTACCGGCGGCAGTGGGCTGATCCTCACGCAGGCCCTGGTCACAGGCCTTCTAGCCGGTGGTGTCTACAGCCTCGTTGCTCTTGGCTTGACACTCATTTTCGGCGTCCTTCACATCATCAACTTCGCCACCGGCGCGTTCGTGACGCTGGGGATGTACGTCACGTATGTGCTGTCGTCGAACCTTGGCTGGAACCCGTACCTGACGATCGTGGTGAGCGTTCCCCTGCTACTCGTGCTCGGTGCAGTCATCCAGAAGTTCATCATCAACCGAGCGATGGGTGAGAGCCATGCCAACACCCTCTTGCTCACTTTGGGCATCGGGCTGCTGATTGAGAATTCACTCCTGCTCTTCTTCAGCGGCAATCCGCAGTCGGTACGGACCGGACAGGACCGTGTCTTCAACATCTTCGGTGCGGTGGCAACTCAGTCACGCGTTATCGCCTTCATCGGAGCGATGATTCTGGCGCTGGCGCTCTTCATCATGTTGCAGCGCACACCGATTGGCACAGCCATCCGTGCCGTGGCCGCTAATCCCACCGGAGCGCGGTTGGTGGGGATCAATACCAAGCGCATCTACATCATCACGTTCGCACTCGGTATCGCGTGCGCAGGCGCTGCCGGAACGCTGGTTTCACCGATCATCTCGATAACCCCGGTGGCCGGAGAGGTGTTCAACATCACGGCATTCGTCATCGTCGTCCTCGGTGGCCTCGGCAAGGTGCTCGGTGCGGTCTTCGGTGGCTTGATCGTCGGATTAGCCGAGCAGTTCGGTGGGATCTTGTTCCCGGACCAAAGCAACCTGCTCGGTGTGTTCATCGTGTTCGTCTTGATTTTGTTCCTGCGCCCGCAAGGCCTATTTTCGAGTGGGTCCTGACATGAGCGAAACACTTGTGCAGACGGTTCCCTCGCCCCTGAAGAAGCGTCGGTTCTTCGACGGCAACATGATCGCCGTTGTTGTTCTCGTGATCCTCGCCATCCCGCTGCCACTCCTTCTCGAGCAAGGTCAAGAAGCGATCGCCATACGTGTGCTCATCTTCGCGATGCTCGGAATGTCGTGGAACATCATGAGCGGCTTCGGTGGAATGTTCTCCTTCGGCCATGCGGCCTACTTTGGGATCGGCGGGTACACATCCTCGATTCTTCTGGTGAACCTCGGCATCAGCCCGTGGATCGGCATGGTGGCCGGGATGGGCGTCGCTGCGGTCTACGGAGTGGTGGTCGGCTGGCTGTGCTTCCGGTACAAACTCCGCGGAACCTACTTTGCTCTCGCCACGTTCGCGTTCGCCGAGATGTTGCGCATCCTCGTGCAAAGCGCTGAGGTGTTGAACGCTTCCGTCGGATGGAACGTCCCCTTGATCCAGGGATCGAGTTGGTGGCTCATGCAGTTCCCGGCCGGTAGCCCGAACTACTTCTGGCTGGGACTTGGCCTGATGGCGGCGTGCCTGGTCGTCACGATCGTTTTCATGCGATCCAAGGCTGGACGTTTCACGATCGCCATCCGCGAGGACGAGACGGCGGCTTCCTCCCTCGGTGTGCCGGTTCTGCGATACAAGCTGACGGCAATCGCTCTGAGTGGAGCCATCGGTGCCGTCGCCGGAGTGTTCTACACGCAGTACTACCTGTTCATCGATCCCGAACTTGGCTTCGGGGCGTACCGATCCATCGAGGCGATCTTGATCCCGGTTGTCGGTGGTATCGGCACCATCTGGGGCCCCATCGTCGGGTCGGTTCTGCTCGCGCCGTTGAATGACGTCACTGCAGCGATTCTGCGCAACCCCCCGCCGTTCCTGGAATTCCTCCAGGGCCGAACGGGCCTAGACGTGATGCTCTACGCGATCTTGATCATCCTGGTGATCTTGTTCCTGCCCAAGGGTGTCTTCGGCACCATCAAGGAGAAGGTGACGAAGCGATGAGTCCGATCGTCACGGTCGAACACATGGGTAAGTCCTTCAAGGGCTTGCGCGCATTGCACGACGTGTCCTTCACCGTCGAGCCAGGCGAGGTCCTTGGCATCATCGGACCCAATGGAGCCGGCAAGACCACACTGTTCAACTGCATGGCTGGGCTCTTCCCACCCTCGACCGGCACCGTTCACTACGAAGGCCAGGACGTCACCGGCTGGTCCGACGCTCGTCTCGCCCGGGCTGGAATGGTCCGCACTTTCCAGTTGATGCGGCCGTTCGGCTCTATGTCTGTAGTTGAGAACGTGGCTGTGGCGGCGGCCGCACGTGGTGAAAGCGAGAAGGAAGCAGAAGCCGAGGCGTGGGACATCGTGCAACGCACGGGCCTTGGTCAATATGCGACTCGTACATCCAAGGATCTGCCCACCGCGGGGCTCAAGCGGCTGGAGCTCGCTCGTGCGCTGGCACTGCACCCCCGTGTGCTGCTGCTCGACGAGGTTCTGGCCGGACTCGTACCCACAGAGCGTCAACCGGTCATCGATCTGCTTTTGTCGATTCGTGACGAGGGAACCACGCTGCTGTTCGTCGAGCACGTGATGCAGGCCGTCATGGCACTGTCTGACCGTGTGATCGTGTTGAACCAAGGCGAGATGCTCGCGTCCGGCACACCGGAGGAAGTCACAAAGAATCCAGACGTTATCGAGGCCTACCTCGGAGATGAGGTGACTGATGCTGACGCTCACTGATGTCACCGCCGGTTACGGAGCGCTGCAGATCCTTCAGGGCGTCACGATGACCGTTGAGCGCGGTGAAATCGTTGCGCTGCTCGGAGCCAACGGTGCGGGGAAGACCACCACACTTCGCGTGATCTCCGGCCTGGTGAACGCGCGCGGCGGATCCGTGACGTTCGACGGCGATGACGTCACCTCTATGCGCAGCGATAAGAGGGTGGCTCGCGGACTCGTTCAGGTCGCCGAGGGTCGGGAACTTTTCGGGGTCCTGTCCGTCGAGGAGAACTTGGCAATGGGAGCTTGGACATCGAAGAAGTCCGAGCGCAAGGACGCCCTGGACCAGGTCTTCGAACTCTTCCCGATTCTTGCCGAGCGCAAGAATCAAAACGCGGAAACCATGAGCGGTGGCCAGCAGCAGATGCTGGCGATCGGTCGCGGCCTGATGGCGCGCCCGAAGTTGTTGATGCTGGACGAACCCAGCATTGGTTTGGCGCCGAAGTTGGTGAATCAGGTACTCGAGGCCGTGCAAAAGATCCGAGACAGCGGCGTGACCGTGCTCATCGTCGAACAAAATGCGGCGGCCACCTTGGCTATCAGTGATCGCGCATACGTGATCGAGAACGGTGCGATCGCCTTCGAAGGTAAGGGCACCCACCTGCTCGACGATGAGCGAGTCCGCCAGGCCTACCTAGGCATGTAGTGCACGCCCCCACTTCTCAGGCGATCTCAGAACTCAGCTCGTGGGTCGCTGAACTCACGTGGGACGACGTTCCCGAAGATGTTCGTCAACGGCACCAACTGATTTGGGCGGACTACCTAACTGTTGCGTGCGCCGGTGCTCAACTGCCTGAATACGAAGCGCTCATCGACATTTGGCCCATGCCCGCGGGTCCGGTCCCGATTCCTGGCACCGGTATTGCGACAGCCCCCGAGCAGGCTGCCTGGATGTTGGGCACTGTCGGGGTTGCCCTCGAGCAGGATGAGGGCAACAAGTTTGCTAAGGGTCACCCGGCAGCACACGTGCTACCGGCTGTGTTGGCCCTCGCGATCGCCCGTGGTGCTTCGGGTGCCCAATGCGCCACGGCCGTGGCCGCCGGCTACGAGGTGGCCGCGCGGTTCGGTCGAGCCACAACGCTCAATGCTGGAGTCCACCCGCACGGCAATTGGGGCGTTGCCGCGGCTGCCGCCGGCTGCGCCAAACTGTTGGGCCTTGACGCCGCGGCGATCGCTGCTGCCATCGACCATGGAAGTGGCATGGGGATTGCCGGGCACTTCTCGAGTGCCACCGATGGCAACCTGGTCCGCAACTCGTGGATGGGCGCCGCCCAGATGTCGGGCATCGCGTCGGCCTATCTCGCCGCCGCCGGTACCGCCTCCTGCACTGGCACACCCGAACCTGTGCTCGGACAAATCCTTGGATCGTGGAATCCCGACCCGTTGACAGAAGAACTCGGTTCCCGCTGGGATGCCCGCAGCAATTACTTCAAGGTGCATGCGGCCTGCGCCTTCACCCATCCACCCATTGACGCAGTGCTGGCTCTCGTGAATGCCAATCCACAACTTCGGGACGTTCTCGTTGACGACATTGACACCATTACCGTCGACACGCACTACCTCGCGGCTGGCTTGTCGGCGAGCAATCCGGGCTCGCGGCTATCAGCCATGTTTTCGATCCCATACGTCGTGGCGGTGGCCCTGCGATACGGACAGGTAACCCCCAGTGAACACTCGTCCGATCGTCTGCAGAGCCCGGACACCAAGGCCCTCGCAACCAAAGTCGAGGTGCGTCACGACGCAGCCTTGAGCCAGCGGCTGCCGGAGGAACGGGCCGCGCGAGTTCGTATCAGCCTTGTGAACGGCACGTCCTTCGAAGACGAGGTGCCCAACCCGATTGGCGACAGCGACTACGCACCGCTTAGCCCTGAAGGTCTGCGAGGTAAGGGTCAGCGACTCATTGCTCATGCCCTTGTCGAGCGGATGTGGTTGTTCGCTGAGCAACTCCCCGATGCGGTGTCCGTTGCGGACATCGCATCGTTACTCCAATGGACCGAAACAAGTCGGTAAAACGTCGTAGGCGAGAAACAGAAGAAGGAGACACTATGCGCATCTTGGCCATTACCCCTATTCACGTGGGCACCGAGGAACTTGCTCGTCGCCAAGAGCGCTACCAGCGCTTGTCACCTCCTGGCGTTGAGGTCACTGTGGTCGACCTGCCTGCGCAGGCACCAACGGCGCTCAATACCGATGAAGACGTGCTTGCAAGCGATGAGTTCGTAGCCGCTGTCATGGCGAACAATCGGGCCGACTACGACCTCGTCCTTCCCGATTGTGTTCTTGATCCAGCGTTCGCTCCGAGTAAGGGTGACGATGCCGTGCGTGGCCTGTTACACCAGGCGATTACGTCGGTGACCAAGTCCGGGGAGCCGTACGGCGTCATCGTGCGTAACCAGGCGATTGCCAAGGAACTGCGTCGCCGGGTAGTTGAGTACGGCATGGATGCAGATCTTGTGGATATTCAGGTCATGGACCTTCCTTTCGAGGCGGTTACCAATCATGAGATGTGGAACGCGGCAATGACCGACGCTGTCGCGGCGCTCGCGCAGCGTGGTGCGCGCAACGTCATCAACGGTTGTTCGGCCGTCGATGTCGACGAAGAGGGCCTGGGCGTTCGCGTGGTTGACCCGACCCAGGAGGCGCTCGAAGCTCTAGCTGCGGAGTCTCGATGAGTGATGTTGACATCGTCGTCGCGGGGGCTGGTGGAGGACTTGCGGGTGCTTTGCGGGCAGCAGAACTCGGCTCGAGAGTCCTCCTGATCGATGCGAGCGAGCATTTCCGTCGAGGGAACAACACCTCGATGTCCACTGCCATGTTCCCCGGCGCCGGGAGTAGGTGGCAGCGCGAACTGGGCTTGGAGGATTCGCCCGAGCTCTTTGCGGCCGATATTGCCAAGAAGACCAAGGGCAGTGCTGATCCGTTGACGACGCAGACGTTGACGGAGGTGAGTGCGGAACTAGTGGAATGGATGGCCGATAGCCAAGGTGTGGGCCTGCACCTGATCACCGACTTCCACTACCCAGGCCACTCGGTCGATCGGTGCCACTCCATTGAGGGTCGTAAGGGTGATCGCGTCCTTGCCCACTTGCTTTCGCGCGTGGACGCGAGTGATTCCATCGACATGCTCGTGCCGGCACGGTTGATGGACGTCGCTATCCCCGAAACTGGAGATCTGACCGCGGTCGTGGAAATGCCCGATGGATCTCGCGAGGAGATCTTGACCGGCTCGGTTGTGATGGCCACGAACGGATTCGGGGCCAATACCGACATGGTTCGTCAGTACATCCCGGAGATTGCCGATGCGGTCTACCACGGCAGCGATGCCTCGCGCGGGGATGCGATCCGAATCGCTGGGAACTACGGAGCCAAGCCGGCCTTTTTGGATGCGTATCAAGGGCATGCGGCTTTGGCCGTGCACGGTGCCACCTTGGCCGGTTGGGCCACGATCATGCACGGCGCGGTCCTGGTGAACACCGAAGGACGACGATTCGGTGACGAGACGTGCGGCTACAGCGAGTACGCGGCCATGCTGGCCCAGCAACCGGGAGCTCGAGGGTGGTTGATTCTTGACGAGCGCGTCCACGATGCGTGTAGGGCGTTTCGTGACTATCAGGAGACCGTCGATAGTGGAGCCCTACGCCGGGCTGCGGATGTCTCCGAACTCGCTGCGGTGCTCGAGGTCGATGAGTCGGTCCTCGAGGAGACGCTCGCGCACGCTGCGAGTGCTGCCCGTGGTGAACGCTCCGATCACTTTGGACGCACCGCCTTCGAAGACGTGATCCATGCCCCGTACATCGCCATCAAGGTTCAGCCGGCGCTGTTTCACACCCAAGGCGGCCTCTTGGTCGATGGGAACGCGCAAGTGCTCAAGGCTGACGGCGGAGTAGTGCGCGGACTGTATGCAGCAGGTGGTGCTGCTGCGGGTATCTCCGGACATGGCGCAGATGGGTACCTTGCCGGAAACGGCTTGCTCAGCGCCTTTGGGTTGGCCTACCTTGCCGGACAGGCATCGAGCAGGGTGACCGCGAACTCCTAGGAGGGTTGACCCGCACCCGGTAGCGGATGACGGGCTAAACCTGGAGGCCATGCCAGGCTTCGGTCATGACCGGGCACCGCCCTGAAGTAGTCGCGCACCGGGGTTCTTCGATTCTCGAACCCGAGCACTCCTTGGCCGCATACGTTCAAGCCATCGAGGACGGTGCCGATGCGTTGGAGTGTGATGTTCGCCTTACGTCCGATGGCACGTTGGTATGTGTGCACGATCGTCGGATCGATCGCACTTCCCATGGGCGTGGATCCATTTCAACACGGAACGTCGCGGACTTGAGTCAGCATGACTACAGCAACGCGACCTGGCACGACTTCGAAGAACCTGGCGACGGCACGCGCACCCGACTGTTGACCCTCGAGACCTTGTTGACCGTCGCGCTCGACAAACGCGCGGACATCCGATTTGCGATCGAGACCAAGCACCCGGTTCGGTTCGGGGGCTATGTCGAGCGGGAATTGGCTTCGGTACTGGCACGTTATGGACTCGACCATCCGCGCTCGGACGGGATCGCGCCTGTCCGGATGATGAGTTTTTCCCGCATGGCGGTTCTGCGAATGCAAAAACTAGCTCCGTCGATCCCCACTGTGTTCTTGATGGATCGGATCTGGTGGCCGTATCGAGACGGATCGTTGCCTCCCGGCGTTTTAGCCTCCGGGCCATCGATTGACGTACTGCGTGGTCACCCGGGTTACGTCTCGAGAGTCCATGCCGCGGGCGGTCAGGTGCACGTCTGGACGGTCGATGAGAGAAACGATCTGGACTTGTGTGTCGATCTGGGAGTGGACGTCGTTATTTCCAATAGGCCAGGCCGCGTTCTGGGCTGGCTCGACAGATAGATTCTGGCGCTATGGGAAAGAAGTCGAAGCGAGCCGCTAGTTCTGTCGCGCCTGTTGCAGACGGCGATGTGCCCGTCGTCGGTATGCGCGAGCCCTGCCCGTGTGGGTCGGGCCGCCGCTACAAGGCGTGCCACGGTAGGGACTCCGCTCGCGGCGTTCAGCCGAACGCTCGCCCGTTTGACGGCTTTGCCTCGGAGTGCGACCTGGTAGCGCTGCGCGAACTCGTGCCTTCGGCAACCGCGCCGTTGACCCTCGCCGGTGAGTACGCAAAGTCCGATCGCTCGGTCACTTTGGCGACGGTGCTGCCGATGGCATGGCCGGCTCTCGTTCGCGCTGAGGGCGCGGTCCTTCTGGGATTGCAGGTGACCACCGGATCAGGCGACGCATCGCGCGATTACGCCGATGCCCTCATCAACGCCCTGAGTAGCGATCCGGGTGAGCCCGTCGGCATGGGTCGAGTGACCGCCGAGTCCCCGCTGCTGCAGGACGTCCTTGATCCGGCGGTCAAGCTCGACATCACGGTGCACGACGATTTCGATTTCTGGATCGAAGGCTCCGCCGACGATCTGAGTGCCGACGTCCAGGCCTCGCTCGAGCGCGCGAAGGAATACGCGAACCCGACGGCCAAGTTGACCTCGGTCGAGGCCGCCTACTGGACCCAGATGGGCGCCAAGGAGCACATCCGCTGGGTGATGCCCACGCCGGAGAACGATCTGCTCAACGCCCTAGCCCGACTGCATGCCGCTGGCGCGGACGACCTCGGACCCGACACCCGTTATGTGGGCATGTTCCGCGCGTGCGGCGTGGTCGCTCCTGTGTGGGACCTGCCCTTGGGCATGGGCGCCGAAGCGAGCGAGGAACCGGCGCAAAAGTTCGGTGAGCGGCTAGCAGAGGCCTTGGCGGATACGTCGCCGTTGACCGACGCGCAGCGCAGCGCACGGGCCGGGCTTACGAATCGTCAGGTGACTCTTCGGTAAGGCATCGCTCATCCGTTAGGAATTGAAATCGATGGTGGCAGCAGACTCAGGCGGTGAAAGTCGGGCGACGATGCCAAAGGTCGCTCTTGTCGCACTCGCGATCGGACAGTTCCTAGTCGGGCTCGACCTCAGTGTGACGTCCGTGGCGCTGCCGTCGATCCAGCGCGAGTTCAACGAAGGCATGCTGCAACTGCAGTGGGCCGTAATGGCCTACATGGTTGCCGGCGCTGCTCTGGCGGTGCCATTCGGCGCTTTGGGCGATCGCGTCGGCCGGCGTCGTGTCTACCTCTTCGGGACCTCGACGTTTGTGGTCGGCTCGGCGGTGAGCGCACTCGCCCCGGGAATGGTGGCGTTGATCATCGGTCGGGCCTTGCAGGGCATCGGATCGGGAGCGATGGGAACCCTGGCCCTTGCCATGCTCGTGGCGATGGTGGCGCACGACGCAATCCCAAAGTTGATCGGTTTGTGGACTGCGGTGACCTCGGGTGCTTCCGCGCTGGGGCCACTGATCGGCGGTGGCTTGGTCTCGGCCGTCGGCTAGCGTTGGGTGTTCGGGATCAACGTGATCTTGATGTCCCTGGTGATCCCACTCGTTGCGTCGAAGGTTCGATCGGACACACCTGCGGACCGCAAGGACACCAAGGTCGATGTGGTCGGTGCGGCCTTGCTCACGATGGCGATGATCTTGTTCGCCGGCGGTTTGAGCATGCTCGAGAACTACGCGTTCACTGACCTGGTCGTTTGGCTACCGACGGTGCTCGGTATTGCGATGGCACTGGTGCTGGCGTGGCAGCAAGGCCGGTCGCCCAATCCGCTGACCGACTGGAAGGCAATCCGGATCGCACCGATCCCGGCGACCTTGGTGCTTCTGGTCATTCTGGGCATGGTGCTCTCAGGCGCGATGCTGCAACAGACGATGCTGGTGCAAAACGTTCTGGGCTTTACGCCGCTGGTTGCTGGCCTGGTTTCCTTCGGGGCCTCCTTCATGCTCGTAGTGTTCTCACCGGTGTCACCGCTGGTGATGCGAAAGATCGGACTCGGCCCCACCAGCGCCCTGGGCTTGTTCCTGACCGCATTCGGTTTGCTCGGGCTGTCGACGATGACGATCTCCACCGGCCCCGGCTTGGTGGCGGTGTATCTGTCGGTAATGGGTGCAGGTCTGGGCTTTGGCATGCCGGCGGTCAGTGCTGGTGCCATGAGTGCAGTGCCGCGCGCATCCATGGGTGCGGTCTCAGGTTTCTTGAATCTCATCGCCTCGATATCTGCGGTGCTGGGCATCGCCGTGATCGGCGCGATCTCCGCGCACCAGGTGAGCAATGCGTGGGACTCCTCGGCCGGGGCTGCGTCGTCGTCGGTCTCAACCCAACAGGTGGAGTCCTTGCGAGACGAGGTCATCTCCGGAGCAATCCCCGAGATCGAATCGAAGGAAGGCAAGAAGGTTGCGAAGGTGGCCGGCGATGCCTACCTGTCCGGCGTCACCGAAGCCTTGCGCATTGCCGCGCTAGGAGTGGCCATCGCAGGAGTTGTGTCGCTGCCGCTGCTGGGACGCCGGGGTCGGGTGCGTGCTGGAGTGCAGGGCGGGGGATCTGCGCAGTCCCGCTCTGTTCCCGGGGAAACCAACGCGAATCCCCCGGGATCCGGGGGAAACGGCTAGGCCTGGAAGAACTCGATAGCAGTCCAGACCGCGAGGATCCCGAGGATCGCGCCCGAGATGAGTCGGATCCGCCAGATTGGGAAGCGGCCCTGTAGATAGCCACCGAGGAAGGTGGCGAGCGCCGCAACGACAGCGAGTGCGAGCCAGGAACCGAGGCCGACGCTGAGCGGATTACCGGTGCGTGCGGCCAATCCCGCAGTGAGTATCTGAGACAGATCGCCCCATTCGGCGGTGAATAAGACAGCGAAGCTCGTGCCGAACACCATTGCGAACCCCGGCCGCAGCGGCGTGTGCAGGATCGACTCGGATTCCTCGTACTCGGCGAGCTCGGCCCTCGCCGTGACCTCTTCCGTCGCGCGCGAGGCCAAGCCACCCTTGATCAAGATGACCGAGCCAACGACGAACAACACGAAAGTGATGCCCAGAACCAACCGTTGCGGGGCCAGGGACAACAGGCCACCGGCGAGGACCGCAATTGTCACCTGCACTGCGAAGGCCGCGATCACGCCGAGGTAGACCGCGCGCCTGGGGAATCTGGTCGCGAGAACCAGGGTCGCGATGAACGTCTTGTCCGGCAATTCCGCGGGAAAAATGAGCGCGGCCGTGGTGACCAGCACACCGAGGTCAATCATCGTGCCTGGACCGCATTCGCGTGAAGGACCTGTGGGGGAAGCACAGGAAGATCCAACCATGACCCCCCACTACCCTCGGGGGGTGACGTTGGACACCCAAGCTGCTGTGATCATCGCCCTCGTGGGCGTGGTGGTCGGCGTCGTTGGAGTGGTCCTGGGAGCGGTCGCCTGGTTCAAACTGCACAAGATGCAGCGGGCCTACGACCTACTTTCCCCGATCGAGGGCAAGGAGAACTACCTCGATGTGCTTGCCCGCACGCGTGAGGAGTTCGGTGAGATGTCTGTGGATATCCACGAACTCGACAAGCGCCTGAAGGTGACGCGTAACGACCTCGCGAAGGCCCTGCGACATGTGTCCGTGGTTCGGTACGACGCCTACGGTGACCTCGCTGGTCGGTATTCGTTTTCGGCGGCCCTGCTCGATGATTCCGGTGACGGCCTGATCATCACGTCCATCCATGGGCGCAGCGAGAACCGGCTGTATCTCAAGGGAATCGCGCAAGGCCGTCCGGACATCCAACTTTCACCCGAAGAGGAACAGGCAGTGTTGACAGCGAAAGGCGAAGACCGATGAGCGTGGGAGCCGGAACCGACAATCGTGCGGTTGCGTACCTGGGCCCGCGCGGGTCCTTCGCCGAGGCCGCCGTGTTGACGTGGCCAGGCTCCTCGGGCGCGGAATTGCTGCCGTCCACGTCGGTGCCCGCGGCATTAGAAGCCGTGCGAGGAGACGTTGTCGATTACGCGCTCGTTCCCATTGAGAACTCGGTCGAGGGTTCGGTTTCCGCGACCTTGGATGAGCTCGGTAGCGGTCAGCGGCTTGTGATCGTGGATGAGGTCGTCCTACCGGTGCAGTTCTCGCTGCTGGTGCGGCCGGGAACCACCATGGAGCAGGTGTCGCGGGTCGCCACGCACCCGCACGCGCAGGCGCAGGTGCGTCGTTGGCTGGCTGAGCATTTGCCCAAGGTTTCGGTGATCCCGGCAATGTCCACCGCAGCCGCGGCAGCAGCGTTGCTTGAAGAGCCGGCGCCGTTCGACGGTGCTATCTCCCAACGCATCGCGGCAGATATTTACGGACTGGAGGTGCTCGCCGACGAGATTGCTGATACCTCCGATGCCACCACACGCTTTGTTGTGGTGCGCAAGCCCGGACCTATTCCCGCACCCACGGGCGCGGATAAGACCACGATGAGTCTTTTCATCCACCAGGACCAGCCAGGTGCGTTGCTCGGGATCTTGAATGAATTCGCGGTGCGCGGAGTCAATATGACCCGCATTGAATCCCGTCCCACGCGCAAGGCGCTCGGTGACTACTACTTCAGCGTTGATGTGGAAGGTCACGTTGCCGATGCACGGATCTCCGAAGCGATCATGGGTTTGCATCGGGTGTGCCTGGACGTTCGCTACCTGGGCTCTTACCCGCGTCACGATGGTCATGCGCCGGTATTGCGCGACGGAGTGACTGACAACGATTTCGCCGAAGCACGAGAATGGCTCGATCGACTGAAGGAGAACGGCTAGTGCGATACCTCATCACCGGAGCGGCGGGTTTCATCGGCTCGCACTTCGTCCGCGAACTGATGGCCGGCTCCTATGACTCGTTGGGCCACGACTGCACCGGAGTGACGGTCTACGACAAACTCACCTACGCCGGGAACCTAGAAAACCTGGCATCTGTTGCTGGCGATCCGCGCTACACCTTCGTGCAGGGCGATATCTGCGACGGTGATCTGCTGGATGAGGTACTCCCCGGCCACGACGTGGTGATCAACTTCGCCGCGGAGACACACGTGGACCGATCGATCCACGGGCCGCAGGACTTCATCGTCACCAACGTGGTGGGCACACAGACTTTGCTGGATGCCTGCCTGCGCCACGGAATTCCGCGAACAGTGCACATCGGAACCGACGAGGTCTACGGCTCCATCGACGTCGGCTCGTGGACCGAGGATGAGCCGCTGCTGCCGAACTCGCCGTACTCGGCTGCCAAGGCCGCAGCGGAGATGCTGGTGCGTGCCTACAACGTCACGTATGGCTTGAACGTCTCCAGCACCCGGTGCTCGAACAACTACGGCCCGTATCAGTTCCCTGAGAAGGTCATCCCGCTGTTCGTCACCAACTTGATCGACGGCGCGAAGGTGCCGCTGTATGGCGACGGCCTGAACGTGCGCGATTGGCTGCATGTGGACGACCATTGCCGCGGCATCGCGATCGTATGCACCAAGGGTGCGCCGGGTCAGTCCTACAACATCGGTGGCGGGCTGGAGCTGAACAACAAGGAACTCACCGAGCGGGTGCTCGAGGCGATGGGCGTCGATTGGTCGATGGTCCAGCCGGTAGAAGACCGCAAGGGTCACGATCGCCGCTACTCCGTGAACGACGGTCGCATCCGCGAACTCGGATACGAGCCGCTTCACAAGTTCGAGGATGGACTCGCCGAGACTGTTCAGTGGTACCGCGACAACGAAGCCTGGTGGCGCCCACTCAAGGAACGCGCAGCCATCGCGAAGACTCGCTAGCTCGCGGAAGTCGGTCGACTTTTCATGCGCGTTCTCGTCACCGGAGCCAACGGTCAACTCGGAACCGAGTTGGTCGATCTCTACGGCGCGCGCTCTGGTGACGAGGTGCTCGGCATCGATCTGCCGGACATGGACATCACATCTGCCGATTCGGTGGCGTCGTCGTTCTCGTCGTTTTCTCCCGATGTGGTGATCAACTGCGCGGCGTGGACGGCGGTCGATGCTGCCGAGGAGAACGAGGATTCGGCGCTGATCGTTAACGGTGACGGGCCGCGGGTGCTGGCGTCTGCCTGCCGCGAGACGGGTGCGTGGCTGGTGCAGGTTTCCACCGACTATGTGTTTTCCGGCGACGCCTCGTCGCCGTATGCAGAAATCGCGACCCCCGACCCGCGATCTGCCTACGGGCGCACCAAGTTGGCCGGGGAATTAGCGGTGCAATCGGAGTTGCCCGATGCGCACTACATCGTGCGCACCGCGTGGCTCTACGGGCACGAGGGAAACAACTTCGTCAAGACCATGCTGCGCTTGGAGTCCGAGCGGGAGACGATCGATGTTGTCGATGATCAGATCGGCCAGCCGACGTACGCAGCTGACCTCGCTGCGCAGATCGCACTTCTCGTCGATGCGCGGCCGGCCGGGGGAATCTTCCACGGCACCAACTCCGGCCAGGTGTCATGGCATGGGTTCACACAGGAGATCTTCCGATTGATCGGAGCGGACCCGGCGCGCGTACTCGCGGTGACTAGCGAGCAGTTCGTCCGACCAGCGCCGCGTCCGGCGTACTCGGTTCTTGGACATGATCGATGGACCGAGGTGGGAATGCCTGCGATGCGTGATTGGCGCGAGGCGATCGCCGAGGCGATGAAGCGCGGCTTCGCCTAGTTAGGCGCGGGCAACAGCCTCGAGCACCGCGGCAACACCATCACCAGGTTCGGCGAGGGTAATCAGGTTGGCTTTGGCTTGGATCTCGGGAACCGCATGGCCCATAGCCACTCCAAGCCCGGCCCAGGAGAGCATGGAGACGTCGTTCCAGTTGTCGCCGATCGCGATTACCCGCTCGGTCGGGATGTCTTTGCGCGAGCAGACCTCTTGCAGCATGGACGCTTTGCTGACGTCGTGCGGGCCAACGTCCATCCAGGCGACGTCGGCAACGCCGTAGACCACCTGGTGAAAGCCAAGTTGCGCAGCGGCCTCACCGAACGCTTCCTCGGTATGGCGATTGCTGCGCATGACCAGGCGGACGACGGGCTCCTTGGTGAGGTCTTCGAAAGGAACTTCGTGAATTTGGAGTCCGAGTGGTCCGGTGGAGAACATGTGCGTTGTGTAGAAGACACCGTGCACATCCTCAACCGCGAACACCGCACCGGGAACCAGTTCGTCGAGTCGTTCGATGACCGGTTGCGCATCGAAGGTGACCGCTTCCACGATCTTGTCGCGGGCGACATCGCCGAGAATGGCACCGTTGCTGCACACGACGTACCCGTCGAGTCCGGCCTCCCGAGCAACCGGCGCGGTAGTGCCGAATGCGCGCCCGGTAGCCAAGACAACCTCAACGCCCTTCTCGCGGACAGCTGCAATGGCTTCGATCACGCGCGGCTTCATGTCCCCGAGGTGGACGGTGAGGGTGTCGTCGATATCGAGTGCGATGAGTTGAGGCATCCAATCGATGGGCAGACCGTCGTCGATGTGCGGAACGTCGATGTTGGGAACAGTCACAGGGTGGATCGGCCTCCGAGGTAGGGCTGCAAAGCTGCGGGAATCGTTACTGATCCGTCTGCCTGCTGATGGTTCTCCAGCAGCGCCACGATGATGCGTGGCATTGCGCAGAGCGTTCCGTTGAGCGTGGCGAGCGGCGATGTGTTGCCGTCCTTGCGCATCCGGATCTTCAGACGTCGTGCTTGGAACTGAGTGGTGTTCGAAGTGCTCGTGATCTCGCGGTAGGCGCCCTGGGTGGGGATCCAGGCCTCAAGGTCGAACTTTTTTGCAGCGCTCGAGCCGAGATCGCCGGTAGCAACATCGATCACGCGGTAGGGGATCTCGAGCGCGTTGACGAACTGCTTCTCCCAGGCCAGCAGATTCGCGTGTTCTTCCTCGGCCTTGTCGGGCTCACAGAAGACGAACATCTCAACCTTGTCGAACTGGTGAACGCGGATGATGCCGCGAGTGTCCTTGCCGTAGGAGCCCGCTTCGCGACGGAAGCAACTCGACCAGCCGGCGTAGCGCAAAGGAAGCTCGTCGGCGTCGATGATCTCGTCGGAGTGCAGCGCAGCGAGGGGGACTTCGCTGGTGCCGACGAGGTACATGTCGTCGGACTCGATCCGATAGACGTTCTCCGCGGCTTGGCCCAAGAAACCCGTGCCCTCCATCGCGCTGGGGAGAACGAGTGCCGGGGTTATGACCGGGATAAGTCCATGCGTGCGTGCCTGTTGCATCGCGAGGTTGAGGAGTGCGAATTCGAGTTCGGCACCGGGTCCGGTGAGATAGAAGAAACGTGAGCCAGAGACCTTTGCTCCGCGCTCGACATCGATTGCCTTCAGGGCTTGCCCGATGTCCAGGTGGTCCCTCGGCTCGAAGCCTTCCGCAGCAAAGTCTCGCGGCGTTCCGACGTGCTCGAGAACGACGAAGTCTTCTTCGCCACCCACCGGAGAGGTGAGATCGACCAGGTTCGAGATCTCCAGCCACAGCGCGTCGGCCTCTTGCTCGGCAGCGTCGGCTTCCTGCTCGGCAGCCTTCACGCGATCGGCCAAGTCCTGGGCGGCGGCCATCAGTTCATCTACTTGGGTTTGCAGCGCGGGCTTGGCGTCGTCGTCGGCCTTCTTCAACTGACCCTGCAGTGGACCGATCTGCTTACCGAGCACCTTCTGCTCGTTGCGCAGCTCGTCGAAGCGCATGCGGGCATCACGAGAGCGTTGATCAGCGTCAACCAAGCGGTCCACGACGTCGACGCTTTCGCCACGACGACGCTGGGATTCGCGTATGCGGTCAGCATCAGAACGCAAGATGGCCGGATCGATCACCGGCCTAACCTACCCGGCGAGCATGAACGGTTGCCGACTACAGGTAGTGGCCGACGCCGCCCGCGCCAGGTTGATCTGCTGCCTCGGCAGCGTCGTTAGACGGTGCGCTACCCGAACCAGCGAGTAATTGAGGCTGGCCGCGCATCTGTTGGAGTTGAGCCTGAGCCGCGGCTTGCTGGGCGAAGACGGCAGCTTGAATTCCGTGGAAGAGGCCTTCGAGCCACCCAACGAGTTGCGCCTGCGCGATCCGCAACTCGCCTTCGCTTGGCGTGTTCTCCTCGGTGAAGGGAAGGGATAGCCGTTCGAGTTCCTCGACGAGTTCAGGTGCGAGCCCGTCCTTGAGCTCGGTAATCGACTGCGAGTAGATCTCGGTGAGGCGAGCCCGGGCGGCTTCGTCCAGGGGCGCCGACTTCACTTCGTCGAGCAGTTGCTTAATCATCGTGCCGATGCGCATGACCTTGGCCGGCTGCTGGACTAACGTGGCCGGATTGGCTGACGTGGCATCTTCCTCGGTCGCAGTTGTGGACTGCCTAATGGGGTGGCCGTCGGGGCCGATGACGGGCTGCTCGCTCATAACCCCATCGTTTCACCGCGATGGTTGCCGACGCCAGCGATGGGTGATTAGTAACGGGAATGCGGCTAGGAAGCCTGCTCGAGTGCCTGGAGGAATGCAGCAACCGGTTGGGCACCGGAGAGCCCGACCTTGTTGTTGAAGACGAAGAAGGGCACACCGGAGGCACCGAGTTCGCGGGCGGTGGCTTGATCGGTGTTGACGACGTCGATGTAGTCCCGAGCTTCGAGAATCTCGCGCGCCCCTGATGCATTGAGTTCGTGACGCTCAGCGAAGGGCGCGAGATCGTCGATGGTGAAGATGCGTTCACCGCGCTCAAAGTAGGCGGAATACAGGTCCGCGAGCAGTGGCTGTGCTGACTCGGGCTTGGTGTCTTGCGCCCACAACACGAACCGATGCACATCACGAGTGTTGCCGGTCATCGTCTTGTCGAGTTGGTAGTTCAGGCCTTCACCTTCGGCAACCTTGGTGACCTCGTTCATCATGTCCAGTGCTTGTTCCTGCGTCACTTTGTACTTGGCCGCAAGGTGATCGATGGTGGGTTCGGAGTGCGCGCTGGCGTTTGGGTTCAGTTGGAAGGCGCGGTGCTCGATCTGGACGTCGTCGTTGTTCTGTGGACCTAAACCGAACTCCGAAAGCGCGCGTTGGAGACGTCGCTTTCCGATGAAACACCACGGACAAACCAGGTCGGCCCAGACGTCGATTCGCATAGTCCCTAGTCAAGCAGTGGGAAGAAACACAAGAACGAACAGGATCATGGGAGAAAGACGGTGATTCCCCCGGAATCCGGGGGAAACGGGGGGTCAGGG
>JBDQFC010000030.1:12539-18406 GCA_040266055.1 Candidatus Nanopelagicales bacterium | reverse complement strand
GTCTATGGCGAACTCAGTCCGGCGCACGACCACCCCGGTGGTGGCCGTCTTTCTGTCCGCTGGTTTGAGCATTGGGCTGCTGGCCGCTAGTCCCAGCTACGCCTCGGACCCCACGCCCGTCCCGGCCCCGCTCGTGGACATCGATGGCTCCGAGCCCTCCGAATCCTCGGGTCCAACCGCTGCGACAACTCCGTCGAGCGGCCCATCGATTGCTCCCCCAACCACCGCCCCAGTTCCCGACTCGATCGGCGGTGGCCGACTGGGCGAGACCGGGGTGATCGTGGACCTGAGCGCAGGCGCAGCAAAGTTACCGAAGGTAAAAGCGAGGACGTGGGTACTGGCTGATGCCAACACGGGTGAGGTCCTGGCAGCGAAGAACGCACACAAGCAGCGACGGCCCGCCAGCACACTGAAGACCCTCACGGCACTGACGTTGCTACCGAAGCTTGATCCCGACGCGACCTGGACCGGCACCGCCAAGGCCCAGAACACTTACGGCAGTAAGGCAGGCATCAAACGGGGCCGCGAGTACACGATCAGCGAGCTCTTCTCCGGACTTCTGCTGCCCAGCGGGAATGACGCCGCCCTCGCCCTGGCACAAGCAAACTCGACAGTCAAGAAGACGGTTGCGGAGATGAACCAGGTCGCCGAGGAACTGCAGGCCTACGACACCACCGCCAAGAACACCAGCGGCCTGGATGCAAAAGGCCAGTTGTCCACGGCCTACGACCTTGCGCTGATCGGGCGCGCGGCTATCGCCCGCGAGGACTTCTTGGAGTACGTGGGATCAAAGCGAGCTGAGTTCCCTAACCCGGGAAAACTCAGGAAGAACGGCTCGGAGCGCAAGCCGATCTTCGTGTACAACCAAAACGATCTCGTGATGGAGGACTATCGAGGCGCCATCGGCGTCAAGACCGGCTACACGAGTAAGGCCGGTCGAACTTTCATCGGTGCGGCCAAACGTGGTGGAACCACGCTGATCGTCACACTCATGGGTATCCGGGAGCCCAGCGATGAAGCTGCCCGCAAGCTGCTGAACTGGGGTTTCAAGAACAGAGACGAGATCATCCCCGTCGGCGAACTCGTTCCTCCACTGTCGGAATTGGAGCAAACCGACGCCGAGATTCCAGTGGACCTCGTTGATCAGGCACCCGTCGCTACCACTGCATCGACCCAAGCTGCGGTGGCAAGCCCCGCTGAACCCGAATTAGCCTCTCTATCTCCCACATCCTGGGGATGGTTGGCGGTTTTCGCTGCGGCCATCGGGCTCTTGTTGGTCGGCATCATCCGGCGCCTTGTCACCAGACGTCAACGACGACTCTTGGCCTAGTGCATCGATAAGAACTTATCGACCCGCATCCGAAATCGCACCGTCACTCGGTAACGAAGCCAACCTTGCGGTAGACCGCAGCGAGGGTCGGCGCAGCAGCTGCGCGGGCCTTGAGGGCACCCTGGCTCATCAAGCGCGAAAGCTCAGCGGGATCGGCTAAGAAATCATTGGTGCGCTCGCGCATCGGACGAATCGCGTCAACCACCACTTCAGCCGTTTCCTTTTTGAGATCGCCGTAACCCCTGCCGTCGTAGGAATCTACGAGTTCGATCATCGGGATTCCGCGAAGTGCCTGCTGCAGCGTCAACAGGTTCGACACTCCCGGCTTGTTCTCCGGGTCGTAGAGGATGCTCCGATCGGAGTCGGTCACCGCGGACTTGATCTTCTTCGCCGACACCGAGTCCTCGTCGAGCAAGAAGATGCATCCGGGCGGACTCGACTTACTCATCTTGGCCGTCGGGTCCTGCAGATCGACGATCTTGGCTGTCTCCTTGACAATCAACGGCTCGGGAACGGTGAGCGTCTCGCCGAACCGGGAGTTGAATCGCTGAGCCAAGTTGCGAGTGAGTTCTAGATGCTGCCGTTGGTCTTCTCCGACCGGCACAGCGTTTGCCTGGTAGATCAAGATGTCAGCGGCTTGCAGGATTGGGTAGGTGAACAACCCGACGGTGGAGCGATCAGCCCCTCCCTTGGAACTCTTGTCCTTGAACTGGGTCATCCGGCCTGCTTCGCCAAAGCCGGTCAAGCACTCCAAAACCCAGGACAACTGGCTGTGCTCAGGAACCTGACTTTGCACGAAGATCGTGGAGCGTTCTGGGTCCAAGCCCACCGCCAGCAATTGAGCGAACGAGACCAAAGTGCGCTGTCGAAGCAGATCGGGATCGTGTTCCACCGTGATGGCGTGCTGGTCGACTACGCAGTAGAAGGCATCGTGGGTGTCCTGCAACCGCACCCACTCACGAAGCGCCCCGAGATAGTTGCCGATGTGGAAAGAGTCCGCTGTCGGTTGGATTCCGGACAGCACACGGGGGCGGGATTCGGTCGGCATAGGCTCAGTCTTCCAAAGCCGGTTCAGAGTCATCCGTCGGTGCGGCCGGACGAATCGCTTCGACGCTCACCCGGGAAATCCGTCGGCCATCGAGTTCGACCACGCGGAACTCATGGTCACCGTCTCGAACCGTATCTCCGACAACGGGAAGCCGCGTCAACGCCGCCACAAGGAATCCCGCGACCGTTTCGTACGGACCCTCCGGCAGCGAAACACCGGTCTCGTCAGCGAAGTCCTCGAGGTTCAACAGGCCATTCACCACCACCTCACCGAGCACTCGCGGCTGGCGTGGCGCGGCATCGACGTCGTACTCGTCCTTGATGTCGCCGATGAGTTCCTCAACGAGGTCCTCCATCGTGACAATGCCGTCTGTGCCGCCGTATTCGTCCTGCACGATCGCCAGGTGGTGACGATCACGGCGCATCTCGGTGAGGGTGTCGAGCACGATCTTGCTTCCAGGGAATGCCACGACCGGTCGCGCAAGTTCCGACACGTGGATTCCGCGATCAGCCACGTCGGGATCCAGGATGTCTCGGATGTGGACGAAACCGACGACGTCGTCGGCGGATCCACGGATCACCGGATACCGCGAGTGTGGTTGATCGACCACCATCCGCACCGCCTGGCGAACCGGGAGACTCGCATCTAAGAAGTCAACTTCCGTGCGAGGAAGCATCACCTCACGAAGTTCGCGCTCTCCAGCTTCAAACACGTCATCGATGAGGTTGCGCTCGTCCTCGCTCAACTCCTCGTGGGCCGCAACCAGATCGCGTAGTTCCTCCCCACTGATCGCTTCCTTACCAGCATGCGGGTCAATGCCCAGCACGCGAACGATCGCATTCGTGGAGAACGACAACGCAACGATGAAAGGGCGGAAAAGCTTGGCGATGATGTCGATTGGCGCAGCGGTGAAGAGCGCCACTTTCTCCACACGCTGCAAAGCGATCCGCTTAGGCACCAACTCGCCGAGCACGAGGGACAGGTAGGCGATCACCACGGTAATGACGACGAAGGCCAACGTCTGGGCGATCCCCGCCGCAAGGCCCAGGCCGATGAGTGGCTGCGCCAACTGTGGGGCGATCTGAGCGGCACCGAAGCCAGCCGAAACGAAGCCGGCCAATGTGACCCCGACCTGCACAGCAGCAAGGAAGCGATTCGGATCCGAGGTCAAGGATGCCAGCCGCTTGCCGCGGCGCGACCCCTCGGCAAGACGCTGAACCTGACTCTCCCGCAGGGATACGAGGGCTAACTCGGCCGCGGCGAAGAAGCCGCCGAGGAGGACGAAGAACAAGACGACGAGGACGTTGATCCAGATCTGATTCACTGGGTCGAGCCACTCCTTCGGCGCCTAGCGTCCGGCCTGAACGTCGGTCGCATCACTGCCCCAAGACTAGGGTCTGGCTCATGAGTCGTCAGGACCAAGTCGAGCATTTCGTCGACCGGCTGGCTCTGACCCCGATCGACCGGGACATCTTCACCGGCGTCTGCCATTCCGGCGCTCCCCTGCGTGCCTACGGCGGACAGATCGCCGCACAGGCGCTTATGGCGGCCGGCCGTACCATCGAGGAGCCCGATCGCCGGGTGCACTCCCTCCACGGATACTTCCTGCGCCCAGGACGCACCAAGGACACCATCACCTATCTAGTTGACCGACCTCGCGATGGCGGCTCATTCTCCACGCGCATCGTTCGGGCTGTTCAACACGGAGAGACCATCTTCATGATGACGTCGTCCTTCTCCGTCATCGATCCCGGTCCAGAACATCAATTCCAGATGCCAGACGTCCTCGGGCCCGAAGGCGCTCGGGATGTGGACCTCGCCGCGCGAGCAGTTCCGCACGGTGCCGCGGCCGCTGATTACGACTTCCCTGACCGTGCACTCATCGAAATGCGCACCCTCGCTCCCGACGGCCCGCTGCAACTCCTGGACGGGCGGTACGAACGCATGGCATGGGTGCGTGTGACCGAGCCGATGCCGGACGACCCGCTGGTGCAGGCCTGCGCTCTTACGTACCTGTCGGACTTGAGCATGGTGACAACCGCGACGAGTCCGCACCGCGACGATCGTGATCATCTCCAGGTGGCATCCATCGACCACGCCATGTGGTTCCACGCTCCTGTGGACACCCACGAGTGGTTGCTCTTCGACCAAGACACCCCGACTGCGCGCGGTGGACACGGCCTGGCACGCGGCTTGTTCTACGACGAGGCTGGGACGCTTGTCGCGTCCGTGGTGCAAGAGGGACTTATGAGAACGCTGCGGAGCTAGTGCCCAGCAGGCACCAACTCCGCAGCGTCGTTAAGCAGCGGGTCGTCAAGCAGCGTGTAGCAAGAAGACTTAGGCCATTGCCTTTTGCAGGTTCTCGTCGATGGAGCTCAAGAACTCCTGCGTGGTCTGCCACGGCTGATCCGGGCCGATGAGCAGCGCGAGATCCTTGGTCATCTTGCCTTCCTCGACCGTCTCGATGCACACGCGCTCGAGGGTGCGGGCGAACTCGCTAACGGCGGGAGTGCCATCGAGCTTGCCGCGGTGCTCGAGCCCACGCGTCCACGCGAAGATCGATGCGATCGGGTTGGTGGAGGTCGGCTTGCCTTGCTGGTGCTGGCGGTAGTGGCGAGTAACCGTGCCGTGCGCGGCCTCGGCCTCGACGGTCTTGCCGTCCGGGGTCATGAGAACTGAGGTCATCAGACCCAGTGAGCCGAAGCCTTGGGCGACGGTGTCGGACTGGACGTCGCCGTCGTAGTTCTTGCAAGCCCAGACGTAGCCGCCCTCCCACTTCAGTGCCGCGGCGACCATGTCGTCGATCAACCGGTGCTCATAGGTGATCCCCTGTGCTGCGAAATCATCCTTGAACTCGGCATCGAACACCTCTTGAAAGAGATCCTTGAAGCGACCGTCATAGGCCTTCAGGATCGTGTTCTTCGTGGACATGTACACCGGGTAGTTCCGAGCGAGTCCATAGCGGAACGACGCACGAGCAAAGTCCCGGATTGACTCATCCAGGTTGTACATACCCATGGCCACGCCACCGGCCGGGAAGTCGAAGACGTTGAACTCCATCGGTTCGGAGCCGTCTTCAGGCGTGAAGGTCATAGTCAGCGTGCCGGCCTTCTCAACCTTGAAGTCGGTAGCGCGGTACTGATCACCAAAGGCGTGACGGCCGACGATAATCGGCTTGGTCCATGTGGGAACCAAACGCGGGATGTTGTCGATGATGATGGGTTCGCGGAAGATCACGCCACCGAGAATGTTGCGGATGGTGCCGTTCGGTGAACGCCACATCTTCTTCAGGCCGAACTCCTCGACGCGTGCCTCATCCGGGGTGATGGTCGCGCACTTCACTCCCACGCCGTACTGCTGGATGGCGTGTGCGGCGTCGATCGTCACCTGGTCGTCGGTCTCATCGCGGTACTCGACGCTGAGGTCGTAGTACTTCAGATCGACGTCTAGGTACTTGAGGATCAACTCGTCCTTGATGAACTGCCAGAT
>JBDQFC010000030.1:0-12441 GCA_040266055.1 Candidatus Nanopelagicales bacterium | reverse complement strand
TAATGCGGGTCATCTCATCGCCGTCGAGTTCGACGACGGGGTTCTCTACCTTGATCTTGGCCATTGGTTTCCTCACAGATCCTTGACGTCGGCCTGCTTAGCCTTGACAGCCTCGTAGGCCTCGGCGAGCAGGGCTTTTTCATCGTCGGTCATCGGGGTTTCGACCACCTTGCGGATGCCTTCCTTGCCGATCTCGGCCTCGACACCGAGGTAAGCGCCGGACAGTCCGTACTCGCCATCGACCCAGGCGCAGACCGGCATCACGGCGCCGGAATCCTCATGCACTGCACGGGCCATACGAGCTGCTGCTGCGGACGGGGCGTAATACGCCGATCCGGTCTTCAGCAGTGCCACGATCTCCGCACCACCATTGCGGGTGCGCTCAACGAGCTCATCAATCTTCTCGGCCGAGACCAACTCGGTCAGCGGCTTGCCATCGACCGCGCAGACCGAGGCGATCGGAACCATGGTGTCGCCGTGCGAACCGAGGGTCAGGGTCTTCACCGAGCCAACCGGAACGCCCAGCTCCTCGGCCACAAAGTGCGTGAACCGCGCGGTGTCGAGCATGCCTGCCTGGCCGAGCACGCGGTTGTGCGGGAAGCCGGTGACGATTTGCGCCAGAGCGGTCATCTCATCGAGCGGGTTGGCCACGTTGATAACCACGCATTCCGGTGCGTACATCGCGACATTCTCGGCGACCTGACGCATGATCTTGGCGTTGGTCTCGATGAGGTCCATGCGGCTCATCCCGGGCTTGCGCGGCAGGCCGGCGGTGATGATCACGATCTCCGATCCGGCGATCGCCTCGTAGCCCTCACCGTTGGGACCGGTGGTCTGGCCCACCAGCTTGGTTTCGAAGCCCTCGACCCAGCGCGACTGATTCATGTCCAGCGCGAGCCCTTCAGCCTTGCCATCGACCACGTCGGTCAAGACGACGGTCTCGAAAATGTCGTATTCAGCCAGTCGAAGTGCCGTCGTTGAGCCGTAAAAACCGGCCCCGACCACCGTCACCTTGCCACTGCGAGCCATTGCGCACCCTTCGGTATCAGGGGGAAGAAATCTTGACGTCAAGATACCTGCCCTTGACACACCCCGGCTCGGTGGGCATCACCTCGTGAGAGATCGACTGGCGCGTGCTTATCTCGGTGGCGGGACCCAGAACGCGAACAGGGCAAGGAGCGCCCCGAGAACACCCAGCACGGCAACGTCGACCTTGCGCGACCGAACAACCAGGAGTCCGGCTTCGCGTTCGGGCAGGAATAACCGCAGGAAAGCCGCCAAAAGAACACTGCCGGCAAGGACAACGGACCCGCGACGGAAGTAGTCGAGCGCAACCAACGCGAGTGCGATGCCTACTCCGGTGAGCACAACGATGATCGGCCACTGACGCCACCAACGTGGAGCGTGAATGTGACGGACGTTGTCCGAATCGGCGGATGACATTGAGGTGATCGACCTAGCCCGCAGCGCGCTCGGCCGACTCCACCACGTTGGCGAGCAGCATCGCTCGGGTCATGGGCCCGGTGCCCCCGGGCATAGGGGCGACCCAGCCGGCGACGTCCACGACGTCCTTGGCGACGTCGCCCACGAGTCCTGCGTCAGTGCGGGTGATCCCGACGTCGAGCACGGCTGCACCCGGCTTGACGGCAGCCGCTGTAACCATTCCCGAGACCCCGGCAGCCGCGACAACGATGTCCGCACGTGCGATCTCGGCATCCACGTCTTTGGTTCCGGTGTGGCACAGAGTGACTGTCGCGTTCTCGCTGCGACGCGTGAGCAGCAGACCAAGCGGGCGCCCGACAGTTACTCCCCGGCCGATCACGACCGCGTGGGCTCCGTTGATCGGGACGTCGTACGCGCGCAGGAGTTCCACGATGCCGCGCGGCGTGCACGGCAAAGGTGCGTCGATACCGAGCACGAGGCGACCAAGGTTCATCGGGTGAAGGCCATCGGCGTCCTTGGCGGGGTCCATGAGTTCGAGCACACGATTCGCGTCGAGGTGCTTGGGCAGCGGGAGTTGGACGATGTAGCCGGTAACTGCCGGATCGTCGTTGAGTCGGTTGATCTCTTCCTCTAGTTGCTCCTGCGTTGTGTCCTCGGGAAGATCCACTCGGATCGAGGCGATGCCGACCTCGGCGCAGTCCTTGTGCTTGCCTCCCACATAGGCATGCGAGCCCGGGTCGTCGCCCACGAGCACGGTGCCAAGACCAGGAGTTATCCCCCGCTCGGCAAGGGCAGCCACGCGAGCCGCCAAGTTCTCCTTAACGGCCGCCGCCGTCGCCTTGCCATCCAAAGTCGTTGCAGTCACGACGTCATCTTGGCAGGGCGACGGCGGTCCACGCCATCATCTGAGGCCAGTAATCAAGGCCTAGTGCAGGACCATGCCTCCGTCGATCATGATCAACTGGCCGGTCATGTAGTCCGAGTCGGAGCTGGCGAGGAAACTCGCAGTGCCCAGCACGTCCTCGGGGTAGGAGTATCGCTTCATCAAGATCATGTTCTCGGCGAGCTTGTCCATCGACTCGCCCTGCTTTTCGAACATGCCGATCTCGACGAGGTCCTTGTCCAACTGCTCCCACAGTTCGGTGCGGACAACTCCCGGGCCGTAACCGTTCACAGTGATGTTGTGGTCCACGAGAGCTTTCGCCCCACCCTTGATAAGGCCGAGGATCGCGTGCTTGGACATCGAGTAGGGGATGACATCAAGGAACGCCTCTCGGGAAAGGATCGAGCCGACGTTGATGATCTTGTAGACGTAGTCGCGCTTGCCCTGGGCGATCATCTGACGGGAGGTTTCGGTCATGACGTTGAACGCACCCCAGGCATTCACGTTCATGATGAAGTCGTAGTTCGCCTTGGTGGTGTCCTTCGGGTAGATGGTCGGCTTGTTGACGCCTGCGTTGTTGAGCAGCAGGTTGATCTCGCCGAACTCTGAAACCACGTGCGCAACCGCGGCCTTGGCCTGCTCCTCGCTGGTGACGTCCAGAAGGAACGGGGTGGCCTGACCACCTGCAGCCTTGATCTCCTCGACTACCTGGTTGATGCCTTCCTCATTGATGTCGGCAACACACACTGCCGCGCCTAGCGATGCCCAGTCCTTGGCGATCGCGGCGCCCATGCCCTGGGCACCACCCGTGATGAGCGCTTTTCTACCTGCAAGTCGATCAGAAGCCATGGCTACGCCGTCCTTTTCCATGTTGTTTGGTGCTATCCAGTAATGGTCTACCGGTCAGTGTGATGCGAAAGACTACGACATTGTTCTGTATTAGAGAACACTTGTCACCACAAAGGTTGCGCTCACCTCTTTGGACTGGCGGTGCCCCACAACCCAGGCTCATGGGCAGTCGGCCTCGGATTTCACCTGTACGGGCCAGCGTTGCCGTGGCAGGCTGGAAGGCTCAGGGGGCAGGAGGGTGAAAGTGACACGACCTCTCATCGTCAGCGACTCATCCACAACGACGACGATCCTCGGCCTGCACGGTGGAAACGGCGCCGCACGCTGGCGGTGCTTTACGCCCGGCATCGTGATGCAAGGGCCCTGGGAGACATTCGAAACACTCCGCCTTTCTCCCGGGGCTCAAGTGGGCCTGCACTCACACCCTGCTTCTGAAGAAATCGCCTTTGTCGCCTCGGGCGAAGGACTGTTCCAGCACGGCGCGGATTCATTTGATGTTGTTCCCGGGGACTTGATCGCAGTCCACCCCGCTGTCGAGCACGGCGTCACCAACACAGGAACCGACGATCTGGTGGTCGTCGTTGTTCGTCTTTCACTCACCGACACCGTACAAAGTGCGAACGATCATGAGGCTAAACAGACAGCAGCCGTTCGCGTCAACCTTCTCCTCAGCGGCAGCATCGCGGTCCGCGAGAACTTAAGCGATCGCTGGCGCAACGCGGAGGTGGTTCGGCTGGGTGCCGGCGCCTCGACGACATTGGAGGCCCACGACGGTGAGTACGGAATCTTCGGCATCTCCGGCTCCACCCAGGTTGTGGACTCGGACGGGAAGTCCTGGGTTATCGGTCCCGGCAATGCGCTGGTCATCCCGCTCAACGGCTTCGCAACCATCGAAACGACCACAAGTCAATTCACGTTTTTCGTAGTCACGACAAGGGTTTTGTCCGCTTCGTAGCCGAATCTGTAGGCGCCACATCGCGCGCGGACTAGGACGTCTGCCTACCTCGCGCCGTGGAGTCCGTTACGCTCAGTTTTCGAGGTGATGCATGGTCTCGGAACTTTTAGAGCGCCCTGATGGGGACTCTGAGTGGACGGTCGTCGGCGAACGCATTCGCATAGCCCGGGAGGCCGCCGGAATCAGCGTGCGCGAACTAGCCAGAAGGATCGGCGTCTCCGCGAGCCATGTTTCGAACGTCGAGCGTGGGCTGGCCTCCTTCAGCGTTCGAGCTCTCTACAGCGTCGTGAGCAATCTGAACATCAGCATGGACAGTCTGTTCGAGGACCCTGTGCTCGAACAGGAGGATGCGGCCGGCCCTGCAGCGATCGTCGTGCCGCTGACGACGGAAGTCAGCGCACTGGAGGACTCCGGCGTCGTACTCCGAAGAGCCGATCGACCGTCGATCAACCTGGGCAACCGCCGCTGGGAGCGCCTCACCGGCAAGACAACCCAACGCGGAACCGAGTTCTTAGAAGTTCGCTACCCACCGGGGGTCGCGGAATCCGAATTGCCCGATTTCCTTCACCACCAGTCGCACGAATGGGGCGTGGTCGTGTGTGGGCACCTCAACGTCCAAGTCGGCTTCGAAGAGGCGGTGTTACACCCAGGCGATTCGATCTCCTTCGAATCCCGGGTGCCCCACCGATTCTGGAATGAGACCTCCGATGAGGTGGTGGCCATCTGGTTCGTCCTGGACAAGGAGCCCGACGGTATGCCCCAAGCTTTCTCCCACGACGATCGCCCGCACATCCCAGGCGGTTTCTAGGCGGCGATCCGGCAGAGCCTCTAGGTGTTCTGTCAGAGATAACATTTTGGAAACGCTTGTCCGCTAAGGCTTGTCGGCCCGTCTTGTCTCGCCGTACTTTCGCATCGCTTGTTCTTCCACATGCACAGTCGGGAGCACCACGTGGGCCAATCGGGCAACACCGGGATCGCCATCGAGGCATCCCACATAGTCAAGCGCTTCGGAGGGGCACTCGCCGTCGACGATGTCTCCTTGAAAATCGCCCCTGGAGAAATCCATTCGATCGTCGGTGAAAACGGCGCGGGCAAGTCGACCCTCATGAGGGTCATGGCCGGCATCATCGAGGCCGACAGCGGCTCGGTGATGGTCTACGGCGAGCAGGTGGAACCGGGAACGAGGTCGGCTATAGACGCCGGGATCGCCCTCGTCCACCAAGAGCTGAGCCTCGTTCCAGAGATGACCGTCGCCGAGAACATCCTGCTCGGGGCCTTCCCCACCACCTTCGGGTTTACCAAATACAAGGAGCTTAAAGAGATCGCCGCAGCCGCACTCGCGGAGATCGGCGTCTCGGTCGACCTCGACGAGCGCGTCTCGCGGCTCTCGGTAGCCCTCCGCCAGTTCGTGGAAATCGCCCGAGCGGTGGCTCGGCAACCCAGGGTGCTCATCCTCGACGAGCCGACCGCCACCTTGACCCCCGCGGAAACCGACTACCTGCTGCGGATGCTCCAGCGCCTCGCGGCAGGGGGGATGGCCATCGCCTACATCTCGCACCGCATCCCAGAAGTATTCGAGATTTCCTCGAATGTGACCATCCTGCGAGACGGCAAGCAGGTGCTCAGCGCGCCGATCGAGGACCTCACTCCGCAAGAAGTGATCGACAGCATGGTGGGCCGGGAACTCAAGAAGGACCTCGAATCGCACCGCGTGGCGAACCCCGGCGACGTTGTCCTCAGCGCACGGGACATCACTGCACCCCGAGTGAACAACGTCAGCCTCGAGGTTCGTGCCGGCGAGATCGTGGGCCTTGGTGGACTCGTCGGAGCCGGCCGCTCAGAACTCGTTCGCGCCATCATCGGCGCCGACACCCGCACCTCCGGTCGCGTGACCTTGACTCGCAACGGCAAGACCGTGACCTTGTCGAGTTACACATCCGCGGTTCGCAATGGCGTCGGCTACGTGCCCGAGGAACGTCGCACTGACGGCCTCGCTCTCATCATGAGCGTCTCGGACAACATCCGACTTCCCAACCGCCAGCAATTGAGCCGATTCGGGTTCAAAGCCTCGCGGATGATCACCGAATTTGCGCAGTCACTGGCCGACAAGGTCGGACTCCGGCCGCCGGAGATCCAGCGCGAGGCCGGTCAGTACAGCGGTGGTAACCAGCAGAAGGTCGTAGTCGCCAAGTGGCTGGGACGAAAGCCCGACTTCATGGTGCTCGATGAGCCCACCCGCGGTGTGGACGTCGGTGCCAAGACCGAGATCCACCGACTCGTCAAGGAAATGGCCGACAACGGCACTGCCGTACTCGTCGTCAGTTCCGACCTTCCCGAACTACTCGAACTCTCCGACGTCATTCATGTCATGCGTGACGGACGAATAACCGGAACTCTCACCCGCGAAGAGGCATCCGAACAATCGGTCATGTCCCTCGCCGCCGGCGAAGCGGAAGTGGTTGCCTGATGTCACAGCAAACAACACCCGCACCCGCGGCAACAACGGGGACCACCGAGGCCAGCAGGCTTGCCGGCATCCTCACCTGGATCTCCCAGAACGGCATCTTCATCTTCACCGCCGTTCTCATCTTGTTCGCCCTACTCTTCGTCGACGGCTTCGGCTCTTTGTTCAACATCACCGACGTCTTCCACCGCGCCGCTCCGATCGGCATCGTGGCTGTCGGCATGACCTTTGTGGTCATTAGCGGCAACTACCTCGACCTGTCGGTCGTGGCCCAGGTTGCTACCGCCGGCGTCATCTTGATCGCCGTCAGCAACAGCCACGGTCTTTTCCTGGCGATCCTCGCCGCGCTGGCAGCTGCGTTGCTCTTCGCACTCGTCAACGGAACAGCCGTTGGCATCTTCAAGGCCAACGCGGTGATCGTCACGCTCTCGACAACGTTCATCGGCCTTGGACTATTGCGCTTCTTCTCAGGAGGATCGATCTTCTTCGGTCCGCCCGACGGCCCCATCAGGGCGTTTGGACTCGGCAAGATCGGTCCGGTCCCCTACTCGGCGCTCGTCCTTGTCGCCATGACGATCATCCTCGGGCTGCTACTCAACCGAACGAACTTCGGATTCCTGGTCCGATCCTTCGGCGTGAACGAGTCCGCTACCCGACTCGGTGGCACCAACACCGCGCTCGTGATCATTGGTGCCTTCCTGGTCACCGCGATCGCAGCGATGATCGCCGGCTTCGTCCTGGCGGCCTTCTCCAACACCGCAGTCTCGAACGACGGTGTGGGATACGAGTTCCGTGCCCTCGCCGCGATCATCGTCGGCGGCACCAGCGTCTTCGGTGGTCGCGGGAGCGTGTACCGCACGTTCCTCGGCGTGATCTTCGTCAGCGTGCTGACCAACATCCTCGTTCTGTCCGGCATCAGCTTCGGCTACCAACAAGTCGCTCTAGGAGTGCTGATCGTCTTGGCTGTCTCCCTCGACGCACTGGCCAGGAAGGTGGCCAAGCGATGAGCCAGACCATCTCCCTGGATACCAATACGTCCACCGGAACGTGGGGACGAATCCGAACCATCGCGTCTCGACGCACCGAGGGTCGCGGCGTTGCGCTGCTGGCGTTCATCATCGTCGTGGTCGCCCTCACCGAGCCGCTGGCACTGACTGCCTACGACGTAACTCTGGGTCGCATTGCGCTTATCGGGATCGTGGCCCTCGGCCTCACAGCGGTCATCTTGATGGGCGAACTCGACCTGAGCGTGGCGAGCACCCTTGCCGTGGCCGGCGTCATCATGGCCAGCATCCCCGACCTGACTTTGGGCATCATCGCGGGTCTAGCCGCCGGTCTGATCGTGGGCGTGATCAATGCCTTCTTTGTTGCCGTGATCGGGATCAACTCGTTCATCGCAACGCTGGGCACGCTGTTCGCCCTGCGCGGGTTGGCATTCGTGCTGTCGAATGAAGCGCCGGTGAGCCTGGCGAATAAGGACGCCGGCATTGCCTTCGGTCAGCCATTGCTCGGGCCGCTGACCCCACGCATCATCATCTTCATCCTCGTCTTCATCGCGATTCAGGTGTTTGTCTCGCGGGTCAAGGCCGGCCGGGAATTCTTCGCCGTTGGTGGCAACCGCCAAGCAGCGCGCGATGCCGGTATCCCCGTTAATCGCCGAATCTTCACCGGCTTCATGATCTCGGGATTCGTCTCGGCCCTCGCCGGGGTGATCAACACGCTGGAGCGCACAACGGCCGATCCCACGGCGGGATCGACTGTTCTGCTCGCGAGTTTTGCTGCCGCGATCATCGGTGGCAACTACCTCAAGGGTGGCCGAGGCTCGATCGTCGGAACCTTGATCGGTGCAGCATCGCTGGGAATCCTGCAGGTCGCCTTGACCATCTCAGGTGTTCAGGTACCCATCCAACAGATCTACATCGGCGTGATCCTGCTCGTCGCAGTGACGACGGATCCATCGAGTATTCGTGCGGTTCGCGGAAGTCTGCGGACTCTTCTGCAAAGCCGCGCGAAATCCCCCGACGGCTAACACCGCCGAGGGATAGCCATCGACAGGTGGCAGACCGGAGAAAACCAACCGAAAGAGGCAAGTTATGCGAAAGTCTCGCCTTACCGTTGCGGCCAGCATCCTCGCTGCTGCGACGCTTACCCTCGCTGCCTGTGGTGGGTCTGACGACTCCTCCAGCGCAGACGCAGGGGGCAGCGACGATGCTGCTACATCCGAGGAAACCGCAGCGGAAGATGCCGCAGCGGCCGGTGACGAGACCTACGAGGTCTACGCGCTCCTCCCGCAGGGCAACGACCAGCCCTACGGCACCACCTACCTCCCCCCGATGGAGGAGAAGGCTGCCGAACTCGGTATCAACCTGACGATCACCAACTCGGAGTATGACGCCGACAAGCAGGCCAGCGAGTGCGAGGTCGCAGTTGCTGCCCAGCCCGACGGCATCATCTTGTGGCCGGCCGTGGCGGACTCGATCCGTCCCTGCCTCCAGGCCGCGAACGACGCTGGTATCCCGGTGTGGATCACCAACGCTGATGTGAACCCCGAGGACACCGATCTCACCTACGGCTACTCCGGTACCGATAGCTACGGCCAGGGCGCTGCCTCCGCCGAGATGATGTGTGAGCTCGCCGACGGTGCCGAGATCGGCGTCATCCAGGTAAACGGCCTCACCGGTAACTCGGTGGCCACCCTGCGCGGCAACGGCTTCAAGGAGACCGTCGCCGAGCTGTGCCCGAACGTAACCATCCTCGCCGAGCAGCCCGGTAACTGGAACAAGGATGAGTCGCAGCTCGCGGCTTCGGAGATGCTCACCGCCAACCAGGGCAACGTTCAGGGCATCTACGCCGCTGACGACACCATGGTCGCCGGTGCGATCGACGCCGCCCGCGCCCAGGGTCTGGATGTGGAAGGCCTGATCATCACCTCGATCGGCAACACCTTCCTCGGCAACCCGCTGGTCGGCTCCGGTGAGCTCGACGGCACGGTCTTCCAGTCCTCCTCGTGGGACGGCGAGAACGCGGTCGTTGGCATCTACCGCGCGATGACCGGTGACACCAACCTCGGCCGTGACGACGAAGGATCGGTGCTCTACATGCCGAACCCGAAGGTCACCATCGAGAACTGGGAGTCCCCGGACGTCGCTCCCGAGTGGTAAATCGCTCAGTTAAACCCCGCCTACTTTCGTAGGCACCGGTGGGGTTGTCCCGACACTCGACGTCAGGGCAACCCCACCACCGGGGCCCTTTCATGGCCGCCCCGCTAAACGAGTTCATCCCCCTCGAAGAATTGTGAGAACACGTCCCAATGACACTCATGCCCGCAAGCGAATTCGCCCAGACATCCATCGCCGCACCCGGCATCATCGGTGTCGACTGGGAGGAGCGGGTCGACTACTCCCGCCTGCGGGACTATCGGCTCAGCCGGGCACGTCAGGCGCTAGAGGCGAGCGATCTGGGGGCGCTCCTGGTCTTCGAGTCGTCGAACATCCGCTATCTCACGGCCACCCACATCGGCACCTGGGGCTACAACAAGACAGAACGCTGGGCGTTGCTGACGCGTACCGGCGAACCGTGGATCTGGGACTTCGGATCTGCAGCCAAGAACCACCGAATGTACTCACCGTGGCTCAAGCCCGAGCAGTCCAACGGTGGCAACAACGGCCTGCAAGGTGCCATCTCCCCCGCGTCCGGACTCCCACAGGGAACCGCCCGCGAGATCGCCGCGATCTTGAAGGAAGAGGGCGTGGCCGGAATGCCCCTGGGCGTCGACGTCGTCGAGATGCCGATGCTCCGCGAACTCGAGGCGGCCGGAATCGACGTCCGAGACGGCCAGCAAGTCATGCTCGACGCCCGGCAGATCAAGAACCAGGACGAGATTCTGCTGCTGAGCCAAGCGGCCGCGATGGTCGACGGCGTCTATCAAGATATCTTTGAGGCCCTCAAGCCCGGCGTCCGCGAAAACGACATCGTCGCCCTCGCTACTGGCCGTCTCCTCGAAATGGGATCCGAGCAGGTCGAGGCCATCAACTCGATCGCCGGCGAGCGCTGCTCACCACACCCCCACGTCTTCTCCGACCGGCTGATCCGTCCGGGTGACCAGGCGTACTTCGACATCATCCACGCCTTCAACGGCTACCGAACCTGTTACTACCGCACCTTCGCCGTCGGACGCGCCACCACCGCTCACCGCGACGCCTACAAAAAGGCTCGCGAACTCATCGACTCCGCCATTGCCATGGTCAGGCCAGGCGTCACCACCGACCAGATCGCCGCGCTGTGGCCTAAGGCCGAGGAATTCGGTTTCTCATCGGAGATGGAGGCCTTCGGACTCCAATTCGGACATGGACTAGGCCTTGGTCTCCACGAGCGCCCCGTAATCAGCCGCCTGAATTCACTGGAGAACCCGGTGGAGATCAAGCCCGGCATGGTGTTCGCACTCGAAACCTACTGGCCAGCGAGCGACGGACACTCGGCTGCACGAATCGAGGAAGAACTCGTCGTTACTGAGGACGGTGCTGAGTTGCTGACACTGTTCCCGGCGGAGGAACTCGTCGTTACTAATCCGTACTAAATATCTCCGGATGTCGCACCAGTTCCTTCCTGGTGCGACGGATATGACCCAGTAGATACAACTCGGCATCGTCGGGGTCTTGTCGTTCGATGGCTTCCATCAAGAGCCGATGCTCCGCGTTGACGATCCACGCGCGACCCGGACCGGTGAAGGACATAAACGCCCGGCGATAGTGCTGCGTGGCGTTCCACAACCGCATGACCGAGGACATCAGGTGCTCGTCGCTGCACCCGGTGTATGTGGCCATGTGGAACTCCCGGTCCAGCACCAGGAACTCCGAGACGTCAACGCCTTCTTCGATCCTGCGCTGGATCGCCTCGATCTCTGCCATCTCCGCCGGGCCCAACTTGGCCATGCTCTCCACCAAAGCGAGCGGTTCGAGGCGCTCTCGCATCCGGTAGAGCGTCTCAACTTCACCGGGATCGAGGAACGGGACACGGGCACCCTTGTTCGGTTCAATCTGCACTAGGCCCTCGGCGGCTAGCATGCGCAATGCCTCACGTACCGGGAGCCGACTTCCACCTAGGCGCTCAGCGATGTCCTCTTGCCGAAGACGCTGTCCTGGGGGAATCGAGCCATCGAGGATGTCTGCGCGAAGTGCATCGGCAATGCGCGAACTCGCAGCAGAACTACCGGGGCTTTCGGTCATCATCTACGCAAATCGCTCGGGGTGATGGTCGAATGCCTTGCCATTGGGGTAGGAAACGAGTTCGAAGTGCATTCCCCATGGCGCCAAAAAATACACCCAGCGCTGACCTTCGCTGGCGTTCTTGCTCACCGTCGGTTCGCCAAGGACCTGAACGCCCTGCTCTTTGAGATAGGCAACAGCCTCGTCGAGATCATCGACATACAAGGCGACGTGGTGTCCACCGATATCGGAGTTCTTGGGGACTTCGGTCTTCTGATCGGGAGCCTCATATTCGAAGACCTCGAAGACCGCCTGGCCACCGAGACGGAAGAAGTGCAGTTTGCGCATGACCGTGCGTGGATGGACGTTCAAGTGCTCGAGCATCCAATCTGAGTCCTCGTGGACGTACGGACCGAGGGTGTACATGTACTCACAGCCCAGCACATCGACGAGGAAGTCCCGTGCCTGGGCAAGGTCGGGAACGGTGAGACCGATGTGATCCAAGCGGCGTACGCCGGGCAGAGCCATGGGTGCGTCCTTTCGTCAGAGTCGCCATTATGGATCCAAAAGTTGCAATTTGGGAAGGAATTTGCCAATATTCGGTTGTTAATGGATCCAATTTGTGCCACGCTCGGGGCATGAG
>JBDQFC010000029.1:0-20008 GCA_040266055.1 Candidatus Nanopelagicales bacterium | reverse complement strand
ACCGAGTCCAGCGCGCCAATGATGGAGCGGACGATCGATAGTCCCGAGCCGCCCCTCGAACCCAGCGCAATTCATCCTCAGGCCTGGTGGCGCGCCCTGCACGTGCGCAACTTCCAGAAGGTCTGGACGGTCGCAACCTCAGCGCACTTCGGCTACTGGTTCTCCAGCATCGCCTTCCAGTGGATCGTCGCCCAGGCAACGGGCAACAACGCAGTCGTACTCGGGTTCTTGTACTTCGTGATGCTCGTTCCGATCCTGCTGCTCTCTGTTCCTGCGGGTCTGCTAGCCGATCGATACGACCGTCGCAAGATCGTCGTCATTTGCCAGGCGGGGATCGTCGTCATCAGCGTGACGACTGCGGCTTTGATCCACTGGGGCCCACCACCGCTGCCGGTGTTGTTGCTGTGCGGATTTGCCGTCGGTACTGCGCACAGCATCGCAACGCCTTCTTACACATCACTCGTTGCGAATTCGGTCAGCCGAAGCGACCTGCCCAGTGCGGTTCCACTCCAAGCCATCGGCATGAACCTCGCGCGAATCCTCGGACCCGTAGCTGCGGGCGCCATCATCTACATCGGCGGCACAGCGGAGTCATTGCTTGTCTACGGGCTCTTCGGGCTACTAGGGCTGGTCGTCATTCTTCGAGTCCCCCGACTCCAGCAGCACGCAGCCGACACCACCGCGACATCGATCATCCGACAGATCCGATCGGGATTCGGTCACGCGCGCAGCCACCCTCCGGCCGCTCTTGCGCTCGCAATAGTGGCCATGTGCTCCCTCTTTGCTGCGTCCTACCTTGCCCAACTTCCGGTTCTCGCAGCAAACTCTACGGACGTCACCGGCGCCTTTGTTCTGCTGACATCTGCCGGCGGCATCGGCTCACTGATCGGCGTACTGCTGGTTGCCGTGCGCTCGTGGAGTTCACCGTCCGTGACACCGGCGGCAGTGATGCTCCTGGTTATGGGCGTCGTGGTCGCGATGTTGGGCTATGGGCCTGCACTTGGCTACGAGATGGTGCTGATCGCGATCGCCGGCGGTCTGCAGTTCGCGATCATGACCACCTGCAACCGGGTGATCCAACAGGTCGTCGAGGACAGCCATCGCGGGCGGGTCATGAGTTTGTACGCCATCGTCTGGGGCGGTTTCCTCCCCCTAGGTGGACTATGGCTCGGGCTGTTGATCGGTGGAGTCGGACTCACCTGGGCCTTCACCATCAATGGCGTGATCACGGTGGCGTTCGCCATCTGGGCACTACGTCCCGGAGCCCGGCGCACGGGGGTCTCGGCCTTCTGACGCATCGGGGTTGGTCAGACAACTTCTGGAAACCCTTCACGAATCCAGGATCATGAATATCATTGATTCTGTGACTGAGTCTTGCGATTTGGGCGTCGTAGGCGCCGGAACCATGGGGATCGGTATCGCGCAGGTGGCAGCTCAGCGCGGCATCGAATGCACCGTCCTGGAGTCAGACTCCGCTGCGCGTGATCGCGCTCAGGCTCGCCTAGCAGCGGCACTGGCTAAAGCACATGAGCGCGGGAAACTCGATGTCTCTGTCGAGGAAGCACAGGCCCGAGTCGGATGGACCGATGACATCACCGATCTGGCAGATGCATCACTCATCATCGAGGCAATCCCGGAGATTAAGGACGCCAAGATCGCGCTGTTTAGCGCGCTCGACGATGTGTGCTCGCAGGAGACGATCCTCGCCTCCAACACTTCCTCGATACCGATCGCCGCACTCGCGAGTGCCACCAACCGGCCGCACCAGGTAGTCGGTCTGCACTTTTTCAACCCGGTGCCAGCGATGCCTCTCGTCGAAGTAATCCCCTCGCTGACGACCAACGAGCAGACCGTGTCTAAGGCCGATGTGTTTGTGCGCGAACGTCTCGGCAAACAAACGATCCGCGCAAAGGACCAAGCCGGATTCGTAGTGAATGCCATCTTGGTTCCCTACTTGCTGAGCGCTATTCGTTCACTGGAAAACGGGGTTGCGTCGGCTGAGGACATCGACACCGGAATGGTCGGTGGCTGCGCAATGCCCATGGGTCCACTCGCGCTGTGCGACATGATCGGTCTGGACACGATGTTGTTCGTCGCCGACAGCCTGCACGAGGAATACCAGGACGCAGCAACGGTTGCGCCCTCGCTCCTACGTCGCCACGTCGACGCCGGCTGGCTGGGCAGGAAGTCAGGGCGCGGCTTCTACGACTACTCGAACCGCTAGGCGAAGGGCTGACCATGGAAGACCGGATCGTCATCGTTGGAAGCGCTCGAACGCCTATCGGTGGATACGGCGGCGGACTATCCAGCGTGCCGACACATCGTCTCGGCAGTATCGCTGCACAAGCGGCAATTAGCCGCAGCGGACTGGAACCCGACGACGTCGACACCGTGATCATGGGCTGCATCGGTCAGGTAGGCCCGCAGGCGTACAACGCTCGTCTTGTGTCCGTTGACGCCGGGATCCCGAAGTCGTCGAACGCCTACAACGTCAACCGACTTTGCGGGAGTGGTCTTCAAGCGATCCTTTCTGCGGCCATGGAACTGCAAACGCGGAATTCAGACATCGTCGTAGCTGGCGGTAACGAGAACATGAGCGCGATGCCCTACCTGGCTCCGCAGGAACGTGAAGGAAAGAAGCTCGGCAATCGAACGTTGGTCGACGGCACACTTGCGATGCTCACCGATCCATGGAACGACTACCTCATGGGCATGACGGCCGAGAACGTCGCTCGCGAGTACTCGATCGCACGAGATGATCAGGATGCCTGGGCTGCGCAAAGCCAGCAGCGCACAGCAACTGCGCTAGCGGCCGACGCCTTCGTTGAGGAGATCACACCGGTCGAGGTCGCTGGCCGAAAGGGTGCCGTCAGTGTGCTCGACTCTGACGAACACCCTCGGCCTGACACCACTGAGGAAGTTCTCGCCAACCTCCGGCCGTCCTTTCATGCCGACGGAACCGTAACTGCAGGCAACTCCTCGGGCATCAACGACGCAGGATCAGCCACCGTGGTCATGCGCGAGTCCGATGCACGGGCACGCGGCCTCAAGCCGATAGCCAGACTCGTGGACTGGGCAGCGGCCGGTTGCGACCCAGCGCTCATGGGATACGCGCCCGTGCATGCAATCCCCAAGGCGCTCGAGCGTGCGGGGATGAGCATCGGTGACATCGACGTGGTCGAGTTGAACGAGGCTTTTGCCGCGCAGGTGGTCGCAGTGATTCGCGATGCGAACCTCGACCCAGATCGAACCAACCCGAATGGAGGGGCGATCGCCCTCGGCCATCCCGTGGGGGCCACCGGCACCATTTTGACCACCAAGCTCATCCACGACCTGCATCGTCGAGATCTGCAAACCGGGATGGTCACAATGTGCATCGGTGGTGGGCAAGCACTCGCCGCCATTTTCGAACGCATGTGAGGACAAAGGAAAGCAAAGCGAACACGGAGGAACCAATGTCTCGACCACACGACGCAAGTGATCTGCTTCTCGCGCCCGTCGCCCTTGAGGTCGACGCACGAATCCAAGAACTCGCAGGCATGGATAGCGACGCCCTGCGTTTTCGGGTCGCCCTCGAAGGAAACGTCGATCTGTCCAACCCCGCGATGATCGTCGATGGCGTGATCGAGGCCTGTACGAACGGCATCGACATGCACCACTGGGAGGCAACCATCGATGCACGAGGACTTCGAATCTCGCACGCCGATCACACGATCGTGCTGGGCCTTCCCGCCAACGTCACCGAATTACTCTCCTAGAAAAGGGACCCCCCGCGCACCTGACAGAGCCCGCCTACCCTTGCTGCCTTCCGGCCCTGGGGGGGTTGAGCGAGGTGACACCGCACGGGGGGTCACTTCCAAGCGTACGGGGCCACGCACAGCGAGTTCCACCTGCCGGTAATCTCCCCCGCGGAGGATTCGCCTAGTGGCCTATGGCGCTCGCTTGGAAAGCGGGTTGGGTTAATAGCCCTCAGGGGTTCGAATCCCCTATCCTCCGCGTAATCGAAGGGGGCGGCATGAGCCGCCCCCTTCGCGCATTCCGGGGCCTTGTAATCTCCTCCGCGGTGGCGTGTCCGAGCGGCCAAAGGAGCGCGCCTCGAAAGCGCGTGTGGGGGCAACCTCACCGTGGGTTCAAATCCCACCGCCACCGCCATACAACCTGCGGGATTTGCGAGGAGTAGTCGACGCAGTCGGCTACGGCGGGTCCCACACCTCCCTCCCGCATCGGAGAGAGTGCATTCGACCGGCACAGTTGGATGCATCCGAGGCATTGAGTGCACTGCTTCTCCCCCAAGACCACCCTTCCACTCCCCTGGTAACTCAGAATGCGGTTGTATTCCTCCATGGCCGACGAACGATCTACTCCCCCGTCACTTCGCGAAGTACGCCTGAGTCCAGGCAATGTCTGGCGAGTCGGCCTCGTGGTGCTTGCACTCTTAGGTCTGGCGTTTTTCATCCAATTCCTGCTCGAAGACGGCGGAGGCGTCCTCTTCGTGATCTTGATGGCATGGTTTGCCGCCCTTGCCATGGCACCGTTGGTTCAGCGGATGTCGAAATACATGAAACGAGGGTTGGCCACCATCATCGTGATGGTTGCATTCCTTCTCTTCGCGGCCTTCTTCCTATTCGCCTTCGGTAATTTGCTCGTCGATCAACTGGTGCAACTTGCTCTCGAGGTGCCAAACGTGATCGCTCAGGCTCTGGCCTGGGCAAACGAGCGTCTTGGTACTGCCTACGAATTCAACGACATCCTTGCGCTGTTCGATGTCCAAACAGCCGACCTTGCTCTCTATGCGGGTGAGATAGCAATCACCATCCTGGGCTTCGTCACGTCTTTGGTGGGAAGCATCTTCAGCATCTTCACCTTCGGACTCTTCTTGTTCTACTTTTCCGCTCAACTCCCGCAGTTCCAGCGCTGGGTCGCCAGCCTCTTCCCCGAGCGCGCACAGGAATTCGTGATGAACGTCTGGCGCCTCACGTCAGAAAAAACCGGTGGCTACATCGGCGCACGCGTGATCCTCGCCTCCATCAACTCGGCGACAACGGCGGTCGTCTTCCTCCTCATCGATATGCCGTACTGGCTGCCGCTCGCACTGTGGACCGGAATCGTTGCGCAGTTCGTGCCCACCATCGGCACCTACATATCCATCGCGCTGCCAGTCCTCGTCGGGCTACTCAGCGAGAATCCGTACGTTGGTCTTTTGGCGCTGGCCTGGGCGATCGTCTACCAGCAGGTCGAGAACCTCACCATCGAGCCGCGTATCAGCGCTAAGGCGGTGAACGTCAATCCCGCCGTGGCATTCGGTTCCGTGCTCATCGGGGCATCGTTGTTCGGTGTGGCTGGTGCCTTTCTTGCCATTCCGGTAACCGCAATGTTGCTGTCTCTATTGGACATCTACGGCAAGCGCTACACCCTGATACCGGAGTTGCGGGGAGGCAGCGAAGCACAGACGGCGGGACCCGAAGAGTTAGGCGAATCCGCCGCTGAGACAAGCGAGGCTTAACTATGGACCTGGGACCGAGCCCTCGGGCACAGGAATACGTCTCACACCTCACCACGTTCATGGACGAGTACGTCTATCCGGCAGAGCCGGTGTATACCGAGCAGCGTCAAAGTCTCGCCCGGGAGGGGAAACTCCACCATTTACCCGCGGTCATCGAAGAGCTCAAGTCCACCGCACGATCCAAAGGGCTGTGGAATCTCTTCCTGCCCGACTGCACCGACCCGGCCCACGGACTCAGCGTCTTGGACTACGCCTACCTCGCGGAGATCACCGGACGCTCAATCGAGATCGCCCCCGAAGCACTCAACTGCTCAGCACCGGACACCGGGAACATGGAGGTCCTGCACATGTTCGGCACACCCGAGCAACAGCAGCGATGGCTCCAGCCACTTCTTGACGGCCGCATTCGCTCGGGTTTCGCGATGACAGAACCCGACGTTGCATCCTCCGATGCGACGAACATCGCAACTCTCATCCAAAAGCATGGCGATCACTACGTGATCAATGGTCGCAAGTGGTGGACTACCGGGGCACTTGACCCTCGCTGCGAAATCTTGATTCTGATGGGCAAGACCGACCCCGACGCCGATACTCATAGCCAACAGTCAATGGTGCTCGTGCCGATGGACACACCCGGTGTCACAGTGAAGAGATCCCTGCCAGTCTTTGGCTATCACGATCAACATGGCCACGGAGAGATCGAGTTCTCAGGTGTCCGAGTCCCGGTGTCGAATCTCCTCGGTCAAGAGGGCTCTGGTTTTGCCATTGCACAGGCGCGGCTTGGTCCGGGCCGCATTCACCACTGCATGCGCATGATCGGGCTCGCCGAACGCGCTCTCGAACTGATGGTCGATCGGGCGAAGGGACGTGTTGCCTTCGGGGCACCGCTCTCCGATCAGGGCGTCGTTCGCGAAGCCATCGCACTCTCACGAATCGAGATCGATCAGGCGCGCCTTCTCACATTGAAAGCCGCAGCCATGATCGATAGCGTCGGCGCAAAGGAAGCTCGCACCGAAATCGCAGCGATCAAAGTGGTAGCGCCGCGGGTGGCGTGCGATGTCATCGACCGTGCGATCCAGGTGCACGGTGGCGCCGGCGTCAGCGACGACACCCCGCTCGCATCGATGTACGCCGGGGCACGTTCGCTACGGCTGGCTGACGGTCCAGACGAAGTTCACTTGCGTGACATCGCCCGCATGGAGTTACGTCGCCGATGAGCGACCAATCCGATGTCCGGGGTGAGGACGCTTTCGACCTCGTGGCCATGGATGCGTGGTTGCGTGGTGAGTTATCGGATCTTGCACCAGGCCTCCCAACGGTTACCCAATTCACCCGCGGTGCTTCCAACCTCACCTACCGGCTCGCCTACCCTGATCGCGAGTTAGTCCTGCGGCGTCCACCCGCGGGAACGAAAGCCGCCTCCGCACATGACATGGGTCGTGAGGTCCACGTCTTGACACATATTCGTGATCAGTTCCCTTACGTGCCGCAGGTGAAGGCCAACTGCACCGACCCTTCGGTAATCGGATCGCCCTTCTACGTGATGGACTACATCGAGGGGATCGTTCTGCGCCCTGACACCGCACAGACTCTTTCTGCCGAACAAGCACAAAGCGTCGGACACGTGTACGTCGACCGTTGGGCCGATCTGCACAGCATTGATGTCTCTGCGGCCGACTTGGACAACTGGGGCAAGGGTCCGGGGTATGTCGATCGTCAGATAGCCGGCTGGTCCGATCGGTATCGACGGGCTCGCACCGACGACGTCCCGGACGGCGAGGCGGTGATGGTGTGGCTTGATGAGAACCGACCCGCTGATATCGCTGCCTGCGTCATCCACGGTGATTGGCGTCTGGACAACATGATCATGGAGAGTTCGTCACTTCTTTCTGGCAGTGAGCCGAGGATCAGCGGAGTCTTAGATTGGGAGATGGCGACCATCGGTGACCCACTCATGGACGTCGGAGCCGCCTTGGCCTATTGGATCGACTCAACCGACGCCGGTGTCGATCCCGCCTTCGCGGCACTAAGGCGGCAGCCGAGTGACATTCCTGGAATGCCCACGAGATCGGACATAATGCAGCAGTACTCGCAGCGCATGGGCTTCGCCAATGTCGAGTGGACCTTCTATGAGACCTACGGTCTGTTTCGCCTGGCCGTGATCTTGCAGCAGATCTGGGCGCGCTACGTGGCCGGGCAAACAACCAACCCCGCGTTTGCGCAGTTCGGTCAGGCCGTGCGCGTGCTACTCGACCGGGCAGCCAGGACCAGACAGGGACGGTGACGGCGAGGCGAGCGACGCCACGACCTCACCCTCAGGCTTCAAACCCTCAAAACTGCGACCGATCGACAGATCAACCCGAGGCCCGCTGCGATCGTCCTCAACCATCACTGCATCGGGCACGTAGAACTGCAAGAGCCGCGCGTTATCAATGCCCTTGGGTCCGAAACGGATCTCACCGACACCACGAAGTGAGACGCCAAGCGGATCGTTCTCCACTTTGTTGATCCCAAATCCTGCTTGGCTCAGTTCCTGTGCCGTAGCTCCCGCGAGACCAGCCCGCTTGGTCGAGTTGTAGACGTTGACCACCACCGCATCCGGTCGGGGCAGCACCTCAGCTGCAGCGATCAAGGTGGTCTCGCACGGTTCGGGCTCGGTCGTCTCGGTTGCGTTAGGCGAACTTGGATCGGCTTCCCCCGCAACAATCGTCGGACGCTCATCCTCTCCCGAGACCAAGAGTGAAACCCCGAAGCCGATAGCGAACAACACGACCATCCCCACAGAGCTCAAGAGCGCAATCAACCACGTTGGCCGCTTCGCGGGGGGACGTCTGACGGGACCCAGAGTGCTCATCGGTCACCACTGTAGGCATCGCCGTCGCTTCCCGAAACTCGCCTGGACTCAAGGAAACTCGACAACACATCGCCGCACTCCTTGGCGCGCACACCGCTGACCACTTCGAGGCGATGGTTCATTCGGCGATCACGCACCAAGTCCCAGCGCGACCCCGCGGCGCCGTACTCCTCATTCCAGGCGCCGAGAACCAGGGTTTCGATGCGAGCAAGCACCGCTGCTCCCGCACACATCGGGCACGGCTCGACCGTCACTACGAGTGTGCAGCCGTCCAGCCGCCAGTCGCCTTGTTCATGCGCAGCCGCTCGCAGAGCCAGCACCTCAGCGTGGGCCGTCGGATCGTGGTCAACTTCCCGCCTATTCGAGGCAACGGACAGCACTCGGCCTTCGGAATCGACGACAAGAGCTCCGATAGGGATGTCTCCGCGCTCACCGGCAGCGGTGGCACTCTCAAGGGCGACTCCCATCCATTCGGCGTATTGCCTGTGACGGTCAATCATCACCTGGTCGCGCGTGACCACTGGGCGGAGATTCCGAGGCGCTCAGCGATGGTCGCTAGTTGCTCATCGGGGTAGAGGTCCTCGTCAGAACACAACAGTTCGAGTTCCTCGCCTTTCATACCGAACTCTTCCAGCAAGCGCGCATCGCCGGCAGGTTCGAACTCTTCGACGTCTTCATCCGACAGACCGAGCATGTCCACGGCTTCTTCTGCGAGCGACCAATCCCACGATGCAGCTCCGTCGCTGAGAAGGATCCAGCGACCTTGGCCACTCTCACGCACCAGCAGGAAGAAGTCGTCACGCACGGTGACGGCCCCGAACACACCCCCCTCTCCCGGGAAGCGCGACAGCGCCGAGATGAGCGCATCCATGGAGACGGCCGAGCGAGCGGGAATGCTGGATACCTGCCAGATGCCTTCCTCGCGCCAGAACACGATCGACGATTCGATGTCGTCGACGCTCACTACCTGAGTTCCCATGGGTAGATCGTGTCATGAGCCGCACCTTCGAGTCACCCTTACGACTACTCTGCGGTGCATGCGAACTCTGGTGATCGATCATCCGCTCGTTTCCCACAAGATGAGCCGTTTGCGGCGTGAAGAGACATCATCAGCCACCTTTCGGCTCCTTGCCGAGGAACTCGTAACTCTCCTGGCGTACGAGGCCACTCGGTCACTGACCGTCCATCCCGAGCAGATCACCACTCCGGTCGCACCGACCACTGGGTATGAACTCGGTGAGCCCAAGCCGCTGGTTGTGCCGATTCTCCGCGCTGGCCTTGGCATGTTGAATGGCATGGTCAAACTGATGCCGACCGCCGAGGTCGGTTTCCTCGGATTGGTTCGCGATGAGGACACCCTGATGGCGTCGATCTACGCAGACCGTCTCCCGCAAGATCTGCACGATCGCCAGGTGTTCGTTCTCGACCCCATGCTGGCCACTGGCGGCACTTTGGTCGCAGCGATCGACATCCTGCTCGAGCGCGGAGCCAAGGACGTCACCGCCATTTGCTTGCTAGCCGCTCCGGAGGGCCTGGCCCACATGGAAGAGAACTACGGAAACCGCGATGCAGACGTGACCGTGGTTACCGCAGGCCTCGACGAGAAGCTCAACGAGAAGGGCTACATCGTCCCGGGCCTCGGCGACGCCGGCGACCGCCTCTACGGCGTCGCCTAACCACGCACCATCACCACTCCCGTTTCCCCCGGAATCCGGGGGAAACGGCTGGGGTTGCTAGACGTTCTTGAGGGCTGCGACGACCTTGGTGAGGGAGTCCTTCGCATCACCGAAGAGCAGCGTGGTCTTCGGATCGAAAAGGATCTCGTTCTCGATGCCCGCGAAGCCCGGTCGCATCGACCGCTTCAAGAACACGATCTGCTGCGCTGCGTCCACGTCCAGGATCGGCATGCCGTAGATCGGTGCACTCTGATCGGTGCGAGCTGCCGGATTCACGACGTCGTTCGCGCCGACAACGAGCACCACATCTGTGGCTGAGAACTCCGGATTGATCTCGTCCATTTCCTTGAGTTGCTCATACGGCACATTCGCTTCTGCCAGCAGTACGTTCATGTGCCCAGGCATGCGACCAGCCACCGGGTGGATGGCGTAGTCCAACTCAATGCCCTTCTCGGTGAGCAAGTCAGCCAGTTCGCGAAGCGTGCTCTGGGCCTGCGCGACCGCGAGGCCGTAGCCGGGAACCAGGATCACCTTGTTCGCGAAGCCGAGCATGATCGCGACATCGTTCGCCGAGCCCGAGCGGACCGGACGGTCAGTTCCACCGCCCCCACCACCGGCCGTGGTGCCGGAGAATGCGCCAAAGAGCGTGGAGGTGAGGGGTCGGCCCATGGCCTTAGCCATCAAGTTGGTCAGCAGCGTGCCCGAAGCACCCACCAGTGTGCCGGCGATGAGCAGCAGGACGTTGCCGAGCACGTAGCCCGACGCCGCCACAGCCAGACCGGTCATGGCATTCAACAAAGAGATGACGATCGGGACGTCCGCGCCACCAACCGGCAGGACGAACAGGACACCAAACAGCAGGCCAAGCGCGAGCAGGGCCCACAACAGCCACTGCTGCGGGTCGACGACCATCCAGACCGCAGCTACGACAGTCGCGAGTGCAACAAGGATGGTGATCCACTTGCCCAGCGGGATGACCACTGGCCGAGTGGTCATCAGTTCCTGCAACTTCAGGTACGTGACGACCGATCCGGAAAACGCGACCGATCCGATGATCACCGTCGCAACGGTGAAGATCAAGAACAGGAGGTCCTCGGACCCGACGACCAGATACTCAACAACTGCGATCAGACCAGCCGCACCACCGCCCACGCCGTTGAAGAGCGCGACCAGCTGCGGCATCGCGGTCATCTTGACGCGACGCGCGGCCACCAGACCAACCACCGAACCGACGGCCAGCACAATCAGGATCAATGCCAGGTTCATAAGTTCGATACCGCTGAAGAACAGCACAACCGTGGCGATCAAGGCACCTGCAGCACCGAGCAGCACACCTGTGCGTGCTGTTCGCGGTGATGACATCGACTTCAGTGCCAGGACGAACAGTACCGCCGCGACGAGGTAAGCGAGTTGGACCCACGTGGGGTCGACATGCGTCTCGGTCATGCCGCACCGCCTTCCTTAGCGGGGGCGGCAGGCTTCTTGGATTTGAACATCTCCAACATGCGGTCAGTGACCACGAAGCCGCCTACCAGGTTGATCGCACCCAACAGGACCGCCGCCAGGGAGATCCACAACTCCAAGGACCCTGGCTGGGATTCCCCGGCGACGATGACCGCGCCCATCACCACCACACCGTGGATGGCATTCGCGCCGGACATCAGCGGTGTGTGGAGAACGGTCGAAACCTTCGAGACAACCTCAAATCCCACAAAGACGCTCAGGACGAAGATGGTCAGCAGTGCGATGCCATCCATGCTCACGCACCTCCCTGCAACGCTTGCTGCGCTGCTTCGCTTCGGACTTCCCCGTCGTGCACCACGGCGCAGCCGTCAAGAATTTCGTCGTCGAGGTCAACAACGAATTCGCCATCCTTGACCAGCAGACCGGCGAGAGCCGCGATGTTCATTGCGTACAGCTGGGAAGCATGGACCGGCATCTCACTGGCCACGTCCTTCGCACCCCAGACTGTGACTTCACCAATCTGCACTTCCTCGCCAGAGACCGATCCCTCGACGTTCCCGCCGGTCTCGCTGGCGAGGTCGACAACCACGGAGCCCGGCTTCATCGTCTCCACCATCGCGCGGGTGACCAGCGTCGGCGCTTGTCGGCCGGGAACGGCTGCCGTGGTGATGACCACGTCGGAATCGGAAATGTAAGGCGTGAGCAGTTCACGTTGCCGTGCTGCGCGGTCCTCGCTCATCTCGCGTGCGTAGCCGCCGGAACCTTCAAGTGCCTCGAGGTCCAGCGTGATGAACGTTGCCCCCATCGACTTCACTTCGTCGGCGCTGGCGGGACGGACGTCGTAGGCCGAGACCTTTGCGCCAATGCGCTTGGCGGTCGCGATTGCCTGAAGGCCTGCCACCCCCGCGCCGAGGACAAGGACCTTGGCGGGCTGAATCGTGCCTGCTGCCGTCATGAACAACGGAAAGAACGAGGGAAGTCGATCGGCACCTACGAGAGCCGCTCGGTATCCGGCCACAAGGGCCTGCGAGGTAAGCGCGTCCATGGACTGTGCTCGGGAGATACGAGGAAGCAGATCAAAGGACAGTCCTGTCGCTCCGGCATCGCGGAGAGCCTTAATGGTCTCGGTGTCCTGAGCGGGCGACAAGAAGGAGATCGTGACGCCACCCTTGCGCAGTCGCGAGGCGCGGCCATAGTCGAGCGGCCGAACACTGGCGACCACGTCAGCGCTGCCAATCTGGTCAGTCAATGAGGCTTCGTCGAACACGCTCGCGCCGGCTTCAACATAGGCGTCGTCGTTGGCAAAGGCCTCTCGACCCGCTCCGGACTGAACTGCCACATCGAAGCCGAGCTGGGTGAACTTGCGCACCACAGACGGGAGCATCGCGACGCGCTTCTCCCCTGGGCGCGTCTCAGCAGGGATGACGATCTTCACTAGCAGGCCTCACTTCCGAGAGTCAGAGCTCCAACCGGGCTTGCACCCGTGTCGGGCGACCACGTGAGCCTAGCGGGAATCCCCAATTTCGCCTGTCACCTCATCCGTCTGCGCCAAAGAGGGCGTCCCAACGGATAGCCTGGCGGCGTGATGGCCTTGATGTTCGTCTTGTGGTCTGTCGTGTTCATCGGAGTCTTCCTCCGCAAGGGTTGGGTCATCCCGTTGACCCTGGTTACCTTGGTTTGGACCCTCCTTCTGCTTCGACTGCACATGACCGATCCCATTCCGCTGAACTTCTGACGGAATTTTGACGATCATGGATACGAAGGCCGCCCTCGATTCCACTTTTACGGGCGCTAACGCAGTGCGCATCGCCCGCGTGATCAACGTTCTCGCGCTCCTCGCGCTGCTGGGCGTCCTCGCCGGTTCCTTGCATCTGCAGTTCGGCGTCGGTGAGCAGCCGTGTCCGCTGTGCTTGATACAACGCTCGGGCATGATCGGCCTTGCCGTGGGGCCCGTGATGAACCTGTTGTGGGGCATGCGAGCCTCGCACTACGCCCTGAGCATCCTGGCAGCGGTTGTCGGTGCCGCAGGCAGCACCCGACAGATTCTGCTGCACATCGAACCCGGAGATCCAGGCTACGGACCCGCGATCTGGGGTCTCCACCTTTACACCTGGGCGCTCGTGACCTTCGTGATCGCCATCGTTGGGTGTTCGGTGATGCTGCTGTGGGACGCGCCCTTCCAGGAAGAGGATCAGGGCATCCGATACGCCAAGTCCTGGTTCCGCGTGGTCGCCCTCACCGCGATCTTCTGGGTTTTCGCGAACCTGATCATCATCGGCATCAGCGTCATCCCCGAATGCGGCTTGGGGATGTGCCCGGACGATCCCCCCAACATCGCCGGCGTCGGGGACTTCAACGGCTGGTTGGCCGTCATGTCGGTTGGTGTGCTCGCACTCGCTTTCGCAGTGGCCGTGGTCGTCAACCAGAAGATGGTCGATTTCCGCGCGACTGTCGACCCGCAGGACTAGCGAGACATCCGCATCAGCTTGGCAAGGTAGGTCTCGTATATCTCCGCGACCTCACGGCCGCCTGCTGTTTTCACCAATTGCACGGGTTGGCCATAACCCTCGGCTTGCTGCACCGCGATGCGCTCGGGGAGCAGGGGCTTCATTACGGTGGAGCGTCCGTAGATCTCGACGAGCTCCTGCTCTCGGTACTGGTGTTCTTCCGCTACCGACCGCACCCGGTTCACCACGATGCCCGCGAGTTGCAGATCGGGGTTGTGGTTCTTGCGGACTTCATCGATCTCTGCCATCGCCCGCTCTACTCCTTGAGCACCGAAGTACGACGGAGTCGTGACTACCAGGGCAAGGTCGGATGCAGCGAGCGCTTCACGTGTCAACGCTCCCAATGAGGGCGGACAGTCGATGAGCACGAGGTCGTACCCCTCGAGGTGCCCCAGCGCCTTGGCCAACTTGGGCCGCCAAGGCCCACCTGTCCAGGCATCAAAACGGATCGTGTTCGCATGGCCGGGCAGCACATCCACCTCGCCGGGTGCAACCTCCCAGTCACACGGCGTCAGCGCGCCTTCTACGGTTTCGCGGGTCGGGTGTCCAAGGACGTCGGCCACCGTGGTTTGCGGCTTGTGGGATTTCAACAACGACGTCGCATTCCCCTGCGGATCCAGATCCACCACGAGCGTGGCTAGACCTTTCACCGTCGCGGCCCCCGCCAGACCCAAGACCACCGACGTCTTGCCGACGCCACCTTTCAGACTCAACACGCTCACCACTGCCATGCCCGTCAGTCTGTCGGGACCGGGGATCGGGCACAACCGGTTTGCTGCTGTCCCGGGGCCCCACCACCTGGTGGCTGCCTGAAGCCCCCGTGACTATGGTGCGGACTTTGTCGATTCCACCTAGGAGGTCCTCGCGTGCGATGCTTCCCCGCCTCATGGCTGAGCCGCTCGGTGGCCTCAGCAGCTGGCCTCGGAGTTCTCGCCAGCAGCCTCATTGCGGTCCCTGCCGCCAACGCTGCGTCCCCGAAGGCTCCGCCCGTGCAGGATGCCTGCTACGACTACCGCGCACCCGATAACGACGACGCAGTAGCGGTGGCCGTTCCGGTTCCATGCGAGGGCCAGCACACCGCCCAGACCTTCTACACCCGAACACTGGCTGACGGCTTCGGAGTGCCGGCGAAAGCGAACGCCAAGAAGCGTCTGAAGGTCGCCAAAGCCTGCACGACGGACGCCATGAACTCCTACCTCGGACTGACCAACACCGCTATTCCCTCGCGATTCCAGATAGTCACCGTCTTTCCAACCACCGGACAGTGGAATGCCGGCGAGCGCTGGATGCGATGCGATGTGGTCCTTCGGGGAGGAAAGAAGTTCACGCGTTTCACGGGCACCGCCCAACAGTTGGTAGCCGGCAGTCCCCGCGAGCAGTTGAACTTCTGCACGCCGTCGGTTCCGGGCAATCGCACCAAATCGGCCTACCCCTGCAGCAAGCCGAAGAGAAACTGGATCATGGTTGCAGAGCGAGATCTCGGCTCAATAGGCAAGAACTTCCCCGGCACGCGCAGCGTTGAGCGCAAGGCAAAGAAGATCTGCCAGCGGATCGGCAATCGATACACCGAGCGAAAGAAGTTCTTCCCGTGGTGGTCGATCTGGCCGACACGAACTGGCTGGAGGAACGGTGACCGCACGGCGCAGTGCTTCGTGCCCTACGAGCAGTACGTAAAGACGACACAACCTCAGGCATAGCTGCCGGTCTATGGCCTAACGAAGCGGACTGCGCGGCTGATCCTCCGGATACATCGACGTGTGCTCCGGCTCGGTCGCTTGAAGTCGATCGAATTGCTCGTCGCTGAGCGTGACCTCGGTTGCACGAACAATCGATGCGATCGTCTCTGGTCGAGTGGCTCCAGGAATTGGGATCATGACTGTCGACAAACGCAGCAACCACGCAAGCGTCACTTCCTGCGGCGTTGCACCGATCTCGTCGGCAACCTCTGCGAACGCTGCAAAACGCGAGCCAACGTCCTTCGCGTGGGTCGCTCCACCGAGCGGAGACCAGGGTAAGAAAGCGATGTCCTCCGACTCACAGAGTGCAAGGACATCGAGATCAGCTCGGTAGCGCGGTGAGAGTTCGTTTTGCACCGAGACCACACCTCCTTCGGCTGCAGTTCCGAGTTCGGCGAGGGCAAGGGCAAGTTCGTCGGCGGTAACGTTCGACAATCCGATTCGGCGGATGAGTTTCGCGTCTTTCAAAGCTTGCAAGGCTCGAATCTGCTCGAGGTACGTCATCGCGGGATCGTGTCGATGATGTTGGTAGAGCTCGATGATGTCCACACCGAGTTCGGTCAGGCTTGCCTCACACGCGCGAACCAGAGCATCGGGCGAGGAGTCGCGTCCCCACACCTCACCGTCGCTTCGGGTGATCCCACCTTTAGTGGTGATCAGAACATCGGTGAGAGACGCCCGACCGGTGTAGGTGCGTATGGCCTCGCCTACGAGGGCCTCGTTGTGGCCAACCGCATTCCACGACGGCGCGTAGATGTTGGCGGTATCGAGCAACGTGAGGCCGGAATCGAGTGCCGCATGGATGGTGTCCACCGCCTGCTCGCGCTGGTCGACCATTCGTCCGTTACTCAGTGGCATACAGCCCAGGCCAACGCAGGACACTTTCACATCACCGATATTGCGCTGCTTGATCACCCGCCCACCATAAAAGAATGCGTGCGAGGCCAAACGAGATTCGCTAGCCTCGTTCTCGCGGGGGACTGAGGGTGCCAAGGAGGGGTGCTCCGTATGTCTCGAATTCCCAGTTTGGGCAACGGCATCTCTGTTCCACTGCGCGATTCGGATATGCGCGCTCTCCTGGAGGAGATGCGGGCACCACAGCCCTCGTTTCCCGAGCCAGGCATATTCACCGATTTCATGGGTGTGCGAACACGGGTCTCGATGCTGCCGTGGGCACCGGTTGAGCTTGCCGGCACCGTCTCGTCCGCCCTGCCTATTCCCGACGACGGCTACCGGTCCGAAGACTTCGAGTACGTGGCACTCGCCCGCGCAGTGTGTGGTGTCAGTGACCACCCACTGCGGATCGTCGAGGTGGGGGCCGGCTGGGCGCCGTGGGCTGTTGCGGGGCTTGTTCACGCTCGCCGCACGCACGTACCGGGTATCGCCATTGCAGTGGAAGCCGACACCCGAAAGTGCGAGTGGGCAATGCAGCATGCGAAGGACAACTCAATCAGTGCGGTCTGCGTCTCGGGAAAGCCCCGCCAACTCGCCAAGCGTCTGAACCAGGTCGTCCAGCAGTTCGACGGTCAGACTCAACTGCTCGTCGTCGTGCAAGCCGCCGGCTGGGTCGAGACCGGAACAGTGGAGTTCCCCGACGCACCAGTGGAAGACATGGGGACGGCCGTCTGGACGTTCCCCGGCACCGACGTCGACTACCGCGGCGCCCACCTTCGACACATAGAAGTCCCCGCGATCTCGATAGGAGAACTACTCACTGCGATTCGTTCCACCGGAAACGACGACGCACCCATCGACCTACTGCACATCGATGTCCAAGGTGTCGAATTCGAACTTCTCCAGCAAACAGCCGGGGCCGTCCAGGATCACACTCGCCTCATGGCGGTTGGCACCCACAACCGTTGGAGTGAAGGGCAGCTTCAGTATTTCTTTCTCGAACGTGGCTGGGGACTACTAATCGACAAGCCCTGCAAAGCGAACTTCACGATGACGCATCCGACTTTGTCTGGGTTCACCGAACAAGACGGAATGCAGTTGTACGAGAATCCGTTTGTCCTGTAGTTCCCTGTGGTCCGTCGTTGCGCATTCCGATGACGGCAGCCGTCACATAGGTGATCGACGCCAGCACCCCGATCCCGACCATCACCGGCAAGGGTAGGGCGGTCAGTCCCGTCCAATCCAGAACCAGATCAATGTCGAAGAGCCCACGCTCGATCCCTGCGGCGTATCTATGCGCGTTGACCCACAGGGCGACGCCCGCCGAAGCGCCGAGTCCAAGGCCCAGGCTCCACGCCAAAGCCCGAGACAGCCCTATTCCTTGGTCTCGACTGCTTCCGTAGGGGATCGCCAAGCTAAGGGTCAAGACGAACACGATGATCGAGGGAAGCAGATAACGAGCCTGCACCACTTCACCTACCGCTAAGCCTTCGCGCTGCAAAAAGACCAGGGGCACGACGACGAGCGCCGCAAGGGAGACGGCGAGAGCGGTCGCCTTCGAACGCGGAACGTGCTCCAAACCCCGGGCAAGGAGAGCACCGAGCGAAAGTAGACCGAAGACGAAGACCATAGGTGGCAATGCGGTGTCGTTCCACCCCAGCGCCATTCCCCCGACCGCACCGGAAAGGTAAACGGGTAGATAGGCCATGTTGGTCAACAGCAATCCGGTTCCAGGTTCGGTGCCGCCCATACCGCCCGTAAAGCCACTGCCCGGTGTGCCGAATGTCGCGTATTGCGTCAGTCCAACGGTTGCGAAGACCAACAAAACGACGATCGAAATCCACGATGCGCGTGCTCTACGTATTCCAGTCAGGAGAACGACGACAACGACGACGAGTGCTACGAAAGCTGACGCATCCACCCGTGAACCGATAGCTAGGAGCGCACTCAGTCCTGCAAAGGCAGCGAGCGACCAGGTGCGGGGGGATCGCCACGAGCGTCGCTGGGCGAGTGCCAACCCGAACGCCCACAGCATGGTCAGGCCGGTGACGGTCCACGAGCTTGGGTTGGTCGACGGAATTATGAAGAGCCCCAGTGGGATGAAAACCACGAGGACCGTGCCCACTAGAGCCGAGCGGATCGCGGGCGTGAGCATCCACAACGCAAGAGTCAAGAGCGCGACGAACAACACCGCGTTGAACATCCGCATAACCAGGACCGATCTCTGCGGATCCTCTCCAACGAATACGTGCATGGTTCGGTAGAAGAGCGTCGGGTAGAGACCTTGAACGTTGTTCACTCGTTCCGTAGCAACTAAGCCATCCGACAAAACATCCGTGCAGTCCGCAGTAATCGATGCGTCGTACGCAAAACATTCGTGCGCGAAGCTCACGGACTGCGGGATGAGTCGAAGCGAAGAATCATCGGAGTCGCTCTCGCAAACTCCGGATCGCTCACCACCGGCACACCAAATCGAGGACAGGTGGTAATCGTCGTCGGGCGAAGATCCGACCGGGCTAGTGGCGGCCCACGATGCAAAGACGATCAAAAGCGCGGCGGGAAGAACCATGCGCCAGGCGCGTGTCCAGGATCCTCGAATTCCCCGATTTGCCGGCGACCCGGTGGCCCTCTTCGCAACCATGGCCGCATTCTCCGCTGGGGAAACGACGACAGGCATCACCGGGTACCAACCAACCGCGCCCGGTGTGCTTACCATGACTCCCGACCCGCACTTCCCACTCGAACGGGGGCTTCATGCGTCGCCTGGCCTGCGCCGTGAGCGCACTTGCTCTCACCGCATCGCTTGCACCAATCGCTTACGCCGACGACGCCACCTCTGCCATTACCCAGCCGGACAGTCCCTGGCGCAACGTCCAAGCGTGGGAGACCGCGGTGGTCCAGCGGGTGGTGGACGGAGACACGGTCATCGTCAACGACGAAGTCACCGGTGCAGAATCCCGCGTCCGACTCCTGGGCATCAACTCACCGGAGAAGCCGACCAAGAAGAAGCCGGGCAACTGCGGCGGGGTTCAAGCCCAAGAATGGCTCACGGCTCTACTGCCCGAGGGAACGCGCGTTCGCCTGCTGTCCTCCGATCGGGCATCCACCGGAAAGAGTCAAAGGCCTCAGCGAGTAGTGCTCGCCTACAACGACAAGACCGGAGACTTCGATCAAGACGTTGCCTGGGGCATGGCTGAGCGTGGCTGGGGACTGTGGTTCACCGTGCCCAGCGAGGCATCGATGAGTTCGCTCTACCGCGCGGCAATAGAGGGTGCGCAGGCGAAGCGGATTGGCATGTGGGATCCAGAACTATGCGGCAGCATCGAACAGCCCGATGCATCTCTCTCGCTTCGAATCTCCCGAGGAAACGGAGA
>JBDQFC010000028.1:0-20750 GCA_040266055.1 Candidatus Nanopelagicales bacterium | reverse complement strand
GGATACCGGCAATGCGCATGAGTTCTTCCCGATCGAGCGGGTTGAACATGACCATGGCATCGAGTCGGTTCAAGAACTCCGGCCGGAACTGCTGGCGCACAACGCTCAGCACCTGCTCCTTGCGCTCCTCAAACGGAGTGGTCAGGTCGATCAAGAACCGCGAACCCATGTTCGAGGTCAGGATCAAGATCGCATTGCGGAAGTCCACCGTGCGGCCTTGACCGTCCGTGAGTCGACCATCATCGAGAACCTGTAGCAGGATGTCGAAGACTTCAGGGTGCGCCTTCTCGACTTCGTCGAGCAAGATCACCGAGTAGGGACGACGACGCACTGCTTCGGTGAGTTGGCCGCCCTCTTCATATCCGACGTATCCGGGAGGAGCGCCGACGAGACGCGACACCGAGTGCTTCTCGGAGTACTCGCTCATGTCGATGCGCACCATCGCGCGCTCATCGTCGAAAAGGAACTCCGCGAGCGCTTTTGCGAGTTCGGTCTTGCCGACACCCGTCGGTCCGAGGAACAGGAATGATCCCGTCGGTCTGTTCGGGTCGGCGATACCTGCTCGCGACCGTCGCACTGCATCAGAGACCTCGCGCACTGCCTCGGACTGGCCGACCACGCGCTGGCCGAGTTCCTCTTCCATGCGCAGGAGCTTCTGGGTCTCACCCTCCAGCAAACGACCAGCTGGGATACCCGTCCATACGGCGACAACCTCGGCGATGTCGTCCGCGGTCACTTCTTCCTTGACCATCGCGGCTTCACGTTCGTTGGTCTCGCGGGTGACCTTCTCGAGTTCCTCTTCGAAGGTTGGGATCTCGGCATAGAGGATTCGCGACGCTTGTTCGAAGTCACCTTCGCGTTGCGCCTTGTCGGCCACCGCGCGCAGATCGTCGATCAGCACTTTGATCTCACCGATGCGATCGAGCCCTTGCTTTTCGGCATCCCACGCTGCGCGCATGCCGATGAGGCCTTCCTCTTTATCCGCCATCTCGGCGCGGATCTTGGCGAGCCGCTCCTGAGAGGCCTCGTCGGTCTCCTTGGAGACGGCGAGCTCCTCCATACGCAGACGATCGACCTGGCGCTGAAGCACGTCGATCTCCACCGGTGAAGAGTCGATCTCCATGCGTAGCCGGCTCGCGGCCTCGTCCATGAGGTCGATGGCCTTATCCGGAAGGAATCGTGAAGTGATGTAACGGTCGGAGAGTGCGGCCGCCGCCACCAAGGCCGAATCCGAGATCACTACCTTGTGGTGGGCCTCGTACTTTTCCTTGATTCCTCGCAGGATCGCGACGGTGTCCTCCACGGACGGCTGGTCGACCAGCACCTGCTGGAAGCGACGCTCGAGCGCCGGGTCCTTCTCGACGTACTCGCGGTACTCATCAAGCGTGGTGGCACCGATCATCCGCAGTTCGCCACGGGCGAGCATGGGCTTGAGCATGTTGCCGGCGTCCATCGCGGAGTCGCCACCAGCTCCAGCGCCTACGACGGTGTGAAGCTCGTCGATGAACGTGACGACCTGTCCGTCGGATCCCTTGATCTCGTCGAGCACTGCCTTGAGGCGCTCTTCGAACTCACCCCGGTACTTCGCACCCGCGACCATCGCGCCGAGATCGAGTGCGATCAACGTCTTGCCCACGAGGGACGTGGGGACGTCACCCTCGACGATGCGTCGAGCAAGGCCTTCCACGACGGCTGTCTTGCCAACACCGGGATCACCGATGAGCACCGGGTTGTTCTTAGTGCGGCGCGACAGCACCTGGATAGTGCGGCGGATCTCGTCGTCTCGCCCGATGACCGGATCGATCTTCCCCTCGCGCGCACGAGCAGTGAGATCGACGCCGAACTTCTCGAGCGCCTGGAAGGTGCTCTCCGGATCTTGCGTTGTCACGCGTGCCGACCCCCGAACTTCCTGCAGTGCTTCTAGGAGCGCCGGACCGGTAGCGCCGGCAGAGGCCAGCATGTCACTGACACCCGGTCCACCGTCCTGGGAAAGTCCGATCAGCAGGTGCTCGGTGCTCACGTACTCGTCGCCGCGTTCCTTCGCGAGCGACTGCGCGGCGTTGAGCACCTTGAGCGCCGGCTGGTTCAACGTCGGTTGAGCAACACTGCTGCCCTGAGCCGAGGGCAGGGCTTCGACTTTGGCACGCGCTTGCTGCGTAAGGGCCGCGGTGTCCGCACCGACGGCGTCGAGCAGCGTGGTGGCGATTCCCGGTCCCATCTGCAAGAGCGAGTCCAGCAAGTGGATCGGTTCCACCTGGGGGTTGCCGTTGGCAGCTGCGATGCGGACCGATGCACCGAGCGCTTCTTGCGCCTTGGTGGTGAATTGAATATCCATGATTGTGTCCTTTCACAAAGTCTGTTGCTAGCGACGACGCTGCCGTCGGTGTGGCTGCCAGACGACGAGGGCGCGTGATGACGCATCAGCGCGAAACTCCTCGAGCCGTTGGCGCAATTCGCGTACTTCCTCTTGAAGAGCAAGCACGCGACGGATCCCTTCCAGCGAAAGGCCCTCCGCGGAAAGTTGCGCGACTTCGCGCAGGCGGGCGATGTCCTGCCCGCTGTAGAGCCGATTGCGTCCACCCACTCGGGTGGGGCTCACCAACCCGGCACGGTCGTACTGACGCAGCGTTTGCGGGTGGAGTCCGGCTAGTTCCGCTGCGATTGATATCGCATAAACCGGCGCATCACTGGCAACCGAGAACGCCTCGCGAGGCTCAGGCATTCGAACCACCGGCCAGTGCCGTTAGGTCTTTACGGGGATCTTCACCCGCCACTAGGTCCGCATAAGCCTGCAGTGCCTCGCGCTGCTCATCGGTCATGTTCTGGGGTACTGCGACTTCTACAGTGACGAGGAGATCACCGTTCTTTCCGTCCTTGCCACGAATGCCCTTGCCACGGACGCGGAAGACGCGCCCATTGGTTGTTCCAGCCGGGATCTTCAACGTGACGGAACTGCCCCGTGGCGTGGGCACCGTGATCTGGCTTCCGAGAGCGGCTTCGCTGAAGGTCACCGGTGCAGTCAAAGACACGTTGTTTCCCTTGCGGCCGAACAGCGGGTGCTCGGTGACATGAACCTTGACGAACAAATCACCAGCGGGTCCACCGCGTTCGCCCGGACCACCCTTGCCCTTGAGCCGGATACGCGAGCCGTCCTTCACCCCAGCGGGGATTCGAGCCTGCACAGTGCGGCTGCTCGTGCCACGGCCCGAGCCGTGGCACGAAGTACAGGGATCGTCGACGAACAGACCACGTCCTCGACACGACGGGCATGGTTCGGCGAACGCGAAACCGCCTGCATTGCGCGATGTCTGGCCAGCTCCATCGCACGTCGGGCAGACTCGCGGCACTGTTCCGGCCTTGGCACCGGTTCCGTTGCAGACCGAGCATGGAGCGTCGCTGCTCAGGCGCAGCGGCACTGTCACACCATCGAGGGCATCGTCGAAGGACAGCGTCAATTCACTTTCGAGGTCTTGACCGCGACGCGGCTGCCGACTCCGACCACCAGCGCCGCCTCGGTTGAACAAGCCGCCGAGGAAATCGCCGAAACCACCGCCACCATCGCCGAAGAGATCCTCGACGTTGACGTTGTATTGACCACCTCCATAGCCACCGCCACCGGGGAAGCCCCCGCCGCCACCAAAGCCACCGCCACCGGGGAAGCCCCCGCCTGCAAACAGAGCGCGCGCTTCGTCGTACTCCTTGCGCTTGGCGGGATCGGACAAGACGTCGTACGCCTCGGAGATCTCCTTGAAGCGAGTCTCGGCCTTGGCGTCACCCGGATTCTTGTCCGGGTGATTTTCACGCGCCAGGGTCCGGTACTTCTTCTTGAGCTCGTCGGCACTCGCTTCCTTGGACACACCCAAGATCGCGTAGAAGTCCTTCTCCAACCAGTCCTTATTCATCTTCCTTCGCTTACATCCCTACTTCTCGCGCGGTTCGTCGAGCCCGATCAGGTGCCTGCGACCGCAACGCGTGCCGGCCGCAGAACACGGTCGGCGAATCGGTACCCCGGCTGGTAAACCGTGGTAACCGTGGGTGTGGAGACGGCGTCGTTCTCCTCGCTGGTGAGTGCCTCGTGAACGGTGGGATCGAATTCCTCACCGCTGGCACCGAATTTCTCGAGTCCGAGCTTGGCCAGCGCTGCTTCAAGGTTCTCGCCGACTGTGCGGAACGCGCCTTCGAGCTCGTTGTGCTCGCGCGCCCGCTCTATGTCGTCAAGAACGGGAAGCAGTTCGACCATTGCCGCCGCGACCGCCATCTGCTGCATAACTTCACGGTCACGCTCGACGCGCTTGCGGTAGTTGGCGTACTCCGCGTGAACGCGTTGCAGATCGGCAGTGAGTTCGGCGACCTTGGTCTCGATACCCACGACGTCGCCTTCGAGGGCACTGGCTGCGGCATCTTCCGCAGCCAGTGCCTCGTAAGCGCTCGTCGAGCTAGCGGCACCTTCCCGGACTTCGTAGGTCTCCGGGTCGATGCGGCGCTTATCGCTTACGCGCACGCCTTCGCCGGCGTTCTCCTCTTCCGAATGTCCGGGGTTGCTCACTTGGCTTCGTCCTCGTCCACGATCTCAGCGTCGATGACCTCATCCTCAGCGGCGTCGGCAGCTTCCTCGGCTGCGCCTTCTGCTGAAGCAGTGCCCTCTTGCTGCGCCATGGTGTACATCGCTGCACCCAGGGCCTGGCTGGCCTGCGCAACCTTGTCGGTGGCGCTCTTCATCGCGGCGAGGTCGTTGTCCTCGATCGCCTTCTTGAGCTCGTTCAAGGGCTCTTCGACGTTGGACTTGGCGTCCTCGGGGACGTTGTCGGCGTTGTCCGTCAGGAACTTCTCAGTCTGGTAGACCAGCGCCTCGGCGTTGTTGCGTACGTCAGCTTCCTCGCGACGCTGCTTGTCCTCTTCCGCATGCTGCTCGGCATCGCGCATCATGCGATCGATGTCTTCCTTAGACAGCGAGCTGCCTCCGGAAATCGTCATCGACTGCTCCTTGCCCGTGGCGGTGTCCTTGGCGGACACGTGCACGATGCCGTTGGCGTCGATGTCGAATGCGACCTCGATCTGCGGGATGCCCCGAGGTGCCGGCGGCAACCCGGTGAGCTCGAAAGTGCCGAGCTGCTTGTTGTAGGCGGCCATTTCACGCTCGCCTTGGTAGACCTGAATCAGCACCGATGGCTGGTTGTCCTCCGCCGTGGTGAAGATCTCGCTGCGCTTGGTCGGGATAGTGGTGTTGCGCTCGATGAGCTTGGTCATCACGCCGCCCTTGGTCTCGATGCCGAGGGACAGCGGGGTGACGTCGAGCAACAGCACGTCCTTGACGTCTCCGCGCAGAACGCCAGCCTGGAGCGCAGCACCGATGGCAACGACCTCATCCGGATTCACGCCCTTGTTGGCGTCCTTACCGGTGATCTCCTTGACCAAATCGGCAACGGCCGGCATACGGGTCGAGCCACCAACCAGGACCACCTGGTCGATCTTGTCGACGCTAATGCCTGCGTCCTTGATAACGGCCTCGACCGGAGCCTTGGTGCGCTTCAACAAATCCGCCGTCAGGGACTCGAACTGAGCACGGCTCAGCGTCTCTTCCAGGTGCAGCGGGCCTTCGGCGCTTGCCGTGATGTACGGAAGGTTGATCGAGGACTGCGTCGAGGAGGACAGTTCGATCTTGGCCTTCTCAGCAGCTTCCTGCAGACGCTGCATGGCCATCTTGTCCTTCGACAGATCGACACCGTGCGCGTTCTTAAACTGGGTAACCATCCAGTCGACAACTGCGTTGTCCCAGTCGTCGCCACCGAGGTTGTTGTCACCGCTGGTGGCTTTGACCTCGACGACTCCGTCGCCAATTTCCAGCAGCGAGACGTCGAACGTTCCGCCACCAAGGTCGAAGACGAGGATGGTCTGCTCTTGATCGCCCTTGTCCAAGCCGTACGCGAGTGCAGCCGAGGTGGGCTCGTTGATGATGCGCAGCACGTTCAGACCGGCGATCTCGCCGGCTTCTTTGGTTGCTTGACGTTGGGCATCTGAGAAGTACGCGGGAACGGTGATGACGGCGTCGGTCACGGAGTCGCCCAGGTAGGACTCAGCGTCGCGCTTCAATTTCATCAGGGTTCGCGCACTGATCTCTTGCGCTGTGTACTTCTTGTCGTCGATCTCGACGGTCCAGTCGGTGCCCATGTGGCGCTTGACGGACCGGATGGTGCGGTCGACGTTGGTGACGGCCTGGCGCTTGGCGACCTCGCCAACGAGCACCTCACCGTTCTTGGCGAAGGCCACGACGGACGGCGTGGTCCGTGAACCTTCGGCATTGGCAATAACGACGGGGTCTCCGCCTTCGAGGACCGAGACGACCGAGTTGGTCGTTCCCAGGTCGATACCTACTGCTCGAGCCATGGTGGCTTCTCTCCTTGCTCTCTTCTTCTCCGGCCAGAGCTGGCGGCGCAGTCAGACTGCGCCCCGCCCATCCGGGTGGTCTGTTGTCCCCAGTGTGACTCAGCATTCCGCGCCATGCAAATCATGGCGCATAACACTTGAGTCGTATGGACTCATAGGTGATAACCGATGTCACCCCCTTGGTATTCCCCATGTGTGACCGCGAGAACGTGAGGTACATCACATCCGCAACGGCCTCGCTCTGAGCAGCCGAGATGCCCGAGAATCCCTGCCCCTAGTACCGTGCGAACGTGAGTTCACCCCTAGTTACCGCCCTCACCGTGGTCGCCGTCGTCGCCACCGTGGTGGCCGTCGTTCTCTTCACTCGCACCTTGGTGGGGATGGTCCGCACGTACCGCGGCGGACAGCCAATTAGCCGCTCGGACAACCCGGGTCAACGAACGACGACGCTCCTTCGCGAGTCACTCCTAGCTAGCCGCCTCAAGCAACAGCCCGTTGGGGCGATCGTCGCCACTGCGCACTGGATCGTGCTCGTGGCTTTCGCCGTCTTGTTCCTCACGCTGGTCACGGCGTATGGGCAACTGCTCAACCCGGACTTCGCCCTTCCCCTCATCGGTCACTTCCCACCATTCGAATGGCTAGTCGAGGGCCTCGCCTGGTTGATGGTGCTGTCGATCCTGTTCTTGATCGCCGTTCGTCTTGCGAACCGCCCTGACACCAAAGGGCGGGATTCACGATTCTTTGGCTCGACGATGTGGCAGGCCTACTACGTCGAAATCACAATCCTCGCCGTCGGTATCTGCGTCATCGCCCTTCGCGCGATGGAGTACGCACTGGGCACATTGCAGGGCGAGAGCTGGGCGAGCACCATCAACTTCCCGTTCACCTCTTGGATCGGCGCCGGACTTTCCGGGATGTCTGTGTCTTCGCTGGAAACCGGGATCGCGATCGTTGCGTTCATCAAGATCGCTGTATCGCTGGCGTGGTTGATTACCGTCGCCGTGCAGCCGACCATGGGTGTCGCCTGGCACCGATTCCTGGCCTTCTTCAACGTCTGGTTCCAGCGCAACGCCGACGGCAAGCCGGCGCTCGGTCCACTGCAACCAATCATGGTCAAGGGCGAGCCCATTGATTTCGAGGACATCGACAATCTCGATGACGACGCATCACTTGGAGTCGGAGCCATCGGCGACTTCACGTGGAAAGCGCTCCTTGACTTCAACACCTGCACCGAGTGCGGTCGCTGCCAAAGCCAGTGCCCGGCGTGGAACACCGAGAAGCCACTCAGCCCAAAGTTGTTGACCATTGCATTGCGTGAGCAGTCCAAGGCAGCGGCTCCATGGCTGCAAACCGCACCCGATGCACGCGCGGATGTGCATGAGGATGTTCTCGGTATCGCCGAGCGCCAACTTATCGCCGACGGCGACGGTGATCCGTGGGCCCAGACAGACGGCGGCGTACTCAGTCCCGACGTGCTGTGGAGCTGCACCATGTGTGGCGCCTGCGTTCAGCAGTGCCCGGTTGATATCGCGCACATCGATCACATCGCCGATATGCGTCGCTACCAGGTTTTGATGGCGAGCGAGTTCCCCAGCGAGCTCAACGGGCTGTTCAAGAACATCGAGACCAAGGGCAACCCGTGGGGCATGAATGCCTCGGACCGCAACGCGTGGATTGCAGAGGTCGAGTTCCCCGTCCGCGTCTTCGGTATGGATGGCGAGGACCAGATTCCCGCAGACGTCGAGTACCTGTTCTGGGTTGGATGCGCGGGCGCGTTCGAAGATCGCGCGAAGCAAACGACCAAGGCGGTTGCGGAACTGCTGCACATGGCTGGTGTGGAGTTCATGGTGCTCGGCGAAGGCGAGACCTGCAACGGTGATCCGGCTCGACGCGCCGGTAATGAGTTCCTCTTCCAGATGCAGGCGATGCAGAACGTTGAAGTTCTCAACGAGATCAAGGCCAAGAAGATCGTCGTTACCTGTCCGCACTGCCTCAACACTCTCGGCCGCGAGTACCCGCAGATGGGCGGTCACTACGAGGTTGTGCACCACACCGAGTTGCTCAGCAAGCTAGTCGACGACGGCAAGCTCACTTCGGTGAAGCCGGTAGATCGATCTGTCACCTACCACGATCCGTGCTACCTGGGACGACACAACGACGTCATCACGCCACCACGTGAATTGATCAGTGACGCCGGCGGCGCCTTGACCGAGATGCCGCGGCACGGCAAGCAGTCGTTCTGCTGCGGCGCCGGCGGTGCACGGATGTGGATGGAAGAGAAGATCGGCACGTCGATCAACAAGACGCGTGCAGACGAAGCCATCGCCACCGGTGCCCAGACCGTCGCGGTCGCTTGCCCGTTCTGCTCGGTGATGATGAGCGACGCTGTCGCCGCCAAGCAGCAAGACGGCCAGGCCGAGGGTGTCGAGGTGAAGGACGTTGCCCGACTCATGCTCGAGGCAGCCAAAGGCAGCTAACAATTGGGATGTATAATGCATCCCACTTTGGTATGCTCTCTCCGTGAGCACACAAATCGCTATTCGTCTGCCCGATGCCATGGTGTCCGAACTCGATTCCCTGGTGGCTGCCGGCGAGGCCTCCAGTAGGGCTTCGATCATTGAACAGGCACTCCGCCGAGAACTGCGCCGATTCATCTACGAGAAGGAGGCGACCATTCTCGCGGCCGTCAAACCCGATGCAGAACTTGAGGCATGGGTGGATTGGGCCGCCGCCAACCAACCGGCCACCGACTAATGCGTCCGATCTTCCTTGTGCGAATAGACAAGACCAGGCCCGCCGTTCTGCTCACGAGACGGATGGCAGTTGGCTACCTCACCAGCGTGACCATCGCCCCGATCAGGACCCGTATTCATGGCATTCGAAGCGAGGTGCGCGTTGGGCCCGAGAACGGGCTCGACGAGGATTGCGTGATCAACTGCGACAACATCGCCACGATCAGACGCAGTCAGCTTCTAGAGCAGATTGGTCTACTCACACCGGAACAAGACCAACAACTGGCCGATGCCATCAGCCATGCCTTCGACCTGGCACCAACAATCTGATCCGACGAACTGGATCTAGACCGACGACCGCCCATCGGACTCGATTCGAAGCGGGGGCACCTGGATCCACGGGAAACGGATCCACTTGTCCGTACTGCGCCACGCAAGCTCAGGAAGATAGGTAGTGGCGGGCTTCGAGTAGAGGACAGCAACACGAACATCGGCATCGGCCGGCAACAGTTTTCGGACGAAGTGCAGTGTTGCTCCAGTATCAGCCACGTCGTCCGCGACCAACACCCGCCTACCACCGAGGTCCGCAAGATATGGCTCCTGACCGATCAGCATCGGTTCCGGGAGCGTCTCCCCTGCATCGGTATAGAACTCCACGTTGACGTGGCGGACATCCTTGATGTCCAGTGCATAGGCAATCCCGGCAGCAACGAACAACCCACCGCGGACAACTCCGAGAACCGCATCAGGAATCCACTCGTCGTCCACGAGTTTCTGTGCAAGAAAGCGAATCCCCACACCGAAGTCGGTGTAGTCGAACGTTTCGAGTTCAGCGTCCGGTGGCATCGGCATGTCAGGCCGCCCGCACTGAATCGCCCGCTGCGTCAGAAGAATTAGACGGTCGGGTGGGGACAGACTCAGCCGTAGGGGTTCGCGTGGTCGAGGTATCCACGTTCGTGGTGGTGGCCTTGTCCAGTGACGACTTATCGATTACGGCGTCGTGCACGCTCGCACCATTCAAGTTCGCACCGTCCAACTTTGCTCCAGTGAGATCCGCGCCATCAAGATTTGCTCCAGAAAGATTTGCTCCAGAAAGATCCGCGCCTCGAAGATTCGCACCGCGCAGATCGGCACCCGAGGCATCAGTGTCACGTAGCGAACTGCCGGACAGGTTTGATTTCACCAAGGACGCACGAGTCAGGACTGCCTGGGCAAAGTTCACCTCACTGAGGTCGGCGTTGTGGGCCTGTAGCGCAGAGGCCTTGACCTGACTCATGTCCGCACCGCGCGCCACCGCGTTGTGCAAGATCGCATTGGACAGGTTGCTCTCGCGCAGATCGGCGTCCGTGAGATCCGCATGGGCCATTTTCGCCTTGGCTAGAACAGCATTACGGAACTCAGCTCGTGCGAGTGCCATACCTGTGCAATCCGTAGCTTGCTTCAGAAGACAGGCGGCGCGATGACGAATGCCGTCTAGATCACCCTCGTCCTCTCGCAGTGCCGCAATGCAGTCTTCGAGTCGCTGCTTACGCTCGGCCTTGGTCAGATCATCATCGCGACTAGACGCTGAACAGATGCGCGTTCGGTGATGAGCTGACCCGCACTCGGTGGGGCCGAGTTCCTCGAGTGCCTCGATATCGCAGATAACACCGATCGGGTAGTAGGACTTCAGCACCTCGGCCGCCGCGGCCGCATCGTCGGTTGTCGCGATATTGGTGGCCGATTCCGCAAAACTCGGGTTCGGCAACATGTTGCGGATAGCGAACACGTACGGGTCGGTCTCCTGACCGGAGTTGGTCGGGAGCCACACGAAGTTGCTGAGTGCATCCGATGCAGTCGGCTTTTGGTCCGGTGCCGTCACAACAGCGACGATCACGTCGTCGGAGTCCTCAGTGTGGATTTCGACGTCGTTGCTGCAGCCCCAGATTGTCTGACCACCCTCGGTCACTTCCACTGCAGGGTAGGGCGGCTCCTGCAGATAGTTGCAGAAAGAGACGTAGCGCATCTGCAAGGAATCCACCGGCCACTGCGTCGGGACGAAGCCGTCGTCGATGTTCCATGGGGTGGTGGGAAGCCGAGCCATGACCACCAACGCCTCGCCATCTTCGAGTGTGTAACTCGCGGCGATGTATGCGCTGTCTGCGTTGGGGTACGGAGTCTGCTTGTTTGTTGGACGGACGAAGTCAACCGTCTCCTGGTCACAGCCGTCTGCGTCGGTCGTGCAATCACGCACACTCGAACGACTGGCGTCGCGTCGATCCGACACGATCTCGTCGAGTGGGGCCATCCGACCCTCGAAGACTCCGTTCGCCGATGTGTCGTAGAGCAGCCCGCTGAGCTCCCGACCCTCGCTCGTGGTCCCCATCAATTCCGACCCTTGGCTGGACGAGCACTGCGGCAACGTCGCCGAGCGCCGCTGGTCATCAGCACCGACCGTGACGGTCGGGAGCAGTTTCGCAACGAGATCGAAGGGCGGAGTCTGCGTGCTGGTGACGTCACCCAGCACAGACACCGGGTACGGAGGAGTGTTGGGTAGATACACGCGAAGCATGAGCCAGCCGATACGCCCTGTATCCGCTGACGGCATCGACAGCCAGTTGGTCGCATCGGCGGGTTTTGCCGATTCGCTCGAGATCGTCAGCGTGTACGTCTGCGGATCCGAGGGATAGGGATCTTGTGTCTGCCAGGGGTTGATGCTTCCATTGTCGGGAACGAGTTGATAGTCGGTGATACCCGTGGCTCCCACGGAGGTATCCGGTTGACCTGACTCGTCGTACACCTGGATTGAGAAGTATCGAGTATCAGGAAAGTACCCGCGCAGGGTCAGTTGCGCGTCGTCATCGATGGTGAACGGCATCGTCCAGTAGGCAGCGCTCGTATCCGGGTAAAGGATGTTCGAGTTCTGAGTAGACGTCTCCACCCACCAGCTACAGAACGGGAAGGTCGGGAGGAGGTCGCCAGAGTAGGGGCTGACACTCGGTTCGGAATCCGAGCCGACTCCGGATGCCATCGGAGCAAAAACTCCTGCGAGTGCGAATGCGACTAGAAGACTTGTGATCCGACGGACAAGCACGTGTTCATTATGCGTCCTCAATGTGACTGCCGGACTGTTCTTCAAAGATCGGTGCGATGGAAGTTCGCAAACGAGCGAGATGGTGTCGGACCGCGCTGACCTTGGTACCGCGACCCGTACTTCGCCGAGCCATACGGATGCTCAGCCGGCGAGGAGAGCCGGAACAAACACAACTGACCGATCTTCATACCGGGATAGAGCGTGATCGGAAGAGTGGCAACGTTGGACAATTCCAACGTGACGTGGCCAGAAAATCCCGGATCGATGAACCCCGCGGTCGAGTGGGTCAGAAGTCCGAGACGTCCCAGTGAGGACTTGCCCTCCAAGCGACCGGCAACGTCGTCGGGCAGTGTTACGACCTCGTAGGTGGAGCCCAAGACGAACTCACCTGGATGCAGGATGAACGGCTCATCGCCCTCGGTCTCGAGCAGCCGTGTCAGGTCTTCTTGCTCGATGCTCGGATCGATGTGCGGGTACTTGTGATTTTCAAAAACGCGGAACCAGCGATCCAAACGCACGTCGATGCTCGACGGCTGGATCATGGCCTCGTCGTAGGGGTCCATCTGAACCCGCCCAGCAGAGATTTCCGCCTTGATATCTCGATCACTCAGCAGCACGCCGAAAGGCTAGCGGAGCCCAGGACCCACGTCAGGTGCCCTTGCGATACGCCCCCGGTGTCAGTCCCAAAATCGCTCGAAACTGTCGGGTGAAGGACGCCTGGTCGTAAAAGCCGCACTCGGCTGCGATATTCCCCATCGACATGGGTGTGCTGGTGATGAGGTGCACGGCATGCTCGAGGCGGAGCCGCTGCAGCAACTTCTGTGGGGGAATTCCCAGCGTGCGCCGGCACAGACGCTCGAGCTGCGTACTCGATAATCCCGCGACCTGCGCCATCTCTGCTACTCGCCATCCGTGGTGAATATCGCGACGAACAGCGGAGATGACGCTGGCCAATCCGGCGTGCGCGCTATTCACCTGGGACTGCAGATCGATGGACAGCACCGCAACGCCGACGACGACGCCGTCGTCAACGAGGGCCGACTTGTTGGTGACGTACCAACCGAGCGAGCCGTCTGCCCGAACGATCAATTCCAGTTGCCCGCGAAGCGGCTTGCCGGTGGCGACAACTTCGGCATCCTGCTTTGCGTAGGAATCAGCCATCTCCCGGGCAAAGAACTCGTGCACCCTGCGACCAACAATGCGATCCGCTGGGAGGCCGACGCGGTCGCAGAAGCCGGTATTCACGAATACATAGCGCCCGTCGACGCCCTTGGCCGACGCCATCACCTGCGGGATTCCCTCCACGAGTTCGGTGAACGATCGCAGGAGTTCTGAAGGAATCGCTTTTTGTATTAATTCGACAGCCACGCCTCTACTCTGGCACAAGACAGGCCCCCTGGTCGCGGGCATCCTCTCGCCATGAGCGCACCCACGGTCGATAACACCTCGACGGCCCCCGCATCTGCCCTCGGGCTTCCCAGCGACGAAGTCTTGGTCGCGAAGGCCGAAGCCCGGGCGCTGGCCCTTCTGGAAGCATCGCTCGCAGACACCTCCCGGTCCGAGGCTTCATCGTCCAAGCGCTTGGCCCGACTGCTCGGGGACGACGCCGGCCGCGACCTACTGCTCGACCTCACCGACCAGGTGCTGCGCATCCGCGACCGTAAGCGCGCTGCCGAGCGACTCCACGATCTGACCGATGCTGGAGTGCCTGCGTCCCTCGGTGGCATCGACCGCCTCGGACTCGCCACGCTTGGCAAAGTTGCACCCGCGATGCCGTGGGTGTCCGAGCAGGCCGTCGACTGGCGCATCGGCAAGGACACCGCCGACGTCATCCTGGCCGCCGAAGAGCCAGCGTTCTCCAAGTACGTCCGCCGGCGCACGGGAGAAGGCTTCCGCGTAAATCTCAACCTGCTCGGTGAGGCCATCTTGGGCAACGACGAAGCCGAGGCCCGCTGCTCCAAGGTCCTCGACCGCATTCGCCGCCCGGACGTCGACTACGTGTCCGTAAAGATCTCGGCGATCTGCGCGAACCTTGATGTTCTGGCCGAAGAAGACTCCCTCGCTCGAATCGAGGAACAACTGGTCGAGCTCTACCGAGCAGCGCGCGATGCCTCGCCGCGGACCTTCGTCAACCTCGACATGGAGGAGTACCGCGATCTGGAGTTGAGCCTGCAGTCATTCATGACGGTCCTCGATCGCGAGGAGTTCGACGATCTCTCAGCGGGCATCGTCTTGCAGGCCTACATCCCCGACTCGCACTCCGCGCTCGTCACGCTCGTCGACTGGGCCAACGCTCGTTACGCGCGCACCGGCACCGGAGTAAAGGTGCGGCTGGTGAAAGGCGCCAACCTGGCGATGGAGGAAGTGGAAGCCGAGCTGCACGACTGGCACCCGGCTCCCTACCCAAGCAAGGCCGACGTCGACGCCAGCTACAAAGCGATGCTCGAGTACGCACTCCTCAACGCGACTCCCGGCGCACTGCGCATGGGTGTCGCGAGTCACAACCTGTTCGAGGTCGCCTGGGCGCTCACGCTGCGTGACGAACTGAACGCTCACGATCGACTCGAGATCGAGATGCTCGAGGGAATGGCGCCGCCGCAGTCGCGCGCCGTGCGCAACGATGCCGGTGGCCTTCTTCTCTACTCACCCATCGTTGAACAATCCGAACGCGATGCATCCATCGCCTATCTCTCGCGGCGCCTCGACGAGAACTCCTCACCGGAGAACTTCCTGCGAGCACTCTTCGACCTACAGCCTGGTAGCCCCGAATGGCACGAGCAGGCGCAGCGCTTTCGCACCTCGGTGTCTGAGCGCCACAGCGTCACCACGCTGACGCGGCGTAACCAGGATCGCACCCAGCCCATCGGCCGCTTCCCCGTCGACGGCTCGTTCCACAACGTGGCCGATACAGACTTCACCGTGCCGGTGAATCGTCGTTGGCTGCAGTCCCACCTTGATTCCTACGTCTCCCAACCGCCAGCCTTGGTCGAGACGATCGAGGGTGTCGACTCGATCATCGCCAACGCGAAGGCCGCCCAAGCCGAATGGGCTCAGACGAGTTGGGCGATGCGCCGCACCGTCCTGGCTCAGGTGGCGGAGGTTCTCGAGGAGCGCCGCGGCGAGGCAATCGCCGCAGAAGCCCACGTCATGGGCAAGACGGTCCGCGAATCCGATCCAGAGATCAGCGAGGGCATCGACTTCGTGACGTTTGCCGCGCACCTGACGCTCACCCACGAGCAATACGAGAAGGGCGGCCTCACCTGGGAGCCCCACAAGGTCACCGTGGTCGCGGGTCCGTGGAACTTCCCCTATGCGATTCCGTTGAGCGGCCTCGTGCACGCGATCGCCGCCGGCGGAGCAGCCATCTTGAAGCCCGCTCCTGAAGCGCGTGAGGTGGGCGCGCTGCTCGTCGACTCGCTGCATCAAGCCGGTGTTCCCGAGCATCTCGTCCAACTCGCCTGCACCCCGGACAACGAGGTCGGTCAACGTCTGATTACCCACGACGACGTCGATCTCGTGATGCTCACCGGCAGCCTAGAAACCGCCGATCTCTTCACCTCCTGGAAGCCCAGCCTTCGGATCAACGCCGAGACCAGCGGTAAGAACGCCATGGTCATCACCGCTGCAGCCGACATCGATCAAGCGATCAAAGAACTCGTCAAGAGCGCCTTCGGTCACGCCGGCCAAAAGTGCTCGGCCGCCAGCCTCGCGATCATCGAGGCCAGCGTCTACGACGATCCGAGCTTCCATGTGCGTCTCGCTGACGCGGTCCGCAGTCTCAAGGTTGGTCCTGCCACCGACCTTTCAACAATCATGGGCCCGCTGATCGCACCCGCGCGCGGTCCGCTCGAGCGCGCGCTCACAACGCTCGAGCCCGGCGAAACCTGGCTAGTCGAGCCGCAGCAGATCGACGAGATCACGTGGACGCCAGGCGTTCGTCGCGATGTTAAGCCAGGTTCCTGGTTCCACCTGACCGAGTGCTTCGGGCCGGTTCTGGGTCTGATGCGTGCAGACAACCTCGAGCACGCAGTCGAGCTGCAGAACGCACCTATCTACGGCCTTACCGGCGGCATCCAGTCACTAGATCCCAAGGAGATCGAGTACTGGCGTGCCAACGTGCAGTGCGGAAACGCCTACATCAATAGGCACATCACCGGTGCGATCGTGCGTCGTCAGCCGTTCGGTGGCTGGAAGCGCAGTTCGGTGGGTTCGGGAACCAAGCCTGGTGGCCCAGATCATCTGCATTCGTACGGAACCTGGACGCGCACGGATGAAATGACCGCCGCCGCTGTGTCCTCGAACCTGCAGGATTCTGTTATTGAACTTGCAGTCGTGGACTACGAGCAGGCTTGGAATTCGTACTTCTCACTCGAACACGATCCGACCAGCCTGGCCTGCGAGAGCAACATCCTGCGATACCGACCGCTCGATCTCGTGATTGCTCGAGTCGACTCCGCAGACTCCAGTGAAGTCCCGCTCCTCCGAGCCGCCGCACTTATCACCGGGACTCCGCTCGAGCTCAGCAACCGCGAGACCGAATCCGATGAGCACCTGGCCGCCCGCATCGCATGTCTAAGCGGAGATGTGCGCCTTCGCCTGTTGACCAAGACAAACGACGACGTACTCCGCGCTGCTAACTCCTCCGGCGTGACAGTCGACGACTCGTCCATCACTGGAATCGGTCGGCTCGACCTGCTGCGCTTCCTAAAGGAGCAGGCCATTTCCCAGACGATGCACCGGTACGGGCGACTCACCGGCAAGTAGCCAGGCGACTACGTGATGGTGTAGCCGCCATCGACAACCACGACTTCACCGGTCATGAAGGACGACGCCTCGCTCGCGAGGTAGACGAAGGTGGGGCCGAGCTCATCGGGTAGTGCGTAGCGCTGTTGCGGACACAGATCCACCCACCACGGGGCGTATTGGGGGTCGTCGATCGGCGCGATGCCCGTCTTCACGTAACCGGGTGCGATCGCGTTGACACGAATGCCCGATGGCGCCCACTCCAACGCAAGGCTCTTCGTCAATTGATGCACCGCGGCCTTCGAAGCGTTGTAGGACGCTTGCCACTGTGGTCGGTTCACGATCAAGCCGGAAATGCTTCCGACGTTAATCATTACCCCGGAGCCCTGTTCCATCATCGGCTTAGCCGCAGCCATCGACATCGCCCACAGCGATTCGACATTCACTGAGAGCACGTTGCGGACCGTCTCCATCGGGGAGTCGAGGGATTCACCCCACTCGCAGATGCCTGCGTTGTTCACCAGGACGTCGATCGATCCGAGGTTCTCAACGGTTTCCGTGACGATTCGTTCCGGCATGCCCGGCTCGGCGAGGTCACCGAGCACCACATGGCCGCGTCGTCCTCGCTTTTTGACTTCCGCGAGCACGTCCGCGGCTGCCTCGGAGTCACGTCCGGTGATCACCGCGTCTGCACCGGCATCGCAGAGCGCCAGTAGCGCGGATCGTCCGATCCCGCGGGTGGATCCGGTGACGACGGCAACCTTGCCGTCAAGACGAAAGGTATCGAGTGCAGATGCTGTAGTCACCCACGCAGCGTAGGTGGACCGTTAGTGAAACGAGCAGGTTTTGGTTCTGCTACTCCAGATCGCTGATGTCGTCGGGAGCATCCGCGCCGCACTCGGTCAGTGCATCAATCGGGACGATGGACAAAGCGGCTTCGTTGGTCGCCTTCATCACCACGGGAGCCTTGACGCCATCGGCGTACGCCTGCAGCCACCGACTCGCGCACACACCCCAGCGATCCCCGGGCTTGAGACCGGGGAACCCGAATTGGGGGTGCGGGGTGGAGAGATCGTTACCGACCGACTTCTGATGCTCGAGGAACTCGGCCGTAACGACCGTGCACACGGTGTGCGATCCAAGGTCGTCGGGACCGGTGTTGCAATAACCATCGCGGTAGAAGCCGGTTAGGGGCTCCACGCTGCACACTTCCAGGGGCTCACCGAAAACGTTGTTCTGCTCCATGTCCTCACAGTAGATCGGGAACCCTGGCATCGCCACGCGCGTCCCAGCACAGTGATCGAAAAGGCCAGACAACGCCCCGCATCCAAAGTCTGGATCCTTGGTGGAGCACTCGTCAGCGCAGTCGCTCTCATCCTGACCGCTCCGGCGGCCTACGCAGCGTCCTCCCCGCTGGCGCAAGCCCTGGGTCTCCGTTCGGACGTCCAGTCAACAACCAGCCAGTACATCGATCGATATGAAGATCGACTCACAGTTGCTGATCGACGCGAACTTCGATCTACCGCTCGCGAAACACGAATTCAGTTGAATGCGCTGGTCCGCACCGTCCGACGCGCCGAAGCGCGTGACACCAAAAGGGCGTGGAGAGACGCTCTTCGTGAACATGCGTCGGCCGCAGACCTCATTGAGTCCCGCTTTGACGACGTGCGCTCAATCATCGAACCCGAACTGTCCTTCAGCGAGAAGCTGAGTGCATTCGCGGACTACTCATCAGCTATGCAGGCTTTCGAATCCTTGGGATCAGAACTGTCGCGCCGGGCAGGCAAGTAGACTCTGGGCTCCACGCGGGTGTAGTTCAATGGCAGAACATCAGCTTCCCAAGCTGACAGTGCGGGTTCGATTCCCGTCACCCGCTCCAATCCGCGTGAGGGTAGCCGGTTAGAGGTCTCCCGACACCGGCTCGAGGTCGTACATGTCGAAGGTTTCGATGATGGTGCTCATGTCTTGCTCTTCGCCGTGATCAGACTTGCCCTGATCGGTCTCAAGCCAGTCGTAGAGGTCGCTCTTGCGCTCGAATGTGGTCCAGACGATGACGGTGTTGCGATCGCGGTCGACGGAAACCTGACGGCCGAGGAGACCGGCGACGTGACCATCCATGAGCTCACTTGGTCGCCGAGCCAGTTCAACGAGGTCATCCAGTTTTCCTGGCTTTGCGGTCGAGACACTGACGAATGTGTATCCCGGTGTGCTCATGACTTCCTTCTTCCTTTGGGTTGTATCAACTTGTCCACCAGTACGTAGACGCGTTCGATGTTGTCGGTTTGCGCCTGCTGGATGAGCCCGAAAATGAGGCGTGCATCGGTATCGGGTTTTGTGTCCGAGGAAAAGACTCCAGCCCGGATCCCCCGGGCGAGAATCTCGGCAAGCAGCCCTCGAGCTCGATCCTCATGCGCGTGCAATAACTCCCGACCCTCTGGTGGCAGTGCTGCTTCAAGCTCCACTGCAGACAGGTGCCCGTGCGTGGCCGGGTTGCTGACGGCAGCGATGAATGTCCGTAACTGCTGCCGTGGATCCGATTCGGACACGATCTCCGCAGCAAAGGACTCTTCATGCTGGGAGAAAAGTCCCGCGACGCCTATAAGAACGGACTCCATGTCGGGGTAGTAGCGATACAACGTAGGTCGCGAGATGCCCGCTGCTTGCGCCAGAGCAGACATCGACAGCCCAGCACCCCCACCTTCGACGAGCAAGGCCATGGCGGTGTGCGCGATGCTCTCCCGCTGCCCCATCCGGTAGGCCTCTGTCAGGTCCTCCCACTGTGTGGAGCCAGGTGGTTTACGAATCGTTGTGGGCATGTTACATAGTGTAACCTCAGCTCCCGAGTGTGCCGTCTTCGATGAGGACCTACCCTCAAGGGCATGGCCAATGTGCGATTCATCGTGACCCGCGACCTGCCTTTGTCTGCCGATGTCGCATTCGCCGAACTCATCGACTGGCAGGGCCATGCTGAATGGGTACCGATGACACGAGTAACTGTCGAACACGGTGACGGCGGCCCAGGCACCGTGTTTGTCGCCACATCCGGACTCGGTCCGGCGGCTCTGCCCGATCGAATGCGAGTCGACGCACTGGATCCCGCGGCAATGACCGTGCGTGTCACCAAGATCGGCCCAGTGTTGACCGGATACGTCGATCTCGCTGTGACGACGACGGGAGAGTCCACGAGCAGACTGACGTGGCTGGAAGACATCCGAGTGCCCGTCCTTCCCCAGTTCCTGGCACGCCCCGTGGGTGCTGCGGCCCGTAAGGCCTTCGAAAAGTCAATCGACCGAATGGCCAAGCACGCTCAGCGAACCCGACCTCAGACACAGAGTTGATGACCTCCGATCAACATTCCCCCGTGAACGCTCCCCGATGGTTTTCCGAGAAGGACACAGATCACTCAACTTGGTACGCCGAGCACTTCCGGGAACTGGCGGCAGAGGGAGCCGACCTCGAGGGCGAGGCCAGACTGGTCGATGCCGTCGTGTCTCCAGGCAGTCGCATCTTGGATGCCGGCTGCGGTCAGGGAAGAACCGCAGTTGCACTCCACCAGCGCGGGCATCACGTCACAGCCGTGGACATCGACCCGGTCCTGCTTGCTGCCGCCCGTGTGGACAACCCCGGGCCGAACTACCTGGAGACGGACCTCGCCCACCTCGATCTCGGCGTCCCCCTCAACTCCGGCTATTTCGACGCCGCCGTGTCGGCAGGCAACGTAATCACGTTCGTTGCTCCAGGCACCGAAGTGGACGTCCTGGCAAACATCAGAGCACATCTCGCTGCTGATGCTCCCTACCTCTTGGGGTTCCACGTTG
>JBDQFC010000027.1:0-22182 GCA_040266055.1 Candidatus Nanopelagicales bacterium | reverse complement strand
CGTCCTCTTCGGTCGCAGATCCAGTCAGTCGCAGATCTAGCCTTGGACCGTCTGGGGCCTCGGCTGCGCTTGCCGATCTCGACGTTCCCGAATGCTAGGGGGGCGCGAGGGGTCATGGGTCACCGGCACGCCGACCCCACACGACTATCCTGCCCGTTCGGACAGGAGGCGCTATGTATAAGGCCGTGCCCGTGCAGATAGATCTGCCGGCCATGGAGCACGAGATTCTCGATCTTTGGGATCGTGAATCTGTCTTCGAGCAATCCGTAGCCCAGGCCGAGGGACGCCCCTTATGGACCTTCTACGAGGGTCCACCGACCGCCAATGGCACCCCGGGTGCCCACCATGTTGAGGCCCGTGTCTTCAAGGACATATTCCCCCGATATCGGACGATGAAGGGGTACTTCGTTCCCCGACAGGCTGGGTGGGACTGCCACGGACTGCCGGTCGAGCTCGCGGTTGAGCGAGAACTCGGCTTCAGCGGCAAACAGGACATCGAGGACTACGGCATTGCCGAGTTCAACGCCAAATGCCGCGAGTCCGTCCTGCGTCACGTGGATGAATTCACCCAGATGAGCAAGCGCATGGCCTTCTGGGTGGATACCGATTCCGCCTACTGGACGATGGATCGCGACTACATCCAAAGCGTGTGGTGGTCGCTGAAGAAAATCTTTGATGCCGGCTTGCTCGTCCAAGACCACCGAGTCGCGCCCTACTGCCCGCGATGCGGCACCGGACTCAGCGACCACGAGCTTGCCCAGGGCTACGAAACCGTTGTTGACCCTTCGGTCTATGTCCGCTTTCCCGTCACCGGTGGTCCTCTGCACGCCCAACATCCGTCGGCCCAACTGCTCGTATGGACCACGACTCCCTGGACCCTGGTGTCCAACACAGCTGTTGCTGTCCGGCCCGATGCAACCTACGTGGTGGTCAAGACCTCCGACGGCGAGGAACTGGTGGTCGCGCAAGAACTCATCGAGCACGTGTTCAAGGACGAAGCCGTCGAGATCATCGATACGTTCGAGGGTTCGGCTCTCGAGCGTACGGAGTACCAGCGTCCCTTCGATCTCGTCGAGATCCCGGACTCCCACTACGTGATCCTCGCCGACTACGTCACCACTGACGACGGCACTGGACTAGTGCACCAGGCTCCAGCTTTCGGCGCCGACGACCTCATCAGCTGCCGCGCCTACGGCCTACCCGTGGTCAATCCTGTCCAACCCGACGGGGCGTTCGTCGACGACGTCCCGATGGTGGGCGGCATGTTCTTCAAGAAGGCCGACGAAACTCTGACCTCCGATCTTGCCCATCGTGGCCTGCTGTTCCGTCGAGACCCCTACGAGCACTCCTATCCACATTGCTGGCGCTGCCACACTCCTTTGCTGTACTACGCACAGCCGTCCTGGTACATCAAAACAACGGCGATGAAGGATGCCCTGCTCGAGCAGAACGAAGGCACCAACTGGTATCCACCGACCATCAAGTGGGGCCGCTACGGGGACTGGCTCACGAACAACGTCGACTGGGCACTCTCCCGCAACCGCTACTGGGGAACTCCCTTGCCCATCTGGCGCTGCGACGACGGCCACCTCACGGCGGTGGAATCCATGGCCGAGCTCGCCTCCCTCGCCAGTAGAGATGTGGCAGACGTCGATCCGCACCGGCCCTTCGTGGACGACGTCGTTATTACGTGCCCCGACTGTGGCGCGCAGGCCCGACGTGTGCCGGAAGTCATCGACTGCTGGTACGACTCCGGAGCCATGCCCTTCGCCGCGCTCGGCTACCCACATAACAACGCTGAGGAATTCGACAAGCAATACCCCGCTGATTTCATCTGCGAGGCGATCGATCAAACGCGCGGCTGGTTCTACTCGCTCATGGCTGTCGGCACGCTTGTCTTCGGACAGTCCTCCTACAAGAACGTGGTCTGCCTCGGACACATCCTTGATGAGGACGGCCGCAAGATGAGTAAGCATCTGGGGAACGTGCTCGAGCCGATCCCGTTGATGGACGAACACGGCGCAGATGCAGTGCGGTGGTTCATGCTCGCCTCGGGTTCACCGTGGCAAGCCCGTCGAGTCGGCCACGCTGCAATCGCCGATGTTGTTCGACGCACCCTGCTCACCTACTGGAACACGGTTTCCTTCCAGTCTCTTTACGCGAGAACTTCCAACTGGCAGCCAGCCGATGGCGCACCCGATCCCAAGGATCGGCCCCTCATCGATCAGTGGGTCCTTTCCGAGGCCAACCGGGTCGGACGCGACGTCGACGACGCCCTCGAGAATTTTGATACCCAACGCGGCGGTCGAATCCTCGCCGAGTTCATCGATGATCTTTCAAACTGGTACGTGCGGCGCTCGAGACGACGCTTCTGGGACGGCGATCCATCGGCTCTGGCGACACTGCACGAGGCCTTGCGGATCGTCACCTTGTGTCTGGCGCCCTACACCCCTTTCATCGCCGAGCGGGTGTGGCAGGACCTCTTCCGACTGACGGATCAAAATGCCCCCACCTCCGTCCACCTGGCATCGTGGCCCACGCCCGATGACAGCAGCATCGACGACACCTTGAGAGATCACATGGCGCTGGTGCGTCGTGTGGTGGAACTCGGACGAGCAGCACGAGCCTCGAGCAGCGTGCGAACACGTCAGCCCCTGTCTCGGGCTCTCGTCTCCGCACCCGGGTGGCAGGATCTACCTGCAGAGTTGGTAGCGGAAGTGACTGACGAACTCAACGTCCGCACCATCGAGCAACTCGGCGAAGCAGCCGGACTCGTCGACGTAGTCGTCAAGCCCAACTTCCGGGAATTGGGCAAGCGTTTCGCGAAGCAAACTCCCCAGATTGCTGCAGCCATTACTGCAGCCGATCCCGCAATCCTCGTCGACGCGCTTCGTTCTGAAGGCTCCTATGACCTTGAGGTAGACGGCGAGAGCCATACAGTCCACAGCGACGACATCATCGTCACCGAATCGCCGCGCGAGGGATGGACGGTTGCCAGCGACGCAGAGGAATCCGTTGCCATCGACCTCCACATCGACGACGATCTGCGTCGTGCTGGCATCGCGCGCGAGTTGATCAGAAGCATCCAGGAGACCCGCAAGACTGCAGGATTCGACATTTCCGATCGCATTTCCTTGATGTGGAATTCCGATGATGCGGACATCGAAGCTGTTTTCGCCGAGCACGGCGAAGCGATCGGATCGGAAGTCTTGGCCACGTCCATTGAACGAGGACATGCATCAGGTGACTACTCGCGAGTGGACACCGACCTAACCGTCGACCTCGCAGTCACGCGCAACGGCTAGTCCGTAGGCGTGCTCGAAGACGCCGACGAATCTACCCGTGGCTCGAGGTCCATCTCATCCACGATCGACAACTGATGCTGCAGCATCTCGCGGACGCGATCACGCACTTCCACCAGTTGTTCGATGTGCGTAAGCGCGTTCCCTTGTGCTTTCGGAGGCTCCATACGAGCCGGGGCGACCACCGGATTCTCGGCCGTAGTTTCAGTGTCCGGCAGTGGTGTGATGACGGTGTCGTGGCCCGTCTGTTCGGTTTCAGGCGCTGCATTCGCCTGAAAATCGTGGAGCTCCTGCAATTCCTGTTGCACAGCCGCTAGCCGACCCTGGAGTTGCTGTACCTGGGATCGAAGCACATCGGCTTCATCACCCATTCGCTGCTTGTCCTCAGCGTACTGACCAATTGCAGCTTCGATGCGATCGAGGAATTCATCCACTTCGGACATCTTGTAGCCCGCACGAACCCGGGTGGTTCCAAAACGAGCATCTCGCACGTCTTGCGCGCTCAAAGTCACGGTCACGACTCTAGAGCAACACGACGAAGTTGATCAGCAACTGAACACCGAGAATCAAGACGAGGAAAGCAAGATCCAGCGAGACGCTCCCCAGTCGTAACGGCGGGATGATCTTGCGTAGAGCGCGTAGCGGGGGATCGGTGATCGTGTAGACGAACTCGGCGACAAGCAGCAGCGGTCCACGCGGTTGCCATGACCGAGCGAAGATCTGTACGAAATCCAGGACCAGGCGCGCAATTAGCACGAGCCAATAGAGCCACAGGACGGTTCCAAGAACTTGGCCGATGATGCTCACGGCTTAGACACTCCTCGTACGGGATCGTCAGCTTTGATTGAAGAACCCATCTTCCGCGATTTGCGCTCGCGCCTGATCACCGAGGTCGACATTTGCTGGGGATAGCAAGAAAACCTTGCCGGTGATTCGCTCGATGGTGCCATGAAGACCAAAGACGAGCCCAGCGGCGAAATCGATGATGCGCTTGGCATCCATCTCCCCCATGTCACCCAAGTTCATGATGACGGGTACCCCAGCACGGAATTCCTCTCCGATGCGCCGAGCATCGTTATAGGACCGGGGATGGATGGTCTCGATGCGACTCAGATCACCAAACGAGGGGCCCCGACCAACCGGGGCAGCCACAGGCTGGCGCTCGACGTCGGAGTCAGGACGAATGGTGCGCACTGAGCGAGGTTCATTTATGGGACGAACGCTGCGAACGGCGTATCGGTCATCCGACTCCTCGTTCTCGTACCGGTCCCGAAATCCGCGCCTGGATCCGCGCTCTCTTCGGGTCTCCCGGGCCGGCTCCTCGTATTCGTCGAACTCGTCATACTCGTCGTAGGAGGAGTCCTCCACCAATCCGAGGTACACAGCCATCTTGCGCATCGCGCCAGCCATCGCCTACCTCCTTGATGTAGTCCGTTGTTCGTGCGTGGACCGCTTTACCCACGCAACGTCGGCGTCGAGGGCTCTCGAACACTCCGACGCTACTGCACGTAGGTGCGTTCCCCGAGTATCGCTCCCCCAACGCGAACCTGTGTCGCACCGGCGGCGATACCGGCCTCAAGATCGTGGCTCATACCGGCTGATATCTCGATGGCAGTTGGCCAATTCGCCCGTAGCACCTCGGCAACCTCCCTGAGTCGCCCGAACGCCGCTCTTGGGTCAATGCCGGTATCGGGGTGCGGGGCAACGGCCATGACGCCTGACAGGCGCAAGCCCGGCTCATTGGAGATGGCTTCGGCCAGGGCGGGGACATCGGCGGCAATGGCGCCCGCACGACCTGCCGTGGGCTCGAGATCCAGGTTCACCTGAATGAGGACCTCCAGTGGTGCTCTCTCATAACGGATCGCGGCCGCGCCCAGGGGTGAGATCAACTCCGGCCTGTCTACCGACTCAACTACATCGGCCCATCGGGCAACCGAGGAGGCCTTGTTGCGTTGGAGACCACCGATCATGTGCCAACGCACGGGCAACTGGCCAAGGCTCGAGCGTTTGTCACGGGCTTCCTGGTCCCGGTTCTCGCCCACGTCGCGAACACCGAGGTCGGATAGCAGTTGTACGTCGCTGGCCGGGAAAGTCTTCGTGACGACGACGAGCCGAACATGGTCGTCAGGATCAGTGCGGCCGGCAGCAATTTTCGCCCGTTGAATCCTGGCTAGCACCGAGTCCAAGCCCTGGCGAAGTGCATCACGTCTGTCCACGGTCATGCAGTCACGTCACTATCCACCACTCCATGATCGCTCGGTGTGCCCCCAGCAACCACAGCGAGCGCCTGGCGGCCCGTTCGCCCTGTTCCTCCAGCAACCGACGCACGCCGAAAGCTAAACCACAACTCCGACTCGAAGGTGCACTCGATGCCCGACAGAAGCGGATGATCATCAACCTGCACTCCGAGTTCCATCAGCCGCTCGCGCGCTCCAGCTCGAATGTCGATTCCGCACGAACCCTCGTCAGCGCTAGTCATCCCGGGACAGACAGCGGCGCTGCCAACACGCGGACTTACAGCCGATCGAACCTTCCTGCAGCGATCAGCGTCTACCTGATAGCACCGTCCACAGATGGCGGGCCCGACCACTGCCTGGATTCCGACGCCACCGGCTTCACGCATGGACTCGACCACAGCACCGATCACGTCGGCCACCAAGCCCTTCCACCCGCAATGGGCCACAGCCGCCAGCGGTGGCGAATCGACACGATGGCTATGCAAGCCGATCACCGCACAGTCAGCTCCCAACGCAACGAGCCCAAGCCCAGGCTTGTCGGTGATCAGTGCGTCCACACCGGGATACGTCCCTGGGCTATCAACCCACGCGACGGCACCACCGTGCACCGCACCGATGAAGGCCAGACCGCGGCTCGCGCCGAGGGTTGTGGCAAGTTGCCCTCGGTTTACGAAGACCGACTGGGCATCGTCCCCCACATGGTCAGCGAGGTTCCCTCGAGCGAACTCGCCCTCGCTGTGACCACCGTCGGCACGGGTTATCACGTAGCGCGGCCGACCGTCGTCGTTCGTGGCAACGACATCGTGAGCGCCAGCCGGAGACTCCCACGTGCGACCGAGAGTCCGTAGGTCGGGGAAGCCCCTACCGGCACTCGGGTGCGTGGTCACGCCTACCTCAAGAAGTCAGGGACGTCCAAGTCGTCATCGGAGTCGGCGAACACCGCTGCGCGAGGCTGGGCGACCGTCGGAATGTCGCCCGTGGCGTCGCTGGCCTGGACCGGCGCGGCAACCTTGCGGACCGGCGGTTCACCGCCTTCGAAACCAGCAGCGATAACCGTCACGCGCACCTCATCACCCAAAGTGTCGTCGATAACGGCGCCGAAGATGATGTTGGCTTCGGGATGTGCAGCGTCGCTCACCAGACGAGCGGCCTCGTTGATCTCGAATAGGCCGAGGTCACTTCCCCCAGACACCGAAAGCAGCACGCCGTGCGCACCGTCGATACCCGCTTCAAGGAGTGGACTGGAGATTGCTTTCTCTGCGGCCTGCATCGCACGATCCTCGCCGCGAGCAGATCCGATTCCCATGAGCGCTGAGCCCGCAGAGTGCATGACACTCTTGACGTCTGCGAAGTCCAGATTGATCAGGCCCGGTGTGGTGATGAGATCGGTGATGCCCGACACACCCTGCAACAGCACGTGATCTGCCTGACGGAAGGCGTCGATGACGCTGATCTCACGATCCGCAAGAGACAGCAGTCGATCATTCGGGATGACGATCAAAGTGTCGACCTCGGCCCGGAGATCCTCGACGCCCTGATCGGCTTGCACCTGGCGGCGACGACCCTCGAAACCGAAGGGTCGGGTCACGACGCCGATAGTGAGTGCTCCCAAGGACCGGGCCACCTTGGCGATGACAGGCGCGCCTCCGGTTCCGGTACCACCGCCCTCACCCGCCGTAACGAAGACCATGTCGGCACCCTGAAGGACCTCCTCGATCTCTTCGATGTGGTCCTCGGCAGCCTTGCGCCCCACCTCGGGATTCGCACCCGCTCCCAGACCACGGGTCAATTCCCGACCGATGTCCAGTTTCACGTCGGCATCGCTCATGAGCAGCGCCTGCGCGTCGGTGTTGATTGCGATGAACTCAACGCCCTTCAACCCGACCTCGATCATGCGGTTCACCGCATTGACACCGCCGCCACCGATACCGACGACCTTGATTACTGCCAAGTAGTTCTGGGGAGCCGCCACAGCTGCCCGTCCTTTCCTCCACGCCGGTGCGAGGGGGCGCACCGACTCATACGGCCCCAGGCCAAAGTCTCAACCTTTACTTCAGGCTGAAACATCACCCGGCCCTGAGCCGGCCGGAGGGTAGGGGGTGTTACCCCTGTGGCGCAAGGTGAAAATGCCCAAGACACGAAATTTCTTACTTTTTCGGGCCCTTTTCGCCGAATGTCGCTGGAAGCGACGGGGCGCTGACGTCGTAGGACTGCGCACGGCGAGGCAGCAAGGAACGCAAAACCTCAGCCTTGAATTCGGCTTCGCCGGCATTGCCCCACCTGACTATGGATTCATTGCCGAGCTGGAGCCGAACGTCGTCGACGCTCACAGCTTGGATAACCCGCACGCGCCTAAGTAGGTCCTCCGGAAGCGACGAGACCACCTGCACGGCTTCGACGACGGCGTCTTCGCTTCCTTTGATCAACGGATCGGTTAGCCACAGTCCACCCGGAGGGTCGAATACGTTGCCGGCGGCGTCGATCCCGCGCTTGATCTGGCCCTCGTCGAGCACCGCGATCGGTGTTCGCTCAGACACAGCGATGACGATGTCGTTGGGCCACGCGCGACGTACCTCGACAGTTTCGACCCAGGGCAAGAGGGCGATCTGACGTTGCGCCAAATCGGTGTCGAGTTGGGCGATAGGCGTACCGATGGGTATCGATGCCGCGGATCGAACCTCTTGACCACCCACAAGCTCACCTTCGGCACTGAGGCCGACGACGGACACGCGCTGGACAGCAAGTAAGGGTGAGAACCACACGGCCCACACTGCGAAAGCGATCAGCGCCAGAACAGCAATGATGCCGACGACCCTCCAGCGGCGTTGGCGCTGGGCTTTTGCCACCCATCGGTCAGCAACTTGGGACGTGCGGCGGCGGCGGAACGGACGCCAAGCGACAACACGGCGCCGACGACCCGTCGCCCGCGCACCCTCCGCATTCGTCGCATCCCCTGCACCGCCTACCGGCGCTCTTCTCGTGCGGCTTTCGTCCAGGACACTCACACGCGACTCCGCAGAATGTCCAGCACTTCGGTTCCGAGCATGCCGATATCACCGGCCCCCAAGGTCATGACGATGTCGCCAGGCCCAGCTCGCTCGGCCAGGATTCCCGCAACGGAGGTCCACGACGGCTCGAAGATCGCATTCCCTTCGGGCAAGGGCACACTGGCCGCGAGGGTCTGACCACTGGCTCCGGGGATGGGCTCCTCCCCTGGCGCGAACACTTCGAGAACGACTGCCACATCCGCCAGACCGAGTGCCTCGCCGAATTCCCGTACAAACATCGCTGTTCGGTAGTAGTGATGGGCCTGGAATGCCACGATCAAGCGCCCATCACCGACCACCTCCCGCGCCGCCTTGAGGGTCGCTGCGATCTCGGTCGGGTGGTGCGCGTAGTCGTCATAGACCTTGACCCCGGCCACCTCACCTTTGAAGTCGAACCGGCGGCGTGTTCCCGAGAACAGACCCAACCCACGACGCACATCAGCGTCTGAGAAGCCCAGTCCGGTCGCAGCGACGTAGGCCGCCAGCGAATTCAAAGCATTGTGTCGACCGGGCACATTAAGAGAAACCTCGCCTAACCGGACACCGTCTCTGCTCACTATGAAGGACCACCCGAATTCACCTCGCACCGGATCAATCATGCGAACAGTCGCGTCCTCGCTTTCACCATAGGTTCGTACGTCGAGGCCCTCGCTTGCCAACCGCTCGGCCATCGCCCTTGCGCCGGGATCGTCTGCGCAAACAACGACGAACCCTGCGTTGCGTGCGATCTGTCGACCAAAATCGTCGAACGCAGTTTCCAGCGCTGCGAAATCCCCCCAATGGTTCAAGTGGTCCGGCTCGATGTTCGTAACGATGCCGACAGTTGCCGGGAGCGCAAGAAAGGAACCATCGCTCTCATCCGCCTCGACAACGAAGGCCTCACCGGTGCCCAGGTGGGCATTCGAGCCAGACTCGTTCAACTCACTGCCGATGACGAAGGATGGATCTGCACCACATGACTGAAGGGTGACCGTCAACATGGAGGTGGTGGTTGTCTTGCCGTGAGTTCCGGAGACCGCGACCCCGCGGAATCCGGACATCACTGCGGCGAGAGCCTGCGCCCTGGAAAGCTCGGGGATTCCCTGGGCGCGTGCGTATCGGCGCTCGGAGTTGGACTCGGGAATTGCCGTCGAATAGACCAGCGTGTCCGCGTCGAAAGCTTCTGCATGGCCAACCGCTGCCTCGATCCCGATCGCCCGCAGAGCTTGAAGGCGTCGAGATTCCTTGGCATCGCTGCCGGAAACGCTGAGTCCTCGCGCAGCGACAATGCGAGCGATTCCCGACATTCCGGCACCACCGATGCCCACGATGTGAACGCGACCTAGGGTGGACAGATCAGGCGCGTCCATCATCACCCTTTCCGCCGCTGCCCTGCGACTTCTTCGATCCACTTGGCAAGTTCTCGATCCGCATGCCGGTCACCCAGGGAAGCAGCTGAGAGCGACATCTCGCGGAGTCGGACTTCATCATGGACCAGCGGTGGCACGGTGCTCGTCAGCCACTCCGCAGTCATGTCCTGGTCAAGGCACTGCAGGCCACCACCGGCTTCCACGATCGGCCGGGAATTCCCTGCCTGCTCACCATTGCCGATTGGCAGCGGGACGTAGATCGCAGGTAACCCGACGGCAGTCAATTCCGCGCATGTCATGGCCCCCGACCGACAGACGGCGAGGTCCGCTGCGGCATAAGCGAGATCCATTCGGTCGGCATACGGGACTGGGTGATACCCGGGGCGCTCAGGCGGCAACTCGTTGTTCTTGCCCACAACATGAATGACCGTCACACCATGCTCGGCCAGGGTCGCCAGGCTGCCGGCGACGGCATCGTTCAGGCGCCGAGCGCCCTGACTGCCCCCAAAAACAAGCAACACTGGGCTATCGGCCGGCACGCCCCACTGGGCGCGAGCCGCATCCCGTTGCGCGCGACGATCCAGGTGTGCGATGGAGGCGCGTAGCGGGAGCGCCATGCGCCGAGCGTGTCCGATGGCGTGTGGATGCACGGTTGCCACATACGGGGTCAACTTCGCCCCAAGGACATTGGCGAAACCAGCCCGGGAATTGGCCTCGTGGATGATCAGCGGGGTCCGGGTCGTCCACGCCGCCAGATAACCGGGGATAGCGGCATAGCCGCCGAAGCCGACCACCACATCGGCCCTAGCCGAGCGAAGGTGCGCCCGCGCTTGACGGATACTTCCTACTGTGTCAAATGGAAAGGCCGCAGCGGCGGGGCCGATCTTGCGCGGTAAAGGTTGGGCCTGCGTTTGCACCAAAGGAAACCCACGAGGCGCGACGAGGTCTCGTTCGAGTCCGCGGCTTCCACCGATAAAGGAGACCTGAGTCGAGGAATCGAGGGCGATGAGAGCGTCGGCGGTAGTCAGGGCCGGTTCGAGGTGGCCAGCAGTACCACCAGCCGCGAAAACAACGTGCATGGCCGAGAACCGCTAACGACGCCGCAGCGCTTGGGCAGTACTTCGTCGTCGGAGCGCACGCCGGGCCTCGGGCTCTTGCCTGGCAAAGGCCATGAGCATCCCGATCGCAGTCAACGTTGGAATCAGTGACGACCCGCCGTAGGACACGAGGGGCAAGGTCACGCCGGCAACTGGCAGGAGACCCAAGACTCCACCGATATTCACAACTGCCTGGACGACGATCCAGGAACCCACGCCTGCCGCCGTATAGCGGACGAATGGATCGTTGGTGTTCCGACTCAACCGGAATACCGCAAATGCGAGCATCGAGAACAAGGCGAGGATCGTCAACGTTCCTAATAGCCCGAGCTCTTCACCGATCACCGGGTAGATGAAGTCGGTATGCGCCTCAGGCAGCGTGCCCCACTTCTCGCGGCTGGCGCCTAGGCCCACGCCCCAGAATCCACCGGTCCCGAGTGCATATTGACCTTGGGTGACCTGCCAACCAAAGCCCAGGCGATCCGAGCCCGGATCAAGCCACGACAAGATCCGTTCCATCCGATAGGGAGCCGCCAACGACAACACCCACACCGCCACAGCTCCAACTGCGGCGAATCCGGCAAAAACGCGTAATGGGGCTCCGGCCGCGAACAAGATGCCAGTCAGGATCGCACCCAACATCACGGTGTTCCCGAAGTCACCCTCAGCCAGAACTAAGACCATCATCACCGCCGCCACCGGCAGGATCGGAATCAACAGCCCGCGCCAGGTATCCAGTCGGCGCGACCGCCGCGATAGAACCTCGGCACCCCAGACGACGAGTGCGAGTTTCGCGATTTCGCTCGGCTGAAATTTGAAGGGGCCGAAGATCTCAATCCAGTTCCTCTGGCCCGCGACCTCAACACCGATCACCAGCACCGCGATTAAGAATCCGAAGGCCGCCAACAGGAGCGGCCAGGCGAAAGCCCTCCAGAATTGCACCGATGTTCGGGCTGCGAAAAACATGGCAATCACACCGAGCAGGGCAAAGAACGCTTGCCTTTGGGCCAACGTGTAAGGAGATCCGAACACTCGAACGCTTTCAATACTCGATGCAGACATCACCATGATCAAGCCGAGCAGCAACAGCAGTAGCGCCGAGCCCATCAGCAGGTAGTACGCGCTGAGCGGGTGTCGCACCAGCAACCCGAGCGGCGAACTGGCATTCACTCGGCGCCCCGTGTCGAGATCGGGGTCGGATATCTCCGGCATGCGATTCGTCACAGTCGTGACTCCACTTCGCCGACGGCATCGACGAAGGCCTGACCCCGCTCGGTGTAGTCCTTGTACATATCCCACGAGGCACACCCCGGAGCGAGGAGAACCACATCCCCGCTGATCGCAATGCCAAACGCAGCATCAACGACATCGGACATCGCCCTAGTGTCGGTGCGCTCCACGACGATTACGGGAACATCGGGTGCGTGTCGGCTGAGAGCATCGCGGATTACTCCAGCGTCTGTCCCCAGGAGCACCACCCCGCGGAGTCGATCGCGAACATTTCGGACGAGATCATCGAAGTCCTGTCCCTTGGCGAGCCCACCGGCAATCCACACCACCGACTCGAATGCGCGCAATGAGGTTTGGGCGGCATGGGCATTGGTGGCCTTGGAATCATCGACGAAGGTCACGCCCGCAACTTCACCGACCGGAGCTATTCGGTGAGGAGCCGGCGAAAACTGACGGAGTCCATCGCGCACAGCACTCGCCTCAACCCCGTACGACCGTGCCAGCGCCGCGGCTGCGAGTGCGTTGCTGACATTGTGCGGAGCATTCGGCTGAACGTCAGCGACGTTCGCCAACTCTTGGGCGGCGCGCTCACGGTCGGTGACGAAAGCGCGATCCACCATTAGGCCGTCGACGATTCCCAACATGGAGATATCGGGAACGCCGAGCGTCACGCCTATCGCTCGACACCCCTCGACAACATTCGCGCGCTCGACCATAGCTCGAGTCTCAGTGTCGGACACGGAATAGACAGCGGCTACTTGCGTATTGCGATAGATGCGCTCCTTAACCCTGATGTACTCATCAAATGAACCAAAGTGATCAATGTGATCATGTGCGATGTTCAGGCAGGCGGATGCCCAGGGGCTCATCGAATGGACGAAGGGCAATTGAGGTGCGCCCACCTCAAGCGCGATGACGTCGACGTCGTCGTGCATGACTACATCCACAACAGGATTGCCGATGTTGCCCGCAGCCACCGATGTCGCCCCCGACGCCCGCAGTATGGAGTCCAACATCAGTGTTGCCGTCGTCTTGCCATTGGTTCCTGTGACGCACAACCACGGCGCGTCGTGAGATCCCCGGCGCAATCGCCATGCCAACTCGAGCTCACCCCAGAGCGGGATCCGCGCACCTAGGACCGACACCAGGATCGGCGACGTTGGTCGCACTCCGGGCGAGACGACTACGAGGTCACTATCGATGGGAACTTCGGCGTCTGGACCGAAGCGGATCGTCGCGCCGAGCGAACCGAGTACCTCGGCTCGCTCACCCTGTGACTCCCCCGGCGCCTGATCGATGATCGTGACATTGGCGCCGAGCTGCATCATGACGTCGGCGCACGAGTAACCGGCTATCCCGAGACCCACGACGCCGACGGAAAGGCTCGACCAGTCAGCGTCGCGGGTCAAGGACTCAACACCGCTACGCGTCATGCACGAACCCATTCGGCGTAGAAGAGCGTGAGACCGGCGCCGATACACAGGCCCTGAATGATCCATAGGCGCACGACAATCTGTATTTCAGGCCAGCCGATCATTTCGAAGTGATGATGCAAGGGCGCCATCCGGAAGACCCGGCGGCCGGTCAACTTGAAGGAGCCGACCTGCAAGATCACTGAAATCGTGGTGATGAGGAACAAGCCGGCGATGAACGGGAGCAGCAGTTCCGTTCGACTCAAGATCGCCAAGCCCGCGATGCCGCCGCCGAGGGCCAGGGAGCCGGTATCGCCCATGAAGATTCGAGCGGGGGCAGTGTTCCACCAAAGGAAACCGAAACACGCTCCAGCAGCTGAAGCCGCCACAATCCCTAGGTCGAGTGGGTTTTGAGTCGTGTAACAGAACTCGCTGGCGGCGAATGCGCAGTTCTGGCCGTATTGCCAGATCGCGAGGAGAACGTAAGCCAGGAAGCTCATCACCGACGCACCAACCGCAAGGCCATCAAGACCGTCGGTCAGATTGACACCATTGGTCGTAGCCGTGATCAAGAACCACACCCACACCAAGAACAAGCCAAGAGGAAGAACCAACGACGTGTCTCGCACGAAGGACACGGCCATCGATGCCGCGGTTTGACCATCAGCGTCGGGGAATTGAACAGACAGGTAGGCAAAAGCGAAGGCGACCAAGGCCTGCCCGATGAGTTTGGTGCGGGCACGAAGTCCGGTACTGCGCTGCTTGAAGATCTTCAAGTAATCGTCCGCTAAGCCGACGAGCCCGAGCCCAACCATGAGGAACAACACCAAGAGCCCTGAAACCGTTACCGGCCTCCACGTGAGCAAGTGGGTACCGAAGTAGCCAGCCAGGACAGCAATCAAGATCGCGACACCACCCATCGAGGGCGTGCCTTTCTTGGCTTCGTGATCGGGATAGGCCTCGTTGTCGGTGCTTACTCGGATGGCCTGCGCATGGCCGCGACGCGACAGGATCTTGATCAAGATCGGAGTACCCACAAGGGAAACGATCGACGCGATCGCCAATGCGATCACCACGAGCCTCATTGGCCATCACCGACCTCGGCTTGGCCGTCCGCCGACACGTGGCTGGACATCAAATGATCCGCAATGACCTCTATGCCCACGGCCCGTGACGCTTTCACCAAAACAGTGTCCCCGGCAATGAGCTCTCGATCCAGCAGTTCGATCGCGGCCTCAGCATCGGCTACCCACACCGACTCATCAGCCCAGGATCCTTCATTGCTGGCTGCCAAGTGCATGACCTTGGTGCCAGGACCCACGCACACCAGTCGCGAGATGTCTAGGCGCACCGCCAGTCGACCGATCGAGTCGTGCTCGTCCAAGGACATCTCCCCCAGCTCGAGCATTTCGCCGAGAACAGCCCAGGTTCGACCGGATCCACCCATCGCACGCAGCGTCTTCAGCGCCGCACGCATGGAGTCTGGATTCGCGTTGTAAGCATCGTTGATGACGGTGACGCCGGAAGGAGACGTTCCAACATCCATCCGCCAGCGACTTCGTGGCCGGGCATTTTCGAGGGCAAGGCCGATGTCTGGTGCAGTCATGGCACAAGCACTTGCAACAGCCGCAGCCGCCAAAGCCGCGTGCACGAAGTGCTCGCCATGGAATTGCAGGCTGACTGGAACAGATTGTTCGCCGTCCGCGCACAACTCGAAACTCGGCCGCCCTCGTTCGTCGATTCGAACATCCTCGGCACGCACATCTGCGGAGCCACCTTCTCCGAACCAGACGATGCGAGCGTCCACGACATCAGGCATGCGTCGCACCGCATGATCATCGACATTCAAGACAGCCACGGCATCTTGAGACAGCGCCTGAACGAGTTCGCTCTTTGCCTCAGCGATGGACTCCGGTCTGTCCATCATCCCTACGTGCGCTAGCCCAACGTTGAGGACTACTCCGACGTCTGGTTCGGCCATCTCGGCCAAGTACTGAATATGACCCAATCCACGCATTCCCATTTCCAAGATCAGGAAGTCGGTAGACGAATCGGCCTGCAGAATTGTCAAGGGAACGCCAACTTCGGTGTTGAACGAGCCTTGAGCCGCTACGACAACACCTGGTAAGACGTCGGCGATTAGGTCTTTGGTGGTGGTCTTTCCAGAGGATCCCGTTACTCCGATCACGGTGGCCGTCAGCTCATTCCTTCGATACCAATGGGCCAATCGGCCGAGCGACAAAATGGGATCGTCGGTAACTAAACACGGGACATCCTCGATGTCTCGGCTTGCTAGGACGGCCACAGCGCCAGAGTCCACCGCCGCCCGGGCAAAATCGTGACCGTCCACTCGCTCGCCGGCGACAGCGACAAAGAGATCTCCCGGCTGAACCATGCGCGAATCCACCGTCGCGCCGACAATCGCAACGTCGAGACCGATATCAACTGCCGCCTGATTGGGCACAGCCTGTGCGGCTTCGGCGATCTGCCCCAGGGAGAGCGCGTTCATGTGACACCCTCCTTGGACTCCCCGTGGAAACGACCGTCTACGAAGGATGCCAGCACAACACGATCATCGAAGGCAATCACCCCGTCGGGCCCTTCTTGTGTCGTCTCGTGTCCCTTGCCGAGTACGAGGACGACATCGCCGGCCCGTGCTTCTGCCACTGCCCTGCCGATCGCATCGTGTCGTGACGCGATCTCATGGCGAACTACCTCGTGACCATCGTCGCTCGAGTCCAGCCCCGAAAGAACTTGCGATCGAATCTGTGCGGGGTTCTCCGATCGCGGGTTGTCATCGGTCACAATCACCATGTCCGCTCTGGCCGAAGCGCGACCCATATCTGCTCGTTTGAGCGGGTCTCTGTCTCCCCCGGCACCGATCACAACAATGACACGGCCTCCAGTGCGGTCCTGGCGTTCCTTCCGAGCTGCAGAGACGACCTGCTCAATCGCGTCAGGGGTGTGTGCGTAGTCGACGATGAAGTCAACGTCGCCTTCTCGGGCAACGAGTTCCATTCGTCCAGGCACCTGCGCATGCGCCGCTGCATGCGCAGCTCGCTCCAGAGGAACACCCATCGCACACGCCGACACGACCGCAACGGCGACATTGGCGAGAACGAAGTCTGCAGTGACCGGTACGTCGAGAACCACCTGCTGGTCACGACCACGCAAAAACAAGAGACCATCGGATTTGATTACTTGCCAGTCCGCCTCACGTCCACGAGTGCTAACGGTAATGACGGGAATCGTGGACGACGATGCGAGTCGTACCCCCCAATCGTCGTCGATGAGGACGACGGCTCGCCGAGCTCGCTCGGTGGTGAAGAGTGCCGCCTTCGCTGCAAAATACATCTCCATGTCGCCGTGATAATCAAGATGATCGTGGCTGAGGCCGGTAAAGACGGCGAGGTCGAACAAGATGCCATCCACGCGGTTCTCACACAACGCAATACTGGATACCTCCATGACTGCGGCACGGACTCCGTCGTCGAGCATCGATCTCAGAATCGGATGGATGTCCGCGGCTTCGGGCGTTGTGCGCGGCCCCGAATCCAATACTCGACCCTGAACCCGGGCGCCGAGAGTGCCGATCACGCCACTGTGCAGTCCATATGAGTCGAGTGCCAAAGAGATAAGGAAGGACACACTCGTCTTGCCATTGGTGCCTGTAACCCCCACCAGTGCAAGCGAATTAGCGGGGAAATCCACCAATGCCGCGGCTATCCCCGCCGCGCACCGTCTCGGGCCAGCCACCGTGATCACCGGCACATCAATCGCGCCGCGCTCATCAAGGATTCGTTTTCCTTCGTCGTCAGTAATAACCGCCGTCGCCCCGCGCTGAATTGCATCCGAAACGAAGTTCGCACCGTGTGTTCGATGCCCTGGGAGTGCGACGAAAACATAACCGGAGTGAACTTTGTTCGACGAGATCGCGATCCCACGAACGTCGATATCCAAAGCTGCGTGATCGACAGAACCAGTGATCGCAAGCGACGGCGCGGCCACAACGCGGGCGGCGCTTTGGAGAACTTCCGACAGCCGCACGGACTATCCGGTCGTCAAAGTGAGTTGAGGAGCTCGCTTACCGGACGGTGGAATCTGCATCGCCTGAAGAGCATAGGTGGTGATTTCCTTGAACACCGACGCAGCCAACTCACCGCCACCGCGCCCCCGCTTGGGCTGATGCACAAATACCCCTACGACCAGCCGCGGAGCATCGGCCGGCGCGACACCTATGAATGACGCCGTGACGTCGCCGGCGTAGCAACGACAGTCAGGGTCGACAAACTGAGCGGTACCCGTCTTACCCGCGACTCGGTATCCGGGTATGCGTGCCTGCGGCGCAGTGCCCCCATCACCCGTTACAGCTTCCATCATGGCCAGGACCTGACGAGCGGTGTCCTCGCGAACCACCCGATCGCGTTCGGAGTCCGGCGTTTCCACCACCGCACCGTCAGGCTCCACGATCGCCTCAATGATCGACGGCTTGACCCTGACTCCCCCGTTGGCGATGGTGGCAAATACATCCGTCATTTGGACTGCCGTGACCGAATAGCCCTGACCGAAAGTCATCGTCGGGAACGAGGTACCCGACCAGTTCTCCGGCTGCAGCATCAGACCCGCAGATTCACCAGGCAATCCGAGATCAGTTCGACCGTTGATTCCAAATTTCTCCATGTACCGGGCTAACTGCTTCTTGGGCATCTTTTCGGCCGCGAGGATCATGCCGATATTGCTGGATTTTGCGAACGCTCCAGTCAAAGTCAGACGAAGAGTTCCGTGCTCCCAGTAGTCGTTGAATTTCTTACCGGCTCGCTCCAACTTCCCGGGAACCTTGATCGGCGTCAACGGAGTGACCGCTCCCTCGTTGATTGCGGCCGCTGCGGTAATCACCTTGCCTGTTGAACCCGGTTCGAAAATGTCGGTGATGGCACGATTGCGTCGTTCTTCGGGAAGCGACTGAGTTAATCGATTCGGATCAAAGTCCGGCGCTGTGGCCATGGCCAAAATTTTGCCGGTCTGCACATCTATGACGACAGCCGTCGCACTTGAGGCTCCGGATCGCTGAACAACACCCTGAATAGCTTCCTGAGCAACGAACTGGATATCCCTGTCGATCGTCAGTTGTACATCTGCTCCTGCGATCGCATCAACCGACGACTGATTCTGCGTGGGGATGACCCGACCGCCGGGCCCGCGTTCATAAGTTTGCTGACCCGGTTTACCAGTGAGGATGTCGTTGAACGCAGACTCGATGCCTGCGCCGCCTGAGCCATCGCCTTGAACGAAACCAACAATGTGCGACGCCAGATCACCAGCGGGGTAGATGCGGCGGGACGTTTCCTCGCTGAAGATCCCGGGCAAGCGTAAGGCGGCAATTCGCTCCCAGGTCTGTGGCGTGACCCCTTTCGCGACATACATGAATCGCTTGTCACCCGTGAGGCGATCGGCAAGTACGTCCTGCGGCACCTCCAAGATCGGAGCCAACTCGACCGCCAGCGCGGCCGGGTCCTCGATGAGAGTTTGATCAGCCGTTACGTCTCTCGCCTCCACCGTCACTGCGAGCGGTTGACCCGTGCGATCAACAATGTTTCCCCGGTATGCAGGAATCTCCATCGTCCGAAGGCGCTGACTCAAAGCGGCATCCGCGAGGGCTTCCCCGCGAACGGCCTGCAAGTCGACTAGCCGCGTCGCGAATATGGACGCAATGATGGCCGTGGCAAGTAGTAATACCGTTCCGCGTCGCCGGATGTCGCCGGGCCGGAAATCTCCCTGGGTCATGCTTCCGGAGTTGGAGTCTCCACCGTCACCCCGCGGCCGCTTGCCCTGTGCGCCCGCCGACCTGTTCGACGACGCACGCGAAGGAGACTGACGGGTCGGGTAGCGAGTGCTCATCACTCACCCGCCTCGGTCAGTTGAGCTCCGTCAGCCTCAGGTGCAGCCGGTTGATCAGGATCGACCAACACCGCGCCATCTGTGGTGGCGGTCTCTCGAAGCGCCTGACGCTCCTCGTTGCGCCGTGCTTGCTCGGTCGCCGCGTCCGTAATCGCCTCAGCGCCAGGCTCTACCAGAACGGCACCATCACCGATTTGTCGACGCTCGGCGGACGGACTCTCTTCTCCCCCCGCCACTTGGTCAATGGGCAGTGGGTCGATAAGCGTTGCGGTCAACGATCCCGCCACATTCGCCGTTCGAGTTTGATCACCTGGGGCGGGCTTGGCTTTGCCTCGCACCCTGCCGCTGGGAATCGTCAGGAACACTGGCCGGGTCGTCGGCACCATCCCCAACGCCCGCGCCTTGGATTCCAAGACTGGGGGCGCAGCCGCAGCAGCAATGGCCTCGGTCAAGGACGCTTCCTGGCGGGCCAGTTCGCGCTGCTCTAACTGCAACTCGCTGACCACAAAGGCGGTTTGAGCCACGGATGTGTTCAGCAGCAACATCACGATCAGCCCAAGAGCCAAGATCACCGTAATAACCACGGCGAACAGTCCGCGGCTTGCACGCTCAGGTCGCAGCGGAGCTACCAAGCGAAGATGGGGCAACTCGTCTTTGAACTTCCGTCCCGCGGCCTGGGTGGCGTATTCCGTGCTCGTTGATGGCAGTTGAAGTTCGGTTGGAACGGCGCTCATGCGGCGATCCGTTCGATTGCGCGCAACCGCACCGATGCAGCACGTGGATTGGCATCGATTTCTTCCTCCGAGGCCATCTCCGCCCCCCGAGTTAACAAGCGGAACGATGCCTTCTTGTCTTCAGGCACGATCGGTAAATCAATAGGGACGTTGACCGAGCAGCGCGCCGTGAATTCGGACTTAACGATGCGATCTTCGAGAGACTGATACGACAACACCACCACTCGCCCACCGACAGCGAGCACGTCCAGCGCCGCAGGAATGGCGCGGCGCAAGACAGTCAATTCACCATTGACCTCGATGCGCAGAGCTTGGAAGGTCCGCTTAGCCGGATTTCCTCCCTTGCGGCGAGCTGCAGCTGGAACGGCATCCTTGACGATGGACACCAGCTCTGTGGAACTGACGAGACGGTGGTCAGCTCGCGCCCTCACTATTCCGCGGGCGATGCGCGATGCAAACTTCTCCTCGCCGAACTGACGAAGGATGCGCACGAGATCTGCTTCGTCGTAGTCGTTGACGACATCGGCCGCGGTCAGCGAATCAGCCGCGTTCATCCGCATGTCCAAAGGTGCCTCGTGGGAATACGAGAAGCCGCGTGACGGGTCGTCCAACTGCATCGAGGAGACTCCGAGGTCGAAGAGGATCCCGTCGGCGCGATGAATGCCCAGATCGGCCAGCACATCGGGAATCTCGTCGTAGACGGCGTGGACCAGTTGCACACGCTCACCCCAGGAAGCAAGACGAGTCCGGGCAACCTCAAGCGCAGATGTGTCACGGTCGATACCGATGAGTCGCACGGCAGGGAACCGCTGAAGTGCCAAAGACGAGTGACCTCCAAGACCCTCAGTTGCGTCCACAAGAACAGCTCCCGGCTGCGTGAGAGCCGGTGCGAGGAGGGCGAGAACACGCTCGCTGAAGACGGGCGTGTGCTGAGCGAAGGTTGAGGTCACGAGTCGACTTCCCCATCGACCGGGACGTGAACAGTCCCGAACGTGGATTTAGGCCCAGCCGGCCACGATCACGGACAGGACGTATAGGACCGTGCCTGTGGCCACTCCGGCGACCATGACGGTGACGCCTGTGCGCATCGGACTAAAGACCGAGGCTGCTTCCGGTGCCTCGTTGATTACTGCCATGTTCTTCTCCTTGTTCGCGGTTGAGATGAACGCTTGTTCTTGTTGGGTTCGCTGTTCGGACTCGGCACGTGAGGGCTGTGCCCCATCAGGTCGGTCAGGTCCCCGCCCGCTTTGCGCGTCCTGACACCGGGGAAGGGGTGCCAGGGGGCGCCGAGCGGGAGGGGGCCTCATCGCCTGCGTCACATCACGCCGGGAACCACCTCCTCGTCCATGCCTGAGAAGTCGTCCTCTTGGTTGCTCAAATAGGTCTCCCAGGCCGAGGAATCCCAAATCTCTGCCGTGGTGCCGTTGCCAACGACGATCACGTCGCGGTCGAGGCCGGCGTATTCGCGTAGCGCAGGGGGGAGTGTGATGCGGCCCTGGCGGTCAGGAATCTCGTCCGAAGCGCCCGAGAACAACACCCGCAGATACGCGCGCACGCGGGCATCCGACCGAGAGGCCTCGTTCAAGCGCTCTGAATAAGCGGCGAATTCGGCGGCTGGCCAAACGACGATGGAGCGGTCCTGACCCTTGGTCAGCACCAGGCCGGCAGCTAACTGCTCACGAAACTTTGCTGGGAGGACCAGCCGACCTTTGTCGTCCAAGCGGGGTGCGTGGGTGCCCAAAAACATTGGCTTCCCCTTCCCCACTTGTGCCACTTCAGCCCCATTAGCCTCAATTGTTGGCCCAAGTCTCGCCACTGTACTCCATTTCCCTCCACCGTCAACCCTCTCATGCCAAAACTTGCCCCCCATCTCCCC
>JBDQFC010000026.1:308-25869 GCA_040266055.1 Candidatus Nanopelagicales bacterium | reverse complement strand
GTTCATATCCGGTATTAGCGCCTCTTTCGAAGAGTTATCCCGAAGTCTGGGGCAGGTTGCCCACGTGTTACTCACCCGTTCGCCACTGATCCAGCGGAGCAAGCTCCGCTTTCACCGTTCGACTTGCATGTGTTAAGCACGCCGCCAGCGTTCGTCCTGAGCCAGGATCAAACTCTCCATAAATGAATGTGTTTGATGCTGGCAGAAGTTGAGCTGGTGCTCAATATTTCTACCAAAGGAATCCGGCTCGGTTCGGGCACGAGTGCCTGCCCCGAGCTCGGGGTTTTAATCAATTGGCATTGACATATAACACGCTGTTGAGTTCTCAAGGTACGGACGCGCACCAATCCCGGGCCTTTCGGCCTGTTCTTGGGGCAACATTCCAAATTTACACGATCTTGACGCCCGAGTCAAATCCGTAGACCGGAGTGTCGTGCTTAGGATCGAGCCCTGTGGGACCGGCCTGAACGTCCGTTCCTCCCTGGGGAAGGTGAACTTTACGCTCCCCTGCAGCCGAAAAGCAAATCGGGTCCTACGACAACCGGATTCCGCCCACCGTTCGCTTGCCTCTGCGCAGCACGAGCCAGGTTCCGTGCACAAGATCTTCGGTGCCCAAGCGCTGGGAGGCGTCACTAACGCGGACGTTATTCACGTAGGCCCCGCCCTCCTTGACCGCACGTCGTGCAGCACCTTTGGACTCCACTAGACCAGAGCGAACGAATAGTTCATCAATCGGTGGCAACTGACCATCCTCGACGTCGTGTGCTTCGAGAGTGGCGTGGGGCGTTTCCACCAAAGCCGCGGTGAGCGTGCCAGCTGGAACGTCATCGAGATCCCCCTGACCGAACAGGACCCGTCCGGCGGCGTCGGCTCCCCGCATCTCGGCTACACCGTGAACCAATTCGGTGAGTTCGGCGGCCAGAGCACGCTGCGCCGCACGCTCATGCGGGCGCTCGTTCGTCGCCGTGATGAGTTGGTCGATCTCTGACTTGTCCTTGAAACTAAAGGTACGTAGCAGCACCGGGATGTCGCGATCGTCTGCGTTGAGCCAGAACTGGAAAAAGGCATACGGACTGGTCAATTCCGGGTCAAGCCAGACAGTTCCCGACTCGGTCTTACCGAACTTGGTCCCGTCCGCTTTGGTGATCAACGGGGTCGTGAGCGCGTGAACATGGGCGCCGTCCATGCGGCGCACCAAGTCAACACCCGCGGTTATGTTCCCCCACTGATCCGAACCCCCGGTTTGCAGGACACACCCGTACTGTCGGTGCAACTGCAGATAGTCGTAGGACTGAAGAAGTTGGTAGCTGAACTCCGTATAACTGATGCCGTCTTTGGCCAGACGCGCCGCCACTGCTTCGCGATCCAGCATGCGGTTGACACTGAAGTGCTTGCCCACATCACGCAGGAATTCCAGAGCGCTCAAACCCTGAGTCCAGTCGTAGTTATTCACCATGACCGCCGCGTTGTCACCCTGGAAGTCATAGAAGCGCTCAAGTTGGCCACGGATGCGATCAACCCACGCCTGAACGGTCTCGGCAGGGTTGAGGCTGCGCTCCCCCGACTCCTTGGGATCGCCGATCAGGCCAGTGGCTCCCCCGACCAGCGCCAAGGGCCGGTGGCCGTACTGCTGAAACCGACGCACAGTCAAGATTTGCGCGAGGTTGCCCAGATGCAGGCTGGGGGCCGTTGGGTCGAAGCCGCAATACAACGTGATCGGGCCGGAGTCGGTTGCCTCTCGCAACACACCAAGATCGGTGCTGTCGGAAATGAGTTCACGCCATAGAAGTTCCTCGATGATGCCCGTCACACGCGCATTCTGGCCTATAGGACCCCCGACTTCAGCGGCCGACATCGACTCGCTGGCATCATGCGCGAGTGGTGTACTCCTCGGCGAAGATGAACAAGGCGGCCGCCTACATCGTCGAGCTGGATCCGGCCTTCACCGAGATAGTCGAAGGCTCGCCCCTGTGCACCATCGGTAAGGGTGCTCGGACTTCACTGACGCCATTTCACTCCCTGGTCGGGTCAGTCATCGCCCAGCAGGTCTCGGTGAAGGCCGCGGACTCCATCACCGCCAAAGTCACCGACCACCTCGGCGGTGAGGTGACCCCGGAGAACGTAGTCCGCACCAGCGACGAAGATCTGCGCTCGGCGGGACTGTCGGGGGCAAAGACCAAGACGATCAAGGGTCTGGCACACGCGATCCACACCGGGGCGCTCGACCTTGAACGTGCGTTGACGCACCCCGACGACTCTGCGGTTGTCGCAGAGTTGACCAAACTGTGGGGCATCGGTCGATGGACTGCCGAGATGTTCTTGATGTTCACGATGCATCGCCTGGATGTGTGGCCCACCGGTGACCTGGCGATGCGCAAGGGATGGAACATCGTCCACGGAGCCGGGGGCGATATCGATCCAAAAGTTCTCGAACCGCTAGGTGACCCGCTGCGCCCCTACCGAAGCGTGGTCGCGTGGTACTGCTGGAGAGCAGTGGAAGGCGGCAGCTCTAGCTGGTGAGGGCTACAACGTGGCCACGTCTTCGCGAGTCCACGGTGTGCGTCCGCTATCGATCCAGCGCTTGCCCCAGCAAAAAGCCGCGCCGGCGAATGCTCCTGCGGTGTTCGCGAGTGCGTCCAATACTTGTGGATCTCGATCGGCAGTTAGGCCCTGCACACCTTCCAAGATCAAGCCGATCAGGGCAGCAGCAAGCGCACTGAACAAAACCCTCGGATGTCGCTGCGCTAGAACGAGCAGAACGGTCAGCCCGAAGTAGCCGAAGGCATGCAGCACGAAATCACCGAAGATGTAAGCGGGTTGAATCTGCTCGGTATCTGCAGGAAGGACCGAACCAACGATCATTACCGCGAGCCATCCCGCAGCGAGCGTGCGTGTGATGACGTACCGCACGTCACGAAGCCCAGCGATTACGCGCCTGCGCAGCTTGCTGCGTCAACGCCTCAAGTTGTTCGCGCACCCGCTCGGGTGCAGTGCCACCGAATGCATTGCGCGAGGCCACCGCTCCTTCGACCGTCAGTACTTCGCGGACCGCAGGTTCCAGGGCTAGATCAATATCTGCGAACTCAGCATCGGTGAGATCCCACAGTTCGACACCACGCGCCTCTGCCGCGCGAACACAGGCACCGGAGATCTCGTGCGCGCGCCGGAACGGCACTCCCTGGCGAACCAACCACTCGGCAATGTCGGTGGCCAGTGCAAAGCCTTCGGGTGCCGACGCGGCCATGCGTTCGGTGTCGAAGGTCAACGTTGCGACCATCCCTGTCATGGCGGGAAGGACGAGGAGCAATTGATCGACGGTGTCGAACGCCGGCTCCTTGTCCTCCTGCAGGTCGCGGTTGTAGCCGAAAGGCAGCGCCTTGAGAGTGGCGAGCAAGCCAGTGAGATTTCCAATGAGGCGCCCTGCCTTGCCGCGCGCCAATTCAGCAACGTCCGGGTTCTTCTTTTGCGGCATGATCGACGAACCGGTGGACCACTCATCGTGCAAGGTGGCCCAGGTGAATTCACGACTGGCCATCACTATGACTTCCTCGCCGATCCGTGACAGGTGAACGCCAATCATGGCTCCAACAAAACAGAACTCGGCAACAAAGTCACGATCGCTGACCGCATCAATGGAATTACCAAGGGCGGAATCGAAGCCAAGCTCCGCTGCAACGAGTTGCGGATCGAGCCCCAAGGAGGAACCCGCGAGAGCGCCCGCACCTAGCGGTGAGCGCGCAGCACGGGCGTCCCAGTCACCCAACCTTTCAACATCACGTAACAACGCGTGACTGTGTTTGGCAAGTTCGTGTCCGAAAGACACCGGCTGAGCATGCTGCAAGTGCGTGAAGCCCGGTGAAATCGTGTTGACGTGCTGAATTGCCTGGGTATTGATTGCAGCAACAAGGTCCACCGTGGCGGTAGCGATCGCGCGCGCGGCATCTCGAAGGAAAAGGCGAAAATCAGTTGCGACTTGGTCGTTCCTGCTCCGGCCAGCACGTAGCTTGCCGCCCAGATCACCAAGCTTGTCCATCAACATCCGCTCGACAGCGGTGTGAACGTCCTCGTCCGCCGGAATCGGCGCAGCAGTTCCGGCAGCAACCTCAGCGTCCAATTCGGCGATCGCAGCGTCGATGCGGGTCAATTCGTCGTCGTTCAGCAGACCAGCTCGATACAGCACCTGCGCATGAGCCCGAGTCTGAACGAGGTCGTAGGGCGCAAGCCGCCAATCGAAATGTGTCGACAAACTCAAAGCCGCCATCGCATCCGAGGGACCGCTCGCGAAGCGCCCACCCCATAGTCGCGTCGACTCGGTTTCGTGTGCCATGACCTAACCCTTCTCCGACAAGTGCAGCAGCGTTTCACACAGCTGTTGTGCTTCCTCGTGCGACCGCATCACGATGATGATCGTGTCGTCGCCCGCAACAGTTCCGACCGCATCGAAAAGACCACTGCGGTCTACGTGACCCGCGAGGTATTGAGCCGCACCTGGTGGGGTGTGGAGCACGGCGATGTTCTGCGCCGCCTCTGCACGCAGCAAAGTCTCGGACACGATGCGCACTATCTGAGGGTTTCCTGCTCCGGGAAGAGAGGTGTCCCACTCTTGCTGACCTGCAACTGAGTATCGGGTAACACCATCGCTGCTCGTGGTCTTCACTGCACCCAAAGCATCCAGGTCGCGCGACAGGGTTGCTTGGGTGACGTGGATTCCTTCATCGGCTAACAGCCGCCCTAGTTCCTCCTGTGAGGTCACCGACCGCTCGGCTACAACGGCTGCGATGCGCGCGCGGCGGGCAACCACCGAGGCGGGCAATGTTCGGGTGCTCATGACTGATGCCTCACCTTGGCCCAAGCATCGATGGCTTGATCAATGTCGGCGTCAGTAATGGTCAACGCCGGGGCCATCCGAATGGCGGTGGGGGTGACCGGGTTGGCAAGGACACCGTTTGCCCGAAGCTTCGCTTCAGTTTCCTTAGCAGCCGTCGCACGCTGATCTGTCAGCTGAGCTGCGCGCAAGAGACCCCTACCGCGAACCTCCGCTACCCGATCGCCGACCACTTCGCCGATCCCGGCGGCGAGTTTGTCCCCCGCCGTGGTTGCGCGCGAGAGAAGATCGTCTTCTTCGATGGCGTCAAGCACGGCGAGGCCTGCACGTGCGCTGATCGGGTTACCGCCGAACGTCGAGCCGTGCATTCCCGGCTGGAGAATTTCCGCAGCCGTGCAGATACCGATGACTGCACCGATGGGGATACCTCCAGCGAGCCCTTTGGCCAGAGTGATGATGTCGGGAATCACTGGGGCCTCGTCGCCTTGGTAAGCGAACCAGGTCCCCGTGCGACCGATGCCGGTTTGAACCTCATCCAGCACCAACATCGCGTCGACTGCCGTGGTGGCTTTGCGGGCGGCTTGCAAGTAACCAGCCGGAGGAAGGATCACACCGCCCTCGCCTTGAATCGGCTCGAGGAATACCGCAGCGGTATGAGAATCCACGGCCGCTTCAAGCGCAGCAGCATCGCCATACGGGACGGTCACCACGTCGCCGGGTAACGGGCGGAACGGGTCGGCCTTGCCGGGCTGTGCGGTGAGCGCAAGCGAACCCATCGTCCGACCGTGGAAGGAGCCTTCGGCAACAACGACCTTGGTCCGGCCCGTCAGTCGCGTCATCTTGAATGCGGCTTCGTTGGCTTCGGCTCCGGAGTTGCAGAAGAGAACTCGCGCGCTGGGTTGTCCGGTGAGTGAAATCAAGCGTTCGGCCAATTCGATGCCCGGTTCGGACGCATACAGGTTCGACACGTGACCAAGGGTGTTCAACTGATCGGTGATTGCCTCAGTGATCCGCGGGTCTCCGTGGCCGAGAGCATTGACGGCTATGCCGGCGATGAGATCGACGTATTCGTTTCCGTCCTCATCCCACACCCGAGATCCCTTCCCGCGGGTCAGCAGGATCGGAGGAATGCCGTAGTTATTCATCATCGCGCCGGTCCAGCGCTCTTGCCAGCTCATGCATCGTCCATAACTGGCAGGACCATGGTGCCGACACCGCGGTCGGTGAAGACTTCAACAAGCAGGCTGTGCGGGACGCGTCCGTCAATAACGTGCGCGCGCGAGACACCACTCTCAACCGCTCGCAGACAAGCCTCCATCTTCGGGATCATCCCCGACGAAAGAGTCGGCAACATCGTGCGCAGTTCCTCGGCTGTGATCTCTGCGATGACTTCCTCGCTGCTCGGCCAGTTCCGATAGACGCCTTCCACGTCGGTGAGCATCACGAGTTTGTTGGCTCCCAACGCCTGAGCAATCGCTCCGGCGGCAGTGTCCGCGTTCACGTTCAATGTCTCGCCGTGCTCACCACGTGCGATGGTCGAGATCACCGGGATGAGGCCCTGGTCGAGAAGAGACAGGATCGGTTCGGGTCGCACCTCAGTTATGTCCCCGACAAGCCCGACGTCCACCGGTTGGCCGTCGACCGTAGCCATTCGCTTCTTGCCGTTCAGCAGCCCGCCGTCCTCACCGGACATACCAACGGCCAACGGGCCGTGTTCGTTGATGTCACGGACAATCTCGCGCTGCACCTGACCGGTAAGAACCATCTCCACGACTCGCATAACCTCGGGGGTGGTCACGCGGAGGCCACCGCAGAACTCCGATTCGATGCCGAGTTGATCGAGCATTGCGTTGATCTGCGGGCCACCACCGTGCACCACGACCGGTCGCAGTCCGGCTAGTCGCAAGAAGACAATGTCCTCGGCGAAGGCTGCGGTGAGATCTGCATCGATCATGGCGTTGCCGCCGAACTTCACCACTACGGTGGCGCCGCGAAAGCGTCGCAACCACGGCAATGCGCCGGCGAGGGTCGCGGCCTGTTCGCGGGCGCGCTGGATGTCCTGGCTTGTCATCGTTGGTCCTCTAGGTGGAGTAGGCGGAGTTCTCGTGGACGTAGTCGGCGGTGAGATCGTTGGTCCAAACGGTCGCTTCGGCATTACCGGCGGATAGGTAGACGTCGATACACACATCGCGCCCGGACATGTCGACGAGGTCGCGATCATCTCCTACTCCCCCACCGCGGCAGACGGTCACACCGTTGATTGCGACATCCACCTGATCGGACTCAAAGGCTGCACGAGTGGTGCCGAGCGCTGAGAGCACCCGGCCCCAGTTCGGGTCCTCGCCGTGGGCGGCGCACTTCAGAAGATTGCTGCGCGAGATCGCGCGGGCAGCATCGACAGCCTCGCTCTCGCTCGCTGCCTGATGGACGGTGATGGCGATGTCTTTCGATGCACCCTCGGCGTCGGCGATCAGTTGGCGGGCGAGATCCGCGCAGACGTCAGTGAGCACGGCGGTGAATTCAGCGGAATCCGGCGTCACGCAAGAGGCACCGTTGGCCATCACCACAACGGTGTCGTTGGTGGACATGCACCCGTCGGAGTCGATGCGGTCAAAGGTCTTGCCTGTTGCGTGCCGCAGTGCTGCATCGAGATCAGAAGCATCGACATCGGCGTCCGTGGTGAGAAACACCAACATGGTGGCAAGCCCGGGCGCAAGCATCCCTGCACCCTTGGCCATCCCACCGACTACGTAGCCGTTGCCCTCACCGACGGCGAGCTTCGGGACGGTGTCCGTGGTCATGATCGCGGCCGCTGCCGCTTCCCCGCCCTCGGTCGACAGCGAGCCTGCGCAGGCGTCGATCCCGGTACGGACCTTGTCCATCGGTAGTAGTTCGCCGATGAGTCCTGTCGAGCACACGACCACCTCCCCGGCACCGAAATCCATTCCGGTCGCCTGAAGGGCTTCTGCGGTGCGCTCGGCCATCTCGTGGCTGTCAGCGAAACCTTGCGGACCGGTGCATGCGTTAGCGCCACCGGAATTGACGATCACTGCGCGCGCTGTTTTGTCCGCGAGCGCTTGGCGCGACCACAGGATTGGTGCGGCTGGGAAACGATTGCTGGTGAAGACTGCAGCCGCCGCGTCCTTCGGTCCATCGTTGACCAGGAGCGTGATGTCGGGCTTGCCGGACGCCTTGATGCCCGCCGCGAGCCCGATGGCGCGGAAACCCTGCGCAGCAGTAACACTCACGGTGCAACTCCGATCACGTCCAGGCCAGCGCTCTCGTCGAGGCCGAACATCAGGTTCGCGTTCTGGATCGCCTGGCCGGCCGCGCCTTTGCCGAGGTTGTCAATGACCGATTCCACGATTACCCGACCGACGCGTTCATCTACAGCGACCTGGAGTTGGGCGCTGTTGGTGCCGCAAACCGACCCGGTGTTCGGCCACTGACCTTCGGGGAGAACCGTTACGAAAGGTTCAGATGCGTAGGCGGCATTCATAATCGCTCGTGCGTCATCGTCTCCGGTCAAGCGGGCGGTGCAGGTGGCGACGATGCCTCGGGGCATAGGGGCGAGCAGTGGCGTGAACGACAGCGAGACATCGGTGGTGTCGATTCCAGCTGCGAAGGCGATGGACTGTTCCATCTCCGGGGTGTGCTGATGGATACCACCGACTTTGTACGCGGACATCGATCCCATGATGTTCGTGGCCAACAGTGCGTCGCTGGCCTTTCGTCCTGCACCGGAAGTGCCCGAGGCTGCGACCACCACGATGTCTGTTGAGTCGATGACCCCGGCTTGCGCCAGCGGAGCGAGCGCTAAGGCCACTGCGGTCGGGTAGCAGCCAGGATTCGCAACGTGAGTGCTAGCCGCAATCTGATCTCGGGCGCCGGGCAGTTCAGGAAGCCCATAGGTCCAGGTGCCGGCGTGTTCGCCGCCGTAGAAATCACTCCACGCTTGCGAACTGCGCAGGCGAAAGTCCGCGCCGAGATCAACAATCAAGGTCGAGTCCGATAACTGGGTGGCGATGGCAGCCGACTCCCCGTGCGGGAGAGCCAGGAATACAACGTCGGCCTGGCCAAGCAGATCGACATCCGTTTCGTCCAGAACTAACTCCGACCACGCAGTCCCCGCAAATTGGGGGTGGACCGCGGACAACTGCTCTCCGGCGCGACCGCCGGCGCACGCCGCCACCAGATCGAACGAGGGATGTTGGGCCAGGTAGCGAAGAAGTTCGCCCCCGGCGAAGCCGGATGCTCCGGCGACGGCCACACTGGTCATGCGCAAACTATACGCATACACGCATATTTATCCCCGTTGGGGTTAGCGGAGGTTCGCCCCGCAGCGCTCGGCTGCAGCTTCGATGGCGCCTTGCCGCGCTTGGGCGATTTCCTCGGCGGCGAGGGTCCTGTCCGGGGCGCGAAAACGCAGGGCGAAAGCAAGCGACTTGTGACCGTCGGGGACCTGGTCTCCGGTGTAGACGTCAAAGAGTTGCACGTCTTCCAAAAGCTCACCTGCCCCCTCCCGGATCACCCGCTCAAGTAGTGCGGCCGTGACGTCCTCGCCGACGACCAGGGCGATGTCCTCTTTGGCGACCGGATGAGTGGAGAAGTTCGGGGCAGCACTAACGAGTGGGGCTTCCTGCATGAGAGCGGTGAGATCGAGCTCCAGCGCGCACGCGCGTACCGGTAGACCCCAGGCCTCAATCACGCTTGGGTGCAACTCGCCGGCGTGACCGACGATGACGCTGTCGATGCTCAGTTGCGCGCAGCGACCAGGGTGGAAAGCCGAGTCAGATCCCTGCTCGGTCGCGAGTTCGATTCCGAGGGCATCGGCAATGTCGTGCGCGGTGGCGATGGCATCAGCCCAGGTGACGGGTTCACCGCTACCCCACCATCCCTTGGCGCTCTGGTTGCCAGTCCAGACTGCACCCAGGTGCATAGGTTGATCCGGAAGTAGGCCTTCGATGGCTTGCCACTCGGCGTCGCTGGGCCGGGCCTGCACACCAGGGCGCGGGGGGTTCGGTGATCCAGCGCTGCCAAGGAAGACCGACCCGAGTTCGAAGAGTGCCAGATCGTCGAACCCGCGACCTACGTTGCGCTGGACGGAGGCAAGAAGCGTCGGCAAGATCGCGGCGCGGAGCAGGGGCTGCTCATCGGACAGCGGGTTCGCGAGTCGGGGTGACGTGCGCCGAGGGTCGTCGTCGAACCACCGCAGGGAATCGGAGTCCTGATCGGAGGTGAATGGGTAGGTGAGCACCTCGACCATTCCGCGAGATGCCAGAACGGTGCCTACGCGACGACGCAGCCGCTGGGCATGGGTGAGTCCGTGGCCGGCAGGCGCGGTCGGCAAAGTAGACGGCAGGCTCGCGTAACCCACGAGTCTGACGACTTCCTCAACGAGGTCGGCCGGATCGGTTATATCCGGTCGCCAGGTGGGCGGGGTGACGATGAGGTCTCCTTCGGTGCCTTCCACCTCACAACCGATGGCTGTGAGCTTCGCGATGGTGGTCTCGGGATCGATCTGCATCCCGGCGACCTGCGCGGGCAAATCGGTCTCGATAGTGATCGCACGTTCGGTCATCGGGGCCTCAACAGCCGTCATGCCCTGGTAGGTACCACCTGCGAGATCAACGAGAAGCTCAGTGGCCCGAGCCGAGGCAACGGGGGCGAGCGCTCGGTCGATTCCGCGCTCGAAGCGACGGCTGGCTTCGCTCGTAAGCCGGTGACGACGCCCCATCCGGGCAACGATCTCGGCGCCGAAGAAGGCTGCTTCCAGGGCGATGTTCACGGTGTCGTCGCTGATTTCGGTATCTGCTCCACCCATGGTGCCGGCGAGACCTATCGGGCCGCGGTCGTCTCGGATGGTGAGGTCATCGGCGGAGAGGTCGCGCGTCACGTGGTCGATGGTCTCGAGCCTTTCCCCCTGCTTGGCGCGATCGGCACGCACGGTGCCCTGGAGCGCGTCGAGATCGAAGGCGTGCAGCGGCTGACCGAGTTCGAGCATGACGTAATTGGTGATGTCAACTGCGAGCGAGACCGAACGCATACCGCAGTCGCGCAGGCGATTGCGCATCCACTGTGGCGTGGGCGAAGCCGGATCAATTCCAGTGATCGTGCGCAGCGTGAACAGCGGGCACGCATCGAAATCATCGGAGGCGCATTGCGCGGGGGCACGATCATTCGCGGGGGCGGGCAGTGTTTCCGGACGATCGACGGGATCGTTGAAGTCAACGTTGTAGGCGATCGCCACCTCACGTGCGATACCGCGGGCAGACAGGGCGTAGCCGCGGTCCGGGGTTATCGCGATGTCGAGGACGTCGTCACCTGCGCCGAGGATCTCGGCTGCGTCGGCTCCCGGTTCGGCTGTTGCTGGCGGCAGCACAATGATTCCGGCGTGGTCCTCCCCCAGACCCAACTCGCGTTCCGAGCAGATCATCCCATTCGAGACGTGCCCATAGGTCTCACGTGCAGTGATCGTGAAGTCACCCGGGAGCGTGGTTCCCGGAGGGGCTACGACGACGAGATCGCCTACGGTGAAGTTACGGGCACCACAGATGATGCCGCTGGGTTCAGTCCCGCCGATGTCGACTTGGCACCATCGGATGGGCTTTTTAAACTCAGTGAGCTCCTCGATCTCCAAGACGCGGCCGACCATGATCGGGCCGGAGAGTCCCGTGCCGACGGTCTCGACCGTTTCCACTTCAAGGCCGGCATTGATCAACTGTTCGGCGACGTCACGACCGGTCTCGCTGGCCGGAAAGTCGACCAGCTCTCGGATCCACCCCATAGAGATACGCATCAGGCATCCACCCCGAACGCTGTTGTGAAGCGAACATCGCCTTCGACCATCTCACGCATATCGGTGACTCCGTTTCGGAACATCAATGTGCGTTCGATACCCATACCGAAGGCGAACCCGCGGTAGACGCTCGTGTCAATTCCGACAGCGGTGAGCACGCGCGGGTTGACCATGCCGCAACCACCCCACTCGATCCAACCTTCGCTGCCACACGTACGGCAGGGATTGGACGGATCACCGACCGACGCACCTCGACACACAAAGCATTCGAGATCGACCTCGGCACTGGGTTCGGTGAACGGGAAGTACGACGGACGAAGACGCGTGACGATGCCCTCACCGAACATCTGGCGCGCAAGGTGGTCCAACGTCCCCTTGAGATCGGCCATCGTCAGGCCCTTGTCGACCGCTAATCCCTCGATCTGATGGAAAACCGGGGTGTGGGTGGCATCGAGTTCATCGGTTCGATAGACCCGACCGGGAGCTACGACGTAGATCGGCAGCGGGCGCTCGAGCATCGCTCGGATCTGGATCGGCGAGGTCTGGGTGCGAAGGACAACTCCGCTGTCGGGTGACTCAACGTAGAAGGTGTCCTGCATCGTGCGTGCCGGGTGATCCGGTGGGACGTTGAGTGCATCGAAGTTCGCCCATTCGGCCTCGACCTCGGGGCCCTCGGCGATGTCATAGCCCATCGAGATGAAGACGTCGGACATTCGTTCCATGAGCGTGGTCAGCGGGTGACGGCCACCGATCGGTATCCGTTGCAGCGGAAGAGTGACGTCGACTGACTCGGCCTCAAGGACGCGCGCATCGCGCTCGGCGACGAGGATGACCTCGCGCTCTTCGAGCGCGCTTTTGACCTGTGCGCGGGCCTGCCCGACGCGCTTACCCGCATCGGCCTTAGCCGCCGGCGGAAGCGCACCGATCTCGCGGTTTGCCAGCGCTAGCGGGGAACGGTCGCCTGCGTGCGCGAGGCGGGCGCTCTTGAGTTCATCGAGATCGCCGGCTTGGGCGATGGTGTCGAGGGCCTCGATGACCATCGCCTCGATGGCGTCAGCATCGAGCGAGGCGACCTGCTTGGGATCGAAGTTCGTGTTGGGTCCAGACATGGGAGCGCAAGTATCCCAGGAGCGATTTACTCCCCGAGGACGGCCCGGGCCAGCGTGTCCACCTGGACATCGAGATCGCCGGTTCCGTCCAAAACGAGGTCCGCATTCTCGGGGGCCTCATAGGACTGACCCATGCCGGTCATGTTCGGTAGGTCACCCGCAGCGGCCTTTGCATACAGGCCCTTCGGGTCGCGCTCGGCGCACACTTCCACCGGGGTATCCACGAAGACCTCAAGGAAATCGCCCTCCTCAAACAGGGCTTTGGCGGCCTCCCGGTCGGATTGGTACGGCGAGACGAGCGCGACGAAGACCACCAAGCCTGCATCGCTCATCAGCTTGGCGACCTCGGCAACGCGGCGGACGTTCTCCGCACGATCCTCAGCAGTGAAGCCGAGATCCTTGTTCAAGCCGGTGCGCACGTTGTCGCCGTCCAGGACATAGGTGTGGACGCCAAGGGCATGCAAGCGGCGCACGGTGGCGTCGGCAATTGTCGACTTGCCAGATCCGGGAAGGCCGGTGAGCCACACCACTCGGCTGGGGTGACCCATCAGCGCGGTGCGAGCTTCTGCAGTGACGTCGTAGTCGTGCGGGACCACGTTGAACGCGCGGCGCATCGCGTGGCGAACCAGCCCGGCCGCGACGGTGTCTGCTGTTACGCGATCCACGAGCAAGAATCCGCCGGTGTCGCGGCACTTGTCGTAGGCATCCATCGGGATCGGGCGGTCGGTGGCGACCTCGACGCGACCGATGTCGTTCATCTCCAGCAGACGAGCGGCATGTTCATGACCGGAAACAACGTCGAGTCGATGACGCACGTTGGTGACCGTTGCCGGAACCGACCGCGAGCCGGACACCAAGAGATATGAGCGACCATGCGCGAGCGGCTCTTCACCGATCCAGACCATGTCGGCGGAGAAACGGTCGGCGGGCTGCAAAGAAGACCCATCTGGGTCCCTAGCCGATAGAACGTCGCCACGCGTGACGTCGACTTCGTGATCGAGAGTGATTGTGACGGCCTGACCGAAGTCCGCACGTTCGAGATCACCGTTGTAGGTCACGATGCGATCGATTTTCGCGGTTCGACCGGAATCGGCGACGGTGATCTCGTCACCCGGCGCGACCGAGCCAGCTACAACGGTTCCGGCGTATCCGCGGAAGTTGCCCTCGGCCCGGACGATGAACTGCACCGGGAAGCGAAAGCCCGCGGTTGCCTCGGTGTCCGCCGGCTCCCAATCGGACAGGAACTGCATCAACGTGGGGCCGGGGTACCACGGCATGTTCGTGGAAGGTTGCGTGACATTGTCACCGGCGAATGCACTGATCGGGATGGCCACGACTTCAGGCACGCCCAGGCGGGCGGCCGTGGTGCGCACGACTCCGACGATCTCCTCGAAGGCGGCGTGCTCGTAGCCGATGAGGTCCATCTTGTTGACCGCAATGATGACGGTTCGGACACCCATCAGTGCCGAAACCGTCAGGTGCCGGTGTGTTTGCGGGCGAACGCCGCGCGCAGCGTCGACAAGGAGGATGGCGACGTCGCCGTTCGAAGCAGCCACGGCCATGTTGCGGGTGTATTGCTCGTGCCCAGGAGCGTCAGCGATCAGCACTCGCCGACCGTTGGGCAGGTTCATGTGCCGGTAGGCGACGTCGATGGTGATGCCCTGCTCGCGTTCGGCCTCCAGGCCGTCGGTCAGCAGCGAGAAATCCACTTCACCAACCGGGATGGTCGAACCGCCGCGACGCGTACGCCGTGCGTACTCGAGCTGATCGATCGGCACGGAGTCGGTTTCGGCCAGGAGGCGGCCGATGAGGGTGGATTTGCCGTCGTCGACAGACCCGCAGGTGACGAGTTGGAGAACCGGTGTCGCGTCCACGCTGGTGCTGCCCATCAGAAATATCCCTCGGCCTTCTTGGACTCCATCGATCCGCCACCCTCACCGTCGATGAGTCGACCCGCTCTCTCAGAGACCTTGGAATCCTCCATCTCGGCGATGAGCGTGGCGAGATCGTCGGCCGTTGACTCAACGGCGCCGGTAAGTGGGTAGCACCCCAGGGTTCGAAAGCGCACCGACTTCATCACCGGCTGCTCCCCTGGCTCAAGCGGGTAGCGGTCGTCGTCGACCATGATCCAGGTGCCGTCCCGCTCAACCACGGGACGCTCCTTGGCGAAATACAGCGATGGGATCTCGATCTGTTCGCGCTCGATGTAGCGCCAAACATCCAACTCGGTCCAGTTAGACAGAGGGAAAGCGCGCATAGTCTGACCCTCAGCAAGCGCGGTGTTTGCGGTGCGCCAGAACTCCGGGCGCTGCTTGCGTGGATCCCAGCGGTGGCCCGGTTCGCGCAAACTGAAGATGCGCTCCTTGGCCCGACTGCGTTCCTCGTCTCGGCGAGCACCGCCAACAGCCGCGTCGAAGCCGTAGCGATCCAGTCCCTCGCGCAAGGCAACCGTCTTCATGATGCGCGTGTACTCGTGGGTCCCGTGACTGAAGGGGCTGACCCCCTCCTCCACGGCGGCAGTGTTGGTGGCGATGCGCAGGTCCAGCCCGAGTTCGGCCGCACGACGATCGCGGAACGTGATCATTTCCTGGAATTTCCAGGTGGTGTCGATGTGCATGACCGGAAATGGCAGCGGGGCCGGGTAGAACGCCTTCATTGCCAAATGCAGCAGCACCGAGGAGTCCTTACCGATGCTGTAGAGCAAAACCGGGTTGCGGAACGCGGCCGCGGTTTCCCGGTAGACGTGGATCGCCTCAGCTTCCAACTCGTCTAGAACGGCGCTGTAGGCGACCACGTTCTCTCCTTCGACTGTGGTGTGTGCACGGATGGGCGCAAGATTGTTGCGCTGATGCTAACCCGGTGGTGTGTGACCTGCTTTAGGCCTCGGACAGGACTTCCTTCTCCTCCTGGACGGCCATGCTGCCGTCACCAAAGCGCGGATCCGCACCCTTGGCCGCAAGTGCTGCGGCGCGAGCGTCACGCTTGGCCTGGGCCAGAGCTTCACCCTCAGCGGCCACCTCGGGATCGATCGGGTGGTTGGGGATGCTGGTTACCGGATTGCGGGCCTGGATCCAGGCGTCGAGTTCGGGACTGGACTCGTACGAAGTAATCAGGCAATACCGCGGCTTGTCTCCGGGGTGCCACACCGCGTGATAGAAGCTTTGGGTATCGATGATCACCTGCTGACCGGCGGGCATCGGGATGCGCACCTCGGTACCGGGATCGTCCTTATCCGAACGCAGGATCATCACTGAATCGGCGTCGTCGGTTAAGTTGAAGAACGCCCGCACGATCCAGCCGGTGCCCTCGGGGTTCAGCCGGTTGTTGTCGTCACGGTGCAAGTTGTACAACGCCTCGCCGTAGGTGTTGGGTTGCAGTTCGATCACGCGGCAGCGGCCGACGTTCGCGCCGGGCTCTTGTGCGCGGCGGGTGAGAATCGGAGCAATGTCCACGTTTTCTTGCACCCAGACGCCATCCTTATCGGTCTTGGGTGGGGTGTGGTTCCAAAAGCCGTTGCACTCCACATCGCCGTAGGCGCTAGCCAACGGTGCGAAGCGGGTATCGCCAGAAGACTTCCAATCGACGTAGACCAGTTCTTCCCACTCGCGCGGATCTGCTTGCTGGTCATACGCGTCCACGATCGCGTAACCGGTCTCATCCATGACCGGAAGCGTTGTGTAACTGGCCTTGTCCATAGTGACGATCCCTTCTGATTGCTTCTATCCTCGCACTCCCCCACGGCCGGCCCAGCCACTCCAGGGCGGTGTGTCCGTAGGACCTAGGTGATGTCGTTGGTCACTAGGTAGCGCTTGTTCCCAGTCGATCCTGTGCCGAATACAAACACACCGCGACTGCGATTCCGGCGTTCAGGGACTCCACGAGCGGGGCCATCGGAATTCGGGTGCTGAATTCAGCGCCGGCGAGCACCTCGTCGCTTACGCCGTGGGCCTCAGAGCCGACCACCCAGGCGAGTTGATCGCTGGGGATCCGCTGCTCGGACAGGTGGGTCAGCATCTCGAAGACGTCGAGGTCGGCCGAGCCGTTCAGGGCGATGGTGCGGCGCGTTTCGGCGATGCGGGTCATGACTACCGGGGAGCTAAAACCCCCGACTACCGGCACTCGGAATACCGAACCCGCGCTGGCACGAACCACCTTGGCATTCCACGGATCGACCGACCCCTCGGTCGCGACGACTCCCGCTGCGCCGACAGCTTCTGCGGTGCGCACGATGGTGCCGAAGTTACCTGGATCGGAGATGCGGTCACAGACGATGACCGGCCCGGTGCCAGCGGCAACGTCGTCGAATCGAGTCTGCGGAAGCCGACACTCGGCGACCACCCCCTGGGGGGTGACGGCATCGCAGATCGAGGCGACCACGTGCTCGCTGGCCGAGTGAAACGGCAAGCCCTGCTCTTGGATCCAGGCCGCCATGGGGTGGCCTTCGAGGCCTACGACCTCGAGGACCCAACCAGCCTCAACGGCCGCGTGAACGCAGTCCGGACCCTCGGCCAGGAAAGTTCCTGAACGCTTACGGCCCTTGCGATCGTGGAGACGACGAAGCCGGGAGACGTGCTCAGACCTAGTACTGGTCAGCACACGAACTCCCGGCTGTTGTCTCGACGGCTGCTTTAGGCAGCGGTGGCAGGCAAGGCTCCCTTGGAGACCTCGACGAGGGCTTCAAAGGCACTTGGGTCGTTGACCGCGAGCTCTGCGAGCATGCGACGGTCAACCTCGACCTCGGCGGCCTTTAGGCCCTGGATGAAGCGGTTGTAGGTCATGCCGTTGGCGCGGGCAGCGGCATTAATTCGCTGGATCCACAGCCGACGGAAGTCGCCTTTGCGGGTGCGACGATCGGCGTAGGCGTAGACCATCGAGTGGGTGACTTGCTCCTTGGCCTTGCGGTACAGCCGAGAGCGCTGCCCCCGGTATCCCGAGGCGCGCTCGAGCACCTCACGACGCTTCTTTTGAGCATTTACAGAACGCTTGACGCGTGCCATGGCGTCCTCCTGATCTTGATCGGGGGTGAACGGTCCGCGGTTAGCGGCCGAGGAGCTTGTTGACCTTCTTGGTGTCTGCCTTGGAGACGGGATCGTCGGCCATCAGGCGACGGGTGCGTTTGCTGGACTTGCTCTCCATCAAGTGACGGCGATTGGCCTGCTCATGCGTGAGCTTGCCCGAACCGGTCACCTTGAACCGCTTCTTGGCACCACTGTGGGTCTTTTGCTTGGGCATCGGGCCCTCCTTCGTTTCCTCGAGCCTGCTGGCGACTCGGTGGCGTGTTGTCTTGCTGGACTGTGGGGGTTTGGCACTAAGCGTCGGTCTCAGCGGCGGCTTCCGCCTCAGGCCTGGCCTTGCGCGACGGATCGGACTTCCGCTTGTGCGGCGCGAGAACCATCAGCATGTTGCGACCGTCTTGCTTGGGATTGGCCTCGACGTAACCCAACTCCTCTACGTCCTCGGCCAGTTTGGCCAAGAGCCGCAGACCGAGCTCGGGACGACTTTGCTCCCTACCACGGAACATGATCGTGATCTTGACCTTGTCCCCGGCCTTGAGGAACCGCTCGACGTGACCCTTCTTGGTCTCGTAGTCGTGCTGATCGATCTTGGGTCGAAGCTTCATCTCTTTGATGATGGTGTGCGTCTGGTTCTTCCGCGACTCGCGCTCCTTAAGAGCTGCCTCGTACTTGAACTTGCCGAAGTCCATGAGCTTGCACACCGGTGGCTTGGCCATGGGTGCGACTTCAACGAGATCTAGATCGGCCTCAACGGCGAGCCGAAGGGCGTCTTCGATGCGGACGATTCCTACTTGCTCACCGTTGGGTCCGACGAGGCGAACCTCGGGGACGCGGATCCTGTCGTTGATCCGGGTTTCGACGCTGATGGCGCCTCCTTGCTGACGAACGATACTGCTGCACCGGTTGGTGCAGCCGTCTGTCTACTGCGCAGAAACGACGAAACCTCCGCTGCAGCGCATGCGGAGGTCCTGGACAGACACAATCGAGTCAGCTTTCGCCGACTATGTGTCGGACCTGAGCGCCCAGAAGACGTCAGGTGGGAGTCAGGCTCCGCTTGCGCGATCCCGGGCTGGGCCCAAGACCGTAGGGGTGAAAGGGTAGCAGCCGTGAGCGAAGCCCCATCCTCTGGTTCCTCCCATGTCCCGCCGCCGTCTGCCGACCAGATTCCCGATATCGCTGACGTGCCAGCGGTGGAGGTGGTGCTCACTGTGGCGATGCACCTGATGACGGCCGCCGCGGTTGCCTGCGGGCTCGCCACCGACGAGGACGGCACACCCCGCGAGGCCGACCTGGCAGAGGCCCGGGTGCTCATCAATGCGCTGGCTGCGCTAGTGACCACGAGCGCTCCGGACCTGGGATCGATGCACGCCGCTCCGCTTCGCGATGGCCTCACGGCGGTCCAGCGCGCGTTCCGCGAGGCGTCACCCATCCCGGATGCAGTGGGCGAGGGTCCAGGCGAGCGCTGGACCGGCCCGGTCATCTAAGCACTGCTCCTTGCGCTTGTTCTTGTTCTAGTCCTCGGTCACAATCTCGACTCCGGCGGGCACAAGGGCAAGGATCCGCGCCGGAATGTTCGCCGCTGCGTGCTGGGCCGCGGCCGCATCGGCGAGGACTCGAAGCCGTTCGGTGTTCCGATCGATGACAACTGATGCATCGTCAAGATGGCGATCCAAAATCGCAGCGGCGTAGTCGAGTGGATCGATGCCGGCGACGGCGAGGAGGTCCAACTCCGGGACCACAGCGGTGCTCGGTCCTGCAACGTCCAGGACTAGCGCCTCGCAGCCGTCCTCGAGTGCGGCCTTTGCGGCATCAGTCCCGGAGACGGGCACCGGCCGGGCCTGCGGGTTCCACGCCTTCAGCGAGTCCAGCCCACTGAAGGCCAGCAGCCCGCGCCGGCCATCACCAGAAATCATCGAGACCACAGACATGTCGCTGGATTTGTCAGCGCCGCTTTCGTCGACCTCGTCTGCGTTGGCAACGACGGCGACCAGCACACGACCGGCAAGCAAGGCCCAGGTGCGATCTTCGGGTGAGCGCGCGTTCCTGATGGCTAGGTCGGGTGCGCCGTCGTCGTTCGCAAATCCACCCGGAGAAGCAAGGGTCCGGCCGTCTCCAGACACGCCCATGTCCTCCCGATCACCCATACGGGAAGCCTAAGCGGAACAATCCCCCGGTGACCCAGTCCGCAGCAAGCCCGTCGTCGCAGCCGGCATCGACACCTGCGCCAACGTCCGGTGCACGCTCGGCGATCGCAGTGCTGTCCGTGGTGGTTTTGGTGGCGGTCAACCTGCGCCTTGCCCTGTCGAGTTTGCCCGCGGTGGCTACGACCATCCAAGAAGAGACCGGGTGGAACGACGCCTTCATCGGAGCACTGACCACCATTCCGGTCATGGGCATGGGCGTTTTCGCCCTTTTGGTCCCGCGCCTGGCCGGGCGCATCGGCCGCACCCACGCGGTGAGCCTGGGTCTTGTGGCCATGGTGATCGGGATGTTGCTACGCCTGGCAGGTGCGGTGGCCCTCACGCTATTCATCTCAGCCCTGCTGGCCGGACTGTCGATTGCCATCCTCGGTGGGCTGGTTCCTGGGATTGTGCGCGAGCAACTCGCGAAGTCCATGGGGCTTGCGACCTCGCTGTGGACCTCAGCGATGATGGGCGGCGCAGCCCTTGGCGCGGCATTAACGCTGCCGCTGGCCGATCTGCTGGGTGGCTGGAACCGAGCGCTCGCGTTGTGGGCTCTGCCCGCAGTGGTCGCACTAGTGGCGTGGCTGTTTCTCGAGCGAGACCAAGATCCGCATGACAAGGATGAAACTCCGGTTCGCCTTCGTGACCTGCCCTGGCGCAGCTCCACAGCCTGGGCATTGACCGGGTTTATGGCTCTGAACTCAGTGATCTTCTACAGCATGCTTGCCTGGACCGCTCCGTCTTACACCGAGCGCGGCTACACGCCCGAGACGGCAGGTGTGTTCTTCGGAATCTTCACCGCGATGGGGATCGTCGCAGGCCTGACGTTGCCAGCGCTATCGCACCGCACGCGTTACCGGCGGACACTGTTTGCTGTCACCGTGGTGGGCTGCTCTGCAGTGTTACTGGCCATCGCACTCACCCCGACCTTCGTGCCGCCGCTCATCCTCATGCTTTTGTCCATGACATTGTCCGGCGGGTTCGCGATGTCCTTGGGGCTACTTAGCGAATACGCCGCCGATGCTGCGGGATCGGCACGCCTGACCGCGATGGCGTTCACCATCACCTACTGCGGTGCAGCGTTCAGCCCCTTCATCATGGGAGCGATCATGGATGCACTGGACTCGTGGCCCCTGGTGTTCTCACTCCTCGCCCTCGTGGCATTGCTGCAGTTGCCCACAGTCTTCTTCCTCAAGCGCGACCAGACCGTGCGCTAACCCACCGCGACGCTTGCCTTCCGGAAGTCGGGTTAGAGGCGACAGGCGTGGATGTCGGTAACGAGGATCCCGCGAGCACCGAGTTCGTAGAGCTCATCCATCACCCGGTGTGCATCGGCCGTCGGGACCATGGCGCGCACCGCAGACCAGTTTTGATCGTGCAGCGGTGAGACCGTTGGCGATTCGATACCGGGGGTGACGGCGCACGCGGGTTCCAGGCGCTCATTGGGGATGTCGTAGTCCACCAGCACGTAGGAGCGAGCCACCATAACGCCGTGGAGCCGGCGCAAGAACGTGCGGACGTTTTGCGGATCGCCCGCGGCCTCGGCGTCGCGGCGTACCACGATCGCCTCAGATTGCAGCAGCGGTTCACCGACGATCTCTAAACCCGCCTGGCGCAAGGTGGTTCCGGTCGCGACCACATCAGCTACTGCGTCGGCCACTCCGAGTGCGACAGCGTTCTCGACGGCCCCGTCTAGGCGGACTACACGGGCATCAAGGTTATTGTCTTCAAGCCAGTTGTTGAGTAATCCTGCATAGGACGTAGCGATGCGAAGGCCTTGGAGGTCTTTGACACTGGTGGCCGAACCTTTCGGGGCGGCAAGTCGGAAGGTGGACGGTGCGAAACCGAGAGCAACTCGCTCAACGGCATCGGCACCGGAATCGATCAGCATGTCGCGTCCTGTAATTCCCAGGTCCAGCGTGCCTTCACCCACGTAGATAGCAACGTCCTTCGGGCGCAGGAAGAAGAACTCGACGTCGTTGTCGGGGTCGTGCACCACCAAATCGCGCAGCCCGGCGTTTTGTAAGTAGCCGGCCTCGGTGAGCATGGCTCGCGCGGGTTCGGCTAGTTGACCCTTATTCGGAACTGCAACGCGCAACGTGCTCATCACAGCCTCCGGTAGACGTCATCGAGACTCACGCCGGCAGCGAGCATCATGACTTGCACGTGGTAGAGCAATTGGGCGATCTCCTCAGCTGTGCGCTCGGCACCTTCATACTCAGCGGCCATCCACACCTCGGAAGCTTCCTCCACTACCTTCTTGCCGACTGCATGTACGCCACCAGAGAGCAGTTGCACCGTCCCGGATTCTGGATCGGAGGTCGCTGCCTTGAGGTGGAGTTCACTGTAGAGATCGTCGAAGGTCTTCACGGGGTCAAGCCTAGGTGCTGGTGATCTCCGCGATCGTCACTGCCGTTCGCAGTGCGCTTGCCATGGCTTCGGCACCCTTGTCTTCCTGCGAGCCTTCCAGCCCCGCGCGATCGATGGCCTGCTGCTCGGTGTCGCAGGTAAGCAGGCCGAAGCCGACAGGAATTCCATGGTCAAGTGCAACGCGAGTGAGACCTTCGGTGGCCGCGGAACACACATACTCGAAGTGCGGCGTTCCGCCCCGGATCACTACGCCTAGCGCGATCACAACATCGAAGCGTCCACTGGCTGCAGCGTGGTGCGCAGCGACCGGCAGTTCGAAAGAACCGGGGACGATGAACTCCTCGACCTCGACGCCTGCCTGTGCAGCGATGCGGTTGGCGCCGGCCCGCAAGCCGTCCATCACGGTGGTGTGCCAGGAGGCTGAGACAATTGCCGCCCGCAACCCTGACCACTGGTGCGAATCGCCGGTCAGATCAGGCGCGCCCTGGCCGCTCATGCGCCGCCTTTGGAAGTCGGTGCCTCATCCGGGGAGTAGGCGTGGCCCATTCGCTCGGCCTTGGTGCCGAGGTAGTCCGCATTGTGCTCATTGGGATCAATAACCAAGGGGACACGTTCGACCACCGACAATCCATAGCCCTCAAGACCCGCGCGCTTGGCAGGGTTATTGGTCAGCAAACGCATCGATCGGACTCCGAGATCGACAAGGATCTGCGCACCGGTGCCGTAGTCCCGGGCGTCAACGGGAAGACCGAGCTCGATGTTGGCATCGACTGTGTCGCGGCCCTCGTCTTGCAACGCGTAGGCGCGCAGTTTGTCGAGCAGACCGATGCCGCGGCCCTCGTGGCCGCGGACGTACAGCACTACTCCCCTACCCTCGGCACCGATAGCTCGAAGCGCCGCGTGCAATTGCGGCCCGCAGTCGCAACGCTGGGAACCGAATACGTCACCGGTCAGACATTCGGAGTGCACGCGGGTTAGCACGGCCTCTCCGTCGCCGATGTCTCCGGCGACGAGCGCGATGTGTTCACTCGCGTCGATCTCACTGCGGTAGGCCACGGCACGGTAATCGCCGTACTCGGTAGGAAGTGGAATGTCCACCACTCGAGTGACATGCGATTCATTGCGCCGCCGGAAGCGAATCAGGTCCGCGATTGAGACCAGAACGAGGTTGTGCTCATCACAAAACTCCCGACACTGGGCCGCATTCATCATGGTGCCGTCGTCGTTGACCATCTCGCATAGGGCGCCAGCGGCGTGCAGACCGGCGATGCGCGTGAGGTCGACGGCGGCCTCGGTATGCCCTGCGCGGCGTAGAACCCCTCCCTCGACCGCACGAAGTGGGACCACGTGACCAGGCCGCGTCAATTCCCAAGGTTCGGTCGCGGAATCGGCGAGAACTTTGATCGTCCGAGCGCGGTCCCTAGCAGAGATGCCTGTGGCCTCGACATCTTTGGCATCGACCGTGACCGCATAGGCCGTCCCCCGTCGATCCTCATTAACGCTCGCCATCGGGGGCAACTCGAGTCGATCGAGATCCTCCGGGACCATACCGACGCAGATGTAGCCAGACGTGTGACGGATCATGAAAGCCGTGAGTTCGGGTGTGGCAAGGCCCGCAGCGAAAATGAGGTCACCTTCGTTCTCGCGATCCTCGTCATCGATCACCACGATCGGGCGACCGGCACGCAACTGCTCGAGCGCTTGTTCGATGGTGTTTAGCGCGACCGCATCTGGTGCCATCGGCGGTGTCGGCTCCACCGAGCCAACGGGTGCTGGAGCCAAAGTGTCGTCCTCGTCGACGCCAAAAAGTTCGTCCGCAGGGATCATCGACTGACCAACTTCTCGACGTACTTGGCGAGGATGTCTACCTCAATGTTGACATCGTCGTTCATGGCTCGTTCTCCCAAAGTGGTTTCCGTTAGCGTCGTGGGGATGAGAGAAACCGAGAAGGATCCCTCACCGACATCGGCAACAGTCAACGATACGCCGTCTACCGTTACCGACCCCTTTTCCACCAGGTAACGCTCCAGGTCCCCGGGGATCGCGAAGCGCATGACCGTCCAGTCCTTCGACGGCTCGATCGCACTTACGCAAGCAGTGCCATCGACGTGCCCTTGGACTATGTGGCCACCAAGACGTCCGTCCACGCGTGCTGCTCGTTCCAGGTTCACCCGACTGCCAGCGGCCAGGGTGCGCAGCGCAGTGCGGTTGAGCGTCTCGAGCATGACGTCGGCGGCGAACCAGGTCTCACCGTGATCAGCAACCGTCAGGCAGGTGCCGTTGACGCTGATGGAATCCCCGTGCGCGGCCCCAGAAACGATCGCGGGTGCCTCGATGCGAAGCCGCATGGAATCACCACGGTCCTCGATGTCGGCGACCACGCCGACGCCTTCGATGATTCCGGTGAACATCAAGCAGCCTTTCGCACAGGGGTCGCTCTCAGAAGGACATCTTGGCCTAGGGCGCGCGACTCCACGACCGTGACCTGCTCATTGAGCGGGCTATCGCCGGGCAACGCGTGCGGGCCGCTGCCTAGCCAGACCCCAGCGATGAACCACACGAGCTCATCGACCAGCCCGGCGCGCAGGAATGCGGCTAGGAGGGTCGGACCGGACTCCACGAGCACGTCGCGCACGCCCTCGCGGTAGAGCCGATGCAGAACTCCGAGCGGATCGTGGCCTTGGACGAGGGTGGTGGGAGCTGCGTTGTCCATGATCTTCATAGTTCCCGGGATAGCGCGATCACCGACGACGATGCGTCGAGGTGGGCCGGCCGCCAGCAGTGGCACATTGCGGACGGTGAGTTCGGGGTCATCCGCCAGCACCGTTCCGGTGCCTACGACGACCGCCCCCACTCGGGCGCGTAGCGCGTGGGCGTAGATGTTGGCATCCCTGCCGGTTAGTTGAACGCGACGACCCCCGGCGCCGGCAACGCGACCATCAAGGCTGACGGCGCATTTGGCGGTGACGAAGGGGTAGTTGCGCGAGACCGCGATAGTCCACTCCCGGTTGATGGCGATTGCCTCACCCTCGCCGACCCCGGCGATGACATCCACGCCTCCTTCGGCGAGCCGGTACGCACCACCTGTCGCCTTCGCCGTGGGGTCCGGCTGCGCGTAGACGACGCGCGTGATGCCCGCATCGAGTAGCGCCTGCGAGCACGGCCCGGTGCGCCCAGTGTGGTTACAAGGCTCGAGGGTGACCACGGCTGTGGCGCCGCGGGCACGATCACCGGCCACTGCGAGGGCAACTACCTCCGCG
>JBDQFC010000026.1:0-298 GCA_040266055.1 Candidatus Nanopelagicales bacterium | reverse complement strand
CGACCGACGATCTCGCCTCGTGCGTCAACGACTACGCAACCAACTCGAGGGTTCTCCCCGCGCGGAGCACTGGGGTCTTGGGCGAGGGTTATGGCCTCGGCCATCGCGGCCTTCCAGTCGGTCACGGGTACCCGCCCTCAGGCCTGAGACTGTTCGGCCAAAGAGCGCAGATACTCGACCATCGAGGCGGGATCATCGGCGCGAAAAACCGCCGAGCCAGCTACGAAGACATTGGCGCCCGCTTCAGCGCACTGTTCGATGGTGTCGACCCCGACCCCACCGTCGACCTGCACCCAAA
>JBDQFC010000025.1:0-33320 GCA_040266055.1 Candidatus Nanopelagicales bacterium | reverse complement strand
CGGTGGGCGATACTGGGTTCGAACCAGTGACCTCTCGCGTGTGAAGCGAGCGCTCTACCACTGAGCCAATCGCCCGGAATCCGTGATGTTACCGCAGGTCTGAACTACGTCTTGCTCGTAGACAGATTGTTCGAATTTCTCTATGCACGGGGCGTGTGGACGCGTGATCTCATGCAGGCACGGGTTACCGTACTGACGCCCACCACCTTCACGGGCGCATCCGAGGAGATACAGATGAGATTTTTCGACAAGTGGCGTGCCCCGCGCGCTGCCGTGGCCGTCGCCGGCGGTCTCGCAATCGGCGCTGCCTCCCTGACGGCTGTAGCGCCAGCGGCCCAGGCTGACGACCCCATCGGCGGTTGCGCTGTGTCGGGCGCTGCCGCGAATTCGGTAATCGGCGTGCCCGTGCAGCTCAGCGTGCAGGACTGCGGTGGCTACGGCAGCGTCACGGTTACTTACAACCAGGGTTCGGCTTCTCAAGTCCTGTCCATCTATCCCGGACCGGGCGACACAGGCCTAGCGAACTGGACCCCCAACGGCATGGGTGTCGCCAACTTCAAGTTGGGCAATGCGATCTACTCCACCACCACTGTGGTGGCTACACCAACCACCACCACAATCTCTGCTCCAAACACCGCGAAGATCGGTACGGCCACGCAGATCACGGCAACCGTCCAGTCAACGAGTCCCAGCCAGTGGAACCCACCTGGACAGGTCGTTTTCAAGGACTCCAACGGAGCCACTCTGTCCACCAACGGCCTCACTCCAGGCCCGGGAACGGGTCAGTCCTACGCCTACTACTGGTGGACACCCCAATCTCCAGGCGACTACATAGTTCAAGCCACCTACGTGCCCAGTAATTCGTCTGCGACACCTTCAACTTCGTCCCAGGACCTCATCGAGGCAACGGCCAGTGGGGGCAACATCTCAATCTCGGCCCCTCCCACGATGACGCTGGGTCAATCGGTCACGATGTCGGCCACCGTGGTTCCCAAGACCGTCCAAGGCACGGTGGGCTTTACCGCAAACGGCAACCCGATCAGCGCGGCGATTCCGATCGTGAATGGCGTCGCGACCTTCACCTGGACACCCAACATTGCCGGACAGGTGACTCTGGGAGCCAGCTATACGACAAACGCAGGTGGATCGGGTTCGACATCGGAAGTTGTCACAATCGCCAACGCGCCTGCCCAGCAAGATGCCATAACCTTGATTCAGCCTGGTTGGGGTCCGTGGGCACCCAACGGCACGTACACCCTGGGCAACGGCTCGAACTTCGCTTTCCAGGCCTCATCGCTCTCTAGGGCACCTGTGACCTTGAGCGAGACCGGCCCGTGCCAGGTGTCCGGCCTAACCATCAACGTTCCGACTGGGTCAGGCGTGTGCAACCTTCAGGCCAGCACGAACGGTGGGAACGGCTACGCCCCGGTTACTACGGGCTACGCCATCAACCTGATTCCGGGCATTCAGACCGCGGATGTTTCAGCCCCACCCTCCGGTCGCTACAAGGTCGGTCGCGTACTGGTCCTGGAGAGCCCCGGTCAGATGGATACCAATGCCGGACAAAACATCCGTTGGAAGATCAAGAAGAAGGGCCGCAGCAACTGCAAGTTGCTGTATCCGGACAACGGATCGGTCACTCTGCGCATCCAGAAGAAGGGTGAGTGCACGGTAATCGGCTCCGCCCCGGGTGTCGCCGGCCAGTGGCAGCCCTTCAAGACTGCCCGCAAGTACAGGGGTCGCTAGTCCCCGCATCGCATGAAGAAGGCCCTCGCTTCGGCGGGGGCCTTCTTCATGCGTGGGCTCGTGAGGATCAGGGATCGATGTCTTGAACGATTCGCCGGACAAATTGGGTTGAGATCTCGCGGGTTACCGAGCCGGGTTTGTCCCACTGGCGTTCACCAAGTTTCACAACTGGGTGAACGTCACGCGTGCTCGACGTCACGAACACCTCGTCGGCACGCTCCAGGTGCTCAGCATCCAACTCCCACTCGATTGCCAATCCCCACTCCACAAGCAATTCTCGGGTGATGCCTGCGAGGCAACCGCTCGCCAGTGGTGGCGTCAGCGCTTGGCCGCCGGAGACCACGAACACATTCGTTCCAGTGCCTTCGCAAACGTGCCCAATCGAGTTCATGAATAAGCCTTCGGAAAAACCACGATCGTGGGCCCAGGCGAGAGCGACGACGTTCTCCGCGTAGGACGTCGTCTTGGCGCCGGCAACCGCCGATCGTTCATTACGTACCCAAGGAACCACCACAGCAGTGGTCGTTGCTGGCCAAGGCTTCATCGACGACAGCGCGATGAGCGTCGTCCCGGACCCTTCCCCCCGATCACTGGCGAGCGGGCCGACACCGCCAGTGCACGTGATACGCAGCCGCCCGAGACGAGAGGCTTCCGGCTCCGAGGCGATGACGGACCGGACTGCATCTCGGATGGTGTCGACTCTTGGCTGCTGTAGGCCCAGCACCTCGCAAGACCGCGCAAGCCGATTTAGATGACGAGTCAGGGCCAGCGGAACGCCTTCAACCACCTTCAGGGTCTCGAACACTCCGTCCCCGACCGTGAGCCCGTGGTCAAATGCAGAAATCCGCGCGTCGTCAAGTTCGACGAGACCGGCCCCCTCACCTGAGGAGATCCATACGCTCATGAAAGTCGTGCCGCCTTCAAGACAGGTATCGACTCTGCGGCAATGGCGCACAGCTTTCGGGCCTTCAACTGCGTCTCTTGCCACTCGCCGTATGGGTCCGACCCCCAGGTGATGCCCGCGCCCGTTCCGAAGCGAAGAACGCCACCTCTGATCCAGAACGTTCGGATCGCGACAGCGAGTTCGGCCGCCTGTCGATCCGCGTCGATCCAGCCCACAGCCCCGCAGTAGACATCCCGTGGAGCCAACTCACATTCTTCAATAATGCGCAAAGCCGAGGACTTGGGGGCGCCAGTGACAGATCCCGGAGGGAAAGACGCCTGAAGAATGGAGGGCCACGTCTGACCCGGCACCAGCCGACACTCGACATCGGAGACGAGATGAACTAGACCGGGATGCTCCTCGATGCGCAGCAAGTCCGGAACTCGAACAGAACCCGTTTGAGCGACTCGAGACAAGTCGTTGCGCACCAGATCGACGATCATCACGTTCTCGGCAAGGTCCTTGTCGAGCAGTAGCCCCGGGGATGGAGCGGTTCCCTTAATGGGTCCACTTCGCAGGACATCGCCCTCGCGGCGCAAAAATAACTCAGGGCTGGCACAGGCAACGTGGAGGTCTACCTCCGGAACCGAGATCGCCGACGCGTAGGGCGAAGGATTGCCCGCTCCAAGTGCGCGGTGAAGCGCGAGGAGATCGTCTTCGGGCTCAACCGCCGCCTCCAGCACTCGGCACAGATTCGCTTGGTACACCTCACCCGCCGCGATGTACTCCTGGATCCGGCGAACGCCAGCGATGTACTCGTCCTCGTCCAGGCTGGAAACCCAGGCATCGGAACCCACACCACTCCACGGCCCAGTGGAGGATTCTGGAGGGTTGATGCCCCATTGCCCGAATCGCACAAGAACCGGATCACCGGTGTAGGGAAGGACGACCGCCCACCGACCTCCGGAGTTGAGGGCCGTGAGGTCGCACGTGATCTCCAGCGGATCCCACGCCCACACTCCTCCGAGGTGGGCCACGGCGCTCGTTCGCACAGACCTATCCTGCACCGGCGGGGGGCACCGCGCCTAGGGCTCCCGTGACGAGGGTGAACGTGTCGGCTAAGGTTGGGCCCTCCCGAAAGGGAATGCGGACGTAGCGCAGCTGGTAGCGCATCACCTTGCCAAGGTGAGGGTCGCGGGTTCGAATCCCGTCGTCCGCTCGGAGAGGTCGGCAGCCGCGGGCCTCGTGGTGGAGTGGCCGAGAGGCGAGGCAGCGGCCTGCAAAGCCGCGTACACGGGTTCGAATCCCGTCTCCACCTCGCTGACAACTGAATGCACCAATGAACGACCCCGAGGGCGATTGGCGCAGGGGCTAGCGCGCTTCCTTGACACGGAAGAGGTCACAGGTTCGATTCCTGTATCGCCCACCATCAAACAGTCGGTGTACCGCAACCGGTTCTGAGGTTTACACCTTCGGACCCATCCGCCGCTCAAAAGCCACTCGGAAGCCATTCCAGATCACAGATTCATGTCGTGGCTTGGGACGATACCTGAACGGGGTCAAGGGACCGCAGGTTCAAGGCTTGCCAGCCCGACGAGCGGAGTTGTGATCAGCGTCATACGCTGTACATGTGTTCAACTGGCTCGGCAATTTCCTCGAGAAACTAGCAGGCAAGGCGCCCAACATTCCGCGACCGCTCAACGGACTGTGGGAAGCCTTGGGCAGAGACGAGGAACCGCCGAGGCAAGATGAGCCGCCGCGGGAATGATTGACGCACGCTAGGTCACAGGTTCGAATCCTGTATCGCCCTTCATCCACCCGAAACAGGCGTGGAAATTCCCCGGCTCCCCTTACAGGCGCACCATCATCTTTCCAGCGTTCGCGCCGCTGAAGAGTCTCATCAATGCTTCGGGAGCAGACTCAAGGCCCCCCATAACATCGACTTTGTACGTAAGTTTGCCTTCCATGAGCCAAGTCGCCAGATCCTGGATCGCCTCGCCCGAGCGCTTGAGGTAGTCCAGGACGATGAACCCTTCAATCCGACCGCGCTTGGAAATCAGCGCAGAGAGATTGCGGGGCCCAGCCGTGGGAGCGTCGTCGTTGTATTGACTGATCGCACCGCACATCACGATTCGACCGTGCAAAGCGAGGTTGGCGATAGCCATCTCAAGGATGTCTCCTCCGACGTTATCGAAATAGACGTTGATGCCGTCTGGACAGTGATCCCGAAGCGCCTTGGCAACATTCTCTGTTCTGTAGTTGATGGCACCATCGAAGCCGCGTTCGTCTGTGAGCCACGCGCACTTCTCGTCGGTACCTGCGATTCCGATGACTCGACAACCCTTGATCTTCGCAATCTGCCCGACGATGGAGCCGGTTGATCCTGCGGCTCCGGAAACGACGACGGTGTCGCCCTCGGAAGGACGACCGATGTCCAAGAGCCCGAAGTAGGCGGTGATGCCAGTAATTCCGAAGATGCTCAGGGCGGCAGTTGGGTCCACGCCCTCCGGAACTACCTGATCTCGCTCACTGACGATGGAGTACTCCTGCCACCCGGGAGTGGAGAAGACCAGAGTGCCCACCGGAAGCTTGGGGTTTTCGGACTCGACTACCCGCACGAGGCCGGCGCTTCGAATAGGTGCGCCGATCTCGATCGCAGGAAGGTAGGTGTCCATTGCCATCCACATGCGAATGGTCGGATCGATCGACAGCCATTCGACCTTCCCAAGGGCCTCACTGGGTGCCGGGGCCGGAACTGCGGCCTGCTTCTCGGCGAAACAACTTTCATCAACGCTGCCTTCGGGTCGCTTAGCCAGCGTGATTTGCCGGTTGTCAGTCATAGGAGCACCGTACGCCCATAGCGAAGGGCCCCGGGAGGCTTTCCCGAGGCCCTTCGCTGTTGATGCTGCTATCGGATGCGAACTCGATCGAGCACTTCAGCTGCCGTGTACGGAGAACCAGCCGACGGGACGAAGGTCGCCGTGACCGTGGTGCGACCCTTACGCCACTTCCTCGGGGTCTTCCACCGGTACTCCGCGATGCCATCTTGAATTGCCACCGTCTTGGTCTTAGTTCGGCTTCCCTTAGAGAACTCGAACACGACTGAACCCTGAACATCGGTTGCGGTGAAGGCCACCTCGTACCAAGCCTTCTTTCCACGCTTCTGCTTGGACGGCGCATCCAGTTCCATGATCACGCCATTGCCGATCGACGCGGTTTCACCGGTCGCCGGAGTCGGTGGATTCGGAGTCGGGTTGGGCGGTGGCGCCGTGGAACCCATCGCGACCGGCGCGGAACATGCGGCTGCAGCAGCCGGCCCGCTTGGCGTGGTCGGGAGGACGCAGCCGCGAACGTACTTGCCTATGTCGGTGGCCGCGACGGTGTAGGTCTGCAACACGGCACCAGCTAGCGGACCGCATGTAGCGGGGTCGCTGTTGGCGCACTGTTGCCAGAAGTACGCATAGGTGGCTCCGTCTGCAAAATTCCATGTCCCGTTGCTCACCGTGAGGGTCGATCCCGGGACGATTCCCTCGGTCGGTGTGATCGAAGGTGCCTCTGTAGAGACCGGCACAACCGCGACGTTCATCTTGACCACGGTGTTGCCGCCGGCATTGATCCACAACGATCCATCGGCAGCGGATTGATGCAGCGAGGACGGCCCGGCCACCGCATATTCCTCAATGAAGGTTCCGTCCTTGTCGTAACGAATCACCTTGTTGTTCGAGCCGGCGGAGACCCAGAATCCGCCGTTAACCGCGGTGGTTGAACCGGTGAAGTCGTCGGAGTTCTGATTTGCTGCCGCGTTGAGGAGTGAGATACTTCCAGCAACGCGTGCGAGCACGTCAATTCCGGCAACGAGAACGAACCAGGTGCCATCGCCTGCAGCAACCGGGAAATTGGTAATCGTCACACCGTTAGCCGATTGAACTTTGCTTACAGTTCCCGCGGTTGTGATACGCCCAAGCTCGGAACCGGTAGCCCCGAAGTACAGAACATTGCTACCCGATGGTCCGGCAGCAATCGTCCGGGGCTGGAGCCCATCGGTGCTGTACAGCGTCACGGCGCCCGCAGTTGTGATCTTGCCGATCTGGCTGGATTGAAATGCCGAAAACCACATCGCCCCATCCGGTCCAGCCGTGATCGAGGCCATGCCGAGATTCGCGGGGAGTCCGTCCGAGAATGTCGTGACATTCAGGTTCGGGTCGATTCGAAGGATCTCGTTTCGCGTCCGAATCGGAACCCATACGTTTCCGTCCGGTCCAGCCGCAATCGACTGGGCGAAACCCGGCACCGTCACCGATGCGACAGCGCCCTCCGGACTGATCCTTGAGATAGAGCTATTCGTGCCATCTGAGCCCACGGCCCATCCGGTTGATCCGATGCTGGTGACGCCCGTTGACTCAAAGGGCAGCGTGAACGTCTGGGTGTCCCCAGGCGCCGCCGCCGCCGTCGAAGCCACCGCGACCACGCTGCCTGCACCCAAGGCGACGCTGGCAGCCAGCGCGACCACCTTGCTCTTCACGTTTGAATTTGAGAAATGCATTGAGCATGGATAGCAGAAGATCGCGCGAGATTGGCGAAGAAACAGGCACGGAAATCAAAATAGGGGTGCTAGGACCCCGCATCTCCCCTGCGGAACAACGCCGCGACGATTGCTACCAGGATCGCCGCGATGACGATTTGCGTGGCAAAAGTGAGCCAAAAGCCCCACCCTGCGGCGGAGCCAAGGAGACCACCCGCTGCTCCGCCCACGACTCCGAGCAGGATCGTCATGAGGCAGCCGATGGGCTGCATGCTGGGAACCAGGATTCGGGCGATCAGGCCGATGACGATGCCGGCACCGAGACCGGAAAGGATGCTGTCGATTTCCACAGCAGCATCCAACCACTAGACGGATGATTCTTGGCCTTCCCTGGCCAACGCCACGAGCCTGGAAATCGCCCGGAAGTATTTCTTGCGGTAGCCGCCTTTGAGGAGCTGCTCGGAAAAGAGCCGATCGAGGGGTACACCGCTAGCGACTACCGGGACGTCTCGGTCGTAGAGCCGGTCCACGAGGACAACCAGGCGCAAGGCCTGGGCCTGGTCGCTGAGCGTCCTGACTTCTTCGAGTCCAACGAGCGGAATCGAGTCCACGAGCGCGCCGTATTGCGAGGGGTGCACCTCCGGCAGGAATCGCATCAGATCACTGAAGTGGTCGAGGGTCGCCCCGGGGATTGCTGCGACAACCTCGTCGACTTGCTCGGTGGTCAAGGGGGCGGGTGCGTCGGGCGCCCCACGGTGGCGGTAGTCCTCCCCATCAATCCGAAGAACGTCGAAGTGGGCAGACAGACCCTGAATCTCCCGGAGGAAGTCTTCCGCGGCAAATCGCCCCTCCCCCAACTTCTCGGGAAGAGTGTTGGACGTAGCTGCAAGGAACACGCCGGCATCGACCAACTGGCCGAGCAAGGTGGACATCAAGACGGTGTCGCCGGGATCATCGAGTTCGAACTCATCGATACAGACCAGTCGGTTGCCCTTCAGGACTTCAACGGCCTGGCGAAACCCCAAGAGCCCAACCAGGTTGGTGTACTCCACGAACGTCCCATAGGTCTTGGGACCGTCGACGCTGCGCCACAACGAAGCCAGGAGGTGGGTCTTGCCAACACCGAACCCACCGTCGAGATAGACCCCGGCTCGACCTTCCGGCGGTGCAGCGCGACGAAAGAAGCCACGTTTGGCCGCTCGCGGGTTGCCGATGCGTTCAGAAAATGCGCGGAGTGCAGCGACCGCAGCTTCCTGCGTTGGATCCCCAGGGATGTAGGTGTCAAAACCAACGTTGCGGAAATGCGGCGGTGGAACCAGATCCCCGAGGATTTGGTCGATGCTCACGTGCGGGCGTCGATCGATCAGACCTGTCGTCGACGCCACGCAGCGGAGCCTATTGCCCGGCTCCTCGCTCAGCAGTGCCAGCGGCCGCCAGCCCAGTGGCTCGCACCTGAACCGGGTGACTCCCAGTTGAACACAGTGCTGAATGCGGCGTCCTGCCAGTAACGAGGCCATTCGTTCAGTGGCGTCGCCCGCAGTTCTTTCATCAAGGATTGTGCAGCCTTCTCGCCGAGAATCTTCTTGTGCTCCTTGAGCATCATGTGGGTTGCACCATCGGCAAGGGCATCGGACATTTGGTAGGCGCCGTAATAGCGGTTGCCACCGCCGCCGCGGACGTCGTACTGACCTTCGCTTTCACGCTTGACGATGCACTGACGGATCTGCTCGGACTTCGGATCAAAGAACTCGCCCTGGTACAGGCTTGGCTCGACCCCGCGCATATCGGTCGTCTCAGGCGACTCAGTGGTGAATTCGACCATCGCCCGCTGCATCTGGACCCGCTGGACATTGATCGCCGCTGCGCTGGCCGCCGGGGTCATCGAGTCGCGGGCACCTCCTCGCTTACTTGCAACGGCGGCAAAGTGGCTCGGCGCCTGAGCTGCGGGTAGCGGCCCTGCTCCAACGGGAGGACGGCCCACGGCATTGGCCGTCACCAGGACGGAGGGGATGGCCACTGCTGCGGCCACGATCATTGCGATGCCCGTTGTTCGACGGGTCCACAGTCGACGTGCTGAGGTCATGCAACCTTCTGGGTCGGCCCGGATGCCTTCGCGACACCGGGGCCACAACACAGGTCTCCGCTCCACCGACCGTCGGTCTGATCGGCGGAACTCCCCTGGGCAGGCGTCCGCCGGCGACGGTTCTCACGTCGTCCGGGGTGATGGACGCAGCCCATCCCGGTGACATAGGTAGCCAGCGGGAGTGCTGTGAGTTCGGCAATGAGTTGACCATTCATCGGCCTGTGACGTGTCTGGCGTGTCGGGGTAAATCGGACATACGGGATGTGACATGTATCCCACCTTCGTGAGACATTCTTGCGACATAGGGGCAAAACGGACACCAGGGGATGTAGCACCGAGGCAATCTCCAACGCCCAACCGGTAGTACGGCCCACTACGCTCCGCTGCATGAGCATTCCCGCCGAGACGATGTGGATTTTCGCTATCGCGCTTGCCCTATTCGGACTGGTCTTCGTTCTCCTCGGATTGTCGAGCGAGCGCGGCTACTGGTCCCAGCGGGACCCATCCGGCAACGCCAAGGCCGAGGCGACCAAGTTCTCCAAGGTCTACGCCAACGCTTTCCGATATGCCGCCGGCGAATACCGCGCTCCCCTTCGCATTGCAGCCATCGGCGTGGTCCTGTGGTATCTCGCGGTCATCTGCGCCGTTGTCGCCATCCTGCTCGGCCTGTAGTTCGAACCTCAAGCCCCTGCTCATGTGGCCATTTCGACGACGCACTCCCCCAAGCGACGTCGTTCGACTAGGGGAACTGAGTCTCCAGGAGCACGACTACGACGTCCTCACTGTGGGTCAGTCCAGGCTTGAAGATTCCTTCGAAGCACTCGCACTCCACCCCGAGAATCCGACGCAGTACCTATGGTGCACCCTGACGCCCATCGTTGATCCCCGAATGAAGTCGATCGCCGACATCACCATCTCGATTGAGAGTCACATCGTCGGGTATCTACGGCCACCAACCCTCGACACCGTCATCTCGCTGCTCGGTAAGCACAACACGCATTCCCTCGAGGTACCGGCTCGATTGTCCTGGGGACCCGTAGGCCCCGAAGTAACCCTGCGGCTCTCCAGCCCGGCCTAGAGGTTGTCGCGTCCGCACGAAGGACATCGGTCCATCACCTTTTGGTCATAGACCTCACCGCATGGGCATGACACCACGTGCGCCATCACCGGACTTCGGATTCCTTCTGCATTCCCTTCACAACCGTGCCGCTAGCTCTTCGGCAGACCATTCCTCGGCAAGAGCCCGTAGTACAACGTCGGCTTGTGCATCTGGAGCATCGCTGCCCTGAGGCGGATTCATATCGAGATCTAGAGGAAATGCGTACCCTTCGGCACTCGCCGCAACAGCGTTCACAAGGGCACCCTGATCTGCCCCCGCCCGCTTCCACGCGAGTAGCGCCGGATAAATGGAATCGACGATTCGGCGGCGATCCACGTCCTCCATCGCTCGACCGAATGCGCTGGACACCTGCAATAGATTTACAAGCCGCTGCGACCTTTCACTGGTGTTGCTCCCGGCACCGTGGAACAACGCAGGATTAAAGAAGACCGCGTCCCCTTTGTGCATGGGAATCTGAACCGCGACATCTTGCGCGTACTCCCGAAACTCAGGTAGCTGCGAGGCGACGTAGCCCGGGCCGTACTTATGTGAATTCGGAATGAGAAACGTCGGTCCGGTTTCGAGTGGAATGTCGTCGTGGGCAACGCCACCTTGCAGCGTCAACGCCGGAGACAACTGATGCACGTGTGCTGGGTATGACTGCGCAGATTCGACTGACTGAAACCCAAGGTGGTAATCCCGGTGCGGACTTTGAGCCACGCCGCCCGGATTCACTTGGTTAATCTGCGACGTCACCTGATACCGCGGCCCCAACCACGCTTCGCTGACGAGCGCTAGTGCTGAGTTGGAGTAGTACCGAACGAACGTCGCTGGGTCTCGCAAGGCCAACTTCTCAAGTGCATTCCAGACCCGATCATTGGATCCAGCAGCGGCGAAGTGGTCACCGGGTGCCATCCCGGTCTCCTTCTCATCTGCAATGATGCTTCGAAACGTCTCGGTTGCCGCGTCCAGAGCATCATCATCACCGAAAGCATGACGAATGATGAGCACACCCGGTCCGGCACCGAAAACAGCGGCGAACTCGGCTAACAGCGACCGTCGCGAGTCAGGGTCGTCCGCCAGCGCGAGAAGATCGGTGCCGTCGTAGAGGACAACCCCCCGGTCGACTCCAACCGCGGTCGCATAGTCTGCCTGGTTAACCGGCTGTTCGACTATTGACGCGAAGTCACGAACGTCACACTGAGACGACTCAAACCATGCTGGTGAAGACATCATGGCCCAGGAGTCTGCCGCAACCGGCAGCCGCAGCACTCACCGCCCGGTAGCCACTCGCTCCCTCGTTGAAGGGTTAAGCGGCTGTCGCGCCTTCGGGAATACGGCACAAGCCATGGCACTGTCTTGTAGGCTCTGGTGGTGAAGCGTGGGCGGAAGTCCCTGATCGCTGGCATCGGCGTCCTGGTTGTCACCATTGCCCTCGTCGGCCTTGTCGTGGTGGCAGGCAACAGCAACAGGCCCGAGCCGGAGTGGCTGATGGTGATGAACGCCGAGACAGGTGAGTGCCAGAAGGTAGGCGACACCTACACGCTCACCCTCGACGGGGTGGATGCGCAGATGTTGGCGTTCACCGACCGGCCCGAACGCCAAGCCCAAATGTGGGACACCAGCGCGTTCTTGGACTACTGGGCGAACGAGTACGGGGATGACCCACCCAACGCCGTCATCAGCGCAGACGGCGTCCGAGTCGCCCTCATGTTGAGTGACCCCCGCATAGGGATGAGTGCACGCGACGACGGAGCAGTCACCCCCACCGCGGGCGCGGTCACGTTCACTGCCACCCCACTTCTCGGGCATGACGAACGCGACATCACCTTCGACCAACCCACACTCTTCATCGACTACGTGGGCTCACGTCAAAATGGAGAAGTCTTCGACTCAGCCGAGGGCCAGCCGGTAGCTGACTTCGACAACCAGCCCACACCAGACAGTTCTCCAAAACTCATGGAATAGGCCGTAGTCAGGATCTCTCGTTCGCTGAGCGGCCGTTGGAGATTGATCCCCGGGGGGCAATGGCGGGCTACGGCCTACTTCCCGCCACTTCCCTCGTCGTTCCTGCCATGAAAGCCCTTGATCCAAGAGGGATTTCATGGTCGGGCTGACAGAATTTGAACCTGCGACCCCTTGACCCCCAGATCAGCGGATGAGTTCCGGCCCCCATTGATGGCTGACCACAATCGCTCCCCCGGCTTCCCGCCATCCTTACCCCTGGGCGTTTTTCGCGGAAAGGGGGCGCGGGAGTAGTGGCCTTCTTTCGAAAAATGGGCTCCGGTGTATCGCGCTGTGGAGTGCGAGGCAGCCGAGCTAGTTACTGGCTCCAGATGGCGTGGAGGCGAGGAACTGCGGTGATGTGCAGGAACTTCCCGGCCGGAATGAACACTGATTCCAGGCGTCCGCGCCATCTGGAGCCAATGACCCACCCTGCTAGATGGCTCGGAGCAGGGCCGTCAGGGCCTGGCACCACCGTGAGGTTAGGGGCATCCCACGGGTCGGTACTTGCGCGTGGTGGCCCTGGTGCGCGTTTTCCCGTATCTGGGGGGCAATCTGGGGGGCACTCGGTGTCCCTGGTTTCCCCCGTGGTGGTGAATTACACCGAATCCACGAGGGGAACCAGCGTCGGGCTGACAGGATTTGAACCTGCGACCCCTTGACCCCCAGTCAAGTGCGCTACCAAGCTGCGCCACAGCCCGCTGCCTCGAAACCTTGGTCGTGCACCACCGCTTTTCGAAGCCTTCGGACTCTACACCGGACCTATGCTCCGATCATGAACAGGCAGCGCCTTTCGTCCATCGCGATCACTGTGCCCCTTCTCTTCACAGCCCTCGTCGGTTGCAGCACTTCGACTGAGACCACCCGTCTCTGGATTGGGCCCGAACTCGTCGAGTGCGAGGGCGTTGCCCCGATGATGTGTATGCAGGTCGCCCGATCAGAAGGCGGCGAATACGAGTTTTTTTATGACGAGATCGCCGGCTTCGACTATCGGGAGGGAACCTCCTATGTGATCGACGTCGAGATCACCGACGTCGATGATCCGCCCGCGGATGCTTCAAGCCTCCAGTACACACTCGTCGAGGTCATCGAGGAGAACTAGCGACGCCGCTTCTCGCGCACCCGCATCATCAGCCGAAGCGGACTGCCAGTGAACCCAAACTCCTCGCGCAAACGTCGCTCGATGAAGCGCCGATAGCCGGCTTCCAGGAACCCAGTGGTGAACAACGCGAACGACGGCGGTCCGACTCCGACCTGCGTGCCGAACAGGATGCGGGGTTGCTTACCGCCTCGGACCGGGTGCGGGTGGGCGGCAGTGAGATCGGCGAAGAACTTGTTGAGCCGACCGGTGGACACCCGCGTTTCCCAGCCCACGAGCGCCTCATCCAGTGCAGCGGTGAGCTTGTCCATGTGTCGGCCGGTGAGCGCTGAGACATTTACCCGCGGTGCCCAGGCCACCATGGCCAGGTCTCGGTCGATCTCCCGATCCAAGTAGCGCCGGCGGTCCTCATCGACCAAATCCCATTTGTTAAACGCCAAAACGAGCGCGCGACCGGCGTCAACGGCCATCGACAGGATCCGAACATCCTGCTCGCTGACCGGTTCGGAAGCGTCGATCAAGACGATCGCAACCTCCGACCGCTCAAGCGCAGTCTGGGTGCGAAGCGTGGCGTAGTACTCATGACCCGCGGACTGGCGCGCCTTGCGTCGGACACCCGCGGTGTCCACAAACCACCACCAGGTTCCCTTGATGTCAACAAGTTCATCAACTGGGTCAACTGTGGTGCCGGCAACGTCATCAACGACCACGCGCTCGCTACCTGCGAGTTTGTTCAACAAAGACGATTTCCCAACGTTCGGGCGTCCGAGTAGGGCAACGCGGCGCGGGCCGCCCTCACGGCCAATGCCTTTGCCCTTTTCAGGCAGCATGTCCACGATCTCGTCGAGTAGGTCGCCGGCGCGACGACCATGAAGAGCAGACGTCGGAAACGGCTCACCGAGCCCGAGAGACCAAAGGGCCGCCGCCGCAAGTTCGGCGTCGGCATCGTCGGCCTTGTTGGCCACGACCTTCACGGGGATGTCAGCGCGCTGAAGGACTCTGGCTACCTCTTCATCAGCGTCCGTTGCGCCGACTGTGGCATCGAGCACGAACAAGACCGCATCGGCTTCAGCAAGCGCGCGCTTGGCCTGACCAGCAATTTGGGCACCCAACCCGCGAGCACGGGTATCCCAACCGCCGGTGTCCATCACCAAGAAGTGCTTGCCGTTCCACTCTGCGTCGTAGGACACGCGGTCACGAGTCACTCCTGGAACGTCCTCGACTACCGCCTCCCGGCGACCAAGGATGCGGTTGACGAGGGTGGACTTGCCCACGTTTGGTCGGCCGAGAATGGCAAGGGTGGGTAGTTGCGCCGAGCCAGCGGCGCGTTCCATGTCAGATAGTTCGGCATCGATGTCGCCGAATTCGGCACGCGCTGCCGCCTCAGCCTGTTGGGCGAGGACATCGTCGTAAGTTCCGTCGTCGCGCTGGTCGGAAGCCGATTCCTCATCAATCTCCCACACGGCGACGTCGTCGTCGGGAAATTCTTCGCTGCCTAGGGTCTCGGGAAACTCGCTACTCATGCCGCTCTCCTGGAATCGACGAGAACCTGCCGGGCCCACTCACCGGCCGCTAGAACCGATGCTCGCGTGACGACGTCGGTGCGTAGGTGTTCGGGGAAGGGTTGAAGGTCTCCGACCTGGACCTCGATGGAGGACTTGCGCGCCGGAGGGTCGGTAGGGCGCTTGGTGGCTGGAGCTTGGACGAGAACAGGCAGTATGGGAGCCGAAGTGCTTGCTAACGCATAACCAAGGTCGTCGACGCCTAAGGCCGCAACGGCCTCACCTGCACGCAACAACTCCGTAGCTCGATGCACCACATCCACGCCGATTCGGGTGACAGGCATTGCCAGGTCTCCCGTGATGGACAAAAGGGGCCCAGGAACACCCGCTGGGCCATCGGCCCATACGTGCAACGGTCGCGGAAGGGCAGCTTTGAGGACACTGGGAGCTGCAATGTTGTTCCATTCACACACGATTACCACTGCTCCGTGTGCAGGAACATTGTTTTGGTTCTTGGCATGAATCCGGTACGTGGACCGGATAAGTGGACCCACAATGTTCCGGGCGTGCGCCGCACGGGCAATTCCCATGACTAAGCGACTTCGCTTGCAAGGGCGACTACGGCGTCGACAACTTGATCGAAACTTAGGTCGGTGGTGTCGATCTCTATAGCGCCATCAGCGCGGGTGAGCGGTGAGACTGCGCGGGTGGAGTCCTTGGCATCACGCGTTCGAAGCGCGCTCTCGGTTGCCGAAATCGAACCGGCATCGCTCGCGTTTGTCTCGGCGGCTCGGCGCTGAGCACGCACACTGGGATCAGCGGTTAAGAAAACCTTTAGTGGTGCGTCGGGAAGCACTACCGATCCGATGTCGCGGCCTTCCACGACTATGCCGGGGCCGCTCTCGGCGGCGTGCTTGCGCTGCAACTGCACGAGCTGCTGTCGCACTACCGGGACGGCACTAACAGCACTCACTGCCGCGGTCACCTCGTCGCCGCGAATCGGCGCGGCAACGTCGGTTCCATCGACCAGGATCGTCGGGTTGGTGGGGTCGGTTCCCGACTCGATAACGGGTGCGCTCTCGCCTTCCATCAATGCCACCACTGCCCCGACGTCGTCGGGATCAACCCCAGCATGAAGCACAGCCCACGTCACGGCGCGATACATCGCACCCGTATCTAGGTACGACAGCCCCAAACGGGAGGCGACGGCCTTGCTCACGGAGGACTTCCCCGATCCTGCCGGGCCGTCGATCGCGATCACGAGTGCAGGGGACACGATCGGCAAGCGTACGCGGGCCACTCAAGGGCTACGCCCGGACGTCGAATCCCGATCCCACCAGGCCGTTAATCAGCGCATCGTGGACATCGGGGCGAACAAACAAGTCGACCAATCCGCTAGGCCGGCCCAGCACGTGCTCGATTCGCACGTCCTCGAGGTTAATACCTAGTTCACCAGCCGCGACGAAGAGTCGCGCCAACTCCCCTGGCTTGTCTTCAACCATGACCGGCACCACGGCGTACCGGGTGGCCGCCGCTCCGTGCTTGCCGGGCAACCGCGCTTGGCCCACCTTTCCCAACTCCAACACCTCGCGCAGACCTCGCGACTCCTCAGCCAGTCCAGGCGCCAACGACGACGCTGCTTCCCGGAGGCGAGTCATTACCGATTCCAGCACTCCGGACACCGGTCCGGCGTTCGCCTGCAGAATCTGCAGCCATAGATCCGCATCCGAGGCCGCGATCCGGGTAGTGTCCAAAAGCCCTTGTCCAGCTATGCGAATACGCTCCACGGGCTCATCGGCCAAAACCGATGCCAGCGTTGACGCGACGATCTGTGGTGCATGCGAAACCAGGGCGACCGCTGTGTCGTGTTCTGCGGCATCCATCACCTCGACCCTCGCACCACACGTCGCCACCAGGTGTCGAGCGCGAGCGACGTGCTCTTCACCCTCGTGTCCCGTCGGGGTGAGGATCCATAGCCGGTCGTCGAGCAGATCCGCACGCGCGGCGGAGGGCCCTGAGGTCTCGCGGCCGGCCATCGGATGCCCGCCGATCAACCGATGCGAATCGGCACCGAGTCTGATCGCGTCGTCCAAGACGCGACCTTTGACCGATGTGGTGTCGGTAATGGTCGCGTCGGGAAAGCGCTTGGATGCCTCGGCCATTTCAGCAGCCGCAACGGTCGGGGGAACGGCAACTACCACGATGCAGGGCTCCTGCTCGGTCAACACCGATCCTGCGCCCCGGTACACGGCTTCTTGGAGTGCCGAAACGTTCACGTCCTCGAGCACCACATCCACACCGGCCCGCACGAGCGCTAGGGCTATGGACGTGCCGATCAGTCCAGTGCCAACAACAAGAACGGGGCCTTGGACGGCAACCTCAGGATCTGCGTCGTGCGTCATGGCTGTAGGTCCTGGCGGAGCACCTCTGCCCCGCGCAGGTATACGTGATTTATGTCGCTACGGGCAATCGTCGTCTCGACGTGGGCAAGGATGCGAACCACTCGGGGCAGCGCTCCTTGGACGTCCATCTCTTGCGCACACATCAAGGGGGTGTCCACGAGACCAAAGGCCCGCGCACCGGCAGCCGGGAAAGCACATGTCAAGTCCGGCGTGCACGTGAGAATCACGCTGACTACGTCCTCGACGGCAACACCGTTGCGCTTGAGCATTTCACCCAGCAACTCACTAACGGCATCGGCCATTTCCTGCGCGTCATCGTGTTCGAGGCAGATGGCCCCACGGATACCGCACATGCGAACGTCGTTCATGAATTTCCCTTCCTGCGGCCCTGAGCGTAGCGATGGCTATCCGATACTCACATTCCCACGGCCGTATAAAGAGACCGAAGTTCTCCCCCCTCGATGTCGCGCATCCGACCGGGCTTCAAACGACCGAGATGGATGGGGCCGATGGATGTACGAACAAGATCCAGGACGGGATACCCCACGGCATCGAGCATTCGACGAACGATCCGGTTGCGTCCGGAATGAAGCACCACCTCGACCAAGCTTCGATCTGCCAGGCGCTGGATCACCCGTGCCTTGTCGCACGCGATCGGGCCATCATCGAGCTCGATTCCATTCAGCAGGTCCCGCATCGCTTGCTTGCTAATCGGACCCTTGACAGTGGCCCGGTACGTCTTGGCTACCTCGTGACTGGGATGCACCAAGCGGTTGGCAAGTTCTCCATCATTGGTTAATAACAGTAAACCTTCGGTATCAGCATCGAGCCGACCGACGTGGAAAAGGCGTTCTTCCCGATCAGCGACGAGGTCTCCGATGCATTCCCGTCCGCGGTCATCGGACATAGCTGTCACAACGCCACGGGGCTTGTTCATCGCCACTACTGCGATCCCGGGAGCAGTCGGTACCCGCTCACCGTCGACGTGGATGACCGCGGTTGCGGGATCAACCCGTGTCCCAAGTTCGGTCACTACCTGGTTGTCGACACTCACACGCCCCTCAACGATCAGCGCTTCGGCGGCTCGCCTGCTCGCAATGCCAGCTTGGGCGAGCACCTTTTGCAGACGAATAGCCTCGTCAGGCTCAGCCACCAACGGAGTCCAAGACCTCTTCGAGATCGCCAAGATCTGGAATGTGGTCGGCGAGCGGCGGTAACTCTGCAAGGGAGGAGACACCGAGACGTTCGAGGAAATAGGACGTGGTCCGGTACAGAATCGATCCGGACTCACCGTCGTGGCCGGCCTCTTCGATCAGGCCTCGGGTGAGCAGCGTCTTGATCACACCATCGACGTTCACGCCCCGCACCGCGCTGACCTTCCCGCGCGAGACGGGTTGCTGGTAGGCGATCACCGCGAGGGTCTCCAAGCTCGCCTGCGTCAATCGTGCCTGCTGACCGTCGAGCACCCATCGCTCGATGAGTGGACTGCACTCGGCGCGGGTGTAGAACCGCCAGCCACCGGCGACCTCGCGAAGGTCGAAACCGCGCTCCTGCTCGGTGTATTCCGCCGCCAACTCCTGAACCATCGCCTCGACTTCGTCAACCGGAGTACGGGTTGCCTCTGCCAGCGTCATGATGGACATCGGCTCGTCCGCAAGCAAGAGAAGAGCCTCAAGGGCCGCCCGCAGTGACGGCGCACCGAGCGCTTCTGGCTCGTCCTCGGCAGGGCCTTCTCCAGTACTCACGCCTTCTTCGATGTCAACGCTCTCGATATCCACGGCGTCTGCCTGCTCGACGGCCTCAATGTCTTCGCTCACTGCCCTTGCCCTTCCGATTCTGATTGCCCGCCTAATCCGTCTCCGCCAGCGGTATCCGTCTCACCGTTTTCCGCCTCGTGGGCGCTAGGGACGCCTTCCACGTCTACCTCACGCTCAACGTCGAATTCATCCGTGACGTCGATTTCGCCGTCGTCGGAGCCCACCCAACGAATCGTGAGATCGCCCAGCGGTGCGACTTGGTCAAACAACACTACGTGCTCGCGGTACAACTCAAGCAATGCCAGGAATCGCCCCACCACCAGTAGAAGCGAATCCGCATCAGCTACCAACGCGCGGAAGGTGGACGTTCGGGACCGACGCAGCCGTTGAATAATCACCGCCGCCTGCTCACGGACACTGACCTTGGGCACGTGCAGATGACCTGTACCGACCTGCTCTTCTTCCTTCGGGGCAAGTGCCAACGCCGCCATTGCAGCGAATTGGTCGGGGCCAAGGCCGATGAGAACTTCGGGAAGTAGCGCGGCGAACTGCGGCTCCAGGGACACCGTTCGCGGAAGCCGCTTGCTCGCGTTCTCCATTTGCTCAGCGAGCAGGCCCGACACCTCCTTGTAGGCGCGGTACTGGAGTAATCGCGCGAACAGCAAGTCCCGCGCTTCAAGGAGTGCGAGGTCTTCCTCGTCTTCTACTTCACCGCTGGGCAGCAGTCGCGCAGCCTTGAGATCAAGCAGCGTGGCCGCGACAACGAGGAAACTCGACGCCTCATCGAGATCCCATTGCGAACCCTTGCCCTTGATGTAGGCGATGAATTCGTCGGTAACTTGGTGTAAGGCAAGTTCGGTGACCTCAAGCTTGTGCTTGGAGATAAGTGACAACAACAGGTCGAACGGACCCTCGAAGTCACCAACTTTGACCGAGAACCCCTCCGACGACGCCGGGAGATTGGCCGGGTTGGTCGGATCGATTGGATCAGATGCATGAGCACTGCCCTGGTCGACCTCAACCGACTCCCCGGGGGTATCCGTGGAGACCGTCACCGTACGAGAACTTCCCTCGCGAGTCGTCTGTAGGCCTCGGCGCCCGAGGAACTGGAGGCGAATGACGTGATGGGTTCCCCTGCCACCGCAGCATCAGGGAACTTCACCGTGCGGTTGATGACGGTCGTGAACACCTGGTCGCCGAAGGCTTTGGTGACTGTCTCCAGTACCTCACGACTGTGCAGGGTGCGGGGGTCGTACATGGTCGCGAGCACGCCGAGGATTCGAAGGTCAGGATTGAGTCTTCCCATAACTTTGTCGATGGTGTCCTTGAGCAGTGCGACGCCACGTAGCGCGAAGTACTCGGTCTCCATCGGAATGATGACGTCGGTGCTGGCCGTCAGTGCGTTCACGGTGAGCAGGCCGAGCGAAGGCTGGCAGTCGATAAGGATGATGTCGTAGTCGGCCATGACCGGCTCAAGCACGCGCTGGAGCACATACTCACGCCCGACCTCGGTTACCAACTGAATCTCTGCCGCCGACAGGTCGATGTTGCTTGGTAGCAGGTCCATCCCGGGGACGTCGGTGTGAACCAGGACGTCACCGAGGTGGCAGTTCGGGTCGGTAAGGAGGTTGTAGATCGTGAGGTCCATCTCATTGGGGTTGTAGCCCAGGGCTACCGACAACGCGCCCTGAGGGTCGAAGTCCACCAGCAGCACTCGACGGCCATACCCGGCCAGGGCCGCCCCTAGGCTGACGGTCGAGGTGGTCTTGCCCACCCCACCCTTTTGATTCACCATCGAGATGACGCGGGCTGGCCCGTGCGTGGTCACCGGCTCTGGCGCTGGCGGTTCGGCTGCCGAGCCCACGACGGCCGAAGATTCTTGCTCGTCAGTCATCGGAGTTCCTCCATCTCGCGGCGAGCCTACTGCGCGCGAGGGTGGCTGGCGGCGTACACCTCACGCAGCGCGTCGGCCGTGACGAGGGTGTAGATCTGGGTCGTTGTGACAGAGGCGTGGCCGAGGAGTTCCTGAACAACACGAACGTCCGCGCCACCCTCCATCAGGTGGGTCGCATACGAGTGTCGCAGCGTGTGTGGACCCACGTGGTCTCCCACCTCAGCGACCACGGCACTGCGTCGGATCACTTCCCACGCAGCCTGACGGGACAGCCTGGAACCACGAACGCCCAGGAACAGCGCAGCCCCGGGCCTGCGCGCACCGGTGGCCGCTGACGCCAATGCCGGGCGACCGCGGGTGAGGTAGTCCGTCAAGGCCCGGTGCGCAGCGTCACCGAAGGGTAATCGCCGCTGCTTACTGCCCTTTCCGGTCACCAGCAACGTGCTGGTGTCGAGATCAACGTCGTCCACATCAAGTCCCACGACCTCCGAGATTCGTGTTCCCGTCCCGTACAAGACCTCCAGCAGAGCGCGATCCCTCGACCCAACCGTCGTCGCCGGATCACCCGACGCTTCGATCATTGCCTCGACGCTGGCGTAGGGCAACGCCTTGGGGAGCCGCCGCGGGATGGAAGGTGGCGCAACGTCCGTGGCAACGTCACTGGCCGTCCAACCTTCTAGGACGGCAAATCGGTGGAACGAACGAACGGCTACGACCACCCGGGCGGCGCTAGAGGCACTCAAGGCCGACTCCTCGGGGAGATCACTGTCGCGGGGGTTACGCAACGACGCGGCGAAGCTCGCGACATCCGCCGAGGTGATCCGATCGAGTTCTTCGATTGCCCGCGATCGACACCATCGGGAGTATCGAGCCAGATCCCGGCGATAGGCGGAGACGGTGTTGACGGCTAGTCCGCGCTCCACACTGACATGATCGAGGTATCCGGCGATCGCAGCGTCAACACCGATCTCGGACATAGTGATCGCCACCGTTTAGGCGAGCACCTCGGTCAGCGGCACGAATGGCAGATCAAAGGCCTGCGCGACTGCCTCGTACGTGAGTGATCCTGCGTGCGTATTCAAACCCCAGGCCAGGGCCTGATCCTCCCGCAACGCCTGGCGCCATCCCTTGTCCGCAAGTGCCACCGCGTACGGCAGTGTCACATTCGTTAGTGCGTAAGTGGAGGTGTGCGGCACCGCACCGGGCATATTGGCGACGCAGTAGAACACCGAATCATGGACTCGGTAGGTGGGATCGTCGTGCGTTGTCGGTCGAGAGTCCTCGAAACAGCCTCCCTGATCAATTGCGATGTCCACGAGCACCGAGCCGGGCTTCATGCGCGAGACGAGCTCGTTGGAGATAAGCGTCGGCGCCTTGGCTCCGGGAACGAGGACAGCCCCGATCACCATGTCGGCATCGAGTACTGCGCGCTCAATTTCAAAGGCGTTGGAGGCCACGGTTTGCATGTGACCCTGGTAAATGGCATCCATCTGTCGCAGTCGTGCAATGTTCTTGTCCAACAGCAGAACCTCGGCCTGCATTCCGAGCGCGATCGCTGCCGCATTCATTCCCGAAACACCCGCACCAATGACGACGACTTTGGCTGCGTACACACCGGACACACCGCCCATGAGCACGCCGCGACCGCCGTGAACCCGCATGAGCGCGTGCGAACCGACCTGCGGTGCTAGACGTCCAGCGACTTCACTCATTGGGGCCAGGAGGGGCAGACTGCCGTCCGGCAGTTCTACAGTCTCATAGGCGATGGCGGTGGCACCGGCGCTGAGCAACGCATCTGTGCACTCACGCGAGGCAGCAAGGTGAAGGTAAGTGAAGACGACCTGACCATCACGGATTCGGGGGTACTCCTCGGCGATCGGCTCCTTGACCTTCAAGATCATCTCCGCGTACTCCCAGACGTCATCGGCGCTAGGGAGCATGCGCGCACCCGCTGCGATGTACTCCTCGTCGGAAATCGAGGAACCTCCACCGGCTCCTGCCTGGATTACGACGTCATGACCGTGGCGAGTCAACTCCATCGCACCGGCGGGCGTGATCGCTACCCGGAACTCGTTGTTTTTGACTTCCGTGGGAATACCGATTCGCACGTCGCCTCCTAGGCTCTGCTCGGGTCGATGCCGCACCGAGCGTCATCGACGCCAACATTAGACCGATCGAACGCGTGAATTGGCCTCAAGCCACGTGCGCGGATCCCACGGAGCACCCACCGGTCGGAGAAGTCCCTCTCCCCTGTGTCGCACCGCTGCCAAGGCCAAGATGCCAGCCACTCCGGACGGACTACCAATCTGACCGCCCATCACGAGCTCAACCGCCTCGTCCAGCGGGACCCACGCCTGCGGCAGGTGGGCTTCCTCGGCCTCACCCGTATGCAGACGACCCCCAGGCAGGGCTCGCAAGTCTTGTGCCAGGTAGATACGAATGGCCTCACTAGAGCCACCCGGCGAGTTGAACAGATCCACCAGCACGTTCCAACGCGCCGCCTCTACACCGGCTTCCTCCGCCAGTTCGCGAACTGCGGTCACATGGGCCAGCTCACCCTCGACGTCGAGCAGTCCGGCGGGCGGTTCGAACAGATACATCGCCACCGGATGCCGGTACTGACGAATCAACAGGACACGATCCTGATCGTCCACCGCGATCACCGCGACCGCTCCGGGGTGGATTAGGACATCACGAACGGCGTCGCGCTCATCGAACTGCACTCGGTCGCGTACCACCGACCACACGCGACCGTCGAATTCCGTGGTGCGGGCGAGAATCGGTCGGGAGTCATCGGGCTCATCAGCCACCGGACCCGTCCAGCGCTCATCGGGTTGAGGCAGGCCCTCGGGAGGCATTACCGGTTACGACACTGTCGAGGTGTTTTGCGAACCCGATGTCGCTGCCATTTCCCCTTGTCGAGTGATGGCAGCTTCGATCAACGCTGCGAACAACGGGTGCGCACGCGTGGGCCGAGACCGGAATTCTGGATGGGCTTGGGTCGCAACGTAGAACGGATGACGATCAGCAGGAATTTCGACGTATTCGACCAACCGACCATCGGGCGAGGTTCCAGAGAACACCAGTCCGGCCTCCTCCAACTGAGGCCGGTAGGCGTTCGCCACCTCGTAACGATGCCGGTGACGTTCGTCCACGTACGGCTGCCCGTACGCGCGCTCGGCTTGGCTCCCGGGAAGCAACTTCGCCGGATACAAGCCCAGACGCATAGTTCCACCCATGTCCCGATCACCAGAGACGACATCTCGCTGATCCGCCATGGTGGCAACTACCGGATGCGGTGTGGACTCGTCGAACTCAAGAGAGTTTGCGTTCTCGAGCCCGGCAAGACTTCGTGCGTACTCGATCACCATGCACTGCAGACCCAGGCATAGGCCCAGGGTCGGTAGTCCATTCTCGCGGGCAAAGGTCAGCGCACCGAGCTTTCCTTCAATCCCACGCACACCGAATCCACCGGGAACACAAATTCCATCAAGGTCGGCGAGATTGCGAGCAGCACCCTCGGGGGTTGCACAGTCATCACTGGACACCCAACGCAAATGGACTTTGCAATCGTTGTGGAATCCACCGGCGCGGATCGCCTCGGTCACCGACAGGTAGGCATCGGGAAGATCAATGTACTTACCGACCAAACCGATGGTGACCTCATTTGATGGTTGATGCACCCGACGCAGAAGGTCGTCCCAATCGGTCCAATCCACATCGCGGAACGGCAGACCCAAACGACGCACCACGTATGCGTCCAAACCCTCACCATGCAAGACCTTGGGGATGTCGTAAATGCTCGGAGCATCGACCGCAGCCACCACGGCCTCAGCGTCGACGTCACACATCATCGAGATCTTGCGTTTGATGCTCGTGGGCACAGGCCGGTCAGCGCGCAAAACGATGGCGTCGGGCTGAATACCGATATTGCGCAGCGAGGCGACCGAGTGCTGGGTTGGCTTGGTCTTTAGCTCTCCTGACGGACCGATGTACGGAAGCAACGACACGTGCAAGAAGAAGACGTTGTCGCGACCGACTTCGTGCCGAATTTGCCGAACGGCCTCCAAGAACGGCAAGGACTCGATGTCTCCGACTGTTCCACCGACTTCGGTGATGACGACGTCAACGTCCGGTCCGGCCATCCGACGGATTCGGGATTTGATCTCGTTGGTGATGTGCGGGATGACCTGGACAGTGTCGCCGAGGTACTCACCGCGTCGTTCCTTGGCGATCACCGTCGAGTACACCTGACCGGTAGTCACGTTGGCCGAACCGTGGAGATCGGTATCCAAGAAGCGTTCGTAGTGACCGATGTCCAAGTCGGTTTCTGCACCGTCATCGGTGACGAATACTTCGCCGTGCTGGAAGGGGTTCATCGTTCCGGGATCGACGTTCAAATAGGGATCGAGCTTCTGCATCGTGACGCGCAGCCCCCGCGCCTTGAGCAGATTGCCCAGACTCGAAGCCGTCAAGCCCTTGCCTAACGACGACGCCACTCCACCGGTGACGAAAAGGTGTTTGGTTTCCGATGACGCGCTTCGCGGGATATCCACGGAAGACCAGACTACTGCGCCCCAGTCCCAGACGTCGCTGCGCGTCGCGGCGTGCCGCTATCGCGCTCTCCGCGCGCAACTTCCAGCAGTTCCGCTGCGTGCGCCGCACCAGTCGTGGAACCCTCGAGCCCACTGAGCATCCGCACGAGTTCGCCGACCCGCTCCTCTCCGGATACCGAGCGCACGCTCGCCGAGGTCACTGAACCGTCGGAATCCTTGGCGACGACCAAATGGTGGTCTGCAAATGCAGCAACCTGGGGCAGATGCGTCACAACCACCACTTGCGCATCACGCGCTAACCGCGCTAACCGTCGACCCACCTCCACGGCCACCGAGCCGCCAACTCCGGCATCTACTTCGTCGAAGATCATTGTTGGAGTGGGGCTCTCGCCAACGAGGGCCACCTCGAAGGCCAGCGCCAATCTGGACAACTCACCCCCGGAAGCACCCTTGCCGATCGGCCTCGGGGTCGCACCGGGGTGTGGAGCCAACAGGATCTGCACCGCATCTGCCCCGTGCACATGAAGATCGCCGAGGTCACTAACCACCTCCACGCTCAGGTTCGCATCGGGCATCGCCAGATGCTCGAGTTCGGCTTCGACGCGAGCCGCCAATTCCTGCGCCGCTACCTTCCGCAGTTCCGAAAGGCGAGCCGCCAGTTCGCGGGCTCGCTCGGCCGCCTCAAACTCCAACCGCGCTAGTTCTTCAACCCGATCCGCACCCCCATCAGCGGCCTCAACCTGAGCCACGGCATCGGCGCGCCAGGCAAGGACCTCGTCGATGGTGGCGCCATAGGACTTACGCAGCGCGCCCAATTTCGATCGACGCTCCTCGACCCAGGCTTGACGCACCGGGTCCGCGTCCACTGTTCGCAGGTAGTCACCCAACTCGGCATCAATATCGGCAATCTCAGTCGCGGCCTGACTCAGGCGCATGGCAAGTTCAGCCAATCGCTCGTCGATGTCCGACATCGCCGCAAGTTGTTCCCCAGCCCGAGTCACCATGCTCAGTACGGCGGCGGCGTCGACGTCCTCCCCCGATCCACTCAGCAACCCGCGTGCCCCGAGCGCTGTGTCGCGCAGAACACCCGCGTGTTCGAGCACCGACGCTTCAGCGTCCAACGCGGTGTCTTCGCCACTTTCAGGAGCAACATCGTCGATCTCAGCGATTCCCAACCGCAGCAAGGTTGCCGTTCGCTCGCGACCGGCAAGCGAAGCTCGAAGTTCGGCCAACTCCCGTTCTACCGATCGCCACTCGTTCCAGACACTTCGATAGTCCTGGACTGCTTCGCGCAGCGGTGCTCCTCCGAACCGGTCGAGCAATTCGCGCTGTGGGGCACTCTCGCGAAGCCGCGCCTGATCGGACTGACCGTGCACCGACACCAACGACGACCACACCTCGCTCAGCGCCGATACCGGAACCGGGCGACCTCCCAAGTGTGCCCGTGAGCGTCCTCGACCCGAGACGGTCCGTCGAGCGATGAGGGCGTCGTCGTCGTCAGCGATCTCCACACCAAGTTCGTCCAGAGTTCGCGCCACGACCTCGCGCACGCCTGAATCCAAAGAGACGACGGCATCGACCTCGGCCTGACCGTCGGCGTCGCGCAACTGTCCGGTCTCGGCTCGTGAACCGCGCAGTAACTCGATACCCGACAAAATCATGGTCTTGCCGGCACCGGTTTCTCCGGTGATGACCGTGAACCCGGGCGCAAAGTCCAGTTGGGCATCGGCGATCACTCCGATGCCACGGATGCGTAACTCCTCGATCATCGCCGGCTACCTGCGCTCACGAACGTTGCCGTCCGCGCCACCCCTCGACGGGTAGATCGAACTTCGCGACAAGCCGATCGGTGAACGGCGCGGGCGCCAATCGTGCGAAACGCACAGGTACCGGGTCGGCGGTCACCGTCAGTCGATCCCCAGGCAACACATCGATGGTGCGTCGTCCATCGGCCCACAGCACGGCGGCGGAGCCGGGATCCACGTCGAGCGAGATCGAACTGGTCGGGGACACAACCAATGGACGCGCAAAGAGCGCGTGCGCGCTCAGTGGCACCACCAACAGCGCCGCAACCTCGGGCCAGACGACCGGCCCACCAGCAGAGAAGGCATAGGCAGTAGACCCGGTGGGTGTCGCGCATACGACTCCGTCGCAGCCCCACCGCGACAGTGGCCGGCCGTCCACCTCTACCAAAACGTTGATCATCCGCTCGCGGGCAGCCTTCTCCAGGCTCACCTCGTTCAACGCCCAAGTGCCATCGACGTGCTGGCCACCACGATGCACCGCGACGTTCAGCCGGGTGCGTTCTTCGACTTCCCATCGACGCTCAACCAAAGACTGAACGACAAAACTCACGTCTTCGGGCTCGGCTTCGGCAAGGAAACCGACGTGACCGAGATTGACTCCCAACAGCGGAGTTCCCGGTTCGGCAAGTTCAGCCGCGCGCAAGATGGTGCCGTCACCGCCGAATACGACAACCACATCACCGCGAGCACTACCGGCCTCATCGACGAACACATCGATCGCGTCGGAGGTATCCAGATTCAGGCTAGTGATGTCCTCCTCCACTCCACCGACCTGAGCCCCAGCCGAAAGCAGGGCCTGGACCACTGACGTCGCAATCGAACGCGCATCGGGGCTCGCGGTGTTCACCACCACGAAGACCCGCACCTGGGCATTCGACGTCATTGCGGTCCCTCCTCGACGGCTCGAAGGATGGCCGCGTGCAGGGCATCTTCGTCCATCCCGGCATCATCCTCGCTTGCCGCCCCCACGTCACGCGCAACTTTGGTCATCCACAGGAAGTACTCGACGTTCCCCTTAGGGCCTGGCAACGGGCTCGCCACGACACCACAAATCTCTAGACCCAAGTCCCGCGCGCAATCGGCAACAGTGGTCACCGCCTCGGCTCGCAACCGTGGGCTGGTCACCACACCCGAACCGACTCGCTCTTTGCCGACCTCAAACTGGGGCTTAACCATGAGTACAAAATCAGCTCTGTCTGCGGCTACGGCGATCAACGACGCCAGCACAACAGTCAGGGATATAAATGAGAGGTCAGCGACAATCAGATTCGGTGAATACGGCAACTCATGCCCAGCACGATCAAGATGCCGCACATTGGTCCGCTCCAGCACATTCACGCGTTCATCAGAACGCAGGCGCCACGCGAGTTGTCCGTAGCCAACATCGGCGGCAATCACCCGCTGTGCACCGCGTTCGAGTAGCACCTGAGTAAAGCCACCGGTGGAAGCACCCGCATCGAGCGCCAACGCTCCGTCGACCGACAGTCCGGGCAAGGCGCCAGCGCCGGCAGCGCCACCTGCACCAAAAGCATCAAGCGCACCAATGAGCTTGTACGCGCCTCGTGAGACGTAGTCCGATTCGGGTTCGACTCGTATCTCGATCGCCGCCGCCTCATCGACCTGCGTCGCAGCCTTGGTAGCGGTGACGCCAGCGACACTGACCCGACCCTCATCGATGGCAAGTCGACCTTGTTCGCGAGAGGGAGCGAGTCCCCGGCGGACCAACTCCGCGTCGAGCCGACGTCGGGTCACCGATTGTCCCTACGGCGCCGGTTCGTCCTCGGCAACCAGCCCATCGAGGGTCGCGCGAAGCGAAGACTGGACCCTCTCGTAGACCGCAGCATGCTCGGTGACGTCGATATCGGCGAGCGCGTGAAGGTCCTCGAGGGCGGCATCGACAGCAGGGTTCCCCGTGGGTTCCCAGACCGGGAGCACCGCATCTGGGAGGTCGGGAGAAACTCCATCTTCCAAGACCATGATGTCGTCCTCGAGCGAAGTTTCATCGTCGGATGATTCGACCTCTTCCAACTCCGCCGCCCGGACCGCATCTTCCTCGGTGACGATGTCCAAGGCATCGGTCTCCACGGCCCTTACCTCAGTAGCGTCTTGCTCAACAGCGCCGGCGTCGAGGTCCTCGGCCGCTGGCTCCTGCGATCCTTCGCCCCAGTTGTCGGAGCTCATTCGGGAACCACCTTCTTCTTTACCTTTACCGGTGGCGTATCTGCATCTCCCGCATCCTTCGGCGCGGCCTCTGGAGAGGGCGCAGTTGGCGCGGTTGCGGCCTTCTCACGCTCAAGTCGCTCGACCCGCGCCCGCAGCGCGGCCAACTCATCCTCCCGCACAAATCCCATGCGACCCACAGCTCGGTCCACCTCGGTGCGGATCATGCCAACGAGCATCTCGCGGTTCTGCTTGGAGGTGGTGAGGAGATCGTCGGCGATGTCTTGAACAGACTCCATGACGTCCGGGGTCTTCCCCGTCATCTGCATGCCCTGATTAACCAATGCCATCGCAGCATCACGCGCCTTGCTTGCGGTCACCTCGGTCAACCCGGTGGCTAGTTGTACATAGCCACGCAGTGCTTCCATCATTTCCATCGCCTCCTTTGATTCCAGCCTAGTGCGCCCAGCGCGTCGATCTGGCGCGACGCAACCCGGTCTAGCCGGCTAGTTCCGACGCCGCCTGAAGGCATGTGTTGGTCAGTTCCAGGCGTGCTGCATCGCTTGGATGTGACTGGCACCATGCCCGCGCCAAGGATCGTCGCACCTGACCCAAAGGGTCTGCGGAGTCAGGCGCATCCGGTGAGATAAGCACGTGCGAAGCGGGGCCGTTCAACGCTTGAAGGTCGGCGGCAAGCAATGTGGGTCGCCGCAGTGGATCAGCATCAGCGAGATCAACGAGATCGGTCACCGACACCACCCCGGTCAGAACCAACAGGGAATCCATCCCCGCACGATTGGCTCCCTCGATGTCGGTATCAATTCGATCCCCGATCACCAAGGCACGCGATGACGACATCCGCTCGGCCGCCAACTCGAACAACAGTGGTTCGGGCTTGCCAGTCACGGCATCGGGTGATCGACCCACGGCCTCGCTCACTGCGGCAACGAGGGCGCCGTTACCGGGAGCAAGTCCGAACTCCGTTGGGATGTTCCGGTCAAGGTTGGTCGCCACCCAGAGCACACCATCAGCAATGGCATAACTGGCTTCGGCAAGATCACACCATCCCAAAGTGGGACCGAACCCCTGCACGACGGCAATCACATCGTCATGTCTGTCCCGCGTGGGAACAAAGCCGCCATCACGCAGCGCCTCTTCGATGCCTGGACCACCGACGACCATGACATGTTTACCGGCCGGAAAACCCCGCGCGTGGAGGTACGCAACTGCTCCCTGCGGCGACGTCACCACATTCTCGATGCTGGACTCCAGCCCCAACCCGGAAAGTTTGTCGGCGACGACCCGCGGAGAGTTAGCTGCGTTATTGGTCAGGACGCACCACGGCATGGCCTGAGTAACCGGTCCGAGTGTCTCGATGGCGTAGGGCACGCGCTCGGCACCTCGGTAGATAACGCCATCCGCATCCAAGATCAAGCCGTCGTAGTCCCACAGACTTGATGCTCGCGCGCTGTGCCCTCCAGTCGGGTCCGAACTCCCCACACCGGGCGTCCGATCAGAGCTCTTTGAATGTTCCATCACGACTGACCAGGAAGAGAGCCGGCCTCACTGTCGGAACCACCGAAATCAGCCTCGATCGGACCCTCCAGAGGCATCCCTGCTTGCTTTCGTGCCCGCAGCGTGGCCTTGACCTGGCTCAGAGCCTGGGCGTACTCCGATCGCTCCGGCCGCATTACGAACGCCATCGAAAGGTGGTCTCGCGCCGTCGGGAACCTCTGTAGCCGCCACAGCGCCAACCCGAGCGCGTAGTGCGCGTAGTCGTCGTCTGGGGAGTGTTCGACCAATTCAGTCAGCACTTCCACCGCATACACGTAGCGGCGAGCTTCGAACAGCGCGCGGCCCAGGGCCTCGGTCACAGATGGACTCGATTCAGCCCGCCGCACCCGCTCCAACAGAACGATCGCGGCATCCGGGTTCCCTGCAGCCAACAAGCCCTGGGCACGTTGGAACCAGTCATAAGGGTCGCCCTCGGGAGTTCCCGCTTCCAAGGGGTCAAGAGTCACGTCCGCATCGTCGCATGACCGACCATTACGTCGATTCCCGCACCCTTCGCATGGCACGAACATCGACGTCCATGGCGCTCCCCAATCCCCCGGGTGACCGCCAAAAACGTCGACGCAGGGATCCGTTGATCTCAACCACGGTGCCCGGTTCCCATTTCTCGACGGCATCTCGCACCCGCGCCTTCCCCGTGACACACGCGATGGAATCGACCCGAGAACCGGAGCGCTCACCACCCGCCGCCTTCCCGGCCACCCGGTCCACGATCACAGTGAACGTCGTGATGACGTCCCCGCTGGGCAATTCCCGCGTCTGATGGCGGGCTCCTAGGCGACCGATCACCTCCACCCGGGACGTGGTCTTTGTCTGTGCACCCTCATGCGCTCCCATGTCTCCTCCTGCATCGTTTGCGAGCCGCCGTCGCGGCAGTTCGCCAAGATCTACACAAGTAGTCAGATGCAGTGCGTTCCATTCCTAGTCGAAGACAGTGGACGCGATTCCGCGCAAGAATGCTGCTGTGGATAGCCAAAGTCGGGACCACGTAGGCCCAGACGACTCGCCTCCATCACCGATCATTGAAGACCTCGGTGCTGAGGTGTTCTCCATCGACACGCAGATGGCCGGACACACGGGTATCACGTCGAGCTACCTCATCCGCGGCTCGCGACCGTGCCTAGTTGAAACCGGAACAGCCCTTTCGGCTCCGGCCGTCATCGCCGCTCTCGACGCCTTGGGCATAGATGCCCCCGACCTCGCGACCGTGGTTGTCACCCACATCCACCTCGACCACGCCGGTGGTGTCGGCGACATAGCTTTGGCCTACCCCAACGCCCAGGTCGTCGTGCACGAACGCGGTGCGCGGCACCTCGCCGACCCCACGAAATTAATCGCTAGCGCTATGCGGGTATTCGGGCCAGAAATGCAAAGACTCTTCGGTCCGCTGCTGCCCACACCCGCCGAACGCCTGAACACCCTGGCGGGAACGGGGTCAATCGACCTCGGCGATGGCCGCCGGCTTGATGCCTTCCATAACCCCGGTCATGCTTCGCATCACGTGGCCCTGGTCGACTCGCAGACTGGAGACCTCTACACCGGAGACGCCGCTGGTGTCTTCGTTCCGGATACCGAAGAGGTGCGACCGGCCACCCCACCGCCGGATTTCGATCTGGATCTTGCACTGAACTCACTACAGCGCATGCGCCAAGCCGCACCCGCACGATTGCTGTTCAGCCACTTTGGACCGGTGACCGACGTGGAGAGAGTGTTCGCCGAGTCCGAGGCCGAACTGCACTACTGGGTCGAGCAGGTCTCTCAGGCGTATCACGCCGGGCTAGACCTCGAACACGCCGTCGCGATGGTTCACGAGAAGGACAAGCAGCGGCACCCGCAGTTCTACGCGGACCCTGATCGAGCGAAAAAGTTCGAGGAACTCTCAAGCACCCAGGCCCAGGTATCCGGAATCTGGCGCTGGCTCCAGAAGTCCGACGCCAACGCCTAGTCGCTGCAAGTTCGCGCCCTCAGACTGCAAGTTCGCGCCCTCAGACTGCAAGTTCGCGCCCTCAGACTGCAAGTTCGCGGGAGGTTAGGGGGTGAGGCGGTCGGCTGCGTCCGTCTCGTCATCCACGTCGGAGGCCGCTGCCTTGGCGAACCATTCTCGAGCCTCGTCCGTGCGACCTAGCGCCTCGAGGGTCGCGGCGTATGCGTACTGCAGTCGGGCTCGCTCCCCACCAGCCGGCAGAGACGACATCTCTGGAATATCCAGCAACACCAACGCCGCGTCGTGCTGACC
>JBDQFC010000024.1:32072-37180 GCA_040266055.1 Candidatus Nanopelagicales bacterium | reverse complement strand
CTGCCAGGTCCTACGTGCCTTCCATGACGACGACGTTGTTCACGTCGAGGGTCGGGTCTCCCCAGCCGAGGACATGGAGACGATCAACACTGAACTGATCCTCGCCGACTTGCAGACGCTCGAGAACTCCATTCCCCGTCTGACCAAGGAAGCGCGCAACGACAAATCCAAGGCGCCGGTGCTCGCCGCCGCGGAGCAGGCTGCGGAGATCTTGAACGCCGGCACGACTCTCTTCGCTGCCGGATTCGACGCTGAGCCCATCCGGGAACTGTCCTTGCTTACGGCCAAGCCGTACCTCTACGTCGTCAACTGCGACGAAGACCAGTTGACCGACGAGGACTTCAAGAACCGCATGCGCGAACTCGTCGCACCAGCGGATGCGGTCTTCCTCGATGCGAAGGTCGAAGCCGAACTCGTCGAACTACCGGACGACGAAGCCCTGGAGTTGCTGCAATCTGTTGGCCAGGACGAATCGGGCCTCGATGCGCTGGCACGCGTCGGCTTCCAGACGCTCGGGCTCCAGACGTATCTGACTGCCGGCCCGAAAGAAGCGCGTGCGTGGACGATCCCCAAGAACGCGACGGCGCCGGAAGCTGCTGGAGTCATTCACACAGATTTCCAGAAGGGCTTCATCAAGGCCGAGGTCGTGTCCTTCGACGAGTTGATGGACGCTGGATCGATGGCCGAGGCGAAGTCTCGCGGCAAGGTCCGCATGGAGGGCAAGGACTACGTAATGGCAGATGGCGACGTAGTCGAGTTCCGCTTCAACGTCTAGGAGGTACCTTGCGGTTGCACGCCGTCACCCTGCTCGTAGACGACTACGACATCGCCATTGCCCACTACGTCGGGGACCTCGGATTCGCGCTCCTGGAGGACACTGATCTGGGAGGCGGAAAGCGCTGGGTGCGTGTGGCTCCGGACCCTGAGGGGACGAGCATGCTGCTGGCGGTTGCCACGACACCCCTGCAGCGGGACGCGATCGGCCGGCACGCGGGAGGTCGCGTGGGCCTGTTCCTTCACACGGACAGCTTTACTGCCGAGTATGCCCGCCTGGTGGCCCGGGGCGTCGAGATGACCGAGGAGCCACGACAGGAGGCCTACGGGAGAGTTGTGGTCTTTCGCGACCGCTATGGCAACCTGTGGGACCTGATCGAGCCGGCTCAGTCGTCCCGTTGATCTGCGCTGCAACGTGGTCGCGTTCCGCTTCAAGGTGTAATTGGTGATAGCCGCGTGTAAGGAGTGCTGTGACGGACAAAGTGCAGGGACCTGCTTCTTACTTCCCGTCGATCGAGAAGAAGTACGGATTTCCAATCTCATATTGGATGGAACGGCTTGATGCGGTCCGCGACGCCAAGCACATGGAGCAGGTTGGGTACCTAAAGGAACAAGGCATGGGTCACGGTCACGCGAATGCCGTCGTCGCTTTCTATCGCAAAGACAACGGCCTCTAAACGATTCGAAAAAAGGAGCACCATGGACGATTTCCTCTACAGCGTCGAGCGTGAGTTTGATCTTCCGGTCGAGGTGCTGTGGGACGCATGGGTCGATGCCAGCGCCCTCGAGCAGTGGTACCACCCGACCGATCTGTCGTGCGTTCCTGGATCTGTGACATCCGACAGCGTCGATGGTGGTGCCTGGAGCGTCGCGGTCGACGTTCCCGAATACGGCTTCGTGGCGTACTTCTACGGGACGTACACAGCGGTCGTCCCTCATGCTCGAATCGATCACACCATGCACTACACGCAGTCTCGTGAGGAATTCGATGCTCGAGACGAGTCGTCGGAGCATCACTTGATTCGCGTTGAGTTCGACTCTCGAGGCATGCGCAGTTGGGTGAAGTTCAGCCAGTTCGGTGCCTTGCCGGAGGGTGAAGCGGCGCAGGCTCAAGAGGGGATGGAGAGCTACTTCGATTCCCTCGAGCGGTTCCTCACTGTTGGATGATCGACCTCCGCTTGGCCCTCCACGTGGACCACGCCTGCGTGCACCACAGCGCCCACACCACAAGAGCTGGCTGGAACAGCAATCGAACAAATCTCGCAGCGTCGCTATCAAGTCCGAATGCTGACGTTCCAGTGACGAATTGCGAGATGTTGCCGGGAAAAATGACGACGAAGAACCCCGCGACTATCCCCCCGAGCATCGGACGCCACTTTCGCGGCGTGGCTATCAAGGCTGCGCCCAGTAGGAGTTCGACGACTCCGGATACGGCAACCACGGCCTCTGGGGCCGGCATCCACTGCGGCACTTGCGCCAGGAAGGCATCGGCGCTGGTGAAATGACCGAAGCCTGCAATGAGCAGGACGGCCGCAAGTCCTAGGCGTCCGAGTGTTCGCAGCGTTGAAGCCATGCAGCGAGCATCTCATGGTGAACTTGGGGTGTGTCAGATCTCATCGTTTCTGCAGTGGTCTTGCGCGATGACGTGGGCAGAGTGCTGCTCGTGCGAAAGCAAGGTACCGATCGCTTCATGCTGCCAGGCGGGAAGATCGAACCGGGTGAATCACCGGATGTGACGATCCGTCGCGAATGCATCGAGGAAATCGACATTGAACTTGATCCTGATCGCTTGCGGCTTCTTGGAACGTTCACGTCGCCGGCGGCTAACGAGCCCGGCCTACTGGTAACCGGTCACATCTTCGAACACCCACTAGTTGCGGGTGCGAGGGCAAGCGCAGAGATCGCCGAACTCCTGTGGCTTGACATGCCCTACGACGGAAGCAGGAACGATCTCGCGCCGCTGTTCGAAATGAAAGTCCTCCCGCTGCTGACGTAGCTGCTCGAGGCTGCGTCTACTGTTCGCAGGTGCCCTCGAGAGAAGATCTTCGCAATATCGCCATCATCGCCCACGTCGACCACGGCAAGACCACGCTCGTGGATGCCATGTTGTGGCAGTCCGGTGCCTTCCGAGAGAACCAGGACGTGGCCGAGCGGGTCATGGACTCGATGGACCTCGAGCGTGAGAAAGGCATCACGATCCTGGCGAAGAACACCTCCGTTCGGTACGTCGGGCCATCAGCTCCCGAAGGGGGCGTCACCTTCAACATCATCGATACGCCCGGGCACGCTGACTTCGGTGGCGAGGTCGAGCGTGGCTTGGAGATGGTCGATGGCGTAGTGCTCCTCGTCGATGCATCCGAAGGTCCCTTGCCACAGACGCGGTTTGTGCTCCGCAAAGCGCTGAGCAAGCGTCTGCCCGTCGTCCTCGTCATCAACAAGGTCGACCGCAGTGATGCCCGGATCAAGGAAGTGGTCGACGAGGTCTACGAGTTGTTCCTCGATCTCGACGCGGACGATTCCCAAATTGACTTCCCGATCATCTACACGAGTGCTATCGCCGGACGAGCGTCAACCACGATGCCTGCGGATGGTGGTCAGCCAGACTCGGAGAACCTTGAACCGCTGTTCGCGACGTTGCTGTCGACGATTCCCGCACCCACCTTTGACGAAGGCGCACCGCTCCAGGCGCACGTGACAAACCTCGACGCATCGCCCTACCTGGGACGACTGGCCCTGTGTCGGGTTCACCAGGGCACCATCGCCAAGGGTCAACCGGTTGCGTGGATCCGTGGTGACGGTGGTGTCGATCGCGCCAAGGTCGTCGAACTTCTCATGACCGAGGCACTTGAGCGCGTTCCTGTCGAGAGTGCGTCTGCTGGAGACATCATCGCCGTTGCGGGTATCCCGGACATCACCATCGGCGAGACCCTCGGCGACCTCGATGACCCAAGGCAACTGCCCGTCATCACTGTCGACGAGCCATCGATCTCGATGACCATCGGCATCAACACCTCACCGTTGGCCGGTCGTAGCGGGGGCACCAAATTGACAGCTCCCATGGTTAAGGCGCGTCTGGATGCCGAGACGATCGGAAACGTCTCCATTCGCGTATTGCCCACCGAGCGTCCCGACACCTGGGAGGTCCACGGTCGCGGCGAACTACAGCTGGCGATCCTCGTGGAACTGATGCGGCGCGAGGGGTTCGAGATCACTGTCGGCAAGCCTCAGGTGGTTACTCGCACAATCGACGGCAAGATCCACGAGCCTGTCGAGCGTTTGAGCGTAGATGTTCCCGAGGACTATCTCGGCGTGGTGACACAACTTATGGCGCTTCGCAAGGGCCGCCTTGAGCAGATGGTCAACCATGGTTCCGGCTGGGTTCGAATGGACTACCTCGTTCCGGCTCGCGGCCTGATTGGCTTCCGGACGGAGTTCTTGACCGAAACCCGAGGAACCGGGCTCTTGCACCACGTCTTCGACCGCTACGAGCCTTGGTACGGGGAATTGCGCACGCGGCCTACGGGTTCTCTCGTTGCTGACCGAAGCGGCAGCACCACTGGCTTCGCCCTGGCCAATCTCCAAGAGCGGGGAACGATGTTCGTTGGACCCGGCACCGAGGTGTACGAGGGAATGATCGTCGGAGAAAATTCGCGATCCGATGACATGGATGTGAATCCGACCAAGGAAAAGAAGCTCACCAACATGCGGTCAAGCACTGGCGAGGTACTCGTACCTCTCATCCCGCACCGAGAACTCTCACTAGAGCAGGCTCTGGAGTTCTGTCGCGAAGACGAGTGTGTGGAAGTCACTCCCTCGGCGGTGCGAATGCGCAAGGTGTTGCTGGACGTCACCGAGCGAGTCAAGGCGAGTCGCAAGCGCAAGTAGCGCCCGCCCACTTATCCAAGGTTCGCTCGGAAGAAGTCCACCTCAGCTAGCAGCAGGTTCTCAGCGACCACCTCTTGAGGCGTCATGTGCGTGACACCGCTCAGTGGAAGCACATTGTGTTGTCGTCCCGCCGCGAGCAGGGCGCTGGACATCTGCAGCGTGTGCGCGGCGAGGACGTTGTCATCGGCCAGGCCGTGGATGAGCAGAAGGGGGCGGGTGAGCTGGGCTGCGCGGGTCAGCAGCGAGGTTCGCTCGTAGGGAATTGCGTCGTCGTTCGGATTTCCTAAGTAACGCTCGGTGTAGGCAGTGTCGTAGAGCTGCCATTCGGTGACCGGTGCCCCGGCAACAGCAGCATGGAACACGTCCGGTCGATCGAGTACCGCAAGTGCTGCCAGGTAGCCGCCGAAGGACCACCCGCGGATGCCAACGCGTGACAGGTCGAGAGCCTC
>JBDQFC010000024.1:0-32062 GCA_040266055.1 Candidatus Nanopelagicales bacterium | reverse complement strand
CCGCGTGTAGCGCATCCACCTGATCCTCTAGAACTGGTCCAGCGAGATCGTGGTGAACGGCGTACTCCCACTGCGGCCCTCGGCCGGGAGTTCCGCGACCGTCGATCACCACGACGGCGAATCCCTGATCGGCGAGCCACTGTTCGGTGAGGTAGGCACCGCCCGCCGCTATGACGCGCTGTGCATGCGGACCGCCGTAGGGGCTGCAGATAACCGGCCACTGCATTCCGGGTTCGTGGTTGGTGGGAAGCAGAACCGCCGCGCTGAGATCGCGCTCACCGACGCGCATGAGTCGGGGGCGAGGAGTGAGGTTCGGTTGTTCGGCAGCCGACTTCACCTCGATCGTGTGCCCAGAGTCAATGATCGTGACGGTCGAGCGGGTTTGGTCGATGCTCGTCGATGCGACTACTCGGACATCTCCGTTTGCAGTCCCAGCAGACCAGCGCCCAGAGTCGGTGAGGATGGTGGCGTCTCCTGTGAAGTCGATCCGCGCGAGGACGCGGGTTTCTGGGTCCAGGGCGGCCTGCACCGTTACGCCGTCTGCGTCCACGTCGAGTATCGCGTCGATATTCCAGCCGACTGGCGAGAAGGCTTCGCCATCACGGCACGCTCGAAAAGAGCCATCACGATCCAGTACCTCCACTAGCGCACCGGTCGGATCGGTGTTCGGTGAACCAGCGATGACCGTGATCCAGGGTTCTTGTGTGTGCTCGGCTCGCACAACCAAGCGGTCATCGATCAATTCCAGGACATGTTGGTGTTGTTGAGTGCGATCCAGTACTGAGATCAGTGGTTTGTGATCGGAAGGCGTGGTGACGCTCGCTAGGTAGCAGTACTCCTGCCTGTCCCATGACGTTTCGGTGATGGTGCCGTCAATACCGACCACGTGTAATGAAACAGCCGCGTTCGGAGTTCCCGCGGACGGATATCGATGCGCGATTGGCTCGTGCTCGGGCTGTGCCGGGTCAGCGATCCATCGTGTTTCAACGTCTGATTCGTCGACTCGTTCCACAAGCAGCCGCTGCGAATCAGCCAGCCACCACATGCCGCGGTGGCGTTCGAGTTCCTCTGACGCAATGAAGTCGGCTAGCCCCCAACCGATCGCGTCACCCTCCTCAGGAGTGAGGCATGTGGCTTCCGCGGCGACAAGCTCAGCGCACCAGACCCGGTTGTCGTGGACGAAAGCAACACGTTTCCCGTCGGGGCTTATTTGCGGATCGACGACCGGGCCTGGGTTAGCAAGTTCAGTTACTTCACCGGTGTCGACGGCGACGACGTATGGAGTGCCGTCAACCACAAAAGCAGCGTGTGACCCATCTGTGTCCAGTGAATAGGTGGTGATGCCGGCGGTGACTTCGCGGAGCCGTTCTCGACGTGCGCGCTCGGCTGGGGGGAGCTCGCCATTCCCCTCGACCGTTGCGGCCCGAACCAAGAGTTTCTCGATCCACTGGTCGTTTTGGTCTGCGCACCACAGGTCGCCGCTAGCTGTTCGCCCGTCCTTGCTGCGGATGAAGAACACTCTGGCGCTGCCATCGGATCGGCGAACGATGCGAAATGCGCGCGGGGCCCCTAGTCGGAAGCCGCGGGTGACCGCCCGTTGGCGGGGGAAACTCAAGGTGGCACCGTCGACTGCGGTCTCCTGTGGCTTGCTTCGCTTCTGATCGGTCACCGGCCTATGGTGCCCGAGAAGCCACGACGGCGTGCGGTCAGAGGAGGCGCAAGTAGCCTGACGTCGTGACTATTGCCGATCGCCGCCTGCTCCTTGTTCATGCCCATCCCGATGACGAGACCATCGGTACGGGAGCCACGATGGCCAAGTACGCGGCGGACGGCGTGCAGGTCACGCTGGTGACCTGCACACTCGGCGAGGAGGGCGAGGTCCTTGTCCCGGAGTTGGAACATCTGGCTGCCGATCAGCACGACACTCTTGGCGAGCATCGGATTGGGGAACTCGCGGAGGCCATGGAGATGCTCGGCGTCGCTGATCATCGTTTCCTCGGAGAGCCGGGCCGTTATCGCGATTCGGGGATGATGGGCGTCCCGAGCAACGAGCGTGAGGACTGCTTTTGGCGGGCCGATCTCCTAGCGGCGGCTACTGATCTGGTCGCGGTCATTCGTGAGGTGCGACCGCAGGTCGCGGTCACTTACGACGACTTCGGTGGATATGGCCATCCGGACCACATACAGGCTCACCGCGTCACCCACTATGCGGTTGCCCTTGCCGAATCACCGTCTTTCCGGCCTGATCTGGGGGATGCGTGGTCGGTTCCCAAGGTCTACTGGACAGCGTTCCCGCGCAGCATCATCCGCGCTGGGATCATGGCGCTTCGCGAGCAGGGTTCGGACAGTGAGTTCGCTTCGATGGACCCCGAGGATCTCCCGTTCGCGTGTGACGACGACCTCATCACCACAGCAGTGGAAGCCACCGAATTCCTCGACACAAAGATGGCTGCGCTTGCCGCACATCGCACCCAGGTCACTGTCGATGGTGGTTTCTTCGCGCTATCGAACAACCTCGGATCTCAGGCGATGGGAACGGAGTACTTCCGACTCGTTCGTGGAGCACATTCCCCCGAGCCAGGATCGGACCGCGAAACAGATCTGTTTGCCGGGGTCAGCGAGTGACAAAGGCCGGTCGTGCCTTGGCGCCGGTTGCGTCGTTGGCCGCCGGGCTCCTCATCGGTCTCCTGGGTGCCTTCGTTCAAGCACACCGATCGGTTCTTATGTTTGGCGACCGGTATCTGGTGATCCCTTGGGGCGTATTGATCGTTCTCGTGGTGCTTCTCATCGCGATTCGTGGTGTCACGGTGGGGACTCGGTCTCGGTGGTCCGGCTGGTTGCTGTTGGCCGGGTGGATCGCAATGACCGTCTTCCTGGCAAGCGAAACCGCCGGTGGTGACATCGCGATCAGTAGTGGTGCACGACAGTGGGCCTATCTGCTCGTCGGCGCGATCATGGGTTCGACCATTGCGACATTGCCTGGGAGGCCGCTGCGCCCGACTGCGCGGCAAGATGCGGAAGCAAGCTGATCGGTCAGGGAATTGCCCGGGGCACACCTGAGTTTGGAGCCGAGGCGGGTGCGTGCTTACCATCGTGTACCGCGTGTAGACAACGGGTCCACGTGGTGGGGTTTCAGCGGTAGTCCGGACGTGCGGGAGAAGAGGAGTTAGTGAACGAGTCACACCGACGTCGATGGCGCCCGTCTGAGAAGCAGTGGATGGCTGCTCGCATCGTCGCGTGGTCTATTGCCGGCGTCTTGGTTCTCGTGGTTGTGATCGTTGCGTTGAGCCAACCCGGTATCCCGCCCAATACATCGGTCCGTGGAGTTGACATCAGCGGATTGTCTCGTGACGAGGCGATTGCGTTGGTCCGAGAAGAACTGTCGAAGAAGGCAGCCGAGCCACTGGAGTTTGATAACAACGGCCAAGTTCTGGTTGTGAAACCTCGCCAAGCAGGTGTCCGAGTGAGCGCTGCGGAGACTGTTGATCCACTCGTCTCAACGAATCTGAATCCTTTGACGAAACTGTTTCAACGAGGATCGACAGAAGTCGAACCAGTGCTTGTTGTCGACGAAGAACTATTGGACCGGCAGATCGCAACGCTCACACGGTTGTCCACTGTCACTCCAATCGAACCGTCCTTGAGTGTCGATGGGACAAGCGTGCGGTACTCCCCGGGTCGACAAGGTCGCGTCATTGATCCAGAGGTCACTCGTGAAGTGATCCTGTCGTCGGTTTTGGAACCTCGCCTGATAGCCGAACTCCCGGTTGTGGTCGAGGAGCCGACCGTGACGGTCGCAAACGCCGAGGCTGCGAACGCCTTCGCCGTTTCGGCAGTTTCCGGCCCGGTCAGGGTTGCCGTAGGTGACGTCGTTGCTGAGATCCCGGCAGACGTCATTGGCGACGCGTTGACGTTCACGGCGATGGGTGGTGACTTCGTTCCGTCGCTAGACGGGGCAGTCCTGTACGAGTCGATTGCGGATGAATTGATCGTTGCCGAGCAGCCGCGCGATGCTCGCTTCAGGGTGAAGAAGGACGGTACTTTGCGCATCGTGCCGAGCCGTGCCGGGGGCGGGATCGAAGACGATGCACTTGCGGCGCAAGTACTGACGGTTCTCGGGCAGGACGGCGCATCAGGCGGCAAGCGCGAAGTGATCGTGACCGAGGGCCAACGACAACCTGACTTCACCACTGCGGACGCCGAGGCTCTGGGTATCACGGACAAGTTGTCGAATTTCACCCAGAAGTTCAACTATGCGCCCTACCGCGTCACGAACATCGGACAAGCGGCCGAGTACGTGGACGGCACGGTCCTAATGCCGGGTGAGACTTTCTCGATGAACGACACCATCAAGGAGCGGACCGAGGAAAACGGCTACACCGTCGGAACGATCATCGGACCCGGTGGTGTCTTCGAGGACGCACTGGGTGGTGGGGTGTCGGCTGCGACCACTGCAGTGTGGACTGCGGCTTTCTTCGCTGGGATGGAGCGGGTCGACACCAGGGCGCACTCGGTCTACATCTCGCGCTATCAGCCGGGTCTAGAGGCAACCGTCGCGTGGGGCATCTTCGATATGAAGTTCCGCAACGACAGCCCCTATCCGGTATTGATCACCACCAAGATGACCAACTCATCGATGACCGTCGACTTCTGGGGAACTCGGGTCTACGACGAGATCGAAGCCGAGTTCGGCGAGAGAACCAGTATCCGAAAGCCGGAGACGATCTATCGCAAGAAGAAGGGTGGCTGCAGTTCACAAAGCGGTATCCCGGGCTTCTCGATCAACGTCGATCGTGTCTTCTACCAAGCCGAAGAAGAAGTGAAGCGTGAAACGATCCGGACGTACTATCGCGCGGCACCCAAGGTTGTGTGCGGAAAGAAGCCGAAGAAGGACGAAGACAAGAAGAACGACGACGCCCAACAAGACGCACCAGCGGGTGACGCCGACCGAGGGAATAGCCAACCGGAACCGGCTGTCGAGGGCGAGACGTTCGAGAACGTACCCGCCGAGCAAGTTTCCGTCGGTTAGGGGTCAGGCTCCAATCGGCTAACTTCGTTCGACCACTTGACCATCAGGTGTGTCGGTCACGGTAAAGCCGCGTTCGGCCAGTTCGTCGCGGATACGGTCACTGGTTGCGAAGTCTTTCTCACTTCGGGCCGTAGCCCGTTGTTCGATGAGGTCTGCAATGCCCTCAGGAACCGGTTCCTGTTGTGCCTGTTGGCCCACAGTGCGGGCTAGGTCGATGCCTAGGAGTCGGTCGGCCCAGGCGAAGAACTCGAAGCGTGCACCGTCGGCTGGCTCGAGGTCGCGTTCTACGGCCCGCAGCACCTGTAGAGCTCGGGGGGTGTCGAGGTCATCATCGGCAGCCTCGAGGAACTGTTGTCGGTAGTTCTCGGGAATTGGAGCTGATGGGCTTGTCGCCCACTGTGCCACCTTGGACCGCCACCGATCGAGCGTTGTCTGCGCTCCCTCAATCACGGCCCACGTCAGATTCATCTGTTGGCGATACCGATGCTGCAGGAACGCCAGGCGCAGCGCCAGAGGATCGATCCCGCGATCGATCACGTCCTGAACGAGCACGACGTTGCCTGAGGACTTGCTCATCTTCCGCCCGTCGAAGAGCAGATGCTCGGCATGCACCCAATGGCGTACCACGTCGGTTCCTGTGACCGAGTTGCTTTGGGCCCGCTCATCTTCGTGGTGCGGAAAGCGTAGATCGATGCCCCCGGTGTGGACATCGATTGAGTTGCCTAGCAGCTTGATGCTCATGGCGCTGCATTCGGTGTGCCACCCGGGATATCCCACGCCCCACGGTGTGTCCCAAACGAGTTGTGTTCGAGTCTCCGGCGCCTTTTTCCACAGCGCCCAGTCCGCATGGAATCTCTTCGCCGGATCGACCCCACCCTCGAAGCGGTGTCCAGGGCGGAGTTCCTCCAGGCGATTCCCGCTTAGTGCGCCATAGTCGGAAAATGACCGTGCATCGAAGAAAACCGAACCGTCGTTGCCGACGTACGCATGACCGGCATCCATCAATGAGTTGATCAGTTCGACCATGTCGTCGATGGATTCACTCGCGCGCGGATAGTGGTCAGCAGGGTGGATATTCAGCGCCGCCAGGTCGCGGTGGAAGGCGTCCTCGTAGTGGCGAGCCACGGCTAGCGCACCTCGTCCCTCGTCGCTGGCCTGCCGCAGGACCCGGTCCTCGCCGCCACCTTGACCTTCGTCGATGCCGCCGAGTCCGGTGTCGTCAGCCATGTGCCCGACATCTGTGATGTTCTGCACGACCGTGGTCCGCCACCCATGGAGTCGGGCCAAGCGCGCGATCAGATCGGTAAGCAAGAAGGTACGCATATTGCCGACGTGGGCGTCTCGGTAGACCGTCGGGCCGCAGGCGTACAGCGTCAGGTGGCGCTCGTGGGCAGGAATGATCTCCTGGATGCCGCGGGCCTTGGTGTCGTACAACCTCATGCCGCAACCCTAGGTGGAAGACATATCGCGCTTGCTATGCCGCATTGCGGAACACGAGCGAGGGGGAGCCGTAAACCTCACCCGCAGACCTGGGATCAACACGAGCCACACCTGCCCATCGCGGGGGCCCTTGTGTAGCGTGTTCCCCGTTGCGTGGGAGTTCCACGCATCAATGTTCTGAACCGGAGGCTCGAGGTGACCTACGTCATCGCATTCCCGTGTGTGGATGTCAAGGACAAGTCGTGTATCGAAGAGTGTCCCGTCGACTGCATCTACGAGGGCGATCGGATGCTTTACATCCAGCCCGACGAGTGCGTGGACTGTGGAGCGTGCGAGCCGGTCTGCCCGGTCGAGGCAATCTTCTACGAGGACGACGTTCCCGATGAGTGGACGGACTACACCGCTGCCAATGCGGAGTTCTTCGCTGATCTTGGATCCCCGGGTGGTGCAGCCAAGCTCGGCGCGCAGACGTTTGATGCCGCGCTTCTTGCGAACGTTCCTCCTAAAGAGGACGCGTAGTTCGGCGGTGACCGGATGAGCCTCCGGTTACCTGACTTTCCATGGGACACGCTGGCACCAGTTGCTGCCCGGGCCCGCGAGCACGTCGACGGCATCGTCGACTTGTCGGTTGGCACGCCCGTCGACCCCACGCCCGCTGTGGTTCAGCAGGCGCTGCGCGAGGCTGCCGACTCGCCGGGATACCCGACAACCGCTGGGCTTCCCGAACTAGCTGAAGCCTGCACCGGCTGGATGGCTCGCCGGCTGGGCGTCGATGACGTCGGTTTCCTTCCCACCATCGGTTCTAAGGAAATGGTGGCGTGGTTACCCACAGGTCTTGGTGTGGGCGGCTCAGACGTCGTCGTTATTCCCGAAGTCGCCTACCCGACATACGCCGTTGGAGCGCTCGTCGCTGGGGCGGAGGTTGTCGCTACCGACGATGTCGAAAGCGTTGAGAACGCATCCATGTTGTGGCTCAACAGCCCAAGCAATCCGACTGGATCGGTGCTGTCCGTCGATCGCCTTCGAGAGATCGTGGCGTGGAGTCGCCGGCAGGGCATCGTCGTTGTCAGCGATGAGTGCTACATCGAACTGGGCTGGGAACAAGAACCGATTTCCATTCTCGACCCGCGGGTCAACGACGGCGATCTCACCAACGTGCTTGCGCTTCATTCTCTGTCCAAGCGTTCGTCGATGGCCGGATACCGGTTTGGTTTCGTTGCCGGTGACCAAGATGTGATTGCCAGCCTGCTGGCGGTGCGCAAGCACCTCGGCATGATGGTGCCCGCTCCTATCCAGCGCGCTGCCGTGGCGGCCTATAACGACGACGCCCACGTTGTCGAACAGCGAGGAAAGTACGGACGACGCCGCGAGTTACTCACAGCTGCACTGGAGTCCGCAGGTTTTGTGATTGATGACAGCGTCGCTGGTTTGTATCTGTGGGTAACCCGTGGTGAGGATTCATGGGACACCGCGCGATGGTTCGCTGAGCGTGGGATCTTGGTTGCACCGGGTGCGTTCTACGGCGACAACACCCACGTTCGAGTGGCACTGACGGCAACGGACGAGCGGGTAGATGCCGCCATCTCTCGGCTAATGGAATAAGCCTCGATTGTCCCTGATCGTCGTGAGCCTTCTCACAGACGAGAGTTCGGATCCCCGCTGTTGGCGGTAGTTACTGATGGGTAGTCTGCCCGCAGGAGGTTCGCGTGTCTGATTATTCGCTTCAGCATCCGGGTGGAGAGGTGCCTCTACCGGTCGTTCCCTCAACAGTGGGGGAGTCGGGACTGGGCATCTCGTCATTGCTGAAGGAGACGGGGCATGTCACGCTCGATCACGGTTTCGTCAACACAGCATCGTGCTCGTCATCCATTACTTTCATTGATGGCGAGGCCGGAATCCTGCGGTATCGCGGGTACCCAATTGAGCAGCTTGCCGAACAATCGACTTTCCTAGAAACCTCGTACTTGCTGATCTACGGGGAGTTACCGACGACGGCGCAGCTCCAGGAATTCTCGGACAGCATCACCAAGCACACGATGCTCCACGAGGACCTACGTCGCTTCTTCGACGGATTCCCGCGCGATGCGCACCCTATGGCGGTGCTCTCGTCAGCGGTCTCGGCACTGTCGACCTTCTATCAAGACTCACTCGATCCGTTCGATGAGGAGCAGGTCCACATCTCGACCATTCGCTTGATGGCCAAGCTGCCAACGATCGCGGCCTACGCCTACAAGAAGTCGGTCGGACAGCCTTTTTTGTACCCGGACAACTCTTACAGCTTTGAGGACAACTTCCTGCGCATGACCTTCGGTGTGCCAGCTGAGCAGTACGTGGCAAATCCGGTCGTGTCCCGTGCGCTGGATCAGTTGCTGATCCTGCATGCCGATCATGAGCAGAACTGCTCGACGTCCACCGTTCGACTCGTGGGCTCTTCCCACGCGAATCTCTTCGCATCCGTGTCCGCCGGTGTCAATGCGCTCTTCGGACCTCTGCATGGTGGCGCCAACCAAGCGGTGCTCGAAATGCTCGAAAATATCCATGCGTCTGGTGGCGGCGTGAACCGCTTCATCCGGGCAGTGAAGGACCGTGAGGCCGGAGTCAAACTGATGGGCTTTGGTCACCGCGTCTACAAGAACTACGACCCCCGAGCTGCCGTTGTGAAGAAGACCGCCTACGAAGTCTTCGAGCAGATGAACGTGGATGATCCGCTACTCGACATCGCACTTCGCCTCGAAGAGGTCGCACTTGCCGATGAGTTCTTCATTGAGCGCAAGCTGTACCCGAACGTCGACTTCTACACGGGCCTGATTTACAAGGCGATGGGCTTCCCGACGCGAATGTTCACGGTGTTGTTCGCTCTGGGCCGTCTGCCTGGCTGGATCGCTCAATGGCGCGAGATGATCGAGGATCCGACTACCAAGATCGGACGCCCACGTCAGGTGTACGTCGGCGAGGTCCTTCGCGACTACACCTCCATGACCTACCGCTAACCGCTTCCCCCGGATTCGGGGGAAGCGGTCAGGAGTTGGCGTGGAGGTCGGCGTTGAGGCCGCCCCAACTTCCGGTGCGCTGGACCACTTCGAGTGCGCCGGACTGTGAATTTCGTCGGAACAACAGATTCGGGTGTCCAGAAAGTTCGCGCGCTTTGGCGGTCGCGCCATCTGGTAGCGACACCTTCGATCCGGCGGTGACGTAGCAGCCGGCCTCAATGATGGAGTCGTTGCCCAAAGAAATGCCCACACCGGCATTGGCGCCAACCAGGCACCCACTGCCGATGCTGATGACCTCCTTGCCGCCGCCGGACAGTGTTCCCATGATCGATGCTCCACCACCGATGTCTGATCCGTCACCCACGACGACTCCAGCGCTGATGCGACCCTCGACCATGGACGTACCAAGCGTTCCGGCGTTGAAGTTGATAAAGCCTTCGTGCATGACCACGGTTCCTTCGGCGACGTGAGCTCCCAGGCGAACGCGATCGGCGTCGGCGATCCGGACTCCGGTCGGTACGACGTAGTCGACCATGCGCGGAAAGCGGTCCACCCCGAACACGGTCACGTGCACTCCCTTAGCTCTCGCACGTAGGTGAACGTCGGTGAGGCGCTCGGGAGAAATGGGTCCGAGGTTGGTCCAAGCATTCAACGGCAACTTTCCGAATACGCCGTCGAGGTTGATCGTGCGTGGTCGTACCAATCGATGGGAGAGAAGGTGCAAGCGCAGGTAGGCGTCGGCGGCATCGACCGGAGGTTCGGCCAGATCCTCGATGACCGTCCGGACGGTTACCGTTCGCACACCGCGAAGCTCGTCGCTCTTGGTGGCAGCATCCAGGTTGGGTACATCGATGAGTTCGGTTCCGAGCGTGGGCTGGGGATACCAGACGTCTAGGACGTCCTCGCCGTCCATGGTTGCCAGGCCCAACGCAGAAGCTAGTCCTGTAACCGGGGTCAGTTGCTCGTCGATAGTCACATTGCTCACCGGGCTACCGTATCCACGTGCACCTTGATCTCTCAGCGGACGTCATCGACCTCACTGCCGCGCTTGTCGATATTCCCAGTGAGTCCCACGACGAACATCAGATCGCCGATCTCGTGGAAGCAGCACTGCGCGAGTGTCAGCACCTGACAGTTCGTCGATCGGGCAACGCAGTGGTTGCCGAAACGACCGGAAAGCCACCTGCCGTGGTCATCGCCGGACACCTCGACACCGTCCCGGCAGCGGGCAATCTGCGACATCGGATCGACGGAAATCGCCTGTACGGCCTGGGTTCGTGCGACATGAAAGGTGGCGTCGCCGTCGCCCTAAAACTCGCCCATGACGTCGCGGATCCACACGTGGGTGTGCGCTTCATCTTCTACGACTGTGAGGAGGTTGCCGCAGTCCACAACGGACTGGCACGCCTTGCCCAGGAGGACCCAAACCTGCTCCATGCGGACCTTGCGATCGTTATGGAACCGAGCAACGCAGTCATCGAAGGTGGCTGCCAGGGCACCATCCGTGTTGAAGTAGGCATCCCGGGCGAACGCGCGCACAGCGCCCGCTCGTGGCAAGGGAGCAATGCGATCCACGGAGCGGTTGATGTGCTGTCTCGGCTAGCCGACTACGCGCCGCGCGCCCCGATCGTCGACGGCTTGCGTTATCGCGAGGGATTGAATGCGGTCGGCATCCGTGGCGGGGTTGCCGGAAACGTGATTCCCGATGAGTGCGTGGTCACCGTCAATTACCGATTCGCGCCCGACCTTTCCGTTCCGGATGCAATCGAGCACGTACGCGAGGTTTTCGACGGTTTTGACATCACGGTGGTCGATGAAGCTCCGGGAGCACGCCCAGGACTCGACCAACCGGTCGTTGTGCGTTTTGTCGAGGCAATGGGCGGTGAAGTTGAGCCGAAATTCGGGTGGACGGACGTGGCACGCTTTTCCCATGCGGGAACCCCGGCACTGAACTTTGGGCCTGGAGACCCGACCATCGCGCACACCGTCGACGAAAACGTCCGTATCGATGAAGTGCGCAAAGTCCACACTGCCTTGCACTCTTGGCTCGTCGGCCAGAACGGCGCCTAGGCTCACCTCGTGTCGTCCAGCGCTGCCCCAGCGGTCTGTGTCTTTTGCTCCTCAAGCGACAGCATCGATCCGCGTTACCTTGAATTAGCCGACGACGTAGGTATCGCGTTGGGTAGCCGTTCATGGACGTGCGTCTCTGGCGGTGGATCGGTCTCGATGATGGGTCGACTAGTGCGTGCGGTCCGAGCTAGCGGCGGCCACACGATTGGCGTGATCCCGCAAGCGCTGAAGGATCGCGAGGTGGCGGATCTGGATGCGGACGAACTTGTCGTGACGCACGACATGCGCCAACGCAAGGGGATCATGGACGAGCGATCCGATGCTTTTCTAGCGCTCCCCGGAGGTATCGGCACTCTCGAGGAACTTATGGAGGTGTGGACGTCGCGGTCTTTGACCATGCACGACAAACCGGTCGTGGTTCTCGATCCGTGGGACGACTACGCCCTCCTTCGTGCTCAGGTTTATGCCTGGGTGGAACGAGGCTTCGTCAGCCAGGCCAGTGTTGATCGTGTCCACTGGACGACCACCGTCGACGACGCACTCGCAGCGCTTGCAGGGTCTGGCGCACCATCGAACGCAACCGTGGTGGAATGAAGTCATGACCTTGGTGTTCGTCGTCATCGGATTGGCGGTGGTCGCAGCCGCTGCCTGGTTCGTGGTCGGACGGTTCGACGCGGAGCTACCGGATGCAGGGAGTGACCTCCGGCCGGATGAGCGTGGCGGTGATCCATCATTCGATGTCGTTCTACGCGGATACCGAATGGACGAGGTGGACGCCACTATCGCTGAGTTGCAGTCCGAGATCGAGGCGCTGAAGAACCCCAAGCCGCGTCGATGAGCACCCGGCTGTCCTTCGACATCGTGGTCAACGCCCCGGCCGAGGCGGTCTTCGATGCTTTGAGCCAGTGGGCCAGGCAGGACGAATGGATGTTGGGCACCAAGGTCGAGGTCCGAAGCGGCGACGGCCGGAGCACGCAGTCCGAACTGGCGGCCTGGACGGGCATCGGGCCGGTCGGATTTTGGGACACCATGACTATCACCCGCTGGGAGCGGCCATACCGGATCGACGTCCTGCATACCGGGTCGGTTGTCCGGGGGCCCGGCGCCATGGAGGTACTCGCTCTACCCGATGGTCGCAGTCGCTTTGTGTGGCGCGAGGAACTCGAGTTGCCGCCAGGGCCCCTCGCTCGTCTAGGCTGGCCCCTCGTGAAACCGGCCATTGTTGCCAGTGTGAAGCAATCGTTGCGCAAGTTTGCGTCACTGGTCGAGACCGGCACCCTGCCGCGCTGAGTTCCGGGTGACCCGGGATAATAGAGCCTCGACAGCCGGTGCACAGGTGCTGGCAGGGCTTTCCCGGGGCGCTTTCCAGGCGTGTCGAGATGATGATCGGAAGGGGACGGATATGGCCGCGATGAAGCCGCGGACGGGCGATGGCCCGCTCGAGGTGACCAAGGAGGGTCGGGGTTATGTCATGCGGGTGCCCCTCGAAGGCGGCGGCCGGCTTGTCGTCGAGTTGAACGCCGAGGAAGTCAAGAACCTGGGCGAGGCACTCACCGGCGCTCTTCCGTAACCCTCTGGTTCACCTTCTCCGAGGTTCTGGCCCTCGGTTCCTATCGCGTCGTTAGTCCCGGCGCAGTAAGCACGCCACGAGCATTCCGTCTCCCTCGACGAGCGGAGTGGCGCTCCAGTCAGTGTCATCTCGCAAACTGGTGGCAAGTTCTTTGACCGAGGCCGCCTCAGCGTCTCGTCGAGAAGGATCGGCGACCATGTCGTCTTCTCCGATGCCGATAAAGGCCACTACTCCACCGATACGGAGCAACCTTTTTGCTTGGTTGAGAATGGCCGGATACTCACCGCGATCAGCATCAACGACGACGACGTCGTAGGCGCCATCGGACATACGCGGTAGGACGTCCAGCGCCCGTCCGGCGATGAATCTAGTCCGTGATGGCTCGTGTCCCGACTGCTTAAGGGTCTCGCGGGCGTGACGCTGGTACTCGGCCTCCGTGTCGATGGTGGTCAGCGTTCCACCAGGTGTCATTCCAGCCGCGAGGCACGCACCCGAGACACCCGTGCCGGTGCCGACCTCGACAACGGCTTGGGCCTGCAGGCTTGAGACGAGGAAGGTCAAAAAGCGCCCGGTCGCCGGCGATACTGAGGTGATTCCGAACTCCCGAGCTCGCTCCCGTGCGTTGGCGAGGGCGTCGTTCTCGGGGATCCAGGAATCGGCGAATTGGGCGAAACTCACCGGACTCGCGGACTTCGGTGACGTCGATGACATAGCGCGCTTTCCTCCCGATGCCCCCGCGGATGTGCCCGGCGAACAAACGCAGCCTAGCCTTAGGGGACATAGCCCCGAGGCAAACAGAAGGGCGGCTGAGCTTCGTGACCGACGAAAGTCCCCGCGAGGAGTCGGGTGGATCACCCGATGGCACCTCCACCGGACCGATCCCGGCGGTCAGCCCGGCCCCGGCTGTGACCCCTGTCAGCCAAGCACCGGCCCAACCACCGGCCCAACCGACAACTCCCGCCGGTTATCCCAACTTCGTGGCTTATGGCTCAACGCCACCGCCACCACCTCCGGGCCCAGGAGCGGCCTACGGATCGGCCCCGGCAGGGGGTCCCTATGGCCACGCTGGTCAGCATGCGCGGCCCCATACGAAAACCGCCGGTCGCTCCGGCCTTGGGCTCTTGGGCGTGATCGTCATCGCCACGGTCGTGTCCTTGGTGGTCGGCACCTTCGCTGGTCTGGCCGGCTATGTCATCGGTCGGGCTGTGGATACGACAGCGACTCCGGCAACCGTGTCGGCCCCTGCGCCGCAGCCGTCGTCTATCGCATCTGACCCGATCCCCCCGGATGAGCTTCCGGCGTCCATTGCCGAGATGGTCTCTTCGGTTCTGCCGGGCGTCGTCTCAATCGCCATCGAGAACAACGGTGATCAAGGCAGCGGATCGGGTTTCGTGATCCGACCCGATGGCTACATCCTGACGAACAACCATGTGGCTGCACCGGCTGCCGACGGCGGTTCGCTGACGGTCTTCTTCGAAAATGGAGACAGCGCCGAGGCCGAGATCGTGGGACGCAATTCTGCCTACGACCTCGCGGTGCTGAAGGTGGAGGCGACCGACCTGCCCATCGTCCGCCTGGGCGATTCTGATCAAGCCAACGTCGGTGACGTAGCGATCGCCATCGGTGCACCGTTGGGTTTGGAGGGCACGGTCACTGCGGGGATCATTTCCTCCTTGGATCGTCCTGTCACAGCCGGTGGTCAAGGCGAGATGGCCTACATCAATGCTTTGCAGACGGACGCGGCTATCAATCCCGGAAACTCGGGTGGTCCGCTGCTGAACAGCGCCGGTCAGGTGATTGGCGTGAACTCGGCGATTGCCACGCTCGCGCCGTCCTTCAATGGAGACGCTGGATCCATCGGGCTCGGATTTGCTATTCCGGTCAACTCCGCGAAGCGGATTGCGGAGGAGATCATCGCCACCGGTGATTCGAAGACGCCCATCATCGGCGTCACACTGGATACGACCTACACCGACGGTGGCTCGCGGATCAGCGAGGTCAATCCGGGTGGCCCCGCAGAGGCAGCGGGCCTGCGCAATGGTGACGTCATCACCGCACTCGCCGGTCGAGAGACCACGGATTCGACCGAACTTGTCGTGGCTATTCGAAACTTTGCCCCGGGAGACACGGTCAGCATTACGTTCTTGCGCGGTGGTGAGTCTCGCACTGTCGATCTCGTGCTTGGTGGCTCGGAAGACATCGGCTGACATGTTTGACATCGGTATCGGTGAACTGCTCGCCCTCGCGGTGATCGGTTTGCTGATCTTCGGCCCGGAGAGACTGCCGAAAGCCGCCGCCGATGCTGGTCGCTGGGTGCGTCAGATCCGCGAGATGGCCACATCCGCCCGCAAAGAGATCGTGGATTCGGCCGGCGTTGATTTTTCAGACACGATGAATACCTTCAAGGACTTCAGAGATCTTCATCCGAAACGATTGGCGTCGGGTTTGCTAGACGACGATGTTGACGACGTCGAGTCGCGATCCAAGGGTTCTGGGGCGAACGCGGCAAATTCGAGCGAGCCGGAACAGTCAGGCCCAGCGAATAGGTCGCCGCAGTCGTCCCAATCGTTCGACCCCGACCTCTCTTAGGACGGTCGACGGTCAGCGGCTGTTCGGTGAAATACCGAGCTGCATGCCCGCCAGGCCGCGTGGTCGATTGCCAAGTGTCGAAGCGATGTCGCGCAGCGCGATGCTCGCTGGAGCCTCGGGTTGGGCAATCACCAAGGGATGACCGCTGTCTCCGCCCTCGCGTAGCCGAGGATCGAACGGGATCCGGCCGAGCACGGGGATATCCGCTCCCAGAACTTTGCTGAGTTGCTCCGCCACGAGGTCACCACCGCCGACCCCGAAGAGGTCGAGGGGTTCTCCGCAGTGCGGGCATGGGAACGAGCTCATGTTCTCGACAACGCCCAGGACCTTCTGATGGGTCTGCTCGGCGAGTGTTCCTGCGCGAACTGCGACATCGGAGGAACCCAGTTGAGGGGTGGTGACGACAACGATCTCAGCGTGTGGGAGAAGTTGCGCCGTCGAGATGGCGATGTCGCCGGTGCCCGGGGGAAGGTCGAGCAGGAGGACGTCAAGGTCGCCCCACCATACATCTGACAGGAATTGTTCGAGGGCGCGGTGCAGCATCGGGCCGCGGAAGGCGACGGGTGTCTCGACGCCGCCGGGCTTGAATGGAAGCATCGAGATGAGTCGGACGCCGTAGGCCTGTGGTGGCATGAGCATGCCTTCGACCATGGTCGGCGGATTGGTAGCGCCGAGGATGCGCGGAATGGAGTGGCCGTACACGTCTGCGTCCAACAGGCCCACGCTCAGGCCCTGGCTAGCGAGCGAAACCGCGAGGTTGGCTGTTACCGACGACTTACCGACCCCACCCTTGCCCGAGGCGATTGCGAAAATCTTGGTGGTCGAACCGGGCTGGGTGAACTGGATCTCGCGAGCATCGTGGCCGCGTAGCAACTTCTTGAGCTCCGCGCGCTGTTCATCGCTCATGACATCCAGGTGAACGTCCACTTTAGAGACGTCCGGCACCTTCATGACGGCATCAATCACGCGGTCGGTGATGGTCGACCGCATCGGGCAACCCTCGACGGTCAGGTAGACACCGACCTCGACGACGCCACCTTTTCGAATGTCGACGCTCTTGAGCATTCCGATCTCAGTGATCGGTCGATGGATCTCCGGATCCTCGACAGTCGCAAGGGCTGCATGGATGGCATCGGAGTTTGGTTGGTTGGCCACGGACCGATGCTATTCGGCGCTCAGCTCGGCGGCGAATCCTCGTGATGAGAGTCACGCGATTCGCGGTCTCGTCGTGCCGACTCCTCTAGGTTGTCAAGCCGGGTCATGATCGCGTCCAACGTCTCGCGTAACTCGCTTCGCACGTAGTCACGGGTTGCGAGTTCGCCGAGGCTTGTTCGAAGCGAAGCAACTTCGCGCGCCAGGTAGTCACTATCGGCGAGCATGCGCTCATTGCGTTGGCGGTCCTCTTGGTACTGCACGCGGTCGCGGTCAGTCTGTCGGTTTTGGGCGAGCAGGATGAGCGGCGCGGCATAGGACGCCTGGAGGGACAGAAGCAATGTCAAGAAGATGAATGGGTAGGCGTCTGGGCGGATGCCGTTTGGTGCAAAGACGTTGAAGGAAACCCACAGCGCGACGACCACGGTCATCCACGCAATGAATGCCCACGAGCCGATATAGCGGGCCACTCGTTCGGACAGCCGTCCAAAGCGCTCGGAGTCGTATGTGGGGCGGATTCCTCGCGTGGTGTCGATCGGCTGGTCGACGGCCCGACGCGTGCCTCGGCGTGCACTACTCATCGAGCACCTCTGCGTCTTGCTCGAGATCCTTGTCGGCGAGATGTGTCCGATCGAGATTCTTGACAGCGTCCTGGCCGACGTCTTCTCGCCAATCGGACGGCAGCATGTGGTCGACGACATCGTCGATCGTGACCGCGCCGACGAGTCGATCGTCTTCATCGACTACCGGCACAGCCACCAAGTTGTACGCGGCGAAGTTTCGGGTGACCTCACCTAGCGGAGTGTTCGGGCGAACTGGATCAACCGTGTTGTCCAGCAATGAGGAAATCAAGGTGGACGGCGGTTCACGCAACAATCGTTGGAAGTGGCACGTCCCGAGGTACTTGCCTGTCGGAGTTTCGGTGGGCGGGCGGCACACGTACACCTGCGCAGCCAGTGCGGGTGGCAATTCCGGATTGCGGATGCTTGCCAGGGCTTCGGCCACCGACGCGTCCGGGGGCAGGACGACTGGCTCGCTGGTCATCATGCCGCCGGCGGAGAACTCGTCGTACGTCATGAGTCGGCGGATGTCCTCGGCCTCGTCAGGCTCCATCTCCTCGAGCAAGAACTCGGCCTGCTCGGGCGGAAGATCGGAGATGAGGTCGGCGGCGTCGCCCGGATCCATCTCTTCGAGGACGTCCGCGGCGCGTTCACGGTCGAGCGCCTGCATGATCTCAACGCGGTCCTCGTCGACTAGTTCTTCGAGGACATCTGCGAGTCGTTGATCGTCGAGTTCGCGCGCGACTTCGAACCGCCGCTTGGGAACAAGGGTGTGCAGCAGCGAGGCGACGTCGGCGGGACGCAGAGTGTCGATGGTGGCGAGCAGTTGTTCTGCTGGTTGGGCGGCCTCGGCCAAGGACAATCCCGTGACGTCTGGCCAATCGACCATGAATCGCTCGCTGCGTCGGCGCAGACCGGTTGCACCACGGCGAACGAAGAGCGAATCCACGAGCCACTCGCGGCTTCGAGTGAGTGAAACGCCGATGTCCACCACGCGCACTTTCTCGCCGGACTCACGCAAGGTGATGGAGCGATCAAGGAGTTCGGCGGTAGCCAGTGACTCGTTGCGTCGCTGCTCGAATCTCCGCAGGTTCACGGTTCCGGTCACAATCACCTGTCCGGCGTCGATCGCGGTCACCTTGGTCATCGGGATGAAGATTCGCCGACGTGGCGGGACTTCGACGACCAAGCCGGTCAAGCGGGGCGGGTTATCACCGATACGTAGGACGACGACGGCATCGCGTACCTTTCCGACTTGGTCACCACGTGGGTCGAACACGCCCAGACCCGCGAGGCGGGCCAGGAAGATACGGCTTGTGTTCGTCGTCACAGCGGGAAGGCTACCGTCGCCGCGGTTCTCAGCCGGTTCGCTGCGGGCTGGCGAGCACGCACGGAACCTCGAAGGGGGGTCGCAGTGAGTTCGGATGCCTCCGTGCCCGCTCCTGGCCTCTCGCGACCACCGGCGCCCGATGTCGCTCGCTTGGGGATCGCTGTCATCTTTATCTCACTCAGTGGCCCGATGATCGCTGCGACGGCCGCACCGGCTCTGGCAATTGCGTTCTGGCGGTGTCTGATCGGCAGTGGGTTGACCGGAGTCTGGGTGACGATCCGTCGGTGGAGCACCCTCGGGGCGCTCACCAGGAGAGAGATCAAACTGACCGTGTTGGCCGGAATTTTCCTCGGCCTGCATTTCGCGACGTGGATTCCGTCGCTGACGCTCACCACGATCGCCGCATCGACCGCGCTCGTCGCGACCCAACCCATCTGGGCTGCGCTCATCGCTCGTGCCACCGGCGTGCACATCCCATCGCGGGTGTGGGTGGGCATCGCGGTCGCATTTGCCGGCGTACTGATTTTGACGGGTGTGGATTTATCCGTCGATCCTCAGCATTTGATCGGTGACGCGTTGGCATTGGTAGGCGCGGTCTTTTCAGCTGCCTACGTGTCGGTTGCCGAGCGTGTGCGCAAGACCGTCGATACATCGACGATGACGTTCATCCTGTACGCGGTATCGGCACTCACGATTCTTCCCCTGGTGTTCATCTTCGGTCAGGAACTCATTGGGTTCGACGCGCAGGCGTGGCTTCTGATCCTCGCGGTGACACTTGGCGCTCAATTGCTGGGACATTCAATGATGACTCGCGTGCTGTCGAGTACATCGGCGACAGTCGTGTCTCTTGCGATCTTGTTTGAGATGCCAGGGGCCACTCTTGTGGCCGCGATTTGGCTTGGGCAGGTGCCGCCCTTGGCGCTGCTGCCCGCCGCTGCACTGATTCTGGCCGGACTAGTGGTGGTGATCAAGGCTGCGGATCGTGGTCCGACGGCATCGACGGTTACTGAGTCTTCTCCCATTTAAGGATGGCGCTGAGAGGAACCAGAGCGATGGCGGCGACGACGGTGACGCCGATGCCCCAGCCAACGCCAAGGCCTTCGGCGATCGCGCCCACGGCCAGCGGTGCGGTTACGAAACCGGCGCGTGATAGCCAGCTGATGGTGGCGACGCCCGTTGCCGGGCGAATGCCCGGTAGGTGGGCAGCGGCGCGCATGGCTGCGGGAAAGAGCGTCGCGACCCCGAAGCCCGTCACCGCGCATCCGACGAGGAACAACCACATGGATTCGGAAACAAGTGCGATGCCCAGAGCTACGGCGCTCGCAGACATAGCGATGCGCGTCCATCGACGCTCTCCGAGGGTGTCGACGAGGCGGTCCCCTGAGAATCGACCGGCGGTCATTGCTGCGGTGAATGCCACGAAACCCCAGCCGACGTATGCACTGGGTGCACCGATGTCGGTGAGATAGATCGAACTCCAACGCGCGGGTATGTCTTCCATCATCACCGCGAGGATGATGAAGGCCCCCAAGCCCCAGATGATCGGCTGGGCCAGGGCACGTTTGGTTGCGACACGTTCTTCACCGGTGGGAGCGGGCACAGCAAAGGAACTGGGGTCAGGTGAAGCACTCTCGAGCGAATCGAACTTGGCCTCGTCGTCGGAGTCGAGGAAGGATTCTGGATCATTTCCAGGAAGCAACCAAGGTCGAGCGAGGAGAACCAGAATTCCGCAAAGAACAGCCACCAGTGTCATGGTCCAGGCCACAGATAGCCCGATGGCTGCTGTCGCCACTCCCACGAGTCCACCGGCGACACTGCCCAAAGACCAGTAGCCGTGGAAACTGTTAAGAATAGATCGGTTCGCGCCGTTGTTCTTCATTTCATGCTGCACCCGCATGGCGTGTGAATTCATTGCCGCATCCATTACTGCGTCGAGTCCGCCAACGAAAAGCAGGACGAAGCCGAAGATCCAGGCGGTAGGCGCGAATCCGATGAACGGAAGCACCGGAACCAAGACCACAAGCGCCAGGACAGCAATCCGGTTGCTACCCCAGCGATTGATGAGTGGCCCGGCGGAGATACCCGCGGCGACTCCTCCAGCAGCACCGGCAGCCAGGGCCGCACCGACCTCAAGATCAGTCATCGACAGGTCTGCCTGGATTTCGGCCAGGCGGGGCAGCCACGCTGACAGTGTCAGAGCATTGGTGAAGAACAGGATCGAGACCGCGATGCGCGCTCGGCGCAGGTCGGATGTGGTCTCTGGCACCGCTCGAATCTAGGGCACTGAAGGGGTCGTTTGCGCGCTCCCTGGGTAGGCTCGTTGGGTCTGATCCGGCATGAGGAGCGAGGTCTGCCATGAGCAACGCCAGCAGGAACATTAGGAGCCGACGCTCCAATCTCGCGGTCCCGGGCTCGAGTCCGAAGATGCTTGAGAAGGCCAAGGGTCTGCCGGCCGATCAGATTTTCATGGACCTCGAAGATGCCGTGGCTCCACTGGCCAAGCCCGATGCCCGCAAGAACATCGTTGCCGCATTGAACGAAGGCGGCTACGACGGCAAGGTTCGCTCGGTTCGGGTCAATGACTGGACCACGCAATGGACCTACGCCGACGTCATCGAAATTGTCTCGGGTGCTGGAGCCAACCTGGATTGCATCATGCTGCCCAAGGTCCAAAGTGCAGAGCAGATCCACGCCCTTGACATGCTGTTGACGCAACTCGAGAAGTCTGAGGGCCTGGATGTCGGTCGAATCGGCATCGAGGCGCAAATCGAGAATGCGATGGGTCTTACCAAAGTCGATGAGATCGCAGCAGCGAGTCCGCGCGTCGAAACAATCATTTTCGGTCCAGCGGATTTCATGGCCTCCATCAATATGAAGTCACTCGTCGTTGGTGAGCAGCCGCCCGGATACGACGTCGGTGATGCTTACCACTACATCTTGATGCGGATCTTGATGGCGGCCCGCGCCTACGACAAGCAGGCTATCGACGGTCCTTACCTGCAGATTAAGGATGTGGCCGGTTATACGCGCGTGGCTGACCGAAGTGCTGCGCTCGGGTTTGACGGCAAGTGGGTCTTGCATCCTGACCAGATCGCCGCGGCCAATGAGGTCTTCTCGCCTCGTCAAGAGGACTACGACCACGCAGAGATGATCCTTGACGCCTACGAGTGGTACACCTCAGCTGCAGGTGGCGCGCGTGGTGCAGCGATGCTCGGTGACGAGATGATCGACGAGGCTTCTCGCAAGATGGCGCTGGTGATCGCGGGGAAGGGTCGCGCTGCGGGGATGGAACGCACGCAAACCTTCACGCCGCCGGAGTAGTGCAGGACTGAGTATGGGGCGAAAGACTCGCATGACGTGCGCGCAGGCGGCACTGTTGCTGGGTGTGGACGAGGACGCATCGGTCGACGAAATCCAAAGCGCGTGGCGTGTTTGGGTGCGCCTTGCCCACCCCGATACCGGTGGTGATCGCGAGCACTTCGACGAACTCATGCGTGCTCGCCGCCGCTTGCTGGCCGCACGAGAGGAAGTACTCGTTGTTGAGGATCGTCAGCCGATTATTCCGCCGCGTGCGGCGTTGCGAACGGTGGTGCGTCGTCCAACGGGTAGGGCAACCATGGTGATGGTAGCTCTGGTGCTCGTGGCCGTGACCGCTGCCGTCCTCACTATCGAACTACCGGCTTGGGTGTCGGCTGCAGCCATGGGTGCGAGTGCCACCGTCGTGGCGATTGCGACGAATCGGATGCTGCTGGGCGATCGCGGCGATGTCGGTCATCGGATCACACTCCTGGTAGCGGTGTGGTCCCCTCTTGCTGTGGTGCAGGTCGCTGTCAGCGTGGCTCTTGGATCGACCGTGATCGTTGCGCTTCCGGTCTTGGCTCTACCCCTTGCGGTGGCGGTTGCCCTGGTCAACCCGGGGGCAGGTCTATGGCGCCCCGTTCGATTCCCGGCCCCGTAGAGACTCCTCGAGCGACGGAATCCAACTGGCGTTAGTCTCCTGAAAGACCGGAAGGGGAGAGCACTGTGAGTCGTCTCTTGCAAACCGATGGGCTGACGGAGATTCAGCGCGACATTTTGGACGCCGTCCGCGATTTCGTGGACTCGGAGATTTTGCCGGTCGCAGGCGAGCTGGAGCACAATGACGAATACCCCAAGGACATCGTCGATGGCTTGAAGGAACTTGGCGTTTTCGGTCTGATGATCCCTGAGGAGTACGGCGGGCTCGGTGAATCGCTCCTCACCTACGCGCTCGTCGTCGAGGAGATCGCTCGCGGTTGGATGAGCGTGAGCGGCGTCATCAACACGCACTTCATCGTCTCCCACATGGTCCTGAACCACGGGACCGAGGAGCAAAAGCAGCACTTCCTCCCGCGGATGGCTACCGGTGAAGTGCGCGGTGCGTTCAGCATGAGCGAGCCTGGTTGCGGATCGGATGTCTCGGCGATCACCAGCAAGGCCGTTCCTGAGGGAGACGATTACGTTCTCACCGGTCAGAAGATGTGGCTCACCAACGGAGGTTCCTCGACGTTGGTTGCCGTGCTTGTGCGCACCGACAACGCGGCACCCGAGGACGCCAGCGTCTACAAGCGGATGTCCACCTTCTTGATCGAGAAGCCCGAGGGCTTTGGTGAGGTTCGTCCGGGCCTCACGATCCCGGGAAAGATCGAGAAGATGGGCTATAAGGGCGTTGACACGACTGAACTCGTGATGGACGGCCTCCGGCTACCGGCGAGCACCATCCTCGGTGGAGAACCGGGCAAAGGTTTTTACCAAATGATGGACGGCGTCGAGGTTGGTCGCGTAAACGTTGCTGCCCGCGCGTGTGGACTTGCGCTTCGCGCCTTCGAACTCGGCGTTGAGTACGCGCAGATGCGCAGCACCTTCGGCAAACAGATCAGTGAGCACCAGGCCGTCGCATTCCGGCTCGCCGACATGGCTACCAAGGTGGAGGCGGCCCATCAGATGATGGTGATGGCCGCGCGAACCAAGGACTCCGGTGCCCGCAATGACCTTGAGGCCGGAATGGCCAAGTACCTCGCCAGCGAATACTGCAAGGAAGTCGTCGAGGATTCGTTCCGTATCCATGGTGGCTACGGCTACTCCAAGGAATACGAGATCGAGCGGCTGTATCGCGAAGCTCCCATGTTGATGATTGGCGAGGGGACCGCGGACATTCAAAAGATGATCATCGCGCGGCGCCTGCTCGAGGATTACAAGATCCGCACGTGATGGCAGAGATTCCGTGCGTCGGGGCGATTGTCTTCGATGATCGCGGTCGTCTGCTCTTGGTCAAGCGGGCGAATCCGCCGGCGCAAGGCCTGTGGTCGCTGCCCGGAGGACGGCAAGAGCCCGGGGAAAGTGCGCACGAAGGCGTCGTGCGTGAGGTTGCTGAAGAAACCGGTCTGCACGTGCGCGTGGAGCGTGAAGTCGGCACGGTGATCCGACTCGCTCCGTCAGGCGATGACTACGTCATTCGAGACTTCGTCTGCCTGATGGAGGGGGATGCGAAATTGGTTGCGGCCGATGACGCTGCCGATGCGGGCTTCTTTGCAGTTGCGGAGTTGTCGGACTTGCCCACCAGCGAGGGTTTGTTGGAAGCTCTGAACGAGTGGAACCTGTTGGATGTCGGACCTTCCACGTAGCCTCAGCGTGTGCGCTATGTGAAGTTGTCTCCCACGAAGGCGGCTGCATGGGTCGACTGCCCCAGACGATTCTTCTACTCCTATGTCGAGCGTCGTCCAGTCAAGTCCACGTGGGCACATTTCGTCTACGGCAATGCCGTTCACCGTTGCTTGAAACAGTGGTTCGATCTCGAACCTGATCAGCGCACAACCGATGTGATTGAGCAAGCGAACACGAAGTCTTGGTCCGACGATGGGTTTCGGGACGTCGATCACTCCCATGCGTGGCGTGACAAGGCGATCGCAGTCGTTTTGGCCTACGTCGCCAACATCGATCCGAACCTCGAGCCGCTGGCATCTGAGCGCACGCTGGCCTTCAAAGACGATGCTTGCGGCTTTGTCATGGAAGGTCGCGTTGATCGCTTAGACGAGGACGGATCCTCAGTGATGGTGGTCGACTACAAGACCGGTAAGTCAGTTCCGTCGCCTGATGACGTCCGAGGGTCCGAAGCATTGGCGATGTATGCGGTGATGGTGCAACGCGTACTCGGGCGCCACTGCAGTTCCGTTGCGTTGCACCACGTACCGTCCGGGAACGTCGTCTCGTGGCACCACTCGCAAGAATCTCTCACCCGACAGGTGGACAGGATGGGTGCCATCGCATCGGACATCCGCGTGGCTGAGGACACCTGGGAGTCGACGGATCACGATGACCAAGCGCTCGATGATTTGTTTCCGCCCAAGCCCGGGGGACTTTGTGGTTTTTGCGACTTCTGGAATGTGTGCGCGGCAGGGCAGGGGCACGCATCGCGCCGCGAGCCGTGGGAAGGGTTGCCTGAACTAGAACAGGTGTGATTCAGCGCCGGGGTACATCGGCCCACACACAGATCACGCTCTCACGACGCTCAAATCCCCAATCGTTGACGAGTTCATCGATCATGAGCAGGCCGCGGCCGGTCGCCGCAGTGTCCTGCGAGCGCAAAACCTGTGGCTCACCGGAGGCGTCGCCACACACTTCGATGTGTAGAGAATCTTCGCGCACATCCGCGCTGAGTGTGATGCCTCCGGATCCAGATCCGTGTTTCCAGGCATTGTTGACAAGCTCGGTGACCACGAGCTCGGCATCTACCGCCTCAAGGTCCGACGAGGAGACGTCGCGTAGGTGCCAGCGTGCTTGCCCCGCAGCCGTGGAGTCCATAGGCAGTTGCCAGGTGAACATGGCCGACATCGCACTCCTTTGTCCACCAACCTCATGTCCAGCACCACAATAGACGCGTGGGCCGGGTCATTGCAGTGGCGAACCAAAAGGGTGGTGTCGCCAAGACCACGACCTCGATCACTCTGGCAGCGGGATTGGCTGAGATGAGTCGCACGGTTCTCGTCATTGATCTTGATGCCCAAGCCTGTGCCACTTTCTCTCTCGGCATTGACCCCGAGGACTTGCCCGAGGACACGATTGACTTCTTTCTCGGTGATGCGGATATCCAGCTGCGCAAGCGTGAACTTCGCTCGGCCATGCGCGTGACTGACGACGGTGTCACGTTGCTGCCGGCCACGCTCGCGCTGGCGGCCGCAGACGTAGCGTTAGCCGATCGTCCAACCCGGGAGCAGATACTCGATCAAGTTCTGGTGGACCTGCGAACCGAGTTCGACTTCATCGTGATCGACTGTTCGCCGTCGTTGGGTTTGACCACGATCAATGCACTTGTTGCTGCAGACGAAGTTATCGTGCCGTTGAAGTGCGAGACGTTGTCCCACCGTGGCTTGGGTCAGTTGATGGAAAGTATCGATGAGGTAAGGCGCTGGAGTAACCCCGATCTAAAGATCGCCGGCATCGTTCCCACTCTGTTTGATGGACGCACCGCGCACGCCAAGGCGGTCTTGGCAGACATCGGACCCCGGTACGGTGTTCGCGTATTCGATCCCATTCCTCGCAGCATCCGCTTCGCTGAAGCCCCCGCTGCGGGACGAACGATCTTGGCCACGGCGCCGCACTCACCGGGAGCGCGAGCCTATCGACGTCTTGCGCAGGAGATTGCTGCTCTCTAGAGAGCGTTCTTTGTCTTAGCTCTCGGACTGACCGCTGCTCGGCTTGCCACCGCGGGTACGACTACGTCGCCGACGCGGCGCGCTGTCCGAGGCTGACTTCTCCTTCGGTGAGTTGGAGGAGTCCGAGCGACCTGATGAGCCTGAGCCTTTGGACGCATTCGAGGACTTCCCGCCGGAGCGATTGCGGCTGCCTTGGTTCGAGCCGCCGCTTCGACGCGATTGATCATCGCTCTTGCGAGATCGATCGGTACCGGAACGCCCGCCACTGGAGCGCTTGCCGGTCTCACCAACGTCCTCGACTTCCTCCGCCGAAAGTCCGGCGCGGGTGCGTTGTGCCTTCGGGAGTCGGCCGGTTGTGCCTTCGGGAATCCCGAGACCGGTGAAGACATGCGGACTCGTTGAGTAGGTCTCGAGTGGGTCCTTGAATGGCAGTTTCAAGGCGCGGTCGATCATCTGCCAGCGGGCGATGTCTTCCCAATCAACAAGGGTGACGGCGACTCCCGAAGCGCCGGCGCGACCGGTCCGGCCGATGCGGTGCAGGTACGTCTTCTCGTCGTCCGGGCACTCGTAGTTGACGACGTGTGTGACGCCATCGACGTCGATGCCGCGCGCTGCGACATCGGTGGCGACGAGAACGTCGACCTTGCCGGAACGAAAGGCGCGCAATGCCTGCTCGCGTGCACCCTGACCGAGGTCCCCGTGGACAGACCCCACGGCAAATCCGCGCTCGGTGAGATCGTCGGTGATCTTCTGTGCCTTGCGCTTGGTCCGGGTGAAGATCATCACCAAACCACGGTCCTTGGCTTGAAGCACACGGGCGAGGAGTTCCACCTTGTCCATCGGATGAGCACGCCACACGTGCTGCTCGATGGCATCGACGGTTGCGCTCTCGTCTCCTGGATCACTGGCCCGCATGTGCGTCGGCTGGTTCATGTATCGACGCGCGAGGGCGATGATTTGCCCGGGCATCGTCGCTGAGAAGAGCATGGTCTGCCGGTTGGTTGGGACCAGAGCCACGATTCGCTCGACGTCCGGCAAGAATCCCATGTCGAGCATCTCGTCGGCCTCGTCGAGGACGAGTTCACGTACGTGGGACAAGTCGAGGTCACCGCGGCCGGCGAGGTCAATGATGCGACCCGGTGTCCCAACTACTACATCGATGCCGGCCTTCAACGCGTCGATTTGAGGCTCGTAGGCGCGCCCACCGTAGACCGAGAGGACCCTAATTCCGAGTTCGGCTCCGGCCCGTTGGATGTCGGTGGAAACCTGCGACGCCAACTCGCGTGTGGGGCAGACGATCAACCCTTGGGGCTTACCGTGCGCATCTGCAGGAAGTTGGGTGTAGGCGTCGGTGTTCGGCGCAGCGATCCGCTGGATCAAGGGCAGGCCAAAGCCGAGTGTCTTGCCGGTTCCGGTCTTGGCTTGACCTATGAGATCGCGGCCTTCCAGGGCCAGTCCGAGGCACATCTCTTGGATGGGAAAGGCGGTGGTGATGCCCTGCTTGGCGAGGGCATTGACGATCGGAGCGGCAACCCCGAGTTCTGCGAAAGTCTTGGGCTGGGCTGGCGCGGGATCATTAGCAGGATCCGCGGAGGAAACTGATTCAGCGACCTGCTCGATGAGGTCGTCATTTGTGGTGCTCAGGGGAAACTCCCGGGTTCGTCGGAGCGCCGGTTGCGCGTCCGAGATGGGTTGGTGAGTCATCACCAACGGCGAGATTCGATGTCTCGCGATGGCCCAATGCTACCGGCCAGACGAAGCACCCCCCGGCACCAGGCCCTGGTGGATACCCTTACGCCACCATGATCGACGGATCCACACCCTTCGACTCCTCGGACCAGGCGCTCGCTGATCCGGGGTACCGGGCCGCCCTCGTGGACCTTTTCGGGGTTCTCGCTTATGGCGAACTCGTCGCTTTCGAGCGGCTTGCAGCCGACGCCGCCATGGCGCCGCGAGTCGAGGACAAGGCGGCATTGGCGGGGATGGCCACCGCCGAATACCGACACTTCCTGTCAATCAAGGAGCGGCTCGGACAGCTGGGCGTGGACCCCAACGAAGCAATGGAGCCCTTCCGCCGACCGATTGACGAGTTCCACAGTCACACTAAGCCGGCCGATTGGCTCGAGGGTCTAGTGAAGGCCTACGTGGGCGATGGCATCGGCACTGACTTCTACCGAGAGATCGCGGCCTACGTCGATCCCGCGAGCCGAGAACTGGTGCTCGATGTATGTGAGGACCTTGGGCAGTCGACATTTGCTGTGGACCGGGTGCGCTCGGCGATCCAGGCAGATCCGCGGGTCGCCGGTCGACTCGCGTTATGGGGACGCCGTTTGGTGGGTGAGGCGCTATCGCAGGCCCAGCGGGTCGCAGCAGAGCGCGACGCACTCTCGACGTTGATTGTCGGCGGAATTGATCGACCTGGGGTAGATCTTGCTGAGATAGGTCGGATGCTTGCGCGCCTGACCGACAACCATTCTCGGCGTATGCAAGAACTCGGCCTCGCTGCGTAGCGCGGGCTTAGTCCAATCGCTTAAGAGGCGCTGCCGAAGCCGACCTTGCGGCTCGAGGCGGGTCCGATCTCGACGTAGGCAATCTTGGCCGACGGCACCAAGATTGTGCGGCCTCGCGAATCGGTCAGCGAAAGCAACGTGCCCTTGTCCACGGCGGTCTCGACGGCCTTGGTGACGGCTTCGGCGGCCTCCTCAGTTTCGACCGTGATCTCCCGAGGTGTGTCCACGACACCGATCTTGATCTCCACCGCCGCCTTACCTTTCGTCGATTCCGCCGTTTCGGACAAGCATGCTGAGACTACGCGACGTTCAGGCCACGCGCCCGTTGCGTGCCCTACGACTCCCACTCGTTCAGGTGCCCGGACCCTCCGGAGGGTGGGTGAGCGGGAAGCTGCGAATCCCGCGCCAGGCGAGGGAGGCGACGAGGTCCGCGGAGTCTTCCAGCGACATATCTGACTGTTCAGATGTGAGCCACCGACTCGCTGCAACCTGGGCGAGGCCCTGTAGCCCCGAGCCCAGCAGCATTGCCTGATCGTGGCTAAGACCCGTATCCGACGAGATAACGTCGGCGATCTTGCCGGCAATCGCCTCGTGCGCGCGATCCACTCGTGCCCGCACCGCGGATTCATTCATGACGTCGCTTTCAAAGACAAGTCGGTAGGCGCTGTTGCGGTCGGCGACGAATGAGAAGTACGCACGCATCGTCGCTCCGACACGTTCCTTGTTGTCGGTAGTGCTTGCGAGTGCCGCATCGGCTGATTGCAGTAGTTCATCAATGCCCCGGTCCAACAGTGCCAAGTAGAGCTCGAGCTTGCTTGGGAAATGCTGATACAAGACCGGCTTGGAGACGCCTGCTGCCTCGGCGATCTCATCCATGCCCGCGGCGTGGTAGCCACGCTCCATGAATACTTTGCGGGCCTGCGTCATGACCTGCTCACGACGCTGCTTCCGGGGCATCCGCGTGCCGCGGGCGCCGTTCTGGTCGGCTGCGTCGTCCGGCGGAATTGTGCCCGCCACAGATTCGGTCATCGGGTCAGGTTAAACCCACGGCGGTCATAGGCTCGTGGTGTGAGCGCTGCAGCACCGGACATTGTTCTGGACGTCAGGGGCGTGACCGTCCGCTACGGGTCGGCCCGAGGAATCGACGACGTCACCTTGCAGGTTCCGGCCGGGCAGGTCACCGGGCTGCTGGGCCCGAATGGTTCAGGCAAGACCACCTTGTTGCGCTCGGTTTTGGATCTGGTGCACCCGAGTACGGGTTCGATCGAGGTCGTTCGCGTGGACTCCAAGAACCGACGTGCTCGGGCGCGTGTGGCGTACCTTCCGGGCGATCTCTCGTTCCCGCCGCGGCTCAACGGCTACGCACTGTTACGACGCTTCAGTGCCGCGGGGGGTGGGCTAGATCAGACACGGGTAGACGCACTCGCGAAACGATTGGGGATTGATCTCTCGCGACAGGTAGGCACCTTGTCTCGCGGAAACAGACAGAAGGTGGGGTTGGTGCTCGCGTTCGCGAAGAACGCTGACCTCCTCCTCCTAGACGAACCCACGTCAGGCCTTGATCCGCTACTGCAGCGTGAATTCGCGAGCCTTGTTGGCGAGGTTGTCGAATCCGGTAGTGCTGTTGTGCTGTCGAGTCACGTCATGTCCGAGCTCGAGGATCTCGCCGATCGTGTGGCTGTCCTTCGGGAGGGTCGTCTCGTTGCGGTTGAGACGATCGAGCAGCTGCGGGCGCGGGCGCGTCAGCGCCTGCGCGTTCGCACTGTCGATCCGAATGCGATGTACCCATGTTGTGAGCGCTTGGCCAGTGTGCCGGGCGTCGAGGCACGTATCGCTGATTCGATGATCGACGTCTCGTACGTCGGTGATGTCGATGGCATCATCAAGACGCTCGCTACCTTTGCGGTGCAAAGTGTCGAGTCAGTAGGCGGTGAGCTCGATGAAGTCCTTTTGGACTTCTACTCTGACGATCGATACGCACCGAAGGGTGGTGCCTGAGGTCATGTCCATTCTCGTCTCGGACTTGCGGTTGCGCTGGCGCTCGTTGCTGTGGTGGAGCATCAGTGTTCTCGCGCTTTCTGCTCTTGTTGCCGCGTTCTACAAGTCGATTGCCCAAGAGAATGCATATGCAGACGTCTTCGGGAGCCTGCCGGAATCGCTCCAGGGACTCCTTGGTGGAGTGGATCTTGGGACACCTGTCGGCTACCTGTCGACCGAGATGTACTCGTTCTTCATGCCGGCGGTGTTGTTGGTGTTTGCCATCGGTCGAGCGACATCCGCGCTGGCCGGTGAAGAGGAAGACCACACTCTCGATCTGCTTCTTGCTCAACCGGTGAGCAGGTCTGCCCTCTACGCGCAAAAGGTGGTCGGCCTCATGATCGGCGTGGCCGCGTTGTCGATTGCGGTCGCACTCCCTGTGCTCGCACTGTCTGACTGGGCGGAATTGGATGTTCCGGCTGCCAACCTCTGGGCGGCGACAGCCCAACTTTTCGCCTTCGTGATCTTCTTGGCCATGCTGGCCCTCGCGGTGTCTGCAGCCCTTGGGCGACGTTCACTCGGCATTGGAATAGCCGCAGGTTTGGCGTTTGTCAGTTATCTCATCGACGGGTTCGGGAAGAGTGTGGAATGGCTCGAACCGTGGCGGGTTGTGACCCCTTGGTACTGGTACGACGTCAGCGAGGCGTTGACCGAATCTATGCCGTGGGGATCGTTTTTCGTATTGATTGTTGGGGCGGTCTTGGTAGGTGCGCTGGGACTCATCGGATTCAACCGTCGTAATCTTCGAGCGTGACGACTGCAGTTCGGCCCGAGCGTCCTTTCGAGAGACACGAGGCACTCTTGACGCAGCGCACGTTGTACTACCGCCACGCACCCGCGGCCGATCCGGATGCTCCGACGGCCCTCTTCTTGCACGGACTTGGTGGCTCTGCTTTGAACTGGACCGACTTCATGGGTCGCATGAGCGAGCGTTTGAACTGCTACGCACTCGACCTGCACGGGTTCGGGGCATCACCGCCACCGCGTGACGGTGACATGACTCCACGCGGTCACGCGCGCGCCGTCGCTGACTTCATCCTTGAGCGTGACCTCGGCCCCGTCCATCTGTTCGGCAACTCGATGGGCGGTGCCATCGCGCTCCAACTTGCCGCCCG
>JBDQFC010000023.1:0-37377 GCA_040266055.1 Candidatus Nanopelagicales bacterium | reverse complement strand
GACTCTGGTCGAACCACCTCTTCAAACCATTGTCGGCTTTGCACTCGCTGGCCTCTGGTTCTGTATGTCCATGGCACTTCTTCTCGACGCTCGCGATCGCTTTATGCGAGAAAGACGTCTGCTCGTCGATGAAGTGGTAGCCCTGGAAGTAGCCGAAATTCATCAGTCTCAAGTCGTGAAGCGACTTCGAGAATGGGGATCTCTGCATGGGGGTGACCTGACGAAGCTCACCAACACCGATGCCACCGTTCGGAATTTGCTTCCCTTGGACGCCTGGTGGAAGGCATCCTCAGACCAACGCAACTCAGTCGGAAGCACACTGGAGGGATCGTTCCGAGAGGCAGTGGAAACGCACTTTCCTAGGCCCGCCTTCGGTGACGTCGTACGCGAGGTATGGACTGCCGGCACCCTGTCAGCGTTGGGTACCGGGACGGTTATGGCGATTGCTTATTACCGAGCCACGGTGGGTGCACTCGGGGTAGTGCAAGGCCTTGCCGCTGTCGCTGCGATCGCCGCGATCACGGCAGGCGCCCTGTTGCTAGTGCAGCGCGCCACCCCTCAAGGCTTCGTGCAACTTGTGTTGGGGGTAGGTATCGCTGCGGGCATCGGATGGATCTCCGTTGCCATGGTTGCACCCGAGCTGAGCGCCGCTGGTCTCGTCAGCGTCGCTTTTGCGGTGGCCCTTGGTGCCGTCGTCTTCGTCATACTTCCCGCGAGCGTCCGGTCTTTACGTCGAACTTGGCTGGAGACGAATGCGCAACTGCGAGAACTGATCGCGCAGCGTCTTCAATTGCAGGTTGACGAAGCCCGTCATTTGGCCGAGGCAACTCATGCGTTGAACCTGGCTAGTGAGGCACAGCCCGCAGTGCTCGCGTGTGCGGCGGGTCTCGCGCAGGCGGCAAAATCGGAGAGGTCTGATCGACTCACGGCCGCTCTGCAGTGGAGTGCAGCCGTCTTGGAAGACGCACTTAGTGACTCTCCCGAGGCCAACGTGTCCAGTGCATTGTCCGCGACGATCTCCCCGTGGCTCGGACTCGTCGCTATCTCTCTCGATGTTTCTGCAGCTGCCGGTCGGTGGGGCGAACCGGTGAGCACGTCGAGTTCGATTGTGCTCCAGGAGGGTCTGACATTCGCCTGCGGACAGGCAGCGGCCCAGCACGTGCGAGTCGAGGCACGCTTCGACGACGGGGCGATACGTATGCGCATCGACCACGACGGCGCAGAGTTGAGCGAGGACGACCTACCCATGGATGCGCGGTGGCGCACCGAGGACTCTGGTCGATCGTTGCTCGCTGAGGTTGCCTGTCGAACCGATCCACCCGCAGTCACATTCGCGTAGTGTTCCCGTGCATGAGCTACTCCACCCCGATCGACGACGGCTCGACTCGTCCTGACGGCTCGATTTATCCCGTCACCAAATCCGAAGCTCAGTGGAAGGAGGAACTCGGAGCCCAGGCGTATCACGTCCTGCGGGAAGCCGGGACCGAGCCGCCTTTCGTTGGTGAGTACACCGACACCAAGACTGCGGGCGTATATAGATGCCGTGCCTGCAACGCGGAACTGTTCACCAGCGCCACCAAGTTCGATTCCCACTGCGGATGGCCTAGCTTCTTCTCTCCGTTGGCCGGGGATGCGGTTGTGGAGATCGAGGACTCATCGCTGGGCTATCCACGAATCGAAGTCCGATGTGCGTCGTGTGGAGGACACCTTGGACACGTGTTCGAAGGGGAGGGATACCCGACTCCCACCGATCTGCGCTACTGCATCAATTCGATCTCAGTGACCCTCGAGGCTGACACCGGCAACTGACAGCCGACCGGCGTGCCCGCTCGTCCCCGAGGTCGAGTCGCCGTAGCCTGATGCGGTGCACAGCGTTCCTGACGCCCATGAGGCTTTCGACGCGCGAGTGCAAGGACTGTTAGAGACGGTCATTAGGCCCGAGTTCGCTATCGAGCAGGCTCCCTCTCCACAGCGATTGGCCCCACATTCCTTCACTCTCACCGCTGACGCCGTGTCCGATTCGGGTTCAGTGGCCCTGGGCGAGCACGTCGAGTCGGCGACCGGTCGGTTCGTCGTCCTGCACGACCCTGACGGGGTGGACGAGTGGGAAGGAAACGATCGCATCGTCATTTTCGCCCGCTGCGACGTAGAGCCGGAATTGCTCACCGATCCGTTAGTGCATGAAGTTGCATGGAGTTGGGTGATCGAGGCCCTCGACGGCGAGAGCATCGCTCAACTCGGTGGAACGGTCACCATCTCTTCGGGATCCTCCTTCGGCACGATGGCCGAGCGGCCAGGTGACGGCCTGGTTGAGATACGGGCGTCCTGGACGCCGCAAGAAGGGCATCTGGATCGACACCTAGTGATTTGGATCGACATCCTGGCAAAACTTGCGGGTCTGCCACCGATCCCACCGGGTGTCGCCTCAATGAGTGGCCGCCGGATGTCGCACACGTGAATCCTGGCTCATCGGACGCCACAACTGAGGGCGCTGCGCAAGGCGCTGAGGGCGTAGAGAACGAGCCGACGCTGCCCGAACTGACCCTCCGTGATGGGCTGCCTGACGTCATCGAATCCGCTGATGCGCTGGCGGCGTACGCCAATGCCGTTGGTCGAGGAACTGGTCCCGTGGGACTCGACGCCGAACGGGCGTCGGGCTATCGCTACTCAATGCGTGCTTACCTTGTTCAAGTCCGACGCGAAGGCGCCGGCACGGCGCTCATAGATCCCATAGCGGTTCCGGATCTTTCCCCCTTGCACGAGGCTATTGGCCAAGCTGAGTGGATATTGCACGCCGCCACTCAGGATCTCCCGTGTCTGGCAGAAGTGGGAATGCGCCCTACAGCGTTGTTCGATACCGAAGTAGCCGGTCGACTCCTCGGTCGCGATCGAGTCAGCCTCGCAGCACTAGTGGCAGGGGAATTGGGCTTCGGGTTGGAGAAGGGCCACGGTGCTACAGATTGGTCAGCTCGGCCTCTATCAACTGCTCAACTTCGATATGCGGCTTTGGACGTTGAACCCCTCGTTGAACTACGCAACGTCCTGCGTGAGGAGCTCATTGCCGCGGACCGTTGGGACATCGCTCAACAGGAGTTCCACCACTTGCGCAGCTTCGAACCACGAGACAAGGGCCCGGATCCATGGCGCCGACTGTCCGGGATGCACAAGCTCACCTCACCTCGGCAATGGGCAATTGCGCGTGAACTGTGGAGTGAACGCGACTCCATCGCACAGCGGACAGACATCGCACCGGGTCGCTTGATTCCCGATTCGGCGATTGTCGCGGCCGTTCTCGCCGACCCATCAGACCCCGGTCAGATGATGACGACAAAGGGCTTCAGCGGACGGGGCGCTGGGCGCTACCGGCGCGATTGGTGGGCCGCTCTAGAACGTGCACGGGCGCTACCCAAAGAGCAATGGCCAAAGCGAGCAGTCAGAGCCGATGGTCCACCGCCTCCGAAGTCCTGGGCGGAGAAGGATCCCCAGGCAGCAGTCCGCCTATCCGCAGCACGCACGATCGTTACTGGGATCTGCGACGCCATGTCGATCGCGCCCGAACTGCTGCTGTCCCCTGATCTCTTGCGTCGGCTGTGCTGGCAGCCGCCTAGCCCCCTCGACGAGGCTTCCGTGCGTGATTACCTTCTCCAGGGCGGGGCCCGCCCTTGGCAGATCGGTGCGCTCCTACCCGGGCTCGTGCCGGCGCTGCGTGGGTAGAAACATAAGTTACTAGCGAGTAACATCGCGGGCAGCCATTTGGCTCGCCTCGAGCAAGGAGTTGTGCATGAGCAGCATCCAGCCGGTTGTCTTCGTCGACGGAGCCCGCACACCATTCGCACGTGCCGGCAGTCTCTACGCCAACACCAGAGCCGACGATCTCATGGTCAAGGTCATCCGCGAACTCCTGCGGCGCAATCCTTCGCTCCCCCACGAGCGGATCGACGACGTAGCCGTCGCGGCAGCGACCCAAACCGGTGATCAAGGCATGAACATCGGTCGCTCTGTCGCACTCCTTTCCGGTCTTCCCAGCACAGTGCCGGGTTACTCCATCGACCGGTGGTGCGCCGGAGCCATGACTGCAGTTACGACATTGTCTGCCTCGATCATGGCCGGCGCCTACGACGTCGCCATTGCGGGCGGAGTGGAGCACATGACCCACCACCCGATGGGCGAGGGCATCGACCCCAATCCGCGGTACTTGGCCGAGAAATTGGTCGACCCGGAAGCTCTACTCATGGGCAAGACCGCCGAGAACCTCCACGACCGCTTTCCCCATCTGACCAAAGAGCGCGCTGACGCATTCGCCGTTGCCAGCCAGGAGAAGACCGCGAAGGCCTACGCCAATGGCTTGCTGCAACCGGATCTGGTGCCGGTCGCTACGCGGGACGCTGAGAGTGGTTGGGGTTACGTCACCGTAGATGAGGGGCCTCGACCCGGTACCTCTATTGAGGGCCTCGCGGGGCTCAAGACTCCGTTTCGGCCACACGGTCGGGTCACAGCAGGCAATGCATCGGCTCTGACCGATGGCGCAACCGGGGCAATCTTGGCCTCTGAGGCTATGGCTCGCGAGCTGGGATTGACCGCAAAGATGCGCATGGTGGGTTTCGCCTTCGCAGGTGTCGAGCCTGAGGTCATGGGTGTTGGGCCGGTGCCAAGTACGCAGAAGGCATTGGATAGGGCTGGTCTGACGATCAACGACATCGATTTGTTCGAGGTCAACGAGGCTTTTGCAGTCCAGGTCCTTGCGTTTTTGGACCACTTTGGAATCGACGACGACGACCCCCGCGTCAATCCCATGGGCGGCGCTATCGCAGTCGGCCATCCCCTCGCATCCAGCGGCATTCGATTGATGACCAACCTGGCACGTGACTTCGAGACGAATCCGGACGCTCGTTATGGCATCACCACGATGTGCATCGGCTTGGGCATGGGCGGAACTGTTATCTGGGAACGCGTCGAGGAGGCAGGCAAGTGAGTGATGTGACATTCCCTGATGAGGTCGTCACCGAGGCGAAACTCCGACTTATCGATCTGCCCAGTGGGACGTTCGGTCTCATCTCACTTGACAACGGACGAGACCACACCCGACCCTCCACGTTCGGACCTGAGGGGCTTCGGTCTCTGGGAGCGGCGATCGATGAGGCCGCTGCTACTCCAGGGATCGTGGGCATCGGGGTCACCGGAAAGCCCTTCATCTTCGCCGTTGGCGCCGATCTTTCCGCGATCGGGCTGGTCACGGAGTCGAGTGTCATTGAGAGCTTTGGCAAACTCGGGCACGACGTTTTCCGCAAACTCGGGGAGCTTGCCGTCCCGACCTTCGCTTTCGTGAATGGTGCTGCCATGGGCGGTGGAATGGAACTCGCGCTCCACTGCAACTACCGAACTTTGGACTCCAGTGCAGCTGGCCTGTCGTTGCCTGAGGTCTTCCTCGGGTTGATCCCGGGATGGGGCGGCGCGTGGCTGTTGCCCCACTTGATCGGTCCCCAGAAGGCACTCGATGTAATCATCAACAACGCCATGAACCAAAACAAGCAACTGCGTCCTGGCCAGGCGGCTGAACTGGGGATCGTGGACGTTGTGTTCGAGTCGGCTGACTTCCTAGAGAGTTCTCTTAAGTGGGCAGACGACGTCATCGCCGGCCGAGTCGACGTTCCGAGAGCGGACATCGATAACCAGACCTGGGATCAGGTCGTGGATGCCTATCGAGCAGGGGTAGAAGCCCGTATCCACGGAGCCACTGCGGCTCCCTATCGCGCCCTCGACCTCGTCCAGGCAGCCAAGACTCGCAGCCGAGATGAAGGATTTGCCGCGGAAGATGCAGCGCTCACCGATCTCGTTATGGGCGATGACCTCCGCGCATCCATCTACTCGTTTGACCTGGTGCAAAAGCGGGCCAAGCGTCCCGTGGGTGTTCCAGACAAGCAGTTGGCGCGGCCCGTTACAAAGGTAGGAATCGTCGGTGCCGGACTGATGGCCAGTCAGTTGGCGATGCTCTTCGCCCGACGACTACAAGTTCCCGTTGTGATGACCGATCTTGACCAGGAGCGCGTGGATGCAGGCGTCGGTCGAGTCCACGCTGATATTGATGCGCTCGCTGCCAAGGGTCGGCTGTCCTCCGATAAGGCGAGCCGACTGAAGGGCTTGGTGACCGGGAACGTAGACGTCGGTGCTTTCGCCGGTGCGGACTTCATCCTCGAGGCCGTCTTCGAGGATCTGTCGGTGAAGAAGCAGGTCTTCGCTTCCATCGAAGAGGTCGTGAGCGCGGAGTGTGTGTTGGCCACCAACACTTCCTCGTTGTCAGTGAGCGCAATGGCCGCGGATCTGAAGCACCCCGAGCGGGTCGTGGGCTTCCACTTCTTCAATCCGGTAGCAGTAATGCCGCTGCTGGAAATCGCGCGGGCCGAGAGGACCGACGATCCGTCCCTTGCGACGGCGTTCGCGGTCGGCAAGGAACTTAAGAAGTCGTGCGTCCTTGTGGCAGATGCACCCGCCTTCGTTGTCAATCGACTCCTGATCCGCTACCTGGGTGAAATCACCCGAGCAGTGGACGAAGGCTCCGACTTCGATGTGGCGGACCGTGCCATGAACCCGCTGGGCCTACCTATGAGCCCCTTCGCTCTCCAGCAGTTGGTGGGGATGGGTGTGTCGGCCCACGTGTCGGCGTCGATGCACGAGGCGTTCCCCGATCGGTACTACCTGTCCCCGAATCTGGAGGCGATGCTCGATGCGGGCATCGACGCCATCTGGCAGTGGAATCAAGATGGGTCGAAGGAACTCGATCCAAGGCTTGAGGGCGTCTACAAGCGAGGCAGCGAAGCTTTGGACGAGGAACACATCCGGCAGCGTGCTTTGGACGCACTGGCCGATGAGGCACGGCGGATGCTCGACGAAGGTGTCGTGGCCGAGGCGCAAGACATCGATCTGTGCATGATCCTGGGCGCCGGATGGCCATTCTGGCTGGGTGGGCTGACTCCGTACCTGGATCGAACGGGCACCTCAGAGCGCGTTACGGGCCAGCGGTTCCTGCCACCGGGGGTTGCGTCCCTTCCTCAGTAGCGCTGTTGGTGTGCACCTCGGTCTCCATCGCTTGCGTCGGAGACGATGCCACCCACTCGACGATGTCCCGTGAAATCTGCTGGCTCGTGAGACCTATGTCTTCGAGAATCTGCGCACGCTTGGCGTGATCGAGAAACTCCCGCGGAATTCCGAACATCCGCATAGGGCGTATGACTCCCCCATCGCTGAGCTCGGTTGCAATGGATGACCCAATTCCGCCTGCACGGATACCGTCCTCGATGACCACGACGCGGGCGGCATGCCGGGCCAATTCGACAATGTGTCCGTTGACCGGCAGGACCCAACGCGGGTCGATAACCCGAGTCGAAATGCCCTGGTCATCGAGCCGGGAGGCAACATCCACGGACATAGCCCCAAATGCCCCCACTGCGATGATCAAAACATCCACGTCCGGATCTTCGCTCTCAGCGAGGATGTCGATGCCATCGTGCGATCGAATAGCCGGAACAGCGGCACCCAGTGCACCCTTGGGGAATCGAACCACCGTTGGAGCGTCGTTGATCGAAACAGCCTCACTCAGCGCTCGACGAAGGGTGTCCTCGTCCCGAGGGGCTGCGAGACGAAGTCCGGGCACCACGCCCAGCATCGCCATGTCCCACATGCCGTTGTGGCTGGCGCCATCGTCGCCAGTGACCCCGGCGCGGTCGAGCACGAACGTAACTCCGGCCTTGTGCAGGGCACAGTCCATGAGCACCTGGTCAAAAGCGCGGTTCAAGAAGGTCGCGTAGACCGCCACGACTGGATGAAGGCCTCCGTAAGCCAGTCCGGCGGCGCTAGTGGTCGCGTGCTGCTCCGCGATGCCGACGTCGTAGGTCCGCTCAGGGAAACTGGCGGCGAACTTTTCAAGACCGGTGGGTCCAAGCATGGCGGCTGTGATTGTGACGACATTTCGATTGTCGTGGCCGACTCGAACCATTTCATCGGCAAATACCGAAGTCCAGGTGGGTCCAGATTGGGTGAGCGGCTGACCGGTGTCGGGATCAATAACGCCCACTCCGTGGAACCGATCCGCTTCGTCATTTTCCGCCGGGGCGTATCCCCGTCCCTTGACCGTGATGGCGTGAACAATGACGGGGTGGTCAAATTCGCGTGCGCGGGTTAACGCGAACTCAAGTTCTTGCTCATCGTGGCCATCAACAGGCCCGATGTACTTCAGCCCCAGGTCTTCGAACATGCCTTGGGGTGCAACAACGTCCTTGACGCCCTTCTTCACTCCATGCAGGGCGTCGTAGACGGGACGGCCAACCACGGGCGTGCGTTGGAGAACGCCTTTGCCCCATGACATGAAGCGTTCGTAGCCGCGCGTGGTGCGCAAAGTGGCCAAATGATGTGCGAGACCACCGATGGTCGGCGAATAGGAACGCTCGTTGTCGTTGACGACGATCACCATCGGTCGATCCGATGCAGCGATGTTGTTCAGCGCCTCCCAAGCCATGCCTCCGGTTAGCGCGCCATCACCGATCACGGCAACGACGTGGCGAGAACCTAGGAGGCCACGGCGTTCCCACGCCTTGGCGATTCCATCTGCGTAGGAAAGCGCAGTGGAGGCGTGGGAGTTCTCAACGATGTCGTGGGGACTCTCAGCACGGCTTGGATAGCCCGACAGGCCACCTTCGGATCGCAATGTGTCGAAATCCCGAGCCCGCCCGGTCAGGATCTTGTGGACGTAGGCCTGATGGCCCGTATCCCAGATGATGGCGTCGTCAGGAGAGTGGAAAACCCGATGGAGCGCGATCGACAACTCCACCACACCTAGGTTGGGGCCGAGGTGGCCTCCAGTAGCCGCAACCTTGGCAACAAGGAACTGTCGGATCTCTTCGGCCAATTGGGGTAGTTCCTGTGGCCTGAGAGCCCGGACATCATGCGGACTCGTCATTCGCTCGAGGGCACCTTGGTTGTCAGTCATCGCCCCAACAGTCTAGGGCCGATCGGGTAGGAGGGCATTGTCTGCGACGACTCATCCAGGGGGACACCCCCAGCCCGACCGGAGCGCTCCTCTCCTACAGCAACGACCTCAGGACGTACTGCAAGATTCCGCCGTTACGGTAGTAGTCCGCCTCCCCGGGGGTGTCGATTCGGACCGTGGCACTGAACTCCACGGTGGCTCCCCGCGGTGAAATCGCCTCGACTGAGACCATCGATGGCACGTCGCCGCCGTTCATCGCATCGATGCCCGACACGGTGATGACTTCGTCGCCCTCGAGTCCCAAAGTGCTTGCATTCACGCCTTCGGGGAACTGCAACGGCAACACGCCCATCCCGATCAAGTTGGAGCGATGGATGCGCTCGTAGGACTCTGCGATCACCACTCGAACACCCAATAGCGCTGTCCCCTTGGCCGCCCAGTCCCGACTCGAACCAGAGCCGTACTCCTTGCCCGCCAAGATCACCAGGGGTGTGCCTTGCTCTGCGTAGGACATCGCGGCGTCGAATATCGGAACGACGACGTCTTCACCCTTGGTGAAATCGACCGTGAAGCCTCCCTCGATGCCTTCGAGCATCAGGTTGCGGAGTCGGATGTTGGCAAAGGTTCCGCGGATCATGACCTCGTGATTGCCACGGCGGGAGCCGTAGGAGTTGAAGTCTTTGCGCTCGACTCCGTGTTCGGTGAGGTACTTACCGGCGGGACTGTCGGCCTTGATCGCGCCAGCCGGGGAGATGTGGTCGGTGGTGACCGAGTCGCCGAGAAGTGCAAGGACCCGTGCACTTCCGATGTTGGTCACCGGAGACGGCTGGCGGTCCATGCCATCGAAGTAGGGGGGTTTGCGAACGTAGGTGCTCTGTGCATCCCACTCGAACACCTCACCTTCGGGTGTCGCCAAGGCACGCCAGCGCTCGTCACCTTCAAACACATCACGGTAGCGGCTGGTGAACATGTCGGCGTCGATGGAGGCTTCGATTGTGGCTTGGATCTCGGACGCACTGGGCCAGATGTCCGCCAAGAACACCGGCGCACCGCCCTCGTCCGCACCCAATGGCTCGTTCAGAAGATCGATGTCCATGGTTCCGGCGATCGCGTATGCAACGACGAGTGGCGGCGAGGCCAGGTAGTTCATCTTGATGTCAGGATTGATTCTTCCCTCGAAATTGCGGTTGCCACTCAAGACTGACACTACGGCGAGATCATGTTCATTGACGGCGGCGCTCACTTCAGGGATGAGTGGCCCGGAGTTACCAATGCATGTGGTGCATCCGTATCCAACGATGTCGAAGCCGAGCTTCTCGAGGTACGGCAAGAGCCCGGACTTCTCGTAGTAGTCGGTGACGACCTTTGACCCCGGGGCCAAAGTGGTCTTCACCCACGGCTTGCTAACCAAGCCAAGCTCGACCGCCTTCTTGGCCAGCAGGCCCGCGCCAATCATCACCGACGGATTGGACGTGTTCGTGCACGACGTGATGGCTGCGATGGTTACCGATCCGTGTCCGATCTCGCACTCCTCGCCCCCTAGTTGAACCGTGGCTCGCGTACTAGGGGTGGCGGTGTACTCCCCCAGTGCCGTCTTGAAGTCCGTCCGAGCCTCGGACAGCAATACGCGGTCCTGAGGCCGACGCGGACCCGCTAGGGAGGGCTCCACGGTCCCGAGATCGAGTTCGAGGTACTCGGAGTAGACAGGCTCATGTGAAGGGTCGTGCCAGAGGCCCTGCTCGCGTGCGTAGGTCTCCACCAGTGCGATCTGATCCTCGCTACGACCGGTCAAGCGGAGGTAGTCCACTGTGGCCTCGTCGATCGGGAAAATAGCCACGGTGCTGCCGTACTCGGGGCTCATGTTGCCGATGGTGGCGCGGTTGGCGAGCGGCACAGCGGGGACACCCTCGCCGTAGAACTCCACGAACTTGCCAACGACTCCGTGCTGACGAAGCATGTCGGTGATGGTCAGGACTAGGTCGGTTGCCGTGGCGGTCGCGGGCAACTCTCCGGTGAGTTTGAAACCCACCACCCGAGGAATAAGCATCGATACCGGCTGACCCAGCATGGCCGCCTCTGCCTCGATTCCGCCCACGCCCCAACCCAGAACGCCCAGTCCGTTCACCATGGTCGTATGGGAATCAGTGCCGACGACCGTATCGGGATACGCCTGCCCACCCCGCGCCATGATGACCCGCGCTAATGCCTCGATGTTCACCTGGTGGACGATTCCGGTGCCGGGAGGAACAACTTTGAATTCTTCGAACGCGCTTTGACCCCAGCGGAGGAACTGGTAGCGCTCGCGGTTGCGCTGGTACTCGAGCTCGACATTGCGTTCCTCGGCATCGGGCAGGCCGAAGAAGTCCGCGATAACTGAGTGGTCGATCACTAATTCAGACGGTGCAAGTGGCTCGATACGCGCCGGATCGCCACCGAGGTCACGTACGGCCTCGCGCATGGTCGCCAGGTCGACCACCACGGGGACACCCGTGAAGTCCTGCATAACCACTCGCGCGGGCGTGAACTGAATCTCCGTGGAGGGCACTGCAGCTGGATCCCAATTTCCCAAGGCCGCGATCGTCTCGGCCGTGACGTTTGCGCCGTCCTCGGTCCGCAGGAGATTTTCGAGCAGCACCTTGTGACTGAACGGCAATCGCTCAGATCCAGCGACCGCTGCAATCCGGAATATCTCGAATTGCTCGACGCCGTTGCTGGTCTCCACCGACAACTTTCCCCGTGCTTGGAAACTATCCATGCTCGCCACGTACGCCTCCCAAAGATTTATCTTGACGTCAAGATATCTGATCCGCGGGAAGAAAGAGCGCCACGGTCTCAAGATGGTGTGTATGCGGGAATGCATCCCACGCGGTGACTCGTTCGAGTCGGTAGCCGAACTCAGCCAGGATGGCTGTGTCCCGCCCCAACGCAACGGGGTCGCACGCAACGACGATGAGACGACGAGGCTGGCGCGCCGCAACCCCCTGGAGAACCGGCCGACCAGCACCAGAACGGGGTGGATCCATGACCACTCCGTCGGGGTCGGGTTCGCTCAGCGCATCGTTCGCAATCCAACGGCGAACATCGGCCCGAACGACGGACAGTTCGTCACCAACAAACCGCCGCCCGAGGTTTCGTTGCGCTTCGCGAACAGCAAACGATGAACCTTCAACAGCCACCACGTGTCCGCTGCCCCCGACCCGAGTAGCCAAGGCCGCTGCGATGGGGCCGACACCGGCGTAGAGATCCCACCACTTCTCCCCCGGCTTCGGATCTGCCCACGCAAGAACCGTCTGAACCAGCGTCTGCGCGAGCCGAGGGTGAACTTGCCAAAAGCCGTCAATGCGGGTCCGAAACTCCCACTCTTGATCGTCCACCTCGATGGTGTGTCGGACTTGGCGGCGTGCCCGGTCACGACTGTTCTGGGCAATGAATTCGACCACCGGACCACCGGAGTCCACGGCCATGAGCACATCGCCGCCTTCTGGTGATGAGTGTGCAAATTCGCGGGCGTAGGCGTGTCCGGTCGGGTCTGCGATCACGCAAGACGATGCATCCACCAACTGATCACTGCGATGCGCACGAAGAGCGAGCACTACGTCGCTGTCGCGCCGCATGGTTCGGTACCGCATCCGAGTACGCCAGCCCTCGTGATTTCCGAGGTCTCGAATGCCCATCCTTGTGAGCTCTTCGACCCGGTCAATGGAGAGTTTTCCCTGACGATGTAGCGACTCGCGCAGAACCTGCAACTTGAGGTCACGCTGAAGGTCCTGGTTCGCGTGCGCGAAGTCGCAGCCGCCACATCCTCCTGGATGGAATGCCGGACAGTTCGGTGTCACCCGCGAAGGATGCGCTGAATGGATCCGGATGGCATCCGCGCGCAGGTAGTGAGCACTGATTTCTGTCACTCGAGCCGTTACGTCCTCTCCCGGTAACGCGTGGCGGACGAAAACGACGAGGTCGTTGTGGCGAGCCACGAAATGACCACCGTGCGCAACCTTGTCTACGGTGACCTCGATTTCCTGCCCGACGACATAGTCTTCGGGGAACGCCGGTGCGGCTGTTTTCGTGTCCGGCCCTGTGGCGTCCACGGCTGGACCCTGGGGTGTGGTTGATCGAGCTTCAGGGGCGTCGGGCACACCCGCAGCCTAGATTCCCCACGCGTGTAGCGTTTGAGTGTGCACATCGTGATCCTCGGGTGCGGCCGAGTCGGGTCCCTTCTCGCAGATGAACTCGACAACGGGGGCCACTCCGTCGCTGTCGTCGATCAAGACGCCAAAGCCTTCCGCAAACTCGGACCTGACTTCGGAGGCACCACCGTTAAAGGGATCGGGTTCGATCGACAGACCTTGGAAAATGCGGGCATCGATCGAGCGCACGCATTTGCCGCCGTCAGCAGCGGTGACAACACCAACATCCTCGCCGCACGCGTTGCTCGCGAGACTTATGGTGTGGAGCACGTCGTCGCTCGCATCTACGACCCGCGGCGCGCTGAGGTCTACCAGCGATTGGGAATCCCAACAGTCGCAACAGTTTCCTGGACGAGTACCCAAATCATGCGAGCGCTTTTGCCCATGGGTGCCGAGACCGAGTACCTCGACCCGACGGGCTCAGTGTGTCTAGCCGAAGTGCACATAGGCATCGACTGGGTAGGCAAGCGCGCTAATGACCTTGCTGCGGCCACCGGGGCTTCTGTGGCTTTCTTGACGCGCTACGGCACAGCGATGCTGCCCGATGAGCGAACGGTCATTCAAGAAGGTGACCTCGTTCATTTGCTCTTCGATCCGGAACGACGAGACGAGATCGAGCGCATCTGCGAGAAGGGTCGGTGATGGGCTCATGCGCGTGGCTATAGCTGGTGCAGGCAAGGTTGGTCGGGCCATCGCCCGCGAACTTGTTCAAAACAAGCATGAAGTTCTTCTTATAGACAAAGACGCCGAGTTGGCTCGTCCTGGGGTCGTTCAGGGCGCAACATGCTTGCTAGCCGACGCGTGTGAGGTCTCCGCGCTCGATGAAGCCCGACTCGCCGAGTGTCAGGTTGTCGTTGCAGCCACAGGAGACGACAAAGTGAACTTGGTCGTCTCACTGTTGGCTAAAACGGAGTTTGGCGTCCCGCGGGTCGTGGCACGCGTAAATCATCCAAAGAATGAGTGGATGTTCGACGACTCATGGGGTGTTGACGTCGCTGTTTCGACTCCCCGAATGCTCTCGGCTCTTGTCGAAGAGGCCGTTTCCGTCGGAGACCTCGTGCGCCTGTTCACGTTCCGACAGGGAGCTGCCGAACTTGTGGAAATGACCTTGCCTACGACATCGCCGGTTGTGGGCCAGCGCGTCACAGCAATCGAGTGGCCCCAAGACACCGCACCTGTCGCGATCGTGCGCGGCATGAGCGTCAAGACACCCAACGACGACGTCGTACTCGAAGCCGGGGATGAACTTCTCTTCGTGGCTGCGCCGTCCCGAGAACCCGAACTACAGGCGCTGCTGGACCACTAGTCGCGCGCATCCTCCTGGGCGTCGCGTCGCTCCTGATAAACCGGCGCCAGTACCCGATAGGTGAGGTATGCGGCCGCCAAGAACAGCGGCCATCCCATCACGACACGTGCCACGCCGAGAAACTCGACCGCGGCCGCTAGGTATAGGGGAACTTGGACAAGAAGCCGACTAAAGAACACGCCCACCCAAATCCAGGATGCCGCAGAGTACGTGCGCATCAGTCGCGTATCGCGCCGCCAACTCGAACCATCGCCGGTGAGATACCCCATCGCCACGCCGAGGAGCGGCCAGCGCACCAAGATGCTGATGACAAATGCCGACCCGTATGCGACGTTCGTGATGAGCCCGGGCAGGAAAAAGTCTTGCGCTTGCCCCGTCCACGCAGAGAAAGCGGCTGCGATTCCCAAACCTAGAAAGCCAGTGAGAACCTGTTGGAGCCGTTGGCGTCGCACTAGTCGATAGCCGGCCAAAACAACCCCAGCAATGACGGCGGCCACGAGCGCAGAGATGAGCTGCCGTGAGTTGAGCACGTACACGGTGACGAATACAACCGTCGGCAGGCCGCTATCAATCATTCCGCGCCAACCGCCGATGGCCCGTTCAAGGATCAGACCCTCCGCGCGCAGCTCCTCGGCTTGATCCTCTGGTGAATCGTCATCAGGTTGATCCCCTGTTGAAGGCAATGAAGTCATGGTTTCTTCAGTCCGGCAAGAGTTCGTATCGAGGGTTGTAGATCGTGGGATGTTCGGATACGCAATTGAGTCGGCCGTGAATCACCATGCGTCGGCCCTCGTAGATACCTGGAATGCGACGCCTGCCCAGCCACACGACGAACACCCGTCCGGTGCCGTCGGACAACTCGACCTCGAGCGCAGGACTCGACCCCTCGGGACGGTGGTTCAAGGTTGCCACCGCACCGGCCAAGGTCACCTCCTCGCCCGGTGTGCACGCCTCGATCTCGAGCACCGGCTCGTCTGGATGGCGCCTGAGATGGTCTTGCGCGGACTCGCGCATCAAACGCTCATCGCCGGACTCGGTTAGACGTCGCCACGTGCGTCCCAACAAACCGCTCCACGATTCTTGCGACGATTGAGCCGTGTCACTCACTATCGGGTCTCCGTGATTTCCGGGCCTCGCTGCGGCAGCGTGATCGGCGGACGTTGTGGGGCTTGGGAGTTCGTCGATGCTCCATCAGTCGCATCCGCGGCGTCGATGGTCGACTCCTGTGTTTGATCCTGTGGCACGCGCAGGGCGAGCGCGTTCCCCATGGGCATTGCCTCACCACCGCGGACGACCACCATCGAGCGGATCATCTCCTCCAGAGGTGCCGCAACCTGAGCCTCTCGAGCTGCTTGGCCGAGGAACACCATCCGAACGAACCACCGCGGACCGTCGATGCCACAAAATCGTGCCGGTTGTGCCTTGCCGTCTTGGGCAGTCACCTGCGCACGCAGCTCGGTGCCAAAGGTTCCCTGCACTTCCTCCACTAAGCCACCGGATTTGTTGATGGACGACTTGATCTGTCCGCGGATTTCATCCCACATCCCGGCGGTACGGGGTGCTGCATACGGCTGAATCTGCACAGCGGATGTGTTGGTCACAAGACTCAATTGGGAGACCGAGCCACTGGACGGATCTGCTTGAACCTGGATGCGGATGTCTGGACGTTGCGGCACGAGAAGGGCGCCGAGATCGATACGCATCTCGTTTGGGTAGTCCTCATCGGCATCCCAGGGGCCGTTCGCACGATCGCTGCCTTCCACCCGGGAATCGCGATCAAGCGGCTGCGGATCTACCTCCGACGTGTCGTGTTCCGAAGCGTCCGGGCCATCAGCCTCCGCTTTTGCGGACGCGAGCCCATCGTCCTTGCGGCGTCCGAAAAGACCCACACCTTCTCCTTCTAAATTCCGAGCCGACCACCCGCCGATCAGGAGACCACGCTACCGGCCGCTTGATCCGAACCCTCCGGAGCCACGGCCTGAACTCGGCAACTCACTGACTTCGCACCACTCGATGTCTTCAACCCGCTGGACGAGAAGTTGTGCGATCCGATCGCCGCGCTCGATGTGGACGTCAGTGCTTGAATCGGTATTCAGACCGATGACACAGATTTCGCCGCGGTACCCAGCATCAACAGTTCCCGGAGAGTTCACCAACGTAAAACCCGACCGCGCAGCCAAGCCGCTTCGAGGATGGATCAACGCGACGAACCTCGGCGGCAAGGCAATAGCGATTCCTGTGGGGATCATGCCTCGCTCACCTGGTCCAAGAACCACCGACGTACGTGCCCGTAGATCCCAGCCCGCATCGCCGGGATTTCCTCGGCTTGGCGCCGGCAGTTGCGGGTCTAGCCGATGCAACAGCACCCGCACGCCTCTCGCCGATTCGCGCGCCCCCCGGCTCATCACGGATTCACCTGAATCCCCGGTGATCCAAATGCCGGTCCCCCACTGGCTCGATCGGCTATGGCTTGTTCGACGTGCTCGGGATTCCCATGGGATGTGAAGTGCTCGATGGGAACTTGAACAAAGATTGCTCGTGCCGAAACAGCCAGTCGATCGCCAATCAGAGCCTCACCCGACATGTAGATGCGTCTACCGGCAGCACCGTCGATGCGGGCCCTCATCACCAATTCTGTTCCCACCGGCACTGGGCGTCGAAAGTCGCATTCCAGGTGAGCGGTCACGGCGGGCTCGTCCAGCAGCCAATTGAGGGATCCAAGTACTTCGTCCATTGCGGTTGTCAAGAGACCACCGTGGGCCAGTCCCGGTGATCCTTGGTGTAGTTCGGAGACGAGGAATTTCCCCTCGGTCGTGAGTCCCTCCCCGGCTACCAGATTCATGTGGAGCCCCGAGGGGTGATCCTTTCCGCATCCGTAGCACCAGCGATAGTGACTGGGGATCTTGGTGCCAGGCGCCGGGGCGTTGGCCGCCCGATCTGGCATCGAGGCCGTTTCAGGAACGCTGTTGTCGCTGCCGGGCACTCGATCAGTTTGCGCTGATTTATTCATTGCTCCGGACCATACTGCGCGGTCGCGCTGCAGCGCGTAGACACCATGAGGACAATGAACCAGATGGCTGCCAATATTTACCGCGAGCGCCTGCTGCCAGGTGTGGGCTGGATCGCGTTGCTTGTCGGCTTCGTGGCGATGGTTGCAGTCGCGTACGCAGCAGCTCTCGGAACACTCATCGGACTGGTGGTCTTCGTTGGCGGAGTGCTACTCGTACTCGTGTCAGTTGCCCGTACTGCGCCGGTGATTTGTGTTGACGATCAGGGAATCTGGATCGGGGCCACGCACCTTCCAAGTAACGCCATCGGGGCCACGCGCATCCTGACCAGCGCAGAACTCGATGCAGCCCGCAGAGGACACGATGTCGATATCGGCATGACCGCTTACATGGTTCAGCCGCCATGGAGCCCTCGGAAAGCCGTTGCAGTGGCAGTAGCAGATGGCAGCGACCCGCACTCAGCTTGGCTCATAGCCAGTCGTCGACCAGAGCAGCTGCGACAGGCCGTTGCCGACCACCGCACGAATCGCGACGCCTAGCAGCAGCAGAAACCTTCAAGAGGGCATCCGCCCTGGCGTTCTGCGAACGCGTACGCCATGGTTGTGCCATGAGCGAGCACGCACAGACACTGGACAAAACCGATGCTGCACCGAGCAAGGCACCCGTGGCGACGATCGTCGCTCCTGTCGTTGCCTTCGGAGCAACCTTCGTCGCCCGCAAGGCCCTTTCGTCGGCCTACCGGGCCGCGACCGGGACTGACGCTCCGTCCAACAACGACCGATCGGTCCCGCTCGGCAAAGTAATCGCGTGGGCGGCAATCAGCGGTGCTACGGCCGCTGTGATCGAGGTTGTCGCCTTCAGGGCGGCCGCGCGCTTCTTCGGCGAATAGGCGGGGCCATGCGGACAAAGTCCGTGGCGGCCGAACTCTAGGCGCAGTCCTTGCAGATCGGCCCGCCTTTGCCCTCGTGATCGAGCTGGCTGCGGTGGTGCACCAGGAAACAAGACATACAGGTGAATTCATCTGACTTCTTGGGAACGACTCGCACGGTGAGGTTCTCGTCGGAGAGATCTGCTCCTGGTAGTTCCAAGTTTTCGGCGAGCTCGGCTTCGTCGACATCGACAGCGGATGCGGTCTTTTCCGCGCGCCGCGCCTTCAACTCCTCGAGGCTGTCCTCGGCGAGTTCCTCGTCTGTCTTACGAGGGGCGTCGTAATCGGTAGCCATGGTGGGCTGCCCTCCTTAAAGCCGGTACTTGCGCGCAGATTGTGCCCTATGTCCTCGGGTATCACCTGCCGACCCCCTGGTGCATGTCGCGTGCGTTCGCTCACAGCGTGACAATGGCGCCATGGCTCTCTACGCACTCGGGGACAAAACCCCAGACATCGACCCTTCGGCGTTCGTTCATCCGGACGCGGTCATCATCGGAGATGTCCGTGTTGGGCCCGAATCTTCCATCTGGCCCACCGCCGTCCTGCGGGGTGACCACGGTCAAATCATCATCGGGGCACAGACCTCCATCCAGGACGGCACCGTCATCCACTGCACCGCAGAATTGGATACGACTGTGGGTAATCGATGCGTCGTTGGGCACAACGCGCATCTTGAAGGATGCGCTGTCGAAGACGACAGCCTTGTCGGCTCAGGCTCGGTGTTGTTGCACCGTGTACATATCGGTCCAGGCTCCCTTGTCGGTGCGGGTGCGGTGGTCTCGCCGGGCACCGTGGTAGCGCCTGGTGCCCGCGCCCTAGGCGTACCCGCTCGAGTCACCAAAGGCGTGGTCGACAAAGCCGAGTTTGCCGGCAGCGTCGAAACCTACGTGCGCAACGCGCGTTGGTACAACGCAGAATTGCGCCGTCTGGACTGACGTTCGAAGGGTGCGGCCTACATCCCGCAATCCGTCAAGGCCTCGCGGAGCGCATCGAAGATGCCCGGCACAGCTACAACGAACGTACCGACATCACTGGGGTCGCCTACGTGCTCGATGACTGCTCCGGCTTCTCGGACGATAACCAAACCGGCTGCGACGTCCCAGGGATTCAAGTTCCGTTCGTAGTAGGCGTCAGTGCGCCCAGCCGCCAACCAGGTGAAGTCAACAACGGCGCATCCGGTTCTACGTATATCCCTCACCCGAGTAATGAGCGACTGAACAACGCGAGCTTGATCGGCCCGAAGTTCCGAGGAGTAGCCGAAGCCCGTCGCCACCATGGCCTGACCTAGGCTTTCGCAAGAGCGAACGGTCATGCGCTCCCCGATGTCTCCCACGATTCGCCAGGCTCCTCTTCCGCGAATACCAACAAATCCTTCACCGCTTTCGGGGGTGAAGATGACACCCACCACGGTTTCACCGAGATCTGCATCCTCCGCGGCGACGGAAACACCCCAGAGCGGGATTCGATACAGATAGTTCACGGTCCCGTCGAGCGGGTCCACCACCCATCGGATACCGGTGCTGGAATCCTTATCCGCTCCCTCTTCCCCAAGCATCCCATCACCCGGGCGTTCTCCGAGCAGCCTCTCGTGAAGCAGATGTTCGGCTGCCTTGTCCATGGAGGTCACGACATCCGTCGGAGTGGATTTCGTTTCGACTGTCAAGGCATCGGGGCGTTGCGTGAGCAGGAAAGCACCGGCCTCGGTTGCAGCACGCCAGGCGAGGTCGGCTAGTGGGTGCAAATCCAAAATCTCCGGCAGTGTTCGAAACGTTGCAGAGGTCGACGTACCCATAAATGCCCCTCGTCAATTTCGTCCGGCAATGACGTTTGCCCGACGTGGAACCGTACCGGCCACTGGTTCGCGGCAAATATGCGGCGGTCCGCGATAGCCTCGCGATTTATGAACCCTGGCAGCGCCACCGGATTTCGTCATGCGCTGAGACAACCGGGTGTGGCGACGTTCACCTCCGCTGGTCTAATCGCCCGATTGCCGCTGGCAATGATTGCACTGGCCACCGTCCTGCTGGTCAGTAACGTCACTGGGTCGTACGCCTATGCGGGTGCTCTAAGCGCCTTATTTGCGCTCACCGCGGCTCTCGTCAGCATTGCTACGAGTCGGTGGGCGGACTCCATCGGCCAGACCTCGGTGCTGCGGCTACTGGGGATCACCCACAGCCTGCTGATCGTTGCGTTTACGGTGTCGATCATTCGTAGCTTCCCGGCTGCGGCGCAGGTTACCTTGGTCGTCGCTGCTGGCGGAACATCACCCGCAATCGGTTCTTACGTGCGAGCTCGCTGGGCGGCACTATCCACCGATTCATCCATCGCACGGATCGGTTTCGCGTGGGAGAGCATCCTGGATGAGGTCATCTTCACCGTGGGCCCACTCGTCACAACCTACGCGGCCTTCGCCGTTGGATTTTCGGCTCCGTTATGGATTGCTGCCGGGTGTGTTGCAGTGGGCTCGATGTGGCTTGCAGCAGCGAAATCCACCACACCCGCTCCGCACCCAACGACCGATCGAGGCATGTCCTTCAGTCGAGTTGTTCGTTCCCCTGGGCTGCGGCCGATCGTCTTGTCCGCACTGGGGCTCGGAACGCTGTTCGGCTCACTCGATGTGGGCATCGTCGCCTTCACCGCCGAACAGGGAAACGGCACGTTCGCTGGGGTTGCACTCGCTTGTTTCGCGGGCGCTTCCATGCTTGGTGGAATCCTCTACGGCGTCCGCCAGTGGCCCACAACAGTGGTCCGTCACACCCAACTATCGGCGCTTGCGCTGATGCTGGTCGTGATTGCGCTGCCCTTCGTTCCCGGCAACCCGACCTTGGCCATCATCGCTTCCATCGCTGGCTTTTGTGTCGCGCCAACGCTCATCGGCCTGTTCTCCCTAACCAGCGTTCTGGTGCCGGCACGTCATGTCACGGAGGGGCTTACCTGGACCAACTCGGGGTTGGCATTCGGGTTCGCCGTGGGTTCGGCCCTCGCTGGCATCCTGGTGGACTCGTTTGGCCCCCGGTCGGGATTGGCGATGGGACTGGTTGGAGCTGTGGTGGCAGCCTCTGCGGTCTTTGCGAGGTCACGAATTCTTCGAGAGCGTTACGAAATCGGCCTTCAGCAATCTTCAGCGGACGAGCCACCGGTTGCGGCTTGGAACGACGATCCCATCGCAGGACCACACCCTGCGGGCTGAACCTTCCTGGGACCGATAAGCCCCGCTTACCCGCGAAGCTGCACACCACGCGATAGGTTTTCCCCGTCCAGGATCAGGAGGAAGTTCTGCAACCGCTCAGCCCACGGAAAATCCAGGCGCGCGTCCGAGCAGGAGCGTCGCCTGAGGTCGTTGCGTCCGAGACCGGATGGCCGCTTGACAAGGTGGCGCGCTACGCCGACCCGCCGCTCGGGGAGCGCGCCTACATTGCTGAGCAGGCCCAAGCCGTAGAAATCTCACGCAGCCGCGGGGGCTCAACCCTTCATGAGTCGGTCTGCGCTCGGCTCTCGGTGGATCCAGCCACCTCATATGTGACGTGGGACTCCTACCGTGCCGAGGATGGCCGTTGGATCGTTACCGCTTTCCATGACGGTGGCAGTGTCGGTACTTGGATCTACGAAGTCGTAGGGCGCTCTGTGCATCCAGTCGACGCGTCCGCGCGCGCCCTCATGGGTGCTGGCCCGACAGAGGTCACTTCAGCGGCGGAGGCTGCCTTCGCACCTGAAGAGGCAAGCGCGGTACAGTCGAATCTGGCTGGAGATGACAGTGCGCCAGAACCTGAGACCGAGAGTGCACCGCGTCCACGTCTTGTGTCCATCACATCGGATCCGACTGCTTCAGAGCAGACAACCTCAGAGCAGACAACCTCAGAGCAGAAAGCCTCAGAGCAAATAGCCTCAGATCCTCGTGATGATGCGGCAGGTACGTCCGAAGAGACAGAGCCGACTGCTGACGCGACTGAATCAAGCACGTCGAACCAGGATGCCTTGATCCCACAATCCCCCGCGCCCAAGCGAACCAAACGCGCCAAGGGCAAGAAGGGGCGTGCAAGCATTCCGAGTTGGGACGAAATCCTTTTTGGGGCCACCAAGGACTCCGAGTAATTCGAGTTTCCTGGGAGTGTGATTCTGGCCAGGGCTAGCCGTCGTCGGCGAACGGCAGTGGTTCTCGCGACATGTGCTCCACCCCGGCTCGTTTGGCGGTGAGTTCGGCCCGATAGTGGCGTCGACATAACACTTCGTAGGCCACAGCACCGGAGGCACCAGAACTTGATGAGACGTCACCCACCATCACCTGGTCCCCCTCAGTGATCATCACGCCGTCCAAGGTTCGGGCGTTGTGAATTGCGCGGGTCCCACACCAACACAGTGCCTCTACCTGTAGCACTTGCATCCGATCGGCGAGTTCGACGAGGCGACTGGAACCGGGGAATAGCCGCGTCCTGAAGTCGGTCAAGATGCCAAATGCGTACACGTCGACGGCTAACTCATCCACCAGGCGTGCTAGTTGCTCGACCTGAGCCTCGGTGTAGAACTGCGCCTCGTCGCAGATGAGGTAGTCCACACGCACCCCGGTACTGAGTTTGTCAACGATGAATCGTCGAAAATCGAAGTCGTCACCGACCTCTATCGCCGGTACTGCCAGACCAAGGCGGCTGGACAGCATCGACTCCCCCGCCCGATCCAGGCGAGTGAACACGATGCCGGCACGCCCACGAGAGCTGTGGTTGTGGTCGGTCTGCAGGGCCAGGGTGCTCTTGCCGCAATCCATAGTTCCGGCGTAGAAGACGAGTTCGGCCACGCCCGCAGCCTGCCACAAGGCGAGCTAGTCCAAGATCAACGCCGGTATGCGCCGCTCGGCCTCGGTTCGACCTCCGTGTTGACCCGGGAGTGATGACACGAGTTCGTCGTACGTGTGGCTAGCGAGCAGGATCCCATCGTCAGGTAGGGCTACGACGTCACCGATGCGCTCGGCAACGACGTCATCGACCTCTCCGAAGAGTCCGACCCTGATCGCCGATTCGCGGGTCAAGATCTGCGCGGTATCCCCTAGTACCGACGACCAACGCTGCGCGACATCCTCGGGGACGTCTGTATACAGATGGCGCATTCTGGGCTCACCAGCGATCGCACGGACATCAATTGACAGCCGATGATCATCTTCTATCCAAACGCGTGACTTGGTGTCGATCATCCCGTGGTCAGCAGTAACTACGAGCCGACCACCCGGTGGCAGAGCCCGGTGCAACTTCGCGATCAGGGCGTCGACGTCGGCAGCGGCCTCACGCCAGCAACGGCTGTCTACTCCGAACTCGTGTCCAGTCCGATCTAGTGCTGGCCAGTAGACATAGATCAGTGAGGGGCCCTTCCCCGAAGATCTGTCGGCGATATCGGCCACCAGGCTTGAGCGATCATCGACGCTCTCAGCCGACAGGTACTCAGAGCCGCGAAAAGCTGCCCGTGTCAATCCAGAGTGAATGTAGGACTTGGGTCCCACGCTGAAGCACGTCACACCTACATCCTGGATTCGTTCGAAAACCGTCGGTTCAGGCTGAACTGCGAAAGGTGACGGTGTGCTCCCCCATCGCAATGGCGCCAGGACCTCACCCGTCTCCGGCAGCCAAAACGACGCACCTACAACTCCGTGCATTCCCGGGTTCAGACCCGTCCCCAAGGAGACAAGCCCCGTCGAGGTGGTGGTCGGGAAGGCGGCCTCAATCGAGCCGCCACGGGCCTTCATCAGAGTTGGGAATAGTTGTTCGTGTTCTTCGATCGCAACTGCGCCCAGTCCATCGACCAGACACACCACCACGACGGAACTGTCAGAAATACCGATTGAATCAATGAAATTGGGCGCTCCGAGCGCACCGGCTGCTGACGTCAGAACATCCCCGAGACCGATGTCCGGGTTATGCTTCATGACTGCGGGCGCCCCGCCGTTGCCTCGGATAGCGCCGAGGCGAAATGCAGAACCTGAGATACGACGTCTGCACCGTCGGCCGCATCGGACACACGTACCGCGAGATCGTCGTTGGTGGCTGTTCCGGTGTAACCGTGATCGGCTTCGCACGACGGGTCTTGGCAAGCCGCCGGCTCCAGATCAATACGACTCACTGCACCCCACCCAATGGTCAGCACTACCTCAGCGGTGGGCCCACCGGGCTGATGCTCTGCTGGATTGGACACCACACGCGTCACCACGACCGAGTCCACTCGCTCGAGCCGAACAGCCTCGGTCGATGCCGTTGCGTAGGCCGAGGCTGACCCCTCCGCTGCGTGTTCGTCTACGTGACACACGATCAGACGCGTAGTGGTCAAAACCAGAACGGTGACGTGCCTACGCAGTTCGTCGCGATCGAACGTGGCCTCATGGTGGACGACGTAACTGAGCGTCTCTTCACCGCCGAGCGCCGTGTCTAGGGCCTCTCCGACGATCTCCGGGTAGTACCCACTGCGTTGGATATCCGCGCGTAGCGCCACGCCCGGTCCAGATTGGCTCATGTACCCATCCTGCCAGGCCCGGGTAGTGTCGGCGGGTGCCAGCCGACACTTCTGACCTCATCATTCATCCCGTGGTTCAGCAAGCCCTCCACGACGGGGCTCCCGTTGTGGCTCTCGAGTCAACGATCATCAGCCACGGACTGCCGCGTCCAGAGAACGTACGGGTCGCCCGAGAGATCGAGTCGGTCGTCACCGCTCGCGGAGCCACGGCTGCGACGATCGCCGTGCTCGATGGACGTGTCCACGTTGGTCTATCAGACGACGAGTTGCTAGAGGTGGCCAACCGTGACGACGTCGTGAAAGCGAGTGTGCGCGACCTTCCCGTAGTTATCGCACGTTCAGGCAGCGCGGCAACGACCGTAGCCGCAACAAGCGTCATCGCCGAGCGAGCAGGTATCGAGGTTTTTGCAACCGGAGGCCTGGGAGGCGTTCACCGCCAGGCACGCGACAGCTGGGACGAGTCCGCTGACCTCTCGACATTGGGCAAAACAAGCATGACTGTCGTGTGTTCGGGCGTGAAATCGATCCTTGACGTGGGCGCAACGTTGGAGCGAATGGAGACCCTCAATATCACCGTCGTTGGCTACCGCACAGATCGCTTTCCCGGCTTTTACTTAGCTGACTCTGGCTTTGGACTGGATTGGCGGGTCGACGATCCCGGAGAGGTCGCCGACATCATGGCCGCGCGTCGAGGCCTGGGCCTGTCGAACGCTCTCATTGTCGCCAACCCCATCGGTCCAGATCACCAACTTGATCCCGACCTACATGACGTCACGCTCGAGGAAGGCCTGCGAATGGCTGAGGCCCGCGGAATTACCGGTAAGGACGTGACGCCCTTCTTGCTAGACCACTTCCATCGAGCCACACACGGAGCAAGTTTGGAGGCGAACACCGCTTTGGTCATTGACAACGCAGGTCTCGCTGCCAAGATCGCATCCGCTCGGGCCCTTGCCCCACGCTCGTGACGGGGAACTCCTCTCGCGCCTCCACGTCGTTTGTCGTGGTCGGCGATGTGATGGTCGATCAACTCGCACCCCTAGCCGGGCCGCTCACACCAGGACGAGACAACCCCACGCATGTACGTCGAGAACTTGGCGGACAGGCCGCGAACTCGGCCGCGTGGTTGGCGACAATCTGCGCAACGGACGACGATGTCCATCTAGTCGGCGCAGTCGGAGACGACCACTACGGCAGATGGGTTTCGACGTCGCTTGCCGCATGTGGAGTCTCAGCAGATCTCGCACGAACATCCGAACCCACGGGTCAGTGCTTCATCGCTATCACCCCCGACGGAGATCGCACCATGTTCCCGGATCCGGGCGCCAACACTTCGTTGGATGCTCGTTTCTTGAGCAAGGTAATTGAGAACATTCGTCGTACTGATGATTCAAGTCCGCGGTTGCATCTGCACCTATCGGGATATCTCACAGCTCGGCTACCGGAAGTTGCTGACGTCGCATTGTCCGTACTGGATTCGGACGGGTGCATCAGTATCGATACCCCCTCCCTTGAACTCGATCCCGATCAGCGCCACCGTTTGTTTGATCTACTCGTCCGATGTGACCTCCTGTTCGCCAACGCTGAGGAGATCGCGGCACTAGCCGGGGCGCCACACAATTCTGATGGTGGGATTCCCGCTGCCTCAGTCCTGGAGCAACACGTGGCCAATTTCCGAGACCTCTCCGGTTTTGCGGGCGTGGTCGTGGTGAAGGCGGGCGCGCACGGCTCCTACGCGTCTGCTCCGGGCATCTGGTCTCACGCCCATGCGGAACGCACCAACGTGATCGACACAACCGGCGCGGGGGACGCCTTCGCTGCGGGTTTCCTGGCAACCTGGCGTCCTGCCTCGGGCGGGGAGCTTGCAACCGATGAGTCGCTAAGCGTTGCATTAGCCAGTGGGTCGTCGGTGGCGGCGCGGGCTGTCTCCCAAATCGGAGCGGGTCCAACCGCCGGATCTGTGGTTCAGCAATACAGCGAGAAGGGACGGTAGGCACAGGTGGCCAGCAAGGGCGCCAGGAAGAGTACGTCGAAACGTGCGACCGCTTCGTCACGCCACGGTGGCCGAATTCTCGATACAGACGTCTCCGAGGAGATGAGTTCGTCATTCTTGGAATACGCCTACTCCGTCATCTACTCCCGTGCTTTGCCCGATGCCCGTGATGGCCTGAAGCCCGTCCAGCGCCGAATCCTGTTCCAGATGGCGCAGATGGGCCTTCGCCCTGATCGCGGACATGTCAAGAGCGCGCGGGTCGTGGGCGAGGTGATGGGTCGTCTTCACCCACACGGCGATTCAGCCATCTACGACGCTCTGGTTCGCCTCGCCCAGCCGTTCACGCTGCGTCTGCCCTTGGTGGACGGGCACGGAAATTTCGGCTCCCTCGATGACGGTCCGGCGGCCATGCGCTATACCGAAGCCCGCCTCGCAAATCCGGCACTGGATCTGACTGCAGGACTCGACGAGGACGTCGTCGACTTTGCTGCAAACTACGACGGACGTGAGCAGGAGCCGATCGTGCTGCCTGCAGCGTTCCCCAATCTGCTCGTCAATGGCTCCAGTGGGATAGCCGTCGGCATGGCGACCAATCTCGTGCCGCACAATCTCGGTGAAGTCATTGCGGCGGCGCGTCACATGATCGCTCACCCTGATGCCACCACCAGTGAGCTCATGGCTTTCATTCCCGGACCAGATTTTCCCGGTGGTGGAGAGATCATCGGGCTGGACGGCGTACGCGAGGCATATCAAAGCGGTCGAGGCTCATTCCGTCTCAGAGCCAGTACGAGCGTGGAGAACGTCACGCCACGGCGGCGTGGAATCGTCGCAACGTCGCTTCCCGCTGGAGTCGGTCCCGAGCGAGTGATCGAACGCATCAAGGATCTGGTGCAGGCCAAGAAGCTGAACGGAATTGCAGACGTCGTCGACCTATCCGACGGGCAGTCGGGCCTTCGTTTGGTGATCGAGCTCAAGAGCGGCATTGAACCCGAAGCGATGCTTGAGCAGCTGTACAAGATGACACCGATGGAAGACAGCATCACGATCAACGCTGTGGCCTTGGTGGACGGCCAACCGCGCACCTTGGGACTGCGCGAGCTGCTGGAGCAGTTCGTTAACCACCGCTTCGAGGTTGTGCGTCGACGTAGCGAATTCCGACGGCGCAAGGCTGCCGATCGCCTGCACCTAGTTGATGGTCTCCTTTTGGCGATCGTCGATATCGACGAAGTGATTGAACTAATCCGTGCAAGCGAGAACGCCTCTGAGGCAAAAGACCGCCTGATGTCGGTCTTTGACCTCAGTGACGTACAGGCGACCTACATCCTGGACATGCCACTACGCCGACTCACAAAGTTCAGCCGAATAGAACTCGAAGCCGAAGCAGACGATCTTCGATCGAGCATCGACCGTCTTGATGCGATTTTGGCTGATGACGCTCAACTCAGAGAGGTTGTCTCAACCGAACTGGCCGACGTCAGTGCCAGCCTGGCAACACCGCGCCGAACCACACTCCTCGAAGGATCGGCTCCGGTCGCTGCGAAATCCACGAGGCCGGGCGGACCTACGGCATCAACGTTGGAAGTCGCAGACGAGCCGTGCAAGGTCCTGCTGTCCAGCACCGGGCTTATTGCCCGAACCAGTGCGGTCGCACAGGACCGTAATGCAGCGACGGTTCGTGCGGCCCATGACGTCATCACATCCTTGTGCACTGGAACCACACGCGGAGTCATCGGAGCCGTCACAACTGCAGGTCGGATCGTGGCTATCGAAGCCGTTGACTTGCCATCCATCCCGCCAGTAGCTGGGGTGCCCTCGCTAGCTGCCGGGGCACCGCTGGGTGCATTCGTTGACCTTGAACCGGGCGAACGAGTTGTGGGCCTGTCGCCCTTCGACGGTCACTCAACCGTTGCAATCGGAACCCGCTTGGGCGTTGTCAAGCGTGTCACGGTGCCAGCTCTGACCACTCGATCCCGCGTCGCATCGATCATCACGCTGGACCCCACCGATGAAGTAGTAGGCGTGACCTACACGCCGGAGGCGATGGTTGAGACGGCGAACCTGGCGTTCGTCACCTCTCACGGCAACCTTCTGGTCTTTCCGGCAGCAAGCGTGCGGGTCCAGGGGTCCGCTGCCTCCGGTATGGCAGGAGTCAAACTCTCCGACGGTGCAGAGGTTGTTTTCTTCGGTGCATTGCCCGCCGAGCTATCTCCAACAGGCGGGGCGGTTAGTCCAGGCGTCGTGGCAACCCTGTCCGGCTCCTCAAGCGCCCTTCCTGGAACCGAACTTGGATCCGTGAAAGTAAGTCCACTTTCGATATATCCGAGCAAAGGTCGCGCGACCATGGGCGTTCGTTGCCACAAACTACGCTCGGGTGAGGATTCGATCGTTGCGGCCTGGGTGGGTGATGGGCCCGTACGCGCCTCGACAGCGGCCGGGCAGTCCGTCGAGCTACCCGGGGTCACCGACAAGCGAGATGCAACCGGGACACCGCCGAGTGCCCCGATCGCGGCCTTCGGCGGATCTATCGCGTGATGGTGGGCAAACCTGCATCGTGTTCGCACTCCTCGCGAACCGCAGCCGAACCCCTGGCCGGAACCGCCCCCGCAGCACAGGCGTGGATCGTGCTCGAACACCCAGGTCCGTGGGGGCGCGACGCAATCGCCGATTCTGGCCTCGCTCCGGAACTGGTCGCGTACCTGACAGACGCGCTTCAGACATGGGGAGTGCGAACGGTGCTGGCCAGACATGACGATCGACGCCACATCAGCCCTCAGGAACCTAGAAATGTTTGGGTAGCCAGCTGTAGTTCCAGTAACTCCCGGGGACGCCATGGGATCCTTGGGGATCTGCGCGAAGTGCTCGAGTGGGACCCCGCGGCGATCGCAAGTGGGCAGCTCCCGACGATGGGCCAACAGATCAATCGGCCTTGGGAATTCATATGTACTCACAGCAAGAGGGATGCCTGTTGCGCCACGCTTGGACGTCGCTACGTCCGTGACCGTGCCGCGAAATTGGCTGAGGAATTCGGTGATCAAAAGTTCGGTCCGTGGGAATGCAGCCACCTCGGGGGACACCGTTTTGCCCCGACAAGCCTATTTTTGCCTTCGGGGCGCCTGTACGGACGCCAGGATCAATTTCCCAGTTTCGAAGTCTTGGGCGAGCCCCCCGCTGCAGCCCTGCGAGGCGCCAGCTATTTACCGCCGTGGGAACAGGCGGCCGATCAGGCGGTTCGTGAAGTCCTGGACCTATCGTGGTCTACCGACACGGACGTTGAGACCTCAAGCGCGGCCTCTATCGATCGGCACCACGAACAACTCGTGAGAGTCGCTGTCCCTGACCATGGTTCATGGGCGGTGCACTGCGTGTCGTCGACGGTCTCCTCCCCCGCCTCGTGCGGCGCCGAAAGCACAACCCGTACCGTGTGGAAGGTCCGCGACGTCACCCTCGATCAGGAGTAGCCGTGCCCATTGAATCCGAACACACCCGACTCGATCGGTTGCCGGATGTCACGCTGCCGGATCTGGACGGAACCGACGTTCGCGTTCGCGATGTGGCCAACGGCCGCCCTCTCGTCGTCGTCTTCGCTTGCAACCACTGCCCTTACGTGCAGTCCGTCGAGTCGGAATTAGGGCGCCTTTCCGCCTCTTTGTCGAATGTTGCGTGGCTAGCCATCTGCAGTAATGACGTTCAGGCTTATCCCGAAGACGATATTCATGGCTTACGGCAGCAAGCTAAACGTGCTGGTTGGTCGTTTCCCTACCTCATTGATGCCCGCCAGGATGTCGCTCGGTCGTTTGGTGCCGTGTGCACACCCGACTTCTTCGTGTTCGACGCCAACGGTGTGCTGGTGTACCGGGGCGCTATGGATGACGCGCGTCCGCGACAGCCACAACCAGTTGACGGTGTCCATTTGATAGCTGCCCTGGAATCCGCGCGCCGCGGTGAGGTGTTCAGTGGCGGCAAACCGGCAATGGGCTGCGGGATCAAGTGGCGCGAGCAGTAGACGCAATCTCCAGCAAGTCTTCACGCGACCACACGGTTTCACGTGCGCGTCCCTGAAGACTTCCTCGTTCGCGCTCTTGTGCGTCGATGGCACGCCACCCAGCAATATCAACCGCCTGAACTCCTCGACCCGCAAGAACAGCATCAATCGCTGTCCCGTCCGCATCGGTCAAGAGGCCGGCCTGCTGATCTTCCACGAGCGAGGCAACTGTTCCGACCGCGCACTTCTTATTCGTGCCGATGATGCCGGTCGGGCCCCGCTTGATCCATCCGGCAACGTACAACCCGGGGACTGTTGCCTGGTCATCAAGGACCCGGCCGTCAAGGTTGGGGATCACGTTTGAGGTGGGATCGAAGGGCACCCCTGGCATAGCCTCGCCTCGATAGCCAACACTGCGCACCACCATGTCCACCTCGAGCACGTCGGTCCGACCGGTGCCTTCAAGCCTGCCTTCGTGTGTCAGGTGAGTCTGTTCCAGCACCAGACGCTCAACACGGTTATCGCCCTCGATGCACACCGGACGGGCAAAAAACCGCATTTCGATCGTGCGCGCGCAATGCGCGCGGGCCTCACGTTCGGTCCAGCCACGCATCGCCGCTACGTTGCGGGTTGCGACCTTGTTTTCCGCTAGCTGCGCCTGGCTCCACTCATCGAGCTCTAGGTCGGCCTTGGAAATACGAACATCAGCCTCTTGCAGCTCACCTAGCTCCTTTAGCTCCTTCGTCGTGAAGGACGCTTGGACCGGTCCGCGGCGGCCCACGAGATACACGGTTTCTATGGGTGCGTCGCGCAATGTGTCCAGAACGTGCCGCGGCATATCCGTCTCTGCTAGTTCGCCCGCAGACTTGCTCAAAACCCTGACGACATCTACTGCGACGTTGCCGACCCCGATGACGGCTACTGATCGGATGCGTGGCAGCAGCTCACCGAAGTTAGGCCCCCGGTAGTCCGGATGCCCGGTATACCACGCGACGAAGTCGGTGGCTGCCACGCTGCCGTCGAGATCTTCGCCGTCTACTCCGAGCCGCCGGTCAGCCGAAGCGCCGTATGTGAGGACCACGGCGGAGTACATCCCACGCAACTCGTCCACCGATATGTCCTTGCCGATTTCCACATTGCCCACAAACCGAATTCCAGGCTTGTTCCAGACCTGATCGAGCGTGTCGCGTACCGAACGAATGCTCAGGTGATCCGGGGCTACGCCATATCGAACGAGTCCGAAAGGCACGGGCAGCTTGTCAAATACGTCGACTTCGAAGCCCTGCTCGAGAAGAGCGTCCGCTGAATACATCCCCGATGGTCCGGAGCCAACGATGGCTATGCGCAGTGTCACGCATCCAGCGTAGTCAAACCTCCCGTGTGAACGTCGTAAATCGCTCCAGCTACCACTGTGCCCTCGGGAAGGAAGGGGTAAGTGCGCACCCGCATGACATCAGAAATCAAAGCGGCTCGTTGATCGGCTACGGTGCGAATTTCCAAGGACCGGGAGTCGATTCCCGATGCGTTGAAGATGGCCTCATGCACCGCCGGTTCATCAGCACTTGCCATCCGGCAGTCGGTGTGGGGCATGATCAAAATCCGGTTGACGCCCAAAAGATGCGTGGCCAGCACCAAGGTTCGTAGTACATCCTCAGTTACACGCGCACCCGCATTGCGCAGGATCTTCACGTCTCCTGCTCGCATACCGACTATTGCCAGCGGGTCTATGCGAGAGTCCATACAAGTGATGATGGCGAGGCCTCTTGCTGCCCGGCCCGTCATACCGGCGTCCTCGAACGTCGTGACGAAGTCCGCGTTGGCAGCCAGAACGTCGTCGAAATCATCCTCCGGGAACGGTTGACTGGTTTGCGGAAGCATGTTGTGTCCTCCTAGGTGTCGATGCGTGTCCGGTCGAGTTCACGAGCACCGGCGATAATGAAATCACGTCGTGGAGCCACGTGCTCCCCCATAAGAAGTTCGAAGATCTCGGTGGAGGCAGCTCCATCCCCAACGGTCATCCGGCGCAAGGTGCGCTTCGACGGGTCCATGGTTGTTTCTCGAAGCTGACTGGCGTCCATCTCTCCCAGACCCTTGTATCGCTGGACTGGCTCCTTGATGCGCTTACCTTTAGCGGCTGCGTCCTTCACGATCGCTTTCATCTCCGCGTCGCTGTAGGAGTAGATGATTTCATTGCCCTTGCCACCCTTGTTGATGATTTCGATCCTATGCAGGGGCGGCACGGCCGCAAAGACCTTTCCGGCCTCCAGCAGTCCTGGTAGGTATCGATGGATTAACGTCAGCAACAGACAACGAATGTGCGCGCCATCGACATCGGCATCGGACATCAAAATGACCTTGTCATAGCGAACCTGCTCGAGATCAAAGCTTCGACCTGATCCCCCACCAATAACCTGAATGATCGCCGCGCATTCGGTGTTCTTGAGCATGTCCGCCAGCGAAGCCTTCTGCACATTGAGGATCTTGCCCCGAATCGGCAACAAGGCTTGGAAATCTGCATCACGCGCGGTCTTCGCGGTACCGAGCGCACTGTCGCCCTCGACGATGAAAAGTTCGGTTCCCTCAGAAACACCCCGACGGCAATCAACCAGTTTTGCGGGCAAGGTGGATGTTTCGAGCGCTGACTTGCGACGCTGAGTATCCCTATGGGCTCGGGCGGCAACGCGGGTGCGCATCGCACCGGCAATCTTGTCCAGAACTGCCCGCGCTGCCACCTTCTCACCGCGCGGTGGCTTGCTGAACCACTGACCAAGTTCCTTGTTGACCACGTTGCCCACGATGCGACTGACTGCGGGGGTGCCGAGTACTTCCTTGGTCTGTCCTTCGAATTGTGGCTCCGCCAACCGGACGGTGACCACCACGGTCAACCCTTCGAGAGCGTCTTCTTTGATGATCGAGCCCTCAGAGGATTTCAGAATCCGGGCCTTCTTTAGTTGCTCGTTGACAACCTTCACAAGGGCGCGCTCGAATCCTGCAACGTGGGTTCCGCCCTTGGGAGTGGCGATGACATTTACGAAGCTGCGCATCTCAGTGTCGTATCCCTCATCCCACTGCAAAGCGATATCCACGCCCAACTCGCGTTCAACTTCGCGCGACGTCATGTGCCCCTTGTCATCAAGCACAGGGACGGTTTCGTGGAAGTGGCCCCCACCCTTGAGACGGATGACCGAGCACACGCTCTGTCCGTGTGAGAGGTACTCAACGTACTCGTTGATGCCACCTTTGTGTTCTAGCACCTCTTCCCAAACGTCGCTGGGGTCGCGTTCGTCACGCAAGGTGATCTTGAGGCCGGGGACCAGGAAGCTGCTTTGGACGGCTCGCTCACGCAAAGCCGTACGGTCGTAGTCCGCATCCTTCGTGAATACCTGGGGATCGGCCCACCAACGAACGCGCGTTCCCGTGCGAGTTCGCGGGGCTTTGCCGACTACCTCCAGTCCGCTCTTGCGCTGGAACGATGCATCGGGACCAGGGACTTCGAAGAGACCGGGCACTCCACGCCGGAATGACATTCCATGGGTCTTGCCTGAGCGATCAACTTCGACGTCCAATCGCGAACTCAACGCATTGACCACTGAGGCACCGACTCCGTGCAGGCCACCGGAGGCCGTATACGACCCGCCACCAAACTTGCCCCCGGCATGCAACTTGGTCAGAACCAACTCCACGCCAGTCAGTTTGGTCTTGGGCTCCTTGTCCACTGGGATACCTCGGCCATTGTCAGACACCAAGACCGAACCCCCGGCCTCGAGAACCACCTCGATTGCTGAGCAATGACCCGCGAGTGCTTCGTCAACGGAGTTGTCGAAAATCTCCCACAAACAGTGCATCAACCCACGGCCGTCATTGCTACCGATGTACATGCCCGGACGCTTGCGGACTGCGTCCAAGCCCTCCAGGACGGCTAAGTCGCGAGCTGAGTAGCTCTCGGTCGTCTTGGCGGCGGCCGCCTTCTTTGGTGACATCGCCGGAACGTTAGCGCGCCAGTCCCGCCCCTCATGGTTTCGCCTCGCCATAGGTGTTCTGACGCCGGTGATGTGCATTACGCCACCGGCGAATTCAGACGCGCATAAACGGCCGATGGGCCACTTCCGTGTCAGACTAGGGCTCTGCCAGCCAGAAGGCCGGCCACGCGACAGGAGGTGCCATGACCACGACGCTGACGGCCCCTGAATTGAGCGCCACCGACCGGTGTGACCGGTGCAACGCTCAGGCATATGTGCGAGTGGTCCTGCCCGGGGGAACCGACCTTCAGTTCTGCGGTCATCACTGGAGCCGACACGAGGACGCCCTGCGTCCGAAGGCCGAGCGCATCATCGACGAGACGCACCGCCTCGATGACAGCGGACAGGCCTCGTCTGAGCCTGCTGTTTCCTAGCGCTAGTCCGCCCCGCGTTTACTCACCCCGGAAGTTCGCGATCCTGCGCTCGTGGAAGGCGGCCAGCCCCTCCTGGTAATCACGAGACGTCCAGGATCTGGCTCGCAGGGCGTTGAGCTCTTCGAACCTGTCGCTGGTCATAGGGCGGGCCTCTGTCAAAGCCGTCATCTCGGCCTTGATCGCGTGAATAGCCAGCGGAGCCAGTGAGGCGATCCGCTCAGCCAGCGCCGTGACGACCGATGCCATTTCGTCATCGTCACCAACAACTCGATTGACCACACCGTGGGCGGCGGCCTGCTCCACGGTGATGGGGTCACCGGTGAAGAACATTTCTTTGGCAATGTGCAGCGGCAATGCGTTGACGAAGTGACTCACGCCTGCGGTGTTGTAGGGGATTCCCAACCTCACGGGCGTGATAGCCAACGAGGCAGTACGCACGGCAACGACCAGATCGCAGGTCAGGACCAGATCACTTGCTCCTCCCCAAACCGAGCCATTAACCGCGGCGATCACAGGCATCGGAGCGTCACGGACGGTACGCAGAGCTTGTTCCAAAGGGTTATCCCATGTGAGTGGATCGCGGTCACCCCCTGGGAGCTCGTTGATGTCGTGGCCCGCAGACCAGACACCGTGGACTGGGTTCGCGCCGATCACCAGAGCCCGCATGCCGTCGCGTCCTGCTTCGCGGATCGAAGCGGACAGTTCTCCCAGAAGCGCCGCACTAAGTGCGTTACGACGGCTCTCGTCGCCGAGGGTGAGCCAACACACGCGGCCCCTATCGACTCGCTGAACGAAGTCCACTCTCAGTCCAGATAGTCGCGAAGCACCTGGGACCGGGATGGATGTCGGAGCTTGGACATCGTCTTTGACTCAATTTGACGGATGCGCTCGCGGGTGACGCCGTAGACCTTGCCGATTTCGTCCAGCGTCTTGGGCTGACCGTCGGTGAGGCCGAATCGCATGCGTACGACTCCTGCCTCACGGTCGGACAGGGTCTCCAGAACAGACTCGAGCTGTTCTTGCAACAAAGTGAAGGAAACGGCGTCGCTCGGCACGATCGCCTCAGAGTCCTCGATCAGGTCGCCGAATTCGCTGTCGCCCTCCTCACCCAGGGGGGTGTGTAAGGAAATAGGCTCACGACCGTACTTCTGAACCTCCACAACCTTTTCGGGAGTCATGTCAAGCTCTCGCGCCAATTCCTCCGGCGTCGGCTCCCGACCGAGGTCCTGCAACATTTGACGTTGGACCCGAGCCAACTTATTGATGACTTCCACCATGTGCACCGGAATGCGGATGGTTCGTGCCTGGTCTGCCATGGCCCGGGTGATCGCCTGGCGGATCCACCACGTGGCATAGGTCGAGAATTTGTAACCCTTGGTGTAATCGAACTTCTCGACTGCACGAATGAGACCGAGGTTGCCTTCTTGGATGAGGTCCAAGAACAACATGCCACGCCCTGTGTAGCGCTTGGCTAGTGACACTACGAGACGCAGGTTCGCTTCCAGCAGGTGATTTTTCGCACGACGACCATCGGTGGCAATCCACTCGAGATCCATCCGTGTCTTTTTGTCGAGCTTCTTGGTCTCGGCCAGCATCTCCTCGGCGAAAAGGCCGGCTTCGATCCTCTTGGCTAACTCGACTTCCTGCTCGGCGTTGAGCAGCGCGACCTTGCCGATCTGTTTGAGGTAGTCCTTGACCGGGTCGGCCGTCGCCCCAGCGACCGTGACGGTCTGGACGGGCTCGTCAGTGTCGTCCACATCGGACAGGACGAATTCGGCCCCGTCGGGGCTATCGGCAGTCTCCTCTTTGCCCTGTTCAGACTTAACTGCCGCAAGATCGGTCTCGAGATCTGCCTCTAGTTCGGACTCGAGGGTTGCCGCCTTCTGAAGATCAGGCTCCTCCCCCGACTCAACCTCGATGACCTCGCCATCAACTTCCACCACCTCGACAACTTCGTCCTGACTCACCGCGGCAGCTTTCTTAACCGGTGCCTTCTTCGCAGGTGCCTTGGCCGGCGCAGCCTTCTTCGCGGAGGCCTTCTTAACCGGTGCCTTCTTCGCAGGTGCCTTGGCCGGCGCAGCCTTCTTCGCGGAGGCCTTCTTAACCGGTGCCTT
>JBDQFC010000022.1:43756-44333 GCA_040266055.1 Candidatus Nanopelagicales bacterium | reverse complement strand
GTGGTGGTATCCCCAGAGTCACCCTCGATGTAGGTGATCGGGTTGCCGAGGACTCCGCCTCCAGCGTCGACCTCAAGGATCGCCTTCTCGACGCCGGCAAACTCCGGCGGCCCGAGGAACGCGAGGTCGCCCGTCGCCGGCAGCAGTGAGCCGATGACAAGGGTGTCGTTCGCGCAGGTTGCATCTTCTGTTTCCTCAGCCATGGTCTCCTCGGCGGTCTCCTCGGGAGCCTCTTCCGTGGTTTCCTCGGCTGCAGTCTCTTCAGCAGTCGTCTCTGCCGGGGCCGCCTCATCGTCACCGCTACTGCAAGCAGCGAGAGCGAGGGACGCAGCACCCAGCACAGCGACGGCCTTGAGAGCCATAGTGCGCTTCATGCAGTTCTCCTTGGACATACGAAACAACGGCGAACGCCGCTGCATTGGGATAAGACTAGGCGTAGGCGTGTTACTGAGGAGTAACCCAGCCCTGCCTCTAGGGGGATTCGTGATCGGAATGTGACCTAGATTCACTATCTGCGGACGTTCCCGCGTCCCATTTCGGACTCCAGTCAGGGCGTGACTTGCCCCGACAGCAAGGC
>JBDQFC010000022.1:0-43746 GCA_040266055.1 Candidatus Nanopelagicales bacterium | reverse complement strand
TCCGGCTCGGTCATGGCGAAGCGTTCCTGAAGCGCTGTCTTGGCCCGCTCGACGTCCTCCCTGGCCTTGGCTCGCTCCCCCAAGGACTCGATCTGACCGCGGAGATCTTGAATCTGGCGCCATCGGGCCATCGCCAGGGTGATGCTCGGCTCGAGATCGGCCATCGTGAATGGCTTGACCACGTAGCCGACCGCACCGGCTTCGGCCGCTTTAGTCACGACATCTCGCTGACTAAATGCCGTCACCATCACCACAGCGCAAAGATCGTCCTCAGCGATCTCTTTAGCCGCTGAGAGCCCATCTCGGACAGGCATTGCGATGTCCAAGAACACAAGATCCGGCTTGTGGTCGCGAACCAGATCCACGGCTTGTTGACCGTTGTAGGCCTCAGCGACTACGTCGTAGCCAAGTTCCCTGAGCATCTCCACGAGATCCATCCGAATGACGGCTTCGTCTTCGGCCACGACCACACGGATGGGATCAGTACTCACGAGCCCCACACTACGGGGAGATGCCCAGAAGGGATCGACGCTCTGCACGCTTGGGGACTTGCCCGTACCCGGACCGGGTATGGACCATTTCGAGACCGCTTCGCGCCCACTGCAGGCGTACCGTGGAAATGCCGAATTCGACCGGTGCAGCGGGGTCGCTGGGGCCGCGCTCGGCAGACGGTCGCGAAGGGGTGAGGTCGATGTTCAATCGTGCACGACGGACAAAGAAATTCGCGGTTGTGGGCGCGGTGGCGTTGGCAATAGCTGGCTTAACCGGGTGTTCCAGCCCCAACGAACAGGCAGCAGAGCAACTGACCGAGGAATTGGTCGAAGCGGCCGGGGATGGCCAAGTGGACATCGATATCGAAGACGATTCGATGACAATTGCCGACGACGAAGGCAATGAAATGGCTCTCGGACAGGGTGTCGCTATTCCTGACACGTGGCCCGATTACGTGCCTATGTTCAACAACGGAACAGTGGTTATGGCGACCGTGCAACCGGATGCAGGTGCGTCTGCTGTTTGGGAGACCAACCTGAGCGTCGATGAGGCAGCCGACACATACGACGCGCAGCTCATCGCTGCCGGCTTCACTCTCGACCAAGACGTCGCAGTGGAAGGTGCAATCGTCCGTGGGTACAGCTCACAGGACGTGACCATCTCTGTCAGCATCGCCGAGGAAAGCGGGTCGACGATGGTGACCGTCGCAGGTGCGATGAACTGAGTCCGTTCAGTGGGTACCGGGGCTTAGCACGCAACAACGCAGCGCGGCGCTAATGTGTGCGACGTCGCCCCGGTATCCCAACCGGTAGAGGAAGCGGTCTCAAACACCGTCCAGTGTGGGTTCGAATCCCACCCGGGGCACCAGCCGGCAAAGCCAAGCTTGCTTGAGCTTTCGAACGAATGTCACGGGCGCAGCGCAGTGAACACCGAGAGCACGGCCTAGGGAGGCGCTCCCTTCCCAATTTTGGAACTACTCGGACGCTTTGCAAAGGCGGCGTCGGCCGGGACGTCTCCGAAAGGATCGCCCCGGACTTACAAAAACACTGGCCCACTAAAGGGGGGAAGGTCAGTGTGAACAAGGGCTACTCGAAGAATTGGCGGTATTGGGAGTAAGGAATTTGCCCGGGTGTGGCACCGTTCTCTGAGGCATACAGCGCTTGGGCGACTTCCGTGGGAATGGCCTGCCAATATGCCGGCATTTTCGCTGCCAGTTCAGGATTCAAGGCGTAGATCAAAAGGAAGTTGACGATCCAGATCGACGGAGCCATTGCCATGCCTAGTGTCGCCTGGGAACCGTCTGGGCGCGTATTTTGCAACAGCTCCAACGGTTCGGAAGTTCCCTGGGACGCGTATCCAAACGGAACTAGGGGCGTGTAGGCAGAGGAATAAAGTGCTGCCAGGGTGTCGCGGGCACCGTTCTTCCGCATCCACTCTCCCATGTAGCCGCACGGAATACCGTCAGGAACTGGTACCTCTGGGAAATTGCAGATCACATCTGGTGCGAGTACCCAATTGACTTGCCGCACGGGCGAAGAGTCAATTGCAGGACTTGAAAGCATGCCGTTTGGGCTAACAATCAAACCGTAGGAACCAAGCACGATTTCAGATCGCTGTCCGTCAACAATTCGAGCGTAGGGGTTTGCTCGCGTGTTCGTTAAAGCCGCCACGCTGTAGTCCACGAGCTCGGCGGCTTTGATGGATGCGGGCGAGATGCCGTCCACTCCCCTGCCAGTGACAAATTGTCGGTACTGCTCATTGCTCAGGGCCTTGTCTTTGGCGAAGCCGAGTCTTGATGCGATCCAATCTGCGCGAATCTGTCCAAGCTCCTCATTCACCTGGATGGGTCCACGCGCCTCCCCAGGAGCAAAGAGTTCATAAGCTGGAAGCCCGGCAAAGGGTTGGGAGAAACCGGTATTGGGGACTCCTTCAACAGCGGTTTCAAACAGGTCGCTAGCGGCCGCGGTTGAGGGAACAGTGATCGCGCTCACTGCGACAAATGCGGTCGACACCGCCAGGGAGACAACCCGAATGGCGATCTTTTGTCTTGTCATTGTCACTTCTCTCACTTTTCATCCCAGACTGAAATGTCGGCTTCCGATTTCAGTGAGGTTATCTTCAATCTCGCCGAAACAACAGTTCCATGAACCTGGCCCGTTCGGTTATCCCTCAATTCGCACACTGCCAAGCCGTCATTGGGGGCACACGACGGACCGGGGCTAGGCGCTCCAGACCGGGTACAGGTTGTTGCTACCCGACACGAAAGTCGCCATGCCGGCGGGGATGAAGATCATCCGCACACCGTCAATAGTCTCGTCGATGACTCCCCACTTCTTGTCGACCTGCGCCTGAGCGCGGGCAACCGGGAAAGCCGCACTCGTCGACCAGCCGAGAAGCTTCGCTCCCGCCTTCACCGACGAGCCCGACGGGGTGCACTGATCGGCCGACGGGAGAGTCAGCCAAGAACCGGAAACGCCCGAAGGGGTACCGCCCGTGCACGTGGCACCAGCGTCCGAGGTGGCGAGAGAAAGGGTCTCGACCACGGGAGTCGATACAGGTGACGGGGAGTTTCCACCACCGCCACCGCATACAGCGGTGTCGATTGTGACGCTGCCATTGCCGCCGGCTGCGTGGGACAAACCGCCGTTACTTCCTGCGGTAAATGAGGCGGTACCCAGTGAGTAGCTTCCGCCCGCGCCAGCACCGGAGTTAACGCCACCTACCCAAGCGCCACCGCCACCGCCGCCGTAACCCGCGCCGCCGCCTGGCGAACCTGTTCCCAGTTGGCTGGCGCCACCAGTGGAGCCGGTGCCACCAGTGGAGCCGGAACCGAACCCTGCGTTTTGACCCGTGCCACCGTTCACGGCACCGCCGGGATTTCCGCTGCTCTGAGGACTGGCGGACCCACCAGTGCCTCCGGCGCCACCAACGCCACCAGCGCCGCCCTTGCCTGCGGAGTTCGGGTATCCGGCCAGAATCTCACCGTCACCACCGGCAGCCGTGCCGGCCGCGGCACCGCTACCGCCGGCACTGTTTGCCCAGCCGCCGCCACCGCCACCACCACCGGCGATGACCTGCGCTGTCGCGCCGTTGTACACACTCGTGAGACCACCGCCACCGGCGCCGCCGCCGTAGCTATTCGTGCCGGCTCCGCCACCAGATCCGACGTTGACGGTCAAGGTGTCGCCTGGTGTGACAGAAATCGTCGCAGTGACCTGGGCGCCACTACCTCCGAGCGCGCCCGGGGTCGCGCTCCCGCCGCCACCACCACCGGCACCCACGGCCACGATGCACACACTCGTCACCCCGCTGGGCACGACGTAGGAAGAAGAACCGGGAGAGGTGAAACTGGTCTAGGTTGCCCAGGCAGCATGAGTTGTGAGCGACGAAGTTGCGACAAGGCAGACAGCGACCAGACCTACCCTCATGGATAGACGCACGGAATCCCTTTCGTCGGCTTGAGGCGACATGACCGCTCTCAGGGCGGAAGGCTAACTCACAAGTCGAGTGAGTGCCGAGAGTCCCAAGGAAGAGACAGGCTCATACAGTGTCTAAGCACGCGCATTTTGTAACCTTGTAATGTTGTAAGTGCAATCTGGTCCCCTGCCCTTGCATGGGATTTCCGTTGCGGTGCAACGGGTTTGATGTGCGCAGAGTCCGGGGCACTACCCTGGGGACTGCCCCGAGTTTGATTGCCTCCTGACCTGTGAGGATTCGTCCTCGCTGGAAGGATGCCTGTCATGCCGAAAGCGTTTCCGTTGGAGTTCCGCCGTGACGTGGTCGCGGTCGCCCGGCAGTCCGATGCTCCGATCGCTCAGGTCGCTCGTGACTTCGGGGTCTCGGAGTCGTGCCTGCAGCGCTGGCTCAAGCTTGATGACGTCGAGGAGGGCCGCCGTGCAGGGGTGACCCAGGCGGAGTCGATCGAGCTGCGTGAGGCGAAGAAGAGGATCCGGCTGCTGGAGCAGGAGAACGAGGTCCTGCGTCGGGCGGCGGTGTATCTGGGACGGGGCGTGAACCCAAAATGATGTATCCCCTCGTCGGCGATCTCGCCGGCGAGGGCATCCCGGTCACGGTGTCGTGCAGGGTGCTGGGGTTCTCCACGACCGCGTATCACGCCTGGCGCCGGGACCCGGTGTCCTGGCGGGACTGGGATGACGCGCATCTGATCAACGCTGCCTTGGATATTCATGCCGACGATCCGGAATTCGGCTATCGCCTCATCGCCGATGAACTCATCCACGCGATGGGGTTCAAGGTCGGTGAGAACCGCGTCCAGCGCTTGTGTTCCTCGCAGGGCATCTGTTCGACAATCATGAGGCGGCGCGGGTCCGGAAAGAAAGCCGGTCCGGCCGTTCACGATGATCACGTCAACCGAGATTTCTCCGCAACAACGGTCAACGTGAAATGGCTGGTCGACATCACGGAGCATTGGACCCGTGAAGGGAAGCTCTATATATGCGCGATCAAGGACTGCGCTTCTCGGCGCATCGTCGGTTACGCCATCGACGCACGCATGACATCCGATCTGGCCGTCAACGCCCTGCGGATGGCCATCATGCTTCGCGGTCGGCCGGCAGGAACGATCGTTCATAGTGATCGAGGCGGCCAATTCCGGTCCAAGAAATTCGCCATGACCCTACGCAACAACGGACTGGTCGGATCCATGGGAAGAGTCGCTTCAGCCGGAGACAACGCCGCCATGGAGTCATTCTTTGCACTCTTGCAAAAGAACGTCCTGAACCACCAGCAATGGGCCACACGCGAAGAACTCCGCCTCGCGATCGTCACCTGGATCGAAAGGACCTACCACCGCCGCAGGCGTCAACGGGGCCTCGGCAAACTCACCCCAATCGAGTTTGAGACGATTTACTCCCAGGTCGCACTCGCGGCCTAAACCCTCAACCCCGCGAGGCAGCCAAAGCGGGGGCAGTCCCTTTTCATGTCAGTGACTTTTGGCAAAGCAGAAACAGATCAGGGAGATTGTCTGGAACTGACGGGCTAACCCCTCACTCCGGCGTCGATTTCGCAGGTATATCTCGAACGGCCATCGCACCGAGAACCCCATTAACGAATCCAGGAGACTCATCCGTTGAGAGGTCGGTAGCCAGCTGCACAGCTTCGGATATGGCCACTGCATTTGGGACATCTTCATTGAAGATGACTTCAAAGCCACCGATCCGCAGGATGGCCCGATCCACGATGGGCATCCGATCAAGGGTCCATCCGTGCGCGGCGGCGAGAACGGCTGCGTCGATCTCGTCTGCATGGGCCTTCACGCCCTCAACAAGTTCAATCGAGTAGTCATTTAGCGCTGGGTCTCCCGCTTGTTCGCGCCGTCGAATGTGCTCGGCCAGGACGGTTCCGACCGGAACGGACTTGGAATCGGCCTCGAACAAGATGTCCAACGCGCGCTTGCGCGCCTTGCTGCGAGCTGACATTTAGTCGTTCACGCGGCCCAGATAAGAGCCGTCACGCGTATCAACCTTCACTTTGGTATCGCTTTCGACGAACAGCGGGACCTGGATCTCCGCTCCCGTTTCCAAGGTCGCTGGCTTGGTGCCACCGGTCGAGCGATCACCTTGAACACCAGGTTCGGTGTAGGTGATCATCAGTTCCACCGATGCGGGGAGCTCGACGATGATGGGCGATCCCTCGTGCACCGAGACATTGGCGTTGTTGTTCTCCAGCAGGTACTTCTCTGCAACGCCCACTACGGCGCTGGGCACCGGGAGTTGCTCGTAGGAGGTCATATCCATGAAGACGAAATCATCGCCATCGCGGTACAGGTACTGCATGTCACGGCGGTCGACCGTCGCCGTCTCAACCTTGACTCCCGCATTGAAGGTCTTGTCAACAACTTTGCCCGAGAGCACGTTCTTCAGCTTCGTGCGAACGAAGGCACCTCCCTTGCCGGGCTTGACATGCTGGAACTCCACAACGGTCCACAGCTGGCCGTCGATGTTCAGGACCAAGCCGTTTTTCAGGTCATTGCTGGTTGCCACGTTTGCTCTCCGGTCGTGTGTCAGCGGTCGGACTCTTCCGACGCACAGGGCCTTGCGGTCAGCCGACGACGCTCAGGTCATAGGACGCCCGTGTCAAAAGCAACCCCGGGTCGCCCACCACGATCGTGTCCTCGATCCGAACTCCGCCATAGTCCGGGATGTACACACCCGGCTCGACGGTTATCGGTGTTCCGGCCCTGATGGTATCGGCGTTGCCAGCATTGATCATCGGTGCCTCGTGTATTGCCAATCCCACCCCATGGCCTGTTCCATGGGTGAAATGCTCGGCGAATCCCCTCTCGTCCAGAACGGATCTTGCCGCTGCGTCGAGGTCACGCGCACGGACTCCCGGAACCGCTGCATCCCGCCCAGCAACGTTCGCAGCAACGACGGCTGCGTGAATTGAGGCCTGGCGCGGGTCCGGCTCACGCCCAACAACGAACGTCCGCGTCATGTCGGCGTGGTAACCATCGACAAGCGCCCCACAATCGATGACCAGCAAATCGCCAATCGTGAGCAACGCTCCAGACGGTTGATGGTGCGGGATCGCGGAATTGATTCCCGTCGCCACGATCGTGGGAAACGAGCGATCGTCCCCGCCGCTTTCAGCGAACACATACTCAAGACGCCGCGCAACCGACTGCTCACTCTCCCCCACGCGTATGGATTCCGCGATCACGGACATCCCCGCTGCCGTGATCTCACATGCGTGAGTCAGCATGTCGATCTCGACTGCGTCCTTCACCTGTCGAAGATCACCCAACTCAAGGGGCGATGAACAGGGTGTGAAGTCCAGGGATCGAACACGTTCCACATCAGCGAAGCTCAAACCGGGATCGACGGCGATTCGCGAGCCGGAATTCGAGTGCCGTAGAGCTCCCACAGCAGCACGGACAAGATCACGGTCGATTCTGATCTCGATCAAGCCGTCGATACCGGCGCTGGCGACCTCATCGTGAACTTGATCCACATACCGACCGTCGGTCGCGAGAATGAACGTTTCTGATCCGATGATCAAGGCCGCATTACTTCCGGAGAAGGACGTGAAATAGCGAATCGTCGGCAGATCACGCGTGAGAATGATCGGCGATTCGGATCGCGTGATCAACGCCGCTGCACGCTCGCGTCGCTCCGCGAACGCGCTCACGAGTCAGCCAACACACTCACGAGAGCACGAAGGGCTAGCCGGTAGGAGTCCACACCGAAACCGGAGATGGACCCGGTGGCCACTCCCGAGACGACCGAGGTGTGCCGAAATTCCTCGCGAGCGATCGGGTTGCTCAGATGTACCTCGATCAAGGGTGCCGTCAGCATTGCACAGGCATCCCTGATGGCGTAGGAGTAGTGGGTGAAGGCCGCCGGGTTCATGATCACCGGTACCGCCAGATCCGCGGCCTCATGCAGCCAGCCGATGAGCTCGGACTCGTCGTTGGTTTGTCGAACCTCTGGCGCTAATCCCAGCGAACGTCCTTCGGTGACGATCTCGGAGACGAGTTGCTCGTAAGTCGTGTTCCCGTACACATCTGGCTCACGAGTACCCAGCCGATTGAGGTTGGGGCCATTGAGCACCCACACCGGTTGTAGGCCCTGAGACATGTACCAGAGCCTACGCGCTTACCGCGCTGTACGCGGCGTGCAGCAGGGCCGGGTCGGGTCCTTCCCAGAAGACCGGCTTTTGCATCCCGTTAAGTACGACGAACCTCAACAGGCTCCCCCGAGCTTTCTTGTCCAGTTGCATAGCAGGTAGCAAGCGTTCCCAACGTCCCCCGGCGTACGACGTGGGCAAGCCGAGGGATTCGAGAATCTGTCGGTGTCGGTCAACGTCGGCATCATCGAGTCTGCCGCCAAGTCGAGCAAGCTCCGCGACGAAAACCATCCCGACGCTGATTGCGGCACCATGTCGCCACTTGTAGTCCTCAACACGTTCGATCGCGTGGCCGAACGTGTGGCCGTAGTTCAGTGCTGCGCGACCGATCTGACCATCGGCACCTGTCTCCTTGAAGTCTGCCCCCACTACATCCGCCTTGACCTGCACCGCGCGACGCACGAGATCCGCAAGCAGGTCATTGCCGGGGTCCAGACACGCCTCGGGGCGTTGCTCGATGTCCGTAAGCACACTCGCATCGTGGGTAAAACCGATCTTCACGATTTCACCGAAGCCGGCGATGAGATCGTTGCGCGGCAACGTCTCAAGCGCATTGACATCGCACAAGACGCCACGCGGGCTGTGAAAGGACCCCACCAAGTTCTTGCCAGCGTCGGTATTGATTCCCGTCTTGCCTCCAACCGCAGCGTCAACCATCGCCAACAATGTGGTGGGAATCTGGATCACGGACACTCCACGCAACCATGTGGCCGCTGCGAAACCCGCGAGATCGGTGGTCGCTCCCCCACCCACGCCAACGACGACGTCCGAGCGCGTGAACCCACTGGTACCCAGCGCCTCCCAGACGAAATTGGCGACCGCAGCGGTCTTGGCATCCTCGCCGGCTGGCACTTCGATGAGGAAACACTCGAAACCGTTCTCCTGAAGGTCTTCACGGATCGCTTCGGCGGATGCACTCAGGGTCGACGTATGCACGACGGCAACTCGCTGGGCACCCGCACAGAGTCCGGGCAACTCACCGAGAAGCCCGCGGCCGATCACAACCGGGTATTCATGCTCCGCAGTGACGTCAATGGTGACAGGAGTGCTCATCGGGCATCTCCCCTCTCGTGCAGAGCCGCTACAGCTTCACCGACGATCTCCGTCAACGGGCGTCCACTTGTATCGACGGTGATCGTTGCCACCTCCTGGTACAGCGGGGTCCGCTCATTGAGCATGGTGAGCATGGTTCCGCGCACGTTGCCCAGCAGTAGGGGTCGAGCGCTGTTGAGGCCGACGCGGTGCGTGGCATTTGTTAGATCCACCTGCAACCAGATCACTGCATGGCCTGCCAGCAGGTTCCGCGTCTGCTCGTCAAGAATGGCACCGCCACCCAGGGACAGCACGCCGTCGAAGTCTGTAAGAGCCATAGCGATCTCTTCGCGCTCCATCTGGCGGAAGACTGGTTCCCCATCGGATAAGAAGATGTCCGATACGGGCTTGCCAGCTCGCTGCTCGACGAGCGCATCGCTGTCACGAAATTCATTGCCCAGACGTTCGGCGACCCGCCGCCCCACACTGGTCTTACCGGCGCCAGGTGCGCCGACGATGACTGCAATCGGGGCCATCAGCGGATTGCCAAGTTGTCCAGGTACCCCTGAATGTTGCGTCGCATCTCCGCCACGCTGTCGCCACCGAACTTTTCGGCGAAGGCGTCAGCGAGGGTAAGCATGACCATGGCTTCAGCCACGACACCCGCAGCGGGCACTGCACATACGTCAGAACGCTGGTTGATCGCCTGGGCGGCTTCGCCTGTTGCGACGTCGACCGTGGCCAGGGCACGAGGGATCGTTGAAATGGGCTTCATTGCGGCCCGGACCCGCAGCGTCTCACCGGTGGTCATACCGCCCTCGGTTCCGCCAGACCGGCCGGATGTGCGAGTCAACGTGCCGTCGTCGTTGACGATCTCATCTTGAGCCTTGGATCCGCGCGTGGCTGCGAGGGTGAATCCGTCACCCACCTCAACGCCCTTGATCGCCTGGATGCCCATCAATGCAGCCGCCAGCCGCGCATCAATACGTCGATCCCAGTGCACGTGTGAGCCCAGGCCGGGCGGCAAGCCGTGCACAACGACCTCAACGACGCCCCCAAGGGTGTCGCCGTCCTTGTGGGCTTGCCCAATTTCCTCCTCCATCGCTGCAGCAGCTTGAGGATCTAGGCACCGCACTGGGTTTTCGTCGACCCGATCGGCGTCTTCGCTGGTGGGAACACTGAACGCTGGGGCCTCGACCGTGCCAATGCGCACGACGTGGCTGAGCACGGTCACGCCTGCGACCTGCTGAAGCATCGCGCGCGCCACAGCGCCCAAAGCCACGCGAGCTGCCGTCTCCCGAGCGCTTGCGCGTTCGAGGATCGGCCGGGCGTCGTCGAAGCCGTACTTCTGCATTCCAACAAGGTCAGCGTGACCGGGGCGTGGCCGGGTCAACGGAGCGTTGCGCGCGAGTTCGGCGATCTCCTCCTCGGCCACGGGATCAGATGCCATCACCTTGTCCCACTTGGGCCACTCGGAGTTGCCGACCTCGATCGCGACCGGACCTCCAAGGGTCTTGCCGTGTCGAACGCCACCGAGGATCCGAACCGCGTCAGCCTCGAACTTCATCCGTGCCCCACGGCCCACCCCGAGGCGCCGCCGAGCAAGGTCACGTCCGATGTCGGTGCTGGTCACCTCGACGTGCGCAGGTATTCCCTCGAGGATCGCGGTCAACGCCTGTCCGTGGGATTCACCTGCAGTTAGCCAACGCACCATGCCTCGAATCATCGCAGGTGCACGCTCCCACCCCCACGCACGCCTCTCGAAACTGCCCCTAGCCAACCCCCGCAAGCACTGCAGATCCACCTACAAGGATCGATCCCAGTCCCATGAACGGCCCAAAGGGAATAGCGCTCGCACGATGCCAGCGGCGGCTGACCAAACCGACGACGACGACGCACCCGGCCAGCACAAATCCAGCGGCATGACCCCACCACAGCGCCGACCAACTGACCGTTCCCAGCACCCAACCGGTGACGGCGGCGTACTTGACATCACCCATACCCATGCCGCCGAGCACATGCGACACCGCAAAGAAGGCAACGGCCACGAGACTGCCCATGAGAGCCCTGACTACAAGGCTCCCATCGTTCGTGGCGACTGCCTCGACGACGGTGATCGCCACACAACCGGCGAAGGCTGTGGCCACCATCGTGTTCGGTAGCCGGTGTTGACGGATATCAACCCACGCAAGAGCACCAGCCCAGCCCCAGAACCACACCCATAGCAACAGGCTCCACATCGACCCATTCCCCAGCACGTCACCCATTCCACGAACGTAGGAGTCGGGGGGCTTTGGCCGCTAGGAGTCGGTTTCTCCTGTGGACAACGCGGATCGCATGGCTGCGACCACGGACGCCTCGTTGGCTGGATCGATCGCCCCGGTCATGAGTCGAACTTGATCTACGGCCTGCCACAGCAGCATGTCCCGACCACTGGCGACTGGAGCGCTGGGCGCGAGGGCCCGCCAGGCCGCAGCCAAAGGTGTCGGCCACGGGTGATAACTGGCGTCGAGAAGAGCTGTATCAGCAATGTCACCTTGCGTCGCCGCGGCACCCCACACCGATCCCACATCCGATGGAAGCGTGCTGATGATCAGATCCTGTGCCGTAAACACCGGATTGAGGTCAGCTGGCTCCGCAGCGCAGCCAAACCGGCGGGCAAGTTCGACGACCTCGTTCGCCGCTTCGGGTCGACGTGCATGGACGGTGATGGAGTTCGCTCCCATGTCGATCGCCGCAGCAACCGCACTCCTCGCGGTTGCACCCGCACCGAGGATCCGCACACGATCGACTTCCTGGACCCCGAGCTCGGCGAGAGCCGTTCGAATACCCGCGATGTCGGTGTTCGTGGCCCGCCAAGACGACGATGATGCCTCTCGCCACACCGTGTTAGCCGAGCGCACCATCTGGGCGATCTCCTCGACATCGTCGACGACATCAAGGACGACTTCCTTCAACGGCATCGTCAAACTCAATCCACGCCACTGCTCATCCAAGCCTGCGAGGAACTCTGGGAATTGATCCTGGGTGCACTCAACGGCGTCGTATTTCCAGTCGAGTCCGAGCGCGGCGTAAGCCGCCCGGTGAAGATCCGGTGATCGACTATGCGAAATAGGAGAGCCGAGGACCGCAGCCCGTGGCATCAGCCGTTCTCCGCGAGGTAATCCTGCAACTGCCCCTTGAGCTCCAAGAACCGGTCATAGTCGCGGGCGAACTTGGTTTCCTTGGTGTCTGGATTAACCGTGACGAAGTACAACCATTTGGCCTTGGCCGGATCTAGAGCAGCTTCGAGTGCTGCCTCACCCGGGGAGTTGATCGGAGTCGGCGGCAGACCTTCATTCTCATAGGTGTTGTAAGGCGAGTCCGTGGCTAATTGCTCGGCCGACAACTGCAACTCGGTGATTCCCAGCGCGTAGGAGACGGTGGAGTCGAACTGCAACGGCATGCCCTCGTCGAGTCGGTTGTAGATGACTGCGGCAGCCTTACGCATGTCCTCGGGAAGGACCTCTGCTTGCACGAGCGAAGCAACGGTAAGCACCTCGTATGGGGTACGCCCAATCTCCTCCGCTCGCGCTACGAGATCCAAGGTCGTCGCAGACTGATCAAATCGCTCAACGAGTATCGACAAGACCTGCTCGGCAGTTTCATCGCCAACGAGGTCGTACGTCGCCGGAAACATGAATCCCTCAGGACGCTGCTCGGCCCAAGGCGGCAGCGGCAGCACGCCCGGATTGTCAAGCACCTGCACAAATTCGGACACAGGCAGGCCAGTGGCCTTGGCGGCAGTTTCGACGGTCTGCGCAAGACGCAGACCCTCGGGCAGAACCAATCGACTGTCGGCCCGCGATACCGGATCTAGCATCAGCGCCACAGCACTCGCTCCACTCATCTGCTGGCGCAATGTGTAAGTCCCGGGGCCGATCGACGCCGCCGCCTCGTCGGCTTGCGCAGCGTCAACGAACGCTTGCACGGTGCGCACCACACCGGCGTCAGCGAGAGTTTGGCCGATAGCAGTCAGGGTGTCCCCGCGTGCAACGACGATTTCTACTTCTCCGATGCCTACACCGGCGTAATCGGTCTCAGCGGCTGTTCCACCGCCAAAACCGGACACAAAAGACCAGGTTCCCCAGGCAAGCGCCACCACAGCGAGTAGGACGGCTATGCCTGTGATTCTTCGCGCCCAACTCGATGCGTTGCGCGACGCAGGCAAGTTATCTTCATCGTCGAAGAACTCATCCATGTGAGTCATGCGCTCACCTCACCGGGGGGTTGTCCCGTGGCTCGTTCGGTGTCGAGGGCATGCTGGAGTACGACGGCTGCCGAGGCGCTGTCGATCATGCCACGACTCTGTCGTATCGAACGCCCTTGAGCGTGGAAGCCACGCTGAGCCTGAACGGTCGAAAGGCGCTCGTCCACCAATCGAACGGGTATTCCCACGCTGGACGCTAAATCGCGAGCGAAGGTTCGAGCTTTCAGCGCTGCATCACCCTCCTTGCCATCGAGCCCACGCGGAAGGCCAACAAGGATCTCGATCGGGTCAATGTCCGCGATCAGTGCGTCAAGCAGCTCCGGTGAATCTGCGGGAACCGGTTCATGGGGACTTGCCAGGATGCCGTCTCGATCGCATACCGCGACCCCGATACGAACCGAACCAGGATCAAGAGCTATCCGACGACCGTGTCGCATGGGCAGGCGAATTCCCCTACCGCTGGCCCAAAGTCGAGGCGACGTCCGCGAAAGCAGCTTCAATCTGCGTGGGGTCACCGCCGCCGCCTTGGGCCATGTCGTCCTTGCCGCCTCCACGACCGCCCATTCGGGCGGTGACCGTGCCCATAATCTCTCCGGCGCGAACGCCTGCAGCAACCGCGGCGGGAGTGCACGCGACGATGACCGAAACTGTGCCTTCCGCGACAGCGGTTCCGACGTATACCCCCGGGACGTCCTTGCCGGCCTTGGACTTCGCGTGCTGAGCGATCTCGCGTAGTTCCTTGCCACCCACACCTTCGGGAGCTTGGAATGTCCAAAGCCGGACCCCTCCCACATCCGTTCCGTCGCCCATCAGGGAATCGGCATTCGAGAGTAGATCGGCAGACTTAAAGCGCGCGAGTTCCCGCTCAGCATCCTTCAGCGACGCGATGGTTCGCTCGATACGTGAGAGCACCTCATTGCGGGGAGCCTTGACCATGTCCGACAACTGCTGGACCAGGAGGTGCTCAGCCGCAAGATGACGGTAGGCATCGACACCAACCAGCGCTTCGACTCGTCGGATCCCGGCACCAATGGAGCCCTCGGAGAGGAAGGACACCACACCCAGTTGCCCTGAACGCTGAGCGTGGGTTCCGCCGCACAGTTCGTGCGCCCACTCCCCGACGGACACAACGCGCACCTCGGATCCGTACTTTTCACCGAAGAGCGCCATGGCACCCATGGCCCGAGCGTCGTCCTGACTCATCACCTGAGCGTGCACGTCAAGATCCTCAACCAAAATCTCATTCACCCGCGCTTCGACGTCTCGCAGGATTGAACCCGAGACCGGCTCCGGGCTCGGGAAGTCAAAACGCAGCCGACCCGGAGCATTTTCCGAGCCCATCTGAGTGGCTGTCTCGCCCAGTTGCTCGCGAAACGCCCGGTGGATCATGTGCGTTGCCGTATGCGCGCGAGAGATGGCTTTGCGCCGTGCAGTATCGACCCGGGCGATAACGGACGACCCTTGGGTCACTTCCCCCTCACGGACTTCACCTCGATGCACGAACAGCCCGGGGACTGGCGATTGAACGTCGTAGACCTCGAACGTCGCGCCGTCAGCGGTCGTAATGGTGCCGTGGTCACCCAACTGCCCGCCAGCTTCCGCGTAGAACGGCGTGCGATTCAAAATGATTTCCGCGTGTTGGCCGACGGTTGCCACCGGCTGCGACGATCCTTCGGCCACGATGCCCAAGATCGTCGCCTCGGTCGTGACCTCGTCATATCCGACGAACGAGGTCGAGCCGCCGGTCTCCAGAACCTCCCGGTATGCCGTCGTCGCCGCGAAGCCGCTCTTACGGGCAGTTGCATCGGCCTTAGCGCGCTCACGCTGTTGCGCCATAAGTGAGCGGAAGCCGTCTTCGTCCACCGTCAGCCCATGCTCGGATGCCATCTCCAGGGTGAGATCGATCGGGAAGCCGTAAGTGTCGTGCAGTGAGAACGCCTGATCTCCGGGGAGAACCCCTGATCCGGATTCCTTGGTTTCAGCGACAGCCGACTCGAACAAGATCGTTCCGGTGCGCAATGTGGAATCGAACGACGACTCCTCGCCGATCGCGATGCTTCGGATGCGATCGATTTCGTCGTTCAATTCCGGGTACTGGGGTGCCATTGCAAGGACCGTGGCATCGACGAGTTGCGCCATGGTGGGCTCTTGCGCCCCGAGGATGCGCATGTTGCGGATGACCCGTCGCATCAGTCGGCGAAGGACGTAGCCCCGACCCTCATTCCCGGGAACCACGCCGTCACCGATCAAGAATGTGCAGGTGCGTGCGTGGTCAGCCACCACTCGCAGTGCGACGTCGTCCCGCTCGGTGGAGCCGTAACGCGCCCCGGTCAACTCACTGGCGGTGTCCAAGATTGTGCGGGTGGTGTCGATCTCGTAGATGTTGTCCACACCTTGCAACAGGGCAGCCATGCGTTCTAAACCCATACCGGTGTCGATGTTCTTGTTTGGCAGCTCACCAAGAATCGGGTAGTCCTCCTTGGCCGGACCAGCACCGCGCTCGAACTGCATGAACACCAGGTTCCACACTTCGAGATAGCGGTTCTCGTCGGCAATAGGACCACCCTCGACGCCGTAATCCGGACCACGGTCGTAGTAGATCTCCGAACACGGACCACAGGGACCAGGAACACCCATGGACCAGTAGTTGTCGGCTTGACCTCGACGCTGAATGCGGTCCAAGGGCAAACCGACATCCTTGTGCCAGATGTCGATGGCTTCGTCGTCGTCGAGGTAGACCGTGACCCACAAGCGCGACTCATCGAATCCGTATCCACCGTCGCCGACCGACTTGGTCAGCAATTCCCAGGCAAACGGGATTGCTTTGTCCTTGAAGTAGTCACCGAAGGAGAAGTTGCCGGCCATCTGGAAGAACGACGCATGCCGGGTGGTCTTGCCCACTTCTTCGATGTCCAGCGTTCGGACCACTTTCTGAACACTTGTCGCACGGGGATATGGGGGTGGAGCCTCGCCAAGAAAGTAAGGCTTGAACGGAACCATGCCAGCGTTCACGAACAACAGCGTCGGATCGTCCAGTAGCAGCGAGGCCGAGGGCACGATCTCATGTCCGTTCTCAGCAAAGTAACGAAGAAATCGCGTGCGGATCTCTGCGGATTCCATCAGAGCTCGCCTTCCTGATCTGCCGAATTCGGACGCGCCTTGAACTGACCGCGCTCGGCGACGGTCGCTGAGATCCGATTGACCGCCTGCGTGGTGTTCAGCGCAGCTTGCTGAATGGTCAAGGCGACCCCCTGCTCACGCGCCTGATCCAGCAATTCACTGCCTTTTCGGTATGCCCAGATACCTCCGGCTGCTCCGATAGCGGTCCACACGAGTCGTCGCACGGGGCACAGCCTATGCGTCGCTGGACTCGCCCCTTCGACGCTCCTGCAGCCGTTGGGCTATCTCTCCCCACTTGGCTTCCGCACCGTGATCGGTGGGTTGGTAGTAGCGCACTCCGCGAAGGACCTCGGGCAGGTACTCGGCTTCGACGACGCCGCCCGGGGCATCGTGTGGGTAAAGGTAGTTCTGTCCGTGACCGAGTGCCGCGGCACCCGGGTAGTGAGCGTCTCGAAGGTGCAGCGGAACCGTACCGATGCGACCGGCCCGCACATCAGCTAGCGCAGCGTCAATGCCGACGTACACGGCGTTGGATTTTGGAGCAAGGGCCGCATGGACCGTCGCCTGGGCGAGAACGATGCGCGCTTCCGGCATCCCGATGAGGGCCACCGAATGAGCCGCTGCGGTTGCGGTCTGAAGAACGCTTGGCTCGGCCATTCCAATGTCTTCGCTCGCGAGGATCATCAACCGCCGCGCGATGAACCGAGGGTCCTCCCCCGCTTCCAGCATTCGTGCCAAATAGTGCAAAGCCGCATCGGGATCACTCCCGCGCACGCTCTTGATGAATGCACTGATGACGTCGTAATGCTGATCTCCATCACGGTCGTAACGCACCGCCGCGTGTTGTACTGCGGCTTCGACAGCCTCGAGGTCGATGACGCCATCGTCGGTTACTGCAACACTTGCAGCATCGAGTGCAGTCAATCCACGCCGAGCATCCCCGGCGCTCACGCGTACGAGGAATTCGATGGCTTCGTCCGACACGGTCGCGGACCCACCGAGTCCACGGTCATCAACCAGTGTCCGCCGTAGGACCTGCTCGATGTCGGCATCTGTCAGGGGCTGCAAGGTGACGACGATGCTGCGGGACAACAAAGGAGCGATCACCGAGAAACTCGGGTTCTCCGTGGTTGCGGCAATGAGAGTCACCCAACCGTTCTCCACTGCAGGCAAGAGGGCGTCCTGCTGGCTCTTGCTGAAGCGATGCACCTCGTCGACGAACAGCACAGTGCCAAGTTCTTGAAGACGAAGTCGGTCACGGGCTTCCTCGATCACTTGCCGTACGTCCTTCACACCTGCCGTTACTGCGGAAAGTTCGGTGAAGACCCGGCCTGATTCACGCGACACCAAGGTCGCGAGCGTTGTTTTTCCTGTACCTGGCGGCCCCCACAAGACCACGGATACGGCCCCACGCACGCCACCGGTGACGAGCGAACGCAGCGGCGACCCCTCCGCGAGCGCGGCCTGTTGTCCAACAACCTCTTCGATGCTGCGCGGACGCATGCGCACAGCCAGGGGCGCGTCCGGCCGATCGGCTTGGTCCCGATCGTCGAACAATGTCATGGCGTCATCACATCGTGGCGCAATCGACTACGCGGGATTTACCGAGTCGTCGTCGGAAACCTCGTCATTTTCCGGCTGCACATCAATGCCGGCTTCAGCGCGCTGGTCATCAGTGATCGGAGTGGGCGCACCGGTGAGCGGATCATGTCCCCCTCCGGTCTTCGGGAAGGCAATGACCTCACGCAGCGAGTCTGCGTCCGCCAAGAGCATGCAGATGCGATCCCAGCCGAAGGCGATGCCGCCGTGTGGAGGAGGTCCGTATTTGAACGCCTCAAGTAGGAATCCGAACTTCTCTTGGGCTTCCTCTTCGCCGAGACCGAGAATGTCGAACACTCTGCGCTGAACGCTAGCATCGTGAATACGGATGCTGCCACCACCGATCTCATTGCCGTTACACACAAGGTCGTACGCCCACGCCAAGGCCTCTCCGGGCGAAGACTCAAAGGAATCGATCCACTCGGAGTTGGGCGAGGTGAACGGGTGATGCACTGCGGTCCAGACCCACGAGCCGTCATCGGCTTGCACCTGTTCAAACATCGGCGCGTCAACCACCCACACGAAGGACCATTCACTGGTGTCCACCAACGACAGTCGGTCCGCGATCTCCACGCGCGCCGCTCCGAGCAGGGCCCGTGCCTCACTGGCGCGACCCGCGGCGAAGAACACGGCATCACCGGCGCTCGCTCCCACGGCAGCCACCAACCCATCGCGTTCGGAATCACTCAGGTTCTTTGCAACCGGCCCCCCGAGAGTGCCGTCTTCGGCAACCGTGACGTAGGCCAAGCCCTTGGCTCCACGCTGCTTGGCCCACTCCTGCCACGCATCGAACTGGCGGCGCGGCTGGTTTGCACCGCCGGGCATGACAACCGCACCAACGTAATCAGCCTGGAAAACGCGGAATGGGGTGTTGGCGAAGAAGTCGGTCAGTTCGACGAGTTCGAGACCGAACCGCAGATCAGGCTTATCGGTGCCGTAGCGACCCATCGCCTCGGCGTACGTCATGCGCGGGATGTCGCCGATGGCGTAACCACCGACCTGTGACCACAGAGCTCGAATAACCGCTTCGCCCACGTCGATGACGTCCTGCTGCTCAACGAAACTCATCTCGATATCGAGCTGAGTGAATTCTGGCTGCCGGTCTGCTCGGAAATCTTCATCGCGGTAACAGCGCGCGATCTGGAAGTAGCGTTCAATGCCTCCAACCATCAGCAACTGCTTGAACAACTGAGGCGACTGCGGCAGCGCGTACCAATGTCCAGGCTGCAAACGCACCGGAACCAGGAAGTCGCGGGCGCCTTCGGGCGTCGATCGCGTGAGAGTCGGTGTCTCCACCTCGACGAAATCACGGTCAAGAAGCACATCGCGTGCAACCTGATTCACTCGCGAGCGCATCCGGATTGCATCGCCAGGCTTGTTTCGTCGAAGGTCCAAGTACCGGTGCCGCAAACGGACCTCATCGCTGACGTTGACTCGATCATCGATCGGGAACGGCAGCGGAGCACTGGTGGACAGCACGGTGAGGTCTTCGGCAATGACCTCGATGGCTCCGGTGGCCAAATCAGGATTCTCATTTCCCTCCGGCCGAATGGATACCTCGCCGCTGACCTTGATGCAGAACTCATCCCGCAGTGGGTGAGCAACCTCGGGTTCGCGGACCACCACTTGGACACGACCGGACGCATCCCGCAGATCCAAGAATGCAACTCCACCGTGGTCGCGCCGCGAGGCGATCCATCCCGCGAGGGTCACTGTCCGGCCGGCATCGGCTTCCCGCAAGGTGCCGGCTTGGTCGGTTCTGATCACGTCGTGCCCTCCTGAGTGACGGTCTTTTTGAGTTCTGCCACGAGTCCGTCCAACGCCACGCTGCGCTGTGATCCCTCGTGCATGTCTTTCACCTGCACCGATTTCGATGCGACCTCATCGTCTCCCATGATGATCACCGCCGGCGCTCCCGAACGATCGGCCGCCTTCATCGACCCTTTGACGCCGCGACCGCCGTAAGCCATGTCGACTCGGACCCCGGCCTCTCGCAACTCGGCAATGAGCCGGACGGAGAGGTGTCGGGCCTGTTCTCCGATCGGAACGACGAAGGCATCGACGCGTGGACCAGCACCGACCTCGAGACCTTCGGCCTCACAGGCCAACAGCGTTCGATCGGTGCCCAGTCCAAATCCGATTCCGGACAGGGCAGCGCCACCGACCGATTCCATGAGACCGTCGTAGCGACCGCCACCACCAATACCCGACTGCGCGCCCAGCATCTCGTGGGTGAACTCGAAGGTGGTCCGGGTGTAGTAGTCCAATCCGCGAACCAGCCGCGGAGCTTCCTGCCACTGCACGCCGGCATCGCGCAGGAAGCCCCTCACGGCGTCGTAATGCTCACGGCAAGCGTCGCATAGCCGGTCCACCATCAGCGGGGCATTCGTCAACTGGACCTGGACTTGTTCACGCTTGTCGTCCAGCACCCGAAGTGGGTTCATCTGGGCGCGCGCCCGAGTTGCGTCGTCGAGGTCGCAGGTGGATAGGAATGCGATCAACTCTTCGCGATAGGCGGGCCGACACTCGGCGCACCCCAGACTCGTCAAGTCCAGCCGGTAGTGCGACAAGCCCAGACGCCGATACCCCTCATCGGCGAGGGCAATCACCTCGGCATCCAAGGCCGGGTCATCGCCACCTACTGCCTCAAGACCGACCTGTTGCAACTGGCGATACCGACCATGCTGGGGCCGCTCAGCGCGAAAGAAGGGCCCGGCGTACCAGAGCTTGACCGGCAGTGAACCTTGGTCCATGCGGTTCTCAACGATCGAGCGCATGACACCAGCGGTTCCCTCAGGGCGCAAAGACAGTGACCTCTCGCCCCGATCCAGGAAGGTGTACATCTCCTTGCTTACAACATCTGTGCTCTCGCCCACGCCACGGACGAATAGCGCTGTGTCCTCGAAAACCGGCAGCTCGATATAGCCGTATCCAGCGTGGGTCGCCGGGTACGCCAATGCATCACGAACAGCCAAAAACGCCGCTGACCGCGGCGGGAAATACTCGGGAACACCCTTGGGTGCCTGGAAGTCGGCCACTGTCACCACCCCCGCTGCGGTGCATCGGAACCGTCGCCACGCGCCGCGGCCTGCAAGAACGGGTTACTCACACGCTCCTGTCCGATGGTCGTCTGCGGACCGTGGCCGGGAAGCACGATCACTGAGTCGTCCATCGGCCAGATCACATCTCGAAGACTGGAATCCATCAACGCAGAACTACCACCGGGAAGATCGGTACGGCCGATGGAACCCTGGAAAAGCACATCTCCGGAGAACAGCACACCAGCGTCTCCATCTCTTGCGACGTCGAACACGACCGAGCCTTCGGTATGACCCGGAGCGTGCCGCACTCCAAAATTGATCCCCACGAGTTCCACAGAAGCGGGCTCGCCGCTGGGAAGCAACCGGACATCGTCGGGCTCGGTGAGTTCCAGACTGTTCTTGGTCATAGCGAGCAACTGTTCGCGTGCGGCCACCATGCTGCTGCCCGCGGGATCGGCCAGCCGGTAGCGGTCGTCAGCGTGGATCAGGGCCGGGATCTCGAACTCCCGTGACAGCGGCGCCACGCTCCACACATGGTCCATGTGGCCGTGCGTCAGCACAACGGCCGCGGGGACCAAGTGGTTCTCATCGATGATCTCGTGGACACGATCTATGGAGTCCTGCCCTGGATCAACGATCACGCATGGCTCACCAGGCGCTGTCGCTACGACAAAGCAGTTCGTGCTCCAGGATCCTGCAGGGAAGCCAGTGATGAACATGGCTCCTCCTGCGAACGATGTGCGGACCTGCGTTCGTTGGAAACGCAGTCAGCACAGCCTAGCCGCGCTGCAAGCAGCACCCTCACCTCTACACTCAGGCGCCGGATAGTGATCGCCCAAAACGAGCAACCCCGGGACGGATATGACCTCCTCCAACCGCCGTGAACGCGAAATCGCGCGCGCGAAGTTCGAACGCCAGCAAAACCGCCGTGCCGAACGTGAGCAAAAGGCCAAGGCGCGCCAACGAGTGGTCGCCATCGCAGTCATCGGAGCCCTCGTGATCGCGGGCGGTGGCTGGGCCGTCTTCACCCTGGCAGACCGCGGAAACGAACCGGACAACACGGCAGCTGCGGACCTTGATCAAGCGGCTGAGGAAATTATTGATGAGATCCAGGCCGGCGACGCCCTCATCGACATCTGCGGTGAGCCAGTGGCTACTCGAGCCGACGACTTGGCCTACGACGCCGCTCCGGATCCGGGAGCCGCGCAAGCCGGGGCGCTCACTTTGACCACCAACTGTGGCGACATCGTAATCGATCTGTTGGCCGATGACGCCCCCGCAACCGTGGCCTCCATTGACTTCCTTGCCTCTGAAGGCTTCTTCGATGCAACAGCCTGTCACCGCTTGACCACTGCGGGGATCTTCGTCCTGCAGTGTGGGGATCCCGCGGGCAACGGAACCGGTGGCCCGGGTTACCAAATTCCGGATGAGAACCTCCCCGCCGAGGGTGAGGCGAATTACCCGGCTGGCACGGTGGCGATGGCGAACGCCGGCCCGGGCACCGGTGGTTCACAATTTTTCCTGGTGTACGAGGACACAACTCTTCCGTCGGGGTACACGATCTGGGGACAGATCACCGAAGGTTTGGAGATCGTTCAGGCGGTCGCTGAGGCTGGAGTAGCCGATGGTGGCGGTGACGGTGTTCCTGCTCAACCAATAGTTATCGAATCGGCAACAGTTGGGGCGGCGTAGTAGCGCGGTGACCCAACGATGACAGACTGTGTCTCGATGAACAGGCGCGACGGGGCTGTCCTGTCCCGCAGCCGGACACTGCAGGAGGTGAAGGTATGACGGGCGAGAACGCACCGTCCGGCCCTCCCGTACCGACTCCCGCTGCCCTGCGGCGTCCATCAGGGCCGCCCCCACCCAGCGCTCCTGCCATCTCGCAGCCCGAGGCACCCAGCCCGAGTATGCAATTTGGTCGCGTGGAAGCCGACGGCACCGTGTACTTGAAGGCTCCCGACGGCGAGGTCAAGGTCGGTCAGTACGCGGCCGGCAGTCCCGAGGAAGGACTTGCCTTCTTCGCACGCAAGTACGACGACCTCGTGGTGGAGATCGATCTAGTCACCGCGCGCCTTGCCGACGGCCGAGCCAAGCCTGACCAGGCCGGCACGGTCATCGCCCGGGTCAAGCAAGGACTGGCCGAGCGCTCTTTCGTGGGAGATGTGGAAGCACTGTCCGCCAAGGTCGAGGCCGCGCAATCCGAACTCCAGGCAGCCACCGTCCGCCAGACCGAACACCGAGACCGCATGCGTGCCCAGACCAAGGCGGCGCGCGAGGCCCTTGTCACCGAGGCCGAATCGCTGTCGGACTCCACCTCCTGGAAGGCAACCTCGGAGCGGTACGCGGCGATTGTTGAGGAGTGGAAGGCCCTTCCCCGCTCCGATCGCACTGTGGAGCAAGCACTGTGGAAGCGCCTGAGTTCTGCTCGCGCGGCCTTTGACAAGCGTCGACGTGCGCACTTCGCCGAGCTCGACTCTCAGCGCAAGGAGGCCATGGCCGTCAAGCGCGAAATCATCGAGAAGGCTCAATCGCTCGCCACCTCCACCGACTGGGGTCCCACTACGCGAGCCCTTAAGAAACTCATGGAGGACTGGAAGCGGGCTCCTCGCGGGTCTCGATCAGATGAGGACAAACTCTGGAAGCGTTTCAAGGCTGCTCAAGATTCGTTCTATACAGCCATGAAGGAGGCCGACGCTGCCAAGGATGCCGAACTCCTGCCCAACGTTGAGCTCAAAGAAGCTCTTGTCGTCAAAGCCGAGGCCCTGTTGCCGATTGGTGGGTCCAGCGACCTACCTGCAGTCAAGCGGTCACTGCGCTCCATTCAAGACCAATGGGACAAGGCCGGCGATTTACCCCGCAATGAGCGCAGCCGACTAGAAGGCCGGCTGCGCAAGGTTGAGGACGCTCTCCGCAAGGCCGAATCCAAGGCGTGGGATCTCGATGACCCGGAGAAGCGCGCCCGCGCAGAATCGACCGCCAACGCCTTCACCGATGCGTTGACCAAACAGGAAGCCGAACTCGAACAAGCCCGCGCTAAAGGCGATGATCGGGGTGTTCGCAAACTCGAGCAGTCCATCGAAAGCACCCGTGCGCTACTCGAGGCCGCTCAACGAATCGCGCAATAGTCGGCCTTCAATCTCTGACGAAAAATTAACTGTCAGACACGGTAGGCGTCGTAGACACCTTCAACTGTGCGAACCGCCTTTAAAACCGAACCCAGATGCTTCGGATCGGCCATCTCGAAAGTGAACCGAGATGTCGCGATTCGATCGCGAGTCGTTGTCACCGATGCACTCAAGATGTCGACGTGAGTGTCCGAGAGCGCACGCGTGACGTCCGCCAGGAGCCGAGAGCGGTCCAGAGCCTCGACCTGGATATTGACCAGGAACACGCTCGACGGTGTGGGTGCCCACTCGACAGCCACCTCGCGTTCGGGACTCTCGCGAAGGTTCGGCACGTTTACGCAATCCTCGCGGTGGACCGAGACTCCTGAACCGCGCGTGACGAAGCCCATAATCGGATCACCCGGAACCGGGGTGCAACATCGGGCGAGTTTCACCCAAAGATCGTCGGCGCCCTTAACGATCACACCCACATCACGGGCGCCGCTGTCGCGACGTCCCGACGACGGCGTGACCGCCTCAGCGGCGTCGTCGTCGGCTCCGTCGACTCCCCCGGCCGCATCGACGAGCCGTTGCACGATAGTTGCAGCGGAGATACGCCCCTCACCGACGGATGCATAGAGCGCTGAGACATCGGCCTGGTTGAGATCCACGGCGATCGTGGCCAACGCCTGGTTGGTCATCAACCGCTGCAGCGGCAGACCCTTCTTGCGCATCGCGCGTGCGATCTGGTCCTTACCGTTCTCAATTGCTTCCTCACGGCGCTCTTTGGAGAACCAGGCCTTGATCTTGGTCTTGGCACGAGCTGAGGCGACGAAAGCCAACCAATCCCGACTCGGGCCCGCACCCTCGGCCTTCGATGTGAAGATCTCGATCACATCACCGCTGTTCAGCTCGGACTCCAACGGCACAAGCTTGCCGTTGACCCGAGCACCGACGCACCGGTGCCCCACTTCGGTATGCACCGAGTATGCAAAGTCCACCGGCGTAGCACCAGACGGCAGTGCCATGACATCGCCCTTGGGAGTGAAGACATAGACCTCCGATGAGCCGAGGTCGTAGCGCAGAGAATCCAGGAATTCGCCCGGATCGGCGGTTTCGCGCTGCCAGTCGAGCAACTGCCGAAGCCACGCGAAATCGTCGGGCCCAGCCTTCCCCGAGTCGGATTGCTTGTATTTCCAGTGGGCAGCAACACCTAGCTCAGCGGACTGATGCATCTCATGTGATCGAATCTGCACCTCGACAACTTTGCCGTCCGGCCCGATAACGGTGGTGTGCAGCGATTGGTACATATTGAACTTCGGCATTGCAATGAAGTCTTTGAACCGTCCCGGCACCGGACTCCACTGCGCGTGGATGGTGCCGAGCACCGCGTAGCACTCGCGGACGCTATCCACGAGTATCCGCACACCCACGAGGTCGTAGATATCGTTGAAGTCGCGGCCACGGACGATCATCTTTTGGTAGACGGAGTAATAGTGCTTGGGGCGTCCAGTGACGGTGGCCTTGATCCGGCTTTCCTTGAGTTGACCCTCGATATCACCGATGACCTGAGCGAGGTACTTGTCCCGAGAAGGCGCACGCTCTCCCACGAGTCGGACTATCTCCTCGTACATTTTTGGATACATCGTGGCGAAGGACAGATCCTCAAGTTCCCACTTGATTGCGTTCATGCCAAGACGGTGAGCCAAAGGCGCGTAGATCTCTAGGGTCTCCTTTGCCTTCTTCTGCTGCTTCTCCTCGGGCAACCATCGAAGGGTGCGCATGTTGTGCAGACGGTCAGCCAGTTTGATCACCAGCACGCGGATATCGCGTGCCATGGCCACGACCATTTTCCGGACGGTTTCCGCCGCGGAGGCCTCGCCGTAGGTGACCTTGTCGAGTTTGGTAACGCCGTCGACCAACAGGGCAATTTCGTCCCCGAAGTCTTCGCGAAGGGCATCGAGGGAATATCCGCAATCTTCGACGGTGTCGTGCAACAGAGCCGCTGCGAGCGTGGGTGCCGGCATGCCCAGGTCGGCCAGGATCGCAGTCACCGCTAGCGGATGGGTGATGTACGGCTCACCTGAACGGCGCTGCTGATCGCGGTGCAGATACTCGGCCATCTCATACGCACGTTCAACGACTCGTGCGTCACCTTTGGGGTGATACCGACGCAGCGTGCGCACAACGGGCTCGAGTTCCGGATGGGCATAGCGAGGACCCGCGAGCCGTGCAAAGCGACCGCGAAACCCACCGGAGTCGCTGGAGGTTGTAGGACGCGCAGAGTCAGGCTCGGTGGTTACCGGTACGTTCTTCGCCACTGCCCACCTCCTTGACGCAGAACACCCAGTGTACGGGCGAGGGCCCTAGCGGCGCTTGCGTCGGCTCTGGCGTTTGGGCTGCTGGCGATCACCAGTCTGCAATCGTGCGAATTCACGCAACTGCTCAGGGGAAGCCGTCGCACTGCCGGGATCCTTTGCTGGTCCCGCATCGAATCCTGTATTCGAGTCAGCATCCGATTCTCCGACAGACGTGGATGCCGCCTTGGCTGCCTGTTTGCGACGTGCCTGGACTCGCGCGGCGAGGGCCTTCATCTCCGGCTGCTGGCGCTTGAGCTGTGCAAGAACGGGTGTAGCGATAAAGATCGACGAGTAGGTTCCCGCGGCCATACCCACGGCCAGGGCGACAGCGAGATCGAGCAAGGTCCCAGCCCCGAGTAGCCCCGCACCGACGATGATGATCGCCAGCACCGGCAGCAGCGAGGTGAGCGAGGTGTTGATCGAACGCACGACCGTCTGATTCACCGCTAGGTTTGCGGCCTCGTCGTAGGTCATCACCGACTGACCGGCGATTCCACGCGTATTTTCCTTGACCTTGTCGTAAACGACCACTGTGTCGTAAAGGGAATACGCCAAAATGGTCAAGACACCGATTGCTGTGGCGGGAGTGACCTCAAGTCCGAATAGAGCGTAGATGCCTATCGTGATCACAAGGTCGTGCACCAGCGCAACCAGAGCTCCGACGGCCATTCGCCATTCGAAGTAGATCGACAAGAAGATCGTTACTAGGACCAAGAAGATCGCTAGACCCTGGAGCGCCTTGGAGGAGATTTCCGCTCCCCAGGTGGGCCCAACCACTTGGACCGTGATCTCAGAGCCAGGGACACCGCATACCTCACCGAGCGAGTCGGCCAAAGCCACAGACTCCGCGCTCGTCAAAGGAATCGTCTGAACCCGCATGGTCCCCGAGGTTGCGACCGTCACGATCGTCTGGCCACCAGTCTCGGTCTCCGCGACATCACGGGCCTCAGCCACCGAGCAAGTTGCGCTCGGGATTGCGAAGTCTGCGCCGCCGCGGAATTCGATTCCGAGGTTCAGACCACGAAATGCGAGCGAACCCAGCGCTACGAGCAAGATGATCGCCGACAGGACGTACCACCGCTTCCATCGCCCAACGAAGTCATAGGAGACCTCACCGCGATAAAGCCGGCGACCAATGCCCGTGATTCCGCTCATGATCGGACCTCCGTCGACTCTTCCAAATCCTGATCAGCGGGTTCTTCCGCGTCTCGTTGACTATCGCGGTAGTCGTCTCGCCGCTTTCGGCGAGAACGGCCCGCGAGGGTGTCGGCAGCACTGTGGCCACCGAGTCGCTCTGGATCGAGCCCGGTCCACTTGGAACCACCCTGCATGAACTTCCGCCGTCCCAAGAGAACGACAACGGGATGGGTGAACCAGAAGGCGATGATGAGGTCGATGACCGTCGTCAAGCCAAGGATGAAGGCAAATCCACGGACACTGCCAATCGACAAGAAGTAGAGCACAACTGCCGCGAGCAGCGTGACGAAATCGGCCGCCAGCAAGGTCCGCCGCGCGCGTACCCAACCACTGTCGCATGCCTGCCGCAGCGAGCGACCATCGCGCAATTCATCACGCATACGTTCGAAGTAGACGATGAATGAATCCGCAGTGATGCCGACAGCCACGACCGCACCAGCAACGCCAGCAAGTGTCAGCGTCAACCCGATCGTCTTGGAGAAGATGACGACGAACAAGTACAGCAGTGCAGCCGCTACCGCGAGTGACATCACTGCCACCAGGCCGAGGACTCGGTAGTACAAAAGTAGGTACACACTCACCAGCGCGAGGCCGATCAGACCAGCAATGATGCCGGCCCGTAGCTGGTCTCCACCGACCGTTGCGGACACCGAAGTGATGTCCACAACCTCGAGCGTCACGGGAAGCGCTCCGTACTTCAAGACGTTCGCAAGGTCGCGGGCTTCTTGCGCGTTGAAGTCACCCTCAATCTGAGCCTGACCACCGAGGATCGGCTCATTGAAGCGAGGCGCGGACACCACGACTCCGTCGAGCACGATGGCAAAGGCGTTACAGGGTGTGGCTCCGGTTCCGCACTCGGGAAGGGCACTCAGCTCGGTCGATGCGTCAGCAAGCGCACCGGCGCCTTCGGAGTCGAACTCCAAAGTGACGACCCAACCTATGCCCTGCTGCGTCAATTGGGCGTTCGCGTCGGTGACGTTGACACCTTCGATGAACGCTGGCTCCATGACGTACTTCTGGACGCCCGTTTGATCGCAGGCGCCGAGCCACTCGAGCGGGTTATCAGGTGTGCCACCAGCGAGGTTGACTGGGTCGACACAGTTCAGAGCGTCGACCTCTGACTGGAACTCCGGGGTGTATTCCGCCGCCTGGACGATCTCCGCGCTGCGGACGCCGCCTTGGTCGGCAGACGACTCGTCTGAGACGGTGCCGTCATCTTCGGTCGCAGCGCCGTCTGCTGTTGCCTCGTCCGTACTTCCGTCCTCGGCAGCTTCCTCGCCCGCGGCTTCCTCTGCAACAGGTTCAACCGGCAGCGGACTGAGAACGTTCCACACCGGGCGGAAGTTGAGCAGTGCTGTTCGCTGTACGAGTTCAACGACGCGATCTTGGCCAACGCCGGGAACCGCTACGACGATTGCGGCGGAATTCCCCGAGCCCTGCGTGGTGACCTCGGCCTCCGCGACGCCGAGGCCGTCGACTCGAGCACGAATGATCTCCACGGTCTGAGCTAGCTGCTCTTCGGTGATCTCGGTTCCCTCGACGACCGGTTGCGGCACCAAGATCACTTGGGTTCCACCCTGAAGGTCGAGTCCGAGGCGAACCGACGAGTCAGTTCCGGGCCAGAACGCCCAGACGATGCCACCGACGAGCAAGACGATGAGGGCGATCAGGGATCGCCCCGGCTTGGAAGTAGCAGGTGGTGCCACAGGTCTCCTCGGTTGCGGACGGGCTCACGGCCCGTGGGCTTCTAGCGATTGGGTGGGCTGGTGATTTCTAATCTGCTACGGAGTCTCGTCGGATTCCGGTGCCGCATCCAGGCTTGGGGCGGGTTCGATCACCTTGGCCACTGCGGCCGGAACCATTCGCACAAACACTCCTGGGGAAATCTCGAGACTGATCTCATCGTCCGCAACGGCGGCGACCGTCCCCATCATTCCGGCGGTGGTCATGATCTGAGCCCCTGGTCCGAGCGCCGAGACCATTTCCGCCTGCTGACGTTGGCGTTGCTTTTGTGGACGGATCAGCAAGAAGTAAAAGGCCACGACGAGCAGGGCGATCGGCGCTAGGGCAACGATGTCCACGGGGCGCTCCTGTTGTGCGATCTGCAAAGGCAGACGGCCGGAATCTCCAGCGGGGACGAGGGTACCTAGAAGGTTACGCCGAGGTGCCAACGCCCTACGGAGCGTCGTCGTCCTCCACGCTCCAGGGCAGAACCTCTTGTCCGGAACCGGGCGCATCCTTAGGGGCAGTACGCCCAATGTGCTGCCAACCAGCCGCTGTGGCCACGCGACCGCGTGGAGTCCGCATCAACAGGCCCAGTCGGACCAGGAACGGTTCGGCCACGGTCTCGATGGTCTCCGGCTCCTCGCCGACGGCCACGGCAAGAGTGCTCAGGCCAACCGGTCCACCACCGAACCGATCCACGATGGCCTCCAGGACTGCGCGATCAATTCGATCAAGACCGATGACGTCAACCTCGTACAACTCCAGGGCCGCGCCCGCGGCATCAATATCGACGACTCCGGTGCCGTGCACTTGCGCCCAGTCACGCACCCGACGCAAGAGCCGATTGGCGATTCGGGGCGTGCCACGACATCGTCCCGCGATCTCCGCACTCCCCTCGTCCGACACATCGACCTCGAGCAGGCTCGCACTCCGCCGAACGATCCGCTCAAGGTCCGCTACTTCGTAGAAATCCAAATGGGCGGTGAATCCGAACCGGTCACGCAGCGGTCCGGGCAGCAGGCCTGCCCGAGTGGTTGCCCCGACCAACGTGAAGGGTGCAATGTCCAATGGAATGGCCGTGGCTCCGGGTCCCTTGCCGACGACGACGTCCACCCGGAAGTCCTCCATCGCCACGTAGAGCATCTCCTGTGCAGCACGCGCCGTTCGGTGGACCTCATCGATGAAAAGGACCTCACCGGGTTGGAGACTCGACAGCACGGCGGCAACGTCGCCCGCATGCTGTAGCGCAGGACCCGAGGTCATCCGGATAGGTGCTTCGAGCTCACTAGCAATAATGGCTGCAAGCGTGGTCTTACCCAAGCCTGGTGGACCGCTCAAAAGCACATGGTCGGAAACTCCTCCACGGCGACGCGCAGCCTCCAGGACCAGGCCCAGTTGGTTCTTAACGCGATCTTGACCGACGAACTCCGATAGTGATGTCGGTCGTAGCGCACCTTCGACGATCGAATCGTCGTCGTCAGCTCCGGGGTCCAGCACGGTCATGTGCGATCCAGACTGCGCAAAGCCTCTTTCAGTAGCACTCCCACATCGGGATCATTGTCGTCGGTGATGTCGCTGAGTCGTCCAGCCAGCGCATCGACTGCAGCGTCGGCCTCCTTGGCATTCCAGCCCAACGATGTTAGGCCGGCGGACACGGCAATCCTCCATCCTTGATCTCGGGCAGCGCTAGGTCGAGAAACGCTCGGTGGCGCAATCTTGTCCTTTAACTCGAGCACGATGCGCTGCGCGCCTTTCTTGCCGATTCCCGGCACCTGAGTCAGTGCTGCTAGGTCCTCGGCATCGATCGCGCGACGCAACTCCTCCGGCCCCAACACACTCACCAAACCCAGCGCGATGCGCGGTCCAATGCCACTAACTGTCTGTACCTGCTCGAACATCTGACACTGCTCAGCATCGGCGAACCCAAACAGTGTCCACCCATCTTCACGAACAACAAGGGCGGTATGGAGATCGACGTCGCTTCCGATCCGCATTTCCGCAGCAGCTTGCGGCGGAACCGTGACGCGCAATGCCACGACACCGAGATCGACGCTGACATAGTCGGTACCAAGAGACAACACATCGCCTCGGACACGATCGATCATCGGGTGACCGCCGTCGTGCTTGCGGCGTGCTTGCGCCGTGCTTCTTCGAGCCGATTCGACGCGACTCCTCGCCATGCCTGACAAATCGCTATGGCGGCAGCATCTGCGGCATCCGCGGGCTTGGGTGCGGTCTGCAGCGCCAGGACGCGGGTCACCATGGCCGTGACCTGGGCCTTGTCTGCTCGACCATTACCCGTCACGGCTGCCTTGACCTCAGTTGGAGTGTGCATAGCGACAGGAATGCCTCGACGGGCAGCAACCAGCATCGCAACGGCCGCGGCTTGAGCGGTCGCCATTGCAGTGCGCACGTTGTGTTGACTGAACACCCGCTCGATGGCCACGACCGCTGGCTGGAATTCCGCGACAAGCTCCTCCATCGCACTTTCCAGTAACACCAACCGTTGATCGATCGAGTCATCGGCGTCAGTGCGAAAAACTCCGATGTGAAGCAACGACACCTTCTGACCTGGAGCGCCCTCGATGACTGCTACACCACACCGGGTGAGACCTGGGTCCACACCCAGGACGCGCGTCACCTGCACCACAGGAACCCTCCTCGAATCGTTCCTGCCACGCTAGTCGGCGGGTGTGCCACCGCCGCCGTGACTCGCCGCATAGCGGTCCGCGGGCCCCACGACGTCCCCTGTCACCAGTTCAAAGCCCCAACGTAGATCCTCGATCAACTGCTCATGGTCGAGCACCGAGCGATCGTCCGTCGAGACACCGATACACGCGGAACCGTCGTACGTGACCATGGTTACGTTTACCGCTGCGCCGATCGTTGCTACTAGTGGGAAGGCAGCCAGCATTCGGGCGCCCGCCAGATACATAGGTATCGGAGGCCCGGGCACGTTGCTGGTGGTGATGTCCGAAGCTTTAGCGGCGTGAGCGAGAACTGGAACGGGAACGAACCAACTCACATCCGCCAGCGGATCGGCCATGCGCATTGCCGGTGCACCACGCCAGGCGTCCACCAACTCATGCGCGGCGGCCATTTGCTCGTCGATGTCGAGCCCACCGACGGGAATCTCGAAGCGGGCAATAGCCACCGCGTTCGACGCCTGGGCGCTTCTGTCACCCGCGTCCCCCCGCAAACTGATGGGAACGTTCACCCGCAATTCGGCGACCTCGTATCCGTGCCGTTCGTGGTTACGATCGACTCCGCTTGCAACCGCAGCCATGAATGCGTCGTTCACGCTAAAACCGCGCGACTTGGCAGCTTGCTTGAGGCCCTCGAACGGGAACTGGAACGCACCAAAACGGTAGGTGGTCCCGCGCTCGACCCAGATTGGACTCAAGGGAGCATCGGGAACCGACACGGCCTGCGTTAACGAGCCGACCGTGGTGCGGACAACATCGAGTGCGCCACCTGGATCGCCCAACGCCTGCAGCGCGACCTGCCCCCCGGCTCGCAGGAGCCCCTCGGCGCTGTCCCGGAAACGCTGAAGGTTGTCCTCGACGTTTGCCCGCGCGATCTCCAGCAGGCTGACATCCTCCCCGCGCGGAACCTCCGGTGTGGGCGGGTCGTCGGGGTTCGGATCAGCGCTCAACTCGAACAAGGACAGCGCCATCATCACCGTTGCCTGACCATCGGCGATCGAGTGATGAAGCTTCAACGCAAAGGCTGCCTCACCATTGGGCAGCCCTTCGACAAGCACCGCCTCCCACAATGGGCGATTGCGATCAAAGTCCGTGAGCGACATCCGCCGAACATCACCGAGCACTTCGTTCCATCCACTGCCGTCGGGCAGCGAGTAGCGATGCACGTGGACGTCGATATCGAAATCCGGATCAAGAGCAAGCCGCGGCGCGGACAGGCCAAACACGCCGTACAGGGGGCGCATTCGCAATGTGGGAACAAAGTGCGTCAGGCGCTCCAAACGGGTTCGCAGCCGGTCCCATTCCGGTGCCTTTTCCAGCACCGCCAACGCGACCACGGTGCTGCGCATCCGAGGATCACCCGAAGCAGTGCGAAAAGTTGCCGCGTCCCAACCGCTGAGTTGGGAACCAACCTTGCCCGAGGAGTCAGCGGGCACGGACTAACCCACCTTCTCCATGACGTCGTCACTGACGTCGAAATTCGCGTACACGTTTTGAACGTCATCGCTGTCCTCGAGTGCCTCGATCAACCGGAACACCTTGGTCGCGCCATCCTCATCGAGCGGGACGGTCACCGAGGGAAGGAAGGTCGCTTCCGCGGAGTCGTAGTCGATCTCGGCTTCTTGCAGTGCGGTACGCACTGCCACGACGTCGGTCGCCTCACTAACGATTTCGAATGCCTCTCCGAGATCGTTGACCTCTTCGGCTCCGGCTTCCAAAACAGCCAACAACAGATCGTCCTCAGTAAGACCGTCGACCTTCGGAACGATGATGACGCCCTTGCGGTTGAACATGTAGGCGACCGATCCGGGGTCGGCCATCGATCCACCGTTACGCGTCATAGCAACACGCACCTCACCGGCAGCGCGGTTGCGGTTGTCCGTCAGACACTCCACGAGCACGGCAACTCCATTGGGCCCGTAACCCTCGTACATGATCGTTTGCCAGTCGGCTCCCCCACCTTCGGCGCCCGACCCACGCTTGACCGCGCGTTCGATGTTGTCCAGAGGAACAGATGACTTACGCGCCTTTTGGATCGCGTCGTAGAGGGTCGGGTTACCGGCCGGGTCGCCCCCACCTTGCCGGGCTGCGACCTCGATGTTCTTGATCAACTTCGCGAAGAGCTTGCCCCGCTTGGCGTCGATGACCGCCTTCTTGTGCTTGGTGGTAGCCCATTTGGAATGCCCGCTCATGCGAAACCTCTCTACCTATCTACTTTGACCGCATCGCCCGATTCACGCCGCCGCGCGGACTATGTCCACGAACAAGCGGTGGAATCGGGTATCCGGCGCCAATTCCGGGTGGAAGCTGGTGGCCAGCAGTCCGCCCTGTCGAACGGCCACGATGGTACCCGCGCGCTCACTATGGGTGATCTCAGCGAGGACTTCCACATCCGAACCAACGCTCTCCACCCACGGCGCGCGAATGAACACCGCATGGAAGTCCTCGTCGCCGAGGACAGGAACCGCGACGTCGGTCTCGAAGGAATCGACTTGCCGACCGAAAGCATTGCGACGAACGACGACGCCTAACCCGCCGATGGTCTCCTGATCCGGACGCGCATCGAGCACCTGATCAGCAAGCATGATCATGCCCGCGCAGGTGCCAAACATGGGCATTCCCGCAGCTCGATGTGATCGCAGTGGCTCGAACCAGCCGTCGATTAGCGCCAGGCGGGACATGGTGGTCGATTCCCCACCCGGAATAACCAGGGCATCGCACGACTCGAGGTCCTCGAACGTGCGAATCGCTCCGGATCGAGCACCAACCGCATGTAAAGCCTGGACGTGCTCACGCACGTCACCTTGCAGCGCGAGCACCCCGACGAACGGGGCGCCGTTCACCAACCGCGATCTTCCAAGCGGTGATGGACGGGGATGTCTGCGACGTTGATGCCGACCATGGCTTCACCGAGCCCGCGAGATGCCTCGGCCACCATCTCTGGCTTATCGAAGTGGCGGGTTGCGGAAACGATCGCCTCTGCGCGGGCTTTGGGGTCGCCGCTCTTGAAGATGCCGGATCCGACGAACACTCCGTCTGCGCCAAGTTGCATCATCATCGCCGCATCGGCAGGAGTTGCGATGCCGCCGGCGGTGAACAGAACAACCGGCAACTTGCCCTCACGAGCCACCTCGACCACAAGGTCGTACGGCGCCTGAAGTTCCTTCGCGGCTACAAAGAGCTCGTCCTCGGCCATCGAACGCAGTGCACGGATCTCGCCGAGAATCTTGCGCATGTGCGTCACGGCGTTGGAAACATCGCCGGTACCAGCCTCACCCTTGGAGCGGATCATCGCCGCACCTTCGGTGATGCGTCGCAGTGCCTCACCGAGGTTGGTTGCCCCGCATACGAACGGGATAGTGAAGCCAGACTTGTCGATGTGGTTGGCGTAGTCCGCAGGGGTAAGGACTTCGGATTCGTCGATGTAATCCACGCCGATCGATTGCAGGACCTGGGCCTCGCCGAAGTGGCCGATGCGTGCCTTGGCCATAACCGGAATGGAGACGGCCTCCATGATGCCGGCGATCATCTCGGGGTCGGACATTCGAGCCACGCCACCTTGAGCGCGGATATCGGCCGGGACTCGCTCGAGGGCCATGACGGCCACTGCGCCGGCGTCCTCGGCGATCTTCGCCTGCTCGGCATCGACGACGTCCATGATCACGCCGCCCTTGAGCATCTCTGCCATACCCCGCTTGACGCGGTCGGTACCAACCTGCTCGTTCACCTAGACCTCACTAATCAGCGGATGGGAACCCCATCGTAGGGCGGCCAGGCCCGCGCGCATCCGGTGGCTGCGGGCAGGGTCCTCGGTGGTTCGGACGAGACGTACGTCCTATGCGAGAGACAACGAACTGGGGACGGAGTCGTCGAGGTCGACCGCTTGGGGCCAGGGGGTGTGACCGGCAAGCCGGAAAGTACGCACCATCCGCTGGCGACGCAATTGCGAACAGGCGCGCACGGCGTCATTCAAGAACCGACGAGACAGTTGCACGCGGCGGGCTGACGCTGCGAGTTCCTCGATCAGGTCCGCGCCGCCGGGGGCCGCTAAGACCTCGGCCAGTTCTTCCTCATCCAAAGTGGCGTCCAGAGCCTGGGTGAGCGCCGATTCGGCTTCCGATCGATCGTGAGCAGATGCGTCGCCGTCTGCCGCGGTTCGTGCAGCATGCGCCGCTTCTGCCAGCACCATGGCACCAGCCGGATCCAACAACCCGCTAGTGGCGAGTTCGAGCGCGATCGAGGAACGTCTCAACAGCTGGGCGTCTAAGGAGAGTTCCGATGTGTCAATGCGTTTGTGTAAGGCGTCCAAGCGACCGGCCGTCATGGAGAGGTAGAGACCGAAGAGAACGAGTACAACGACAACGAGGATCAGCCACCACCAACTCACGACTCTTCGCCTCCCCTGCGCCCACGGATGAAGTTCGTGCGTGCAGCAAATCGTCCGAGTGCTTGACCACGAAGGTCTTCGGTGACCTTCTCACCCTCGACTCGCACACTCTCGTAGACGGCCAAGACGTCGTCCACCACTATGTCCCAGTCGTAATGATTCGCACGGGTGTGTCCGCGGGCCACCAGGGCACGCCGCGATGCGTCGTCGGCGAGCACTGACAGGACTGCATCGGCCAGCGATGTTGGATCCTTCGCCGTGAACAGTCGCCCGGATTTGCCGTCTTCCAACACGTGACGGAAGGCCGGGATGTCTGAGGCCACGACGCACGAGCCTGCTGCCATGGCTTCGACGAGCACGATGCCGAACGATTCCCCACCGGTGTGCGGGGCGACGTAAACCTGCACTTCACGAAGGAGTTCTTGCTTACGCTCGTCAGTGACCGCACCGACGAACCGAAGCGCCTTGGCGACCCGATCGGGGATGTCCTTGCGAACATCGTCGATATCCCCCGGGCCGGCCACGATCACGGTTAGGTCGGGAACCTGATCCAAGATGGCGGGCATCGCCTCGACCAGCACCGATAGCCCTTTGCGCGGCTCCTCGATCCGACCGAGGAACAGCACCTCACGGCGACGCTCACGATCATGGGACTCCGGGGCGAAGTCTTGAACTCTGACTCCATTGGGTATCAAGACCGCATCGCCACCCACGTGACCGACGAGTGTGCGCCGCGCCTCCGCGCTGACCGCAATGCTGCCCCGCAACTTCTCCATCGCGGTCTGCGCGACGTAGTAGCCCGCGGTCAGTACCCGGGATCGATCCTGGGATGAGTGCCAGGTGGCAACGAGAGGTCCGCGGGCAGCCCAACACGTCAACACCGACAAACTCGGTGCCAGTGGCTCGTGGATGTGCACGATGTCGAAATCGCCGTCGCGGATCCAGGCACGCACTCGACGCGTGGCCTTGACTCCGAAGCTCAGGCGCGCCACCGAACCGTTGTAGGGAACGGCAACCGGCCGACCTCCGTCGGTGACCCATTCGGGCAAGGATGCGTCTTCTTCGACCGGAGCGAGAACGTTCACGTCATGCCCGTGCTCGCGCAGCGTCACCGCGAGGTCCGCCACGTGGGACTTCACGCCACCGGGGACATCCCAGGCATACGGACATACCAAGCCGACTCGAAGGCTCATGAAGCGACCATCCTCGGCGAGAGATCAGACACCCACACCTTTTGCAGCATGTGCCAATCGACGCTGTGCTCGCGAAGGCCAGATTCCCAGCCGTGAGCTAGTTGCTGGGTGATGGCTCGGATTTGGTCCTCGCGTTCACCAACCATCGGGATCTCGACTCGATCGTGGACGTACCCGCGACAGATGTCACCGTCGAACCACATCGTGACCGGGTGCATCGGCACATCGGTCATGAGAGCCAACAGCGCTGGCCCCGCGGGGAAGGAGGCTGGCGCGCCGAAAAAGTCAACATGCACACCGGTGCGGCCGATATCACGATCACCAAGGAGGGCCACGAGCTTGCCATCGCGCAACTTGCGGGTGAGCTCGCGAAGGACGTCAGCTCGCCCCGTTCCGAGGATGTCCATGCCCAGCTTGCGTCGGTAGTCCAAAAACGCCTCGAATAGTTTCTCCGGCTTCAGGCGCTCGGCGACTGAGGTGACCGATCCGTACGTGGCCGCTGCCCACGCTCCCGCATGATCCCAGTTGGCCATATGTCCTGGGATCATCAAGGCTCCACCTTGCTCCAAGGCCGAGTCCAAAATTTCCCGGCGATCAAGTACGAAGGTTTCGGTGATCCGCTCCGACGACCAGGTGGGCAATCGAAACGCCTCACACCAGTAGCGCATGTAGCTGCGCATGCCCGCACGGCTTAACTCTCGGATTTCTTCCGGTCCGGCTTCGGGGTGGACGCGGCGCAGGTTCGCTTCGAGTTGGTCCACTCCCCCGGCTCGACGCCGCCACAGTGCGTCGGCCATCTGCCGAAAGACCGCGTTCGCGGCGGGCTCAGGGAGCGTTCGGGTCACCTTCCAGCCGACGTCGTACAGCCACGCGGTGAGCGTGTCGGTCGTGCCGCTGGGAATCAGGGCCATGGAACTACTTGGTTGGGTGAAGTTGTCGGCGCACAACAACCATCCGCTGGATCACCGTGATGACACCGGCAATCCCGATGAGCCACAAGACAATGGAAAGGATGTAGGGAACACCGAATCCGGTGAGCAGGATCGCGAAACCAGCCAGCAGCAAGCGCTCCGCGCGTTCGGCGATACCGACATTGGCCGTTGCACCAACTGCCTCGGCACGCGCTTTCGAGTACGAGACGACCTGACCTGAAACCAGGGCAAGTAAGGCTCCCCCAACGATCCAATAGTTCTCCTGGCTCATGCCCCACAAGACAAGTGCCCCGAAGACCGCTCCATCAGTGATTCGATCGAGCGTCGCGTCCAAGAAGTTGCCCCACGGACCGCTCTTTCCGGTCATCCGAGCCATCGTCCCATCCAGAAGATCGCTCATCCCGAAGAAGGCTCCCAGAACGAACGCCCAGATAAACTCACCCTGCGGGATCAAGATGAGCATGCTCAGCGAGCCACCGATCGTTCCGGTCATCGTCACGGCATCGGGGCTGACCTTCATCCGCACCAGCAACTTTGCGGGCGGATCAATGACCACAGCGGCGACCTTGCGCGCGGCCGGATTATTGAGCACGACTAGAAGCTTTCCACGTCGGGAACGAGTCCGACGCCTTCATCCCATGCCTGTGCAAGCAGTTTGCGCGTGTCCTCCAAAACCTGCGGGATGACCTTGGTCTGACCGATGATCGGCATGAAATTGGTGTCCCCGCCCCATCTCGGAACGACGTGCTGGTGCAGGTGACCGGCGATTCCAGCTCCAGACAGTGCACCCTGGTTCATTCCTAGATTGAAACCCTGTGCAGTCGCGACTTCTCGCAGGATCCGCATCGAGCGTTGAGTAAAGGCCCCAAGCTCAGCCACTTCCGAAGCGGACAGGTCCGGATAGTCAGCAACGTGGCGGTACGGACAGATCATCACGTGCCCGGAGTTGTACGGGTAAAGGTTCAAGACCCCGAAGACTTTCTCACCCCGCGCGAAGACGAGACCTTCTTCCTCGGGGAGGTCAGGGGCTACGCAGAACGGGCAATCGGCACCGGCATCGGTACTCCTCGGCTTCTTGCCTCCGCGCAGATACACCATCCGATGCGGCGTGTAGATGCGCTCCCATTCGTCAGACATGTCAGACCTGCGCTCTTTGCTCGATAGTGGAGACGATCTCTGCGACCGCATCGTCGATCACCACGCCATTCTTCTGGGTACCGTCCCGGTAGCGGAAGGACACCGCGTTGGCAGCGACGTCGTCATCGCCGGCGATCAGCATGTACGGAACCTTCGCACGCTGAGCGTTTCGGATCTTCTTTTGCATGCGATCGTCAGAGGTATCGACCTCGACTCGAACTCCGTGCTGTCGAAGACGACCGGCGACATCGTTCAAGTAGCCAATGTGCTCGTCGGTGATGGGGATCCCCACCACCTGCACCGGTGCGAGCCAGGGAGGGAACGCTCCGGCATAGTGCTCCAGCAGCACCGCGAAGAACCGTTCAATGGATCCGAAGAGCGCCCGGTGGATCATGATGGGCCGTTGCTTGTTTCCATCCGAGCCTTGATATTCCAGGTCAAATCGCTGCGGTAACTGGAAGTCAACCTGGATGGTGCTCATCTGCCAGGTGCGACCGATGGCGTCCTTAGCCTGTACCGAGATCTTCGGTCCATAGAACGCAGCACCGCCCTCGTCGAGCACAAGTTCGAGGTTCTGCTTCTCCGCCGCTTCCCGCAGCGCCTGCGTTGCTTCCGCCCACTCCTCCTCGGTGCCAACGGACTTGTTCGGGTCGCGCGTGGACAACTCGAGGTAGAAGTTCTCCAGGCCGTAATCGCGCAGCAGGTCGAGTACGAACGTCAGCAAACGGTCAAGTTCGCCCGGCATCTGTTCCTTGGTGCAATAGATGTGGGCATCGTCCTGGGTGAACCCTCGGGCGCGCGTGAGGCCCTGCACAACTCCGGACTTCTCGTAGCGATACACCGTGCCGAATTCGAAGAGCCGCAACGGCAACTCACGGTATGAACGTCCACGCGCACTGAAGATCAAGTTGTGCATCGGGCAGTTCATCGGCTTGAGGTAGTAGTCAGCCCCTTGCCGACGGATATTGCCCTCAGCATCGATATCCGCATCGAGATGCATCGGCGGATACATGCCCTCGGCGTACCAATCAAGGTGGCCGGATTTCTCGAACAGCTGCCCTTTGGTGATGTGCGGTGAGTTGACGAACTCGTAGCCACCTTCTTCATGGCGCTTGCGCGAGTAGTCCTCCATCACTCGGCGTACAACACCGCCCTTTGGATGGAAGACGGCAAGCCCCGATCCGATCTCTTCGGGAAAGGAGAACAAATCCAGTTCCGAACCCAGCCGCCGGTGGTCACGCTTTTCGGCTTCTTCGAGAAAGGTCAGGTAGGCCTTGAGGTCGTCTTTGGACGGCCATGCGGTGCCGTACAGGCGCTGGAGTGATTCATTGGCTTGATCTCCAAGCCAATACGACGCCGACGACCGCATCACCTTGACGGCGTTCGGCGGGATGTATCGGGTACTGGGAACGTGCGGACCGCGACAAAGGTCGCTCCAGCAGGTCTCGCCCGACTTGGGATCAACGTTGTCGTAAATGGTCAGTTCCGCGCCACCGACCTCCATGACCTCGGCCCCACCCTCGCTACCGATGAGCCGGAGTTTGAACGGCTCGCTGGCCAATTCGGTGACGGCGTCGGACTCCGAAACCACACGACGGCGGAATTCCTGACCGGATTTCAGGATCGAGATCATTTCCTTCTCGATGGCCTTTAGGTCCTCTGGCGTGAAGGGATCGGCAACGTCGAACTCGTAGTAGAAGCCGTCCTTAATGGGAGGGCCTATTCCGAGCTTGGCCTCGGGGAAGAGCTTTTGGACTGCCTGGGCGGCTACGTGGGCGCTGGAGTGCCGCAAGATGGCCAATCCTTCTTCGCTATCCACCGTAATCGGCTGAAGATCGTCGCTATCGGAGATCTCTGTGGCTAGGTCCCGGACTTCCCCGTTGATGCGAGCCGCCACCACCGAACGATCGGAGCCGAGGACGTCGAGGGCGGTCTGGGGCACCGCGGCCTCCTTCGTTGCGCATAATCGGTTGCTCGGGGGTCGGCCGAACGATGCGCCATGTTATCCACCGGCCTGCGGTGCTCCCCTGCGATACATCGGGACGGCCACCGCCATCGCCACGAGGGACAGGCCGACTCCGATCATCGTGGCCAGCAGCCGGTTGTCGTCGGTCTGTTGAAGCGGTCTGCCGACGCTCTCCAAGATGACAATCGCGGGGGTCAAGAACAACGCGTACAGCGCGTAGGACCATTTCTCGATCATCGCGACGGCAGCGAGGACTGCGAGCACCAATCCGGCGGCGGTGAGGATCGCTCCTGGCCCGAATACCTGGTCGAGCAGGGAAGCCACAAGGAATCCCCCCAACGTGCCAGCGGCCCGGTTCACGGCCTTGCGAAGCCCGTCGTGAATGTAGGGCTGGATCACGATGAACGGCGTCATCATCAACCAGCCACCGGCATGACCCCAGTCGACGGACAAAGAGATGACCGTCGTCGCTATCGCTGTCACGGCAAGCATCCCTGCGTAGCCCCAGGTCCGAGACCACGACGTCACATGTGTCGAGGCCGCCTCACCGGCGTGTGGACGCAGGATCGAAGCAGCCAGAGCCGTGACAACTCCGTATCCGGCCATGGCGCTACCGAATGCCACACCCGAGGCAAGCGGCTCCTGGGATGGGCTCTCGGCTGCCACGAACGCCAAAGTGATGGGTAGGACGATCAACCCGTGACTCCACTGCCATCGAGCGGTGACTCCTAGCCCGATTGCCGCGGCGACCATGACGGCGATCCCGACTAGCAGGCGACCGTCACCAAGTACTGCAACGCCACCTGCCACACCTGTGGCAAGAGCCGACAGCACACCAACCCGGACGCCAGCAACAAGCGTGCCCAGTACAACGCCGAGTCCACCGAGACCAATCAAACCGGCCGCAGCTGGGGCCGCAGGCCAGATCAGGTTGGGGGCGATTAGAGCAGCGAGGGCGAGGGCGATGACCCCAACGAGACGGGTCTTAGCGCTCACTGCTTGATCGTAGGGCGCACAGGCTCACGACCTCGCGAAATCTAGATTCAGGCAACGGGATCCATCGATCGGATGAAGGTCCGTATCTGCGCTCGGGTCATCCCTACCGTCTCTAGCCGCACGGCGGTCTTCTTGAACCCGCTGGCCGCCGGCAGTTCACCCACGATGATGTAGACCCGATCCAGAGTTGGACACTGTGCGACCCCGGGGTCGGACTCGCCTTCTCCGGTGCCGCGACAGCCTTCGTAGTACCCCGTGAACTTCTTGCCGAAAGCCTTGAAGGACCACGGCGACGGAGGAGCGCCACTTGCACCCACGTCATCCATGCACTCCGAACTGGCAGCTTGAGTCAAAGTCACCGAGGCGTCTGAGTTATTCCTGATGTTGCCGTCGAAGTTGACGATCACGTTCCATTGACCGACGCACAGCATCTCCAGCGAACTCATGGTCGGAGGTTCACTCACTTCCAACCCAACTCGCTCCACATCTTTTCGCGATGGCGCGTACACCGTGATGTCCGCTGCCTGCGCGGCTGCCTTCCAGAAATCCCGCTGCTTGGCGAAGTCGTAATCTTCGCTGGCTCCTACAGCACCGGCGGACAAGCTAAGGGTTCCCGCCACGATTGCCGCGCCTGCGAGCACACTTGAGATCTTTCGCATGATTCCTCCCCGCGCCTGGGTCACTGCGAATTCGTAACCGCTAGGAAGCATCTCAGAGTACGTCCTAACGGCGCGTGATCATCGGTCGTTCGCAACAGGCAGATTTAGGTCGGGAATTGACTTACCGGTGGGCGATACTGGGTTCGAACCAGTGACCTCTCGCGTGTGAAGCGAGCGCTCTACCACTGAGCCAATCGCCCGG
>JBDQFC010000021.1:0-49441 GCA_040266055.1 Candidatus Nanopelagicales bacterium | reverse complement strand
CGCAGTGGTCGTCCTTGACCAGTTGACGAAGGCCTGGGCCCTGGCAGTACTTCGACCCCGGATCCAATCCGGAGATGGTCCGATCTACATCATCGACCCGTTGCTTCGGTTGACATACGTCGAGAACACCGGCGCAGCATGGGGCATGGGCTCGGGTTACACCTGGATCTTCACGATCGTGGCTGTGGTGGTGGGAATCGTTATCGTTCGTTTTTCCCGCACGATCACCTCGAGCGCCTGGGCGCTGGCGCTGGGTGGGCTGCTGGGTGGGCTGTTGGGGAATCTGATCGACCGGCTTATCCGCCCCCCGGGCCCCGGCCTGGGTTACGTGGTCGATTTCATTGGTTTACCGAACTTCCCTGTGTTCAACATCGCAGACATGTCCATCACGGTGTCGGCGATCGGGATGGTCGTCTTGGCGTGGCGGGGAGTGCCGCTGGCGACGGATGACGAGGCAACAAGCGAAGCGCCCGACGACGACCCTCGCGACGAGGGGGCTTCTGTACCCGAGGCCGGACGGTGAGCCGAGTTCTCCCGGTTCCCGATGGGCTCGCGGGCGAACGAATTGACATCGCACTCTCGCGAATGCTTGGACTCTCACGTGCGCGCGTGAGCGCGCTCATAGATGCGGGCGCGGTGCGGGTGGATGCCCGACCGGTGGCAAAGTCTCATCGATTGTCGCCCACCGAAGCAGTCGAGATCGATGATCTCACCGATGACGGTCATGCGGTGAACACCGTGGACGTCAGTATCCAGGCGGAGACGGTCGAGATTCCAATCCTGTGGCACGACGATCACCTGATCGTGATCGACAAGCCAGTTGGGGTGGCCGTGCACCCGAGCCCAGGGTGGACTGGCCCAACGGTGACAAGCTCACTAGCGGCCACCGGACATGCGCTGGCATCCACAGGTGCGGCCGAGCGTGAGGGAGTGGTGCACCGATTGGACGTTGGGACCACCGGTGCGATGGTGCTGGCGAAGGACGCCGCCGCGTATAGCTCGCTGAAAAGGCAGTTCAAGGAGCGAACCGTTGAAAAGGTGTATCACGCCATCGTTCACGGGCTTCTCGATCCGCTGGCTGGGACGATCGATGCGCCGATCGACCGTCATCCGTCCAAGGACTACAAGTGGGCGGTGGTCGCAGGGGGAAGGCCAAGCGTGACCCACTACGAGACCCTCGAGGCTTGGCCCCGGGCATCCCTAGTGGAGGTCCACTTGGAGACCGGACGCACCCACCAGATACGCGTGCACATGGCGGCGATGCGCCACCCGTGTGTCGGTGATGTGACCTACGGCGCAGACCCCACAGTCGCTAAAGAATTGGGACTGACGAGACAGTGGTTACACGCGAGGCGGTTGGGGTTTGAGCATCCGGCGACTGGTGAGTGGGTCGAGTTCGAGAGCCCCTACCCGCACGACCTGACACGTGCCCTCGAGCACCTCCAAGCCGGCCTGTCGGCCTAAGTCACACCGCGATCCAGGCATAGGGTTTGGCGATGCCCACTCGAGACTTCCGACCAGCGGCGTCGGTGCGATCGGGGGGCATGAGATGAGTCAGGACGACTTCGTCCATCTTCACGTGCACACCGAGTACTCGATGCTCGACGGTGCTGCCCGGCTTGGTGATCTCATGGACGAAGCCAGTCGCCTGGGTATGTCCGCGATCGCGATGACCGATCACGGAAATCTCTATGGTGCGTACGACTTCTACACCAAGGCCCGAGCAGCGGGTATCAAGCCGATCATCGGCCTTGAGGGTTACTACGCGCCACAAGGACGAGGTGAACGGCGCCCGTTTGATTTCGGCGGCGGATTCGATGAGGGCACCCCGGAAGATCCGGGTGCGGGGCGAGGTAAGCACAGTTACACGCACATGACGCTGTGGGCGGAGACCACACCGGGCATGCACAACCTGTTCCGGCTTTCTTCGCTCGCGAGTTTGGAAGGGCAGTACCACAAGCCTCGGTTCGATCGGGAATTACTGGACCGCTACGGATCAGGCCTGATCGGTACCACCGGCTGTCCGAGTGGTGAAGTCAACCGTTGGCTGCAGGCTGGTGAGTACGACAAGGCCCGAGCGGCTGCCGCCGACTTCCGCGACATCCTCGGTCCGGGGAATTACTTCTGCGAAGTCATGGATCACGGCTTGGCTATCGAACGCAGGTTCCGTGAGGATCTCGTGAAGATCGCTCGAGATCTGGATCTGCCACTAGTTGCGACCAACGACCTTCACTACGTCCACGCGTCGGATGCGGACACCCATGAGGTTCTGCTGTGCGTTGGGACTCGCACCACGATGGACGACCCCAAGCGATTCCGGTTCGATGCCCGTGACTTCTACCTCAAGTCCGGGCAAGAGATGCGATCGGTGTGGTCGGAACTGCCCGATGCATGCGACAACACTTTGTTGATCGCGGAGCGCTGCGAAGTTTCCTTCGATGAAGGCGCGAACCTCATGCCGCAGTTCTCGGTGCCGGATGGGTTCACAGAAGAGACCTGGTTGCGAGCCGAAGTCGATCGGGGACTCGAGCATCGGTATCGGGGATCGGTCCCTGCCGATGTTCGCCAGCAGGCCGACTATGAGCTCGGCGTCGTGTCCCAGATGGGCTTCCCCGGTTACTTCCTAGTCGTGGCCGACCTCGTTCGCTACGCGCGCGAGAATGGGATCCGCGTCGGCCCAGGCCGTGGCTCGGCAGCCGGGGCGATGATTGCGTACGCCCTCGGCATCACCGAACTCGATCCCATCAAGCACGGTCTGCTCTTCGAGAGGTTCTTGAACCCCGAGCGGATTTCCATGCCCGATATCGACATCGACTTCGATGAACGCCGTCGCGCGGACATGATCCGTTATGCGACTGAGAAGTACGGTGAGGAACGGGTCGCACAGATCGTGACTTACGGCTCCATCAAAGCTAAAGCCGCCATCAAGGACAGCGCTCGCGTTCTCGGCTATCCCTACGCTGTCGGTGATCGCATCACTAAAGCAATGCCGCCGGCGGTCATGGGTAAGGACATCTCCCTCGCTGGAGCATTCGATGCGTCGGATTCCCGCTACGGCGAAGCAAAGGAATTCCGAGCGTTGTATGAATCTGACGAGCAGGCTCGGCAGGTCATCGATACTGCTAAGGGTCTCGAAGGGCTGAAGCGTCAGCCGGGAGTCCACGCCGCCGGTGTGATCTTGTCCAGAGAGCCCCTGATGGATGTCATCCCCGTGTGGCGGCGCGAGCAAGACGGCGCGATCATCACCCAGTTCGACATGGGGGCGTGCGAAACCCTGGGCTTGTTAAAGATGGACTTCCTAGGGTTGCGCAACCTCACGGTTCTCGACGACTGTCTGATCAACATAGAGAAGAACACCGGCAACCAGATCGCCCTCGAGGAACTGACACTTGACGACCCCACTACCTATGAACTCTTGTCCCGCGGCGACACACTCGGGGTTTTCCAACTCGACGGCGGTCCCATGCGGTCGCTTCTACGTTCCATGCAGCCGGACAACTTCGAGGACATCTCCGCGGTGCTGGCCTTGTATCGACCGGGGCCGATGGGTGCCAATGCTCACAACGACTACGCCGATCGCAAGAACGGCCGCAAGCCCGTTGTTCCTATCCACCCCGAACTCGCGGAGCCGTTGTCCGAGATCCTCGGTGACACCTACGGATTAATCGTCTACCAAGAGCAGGTCATGGCCATCGCTCAGGAACTAGCCGGCTACTCCCTGGGTAAGGCGGATCTTCTTCGCCGAGCGATGGGTAAGAAGAAGAAGGAGATCCTGGAGAAAGAATTCGTGCCGTTCCGGGACGGCATGCGCGAGAAGGGCTACAGCGACTCCGCCATCGACACGCTGTGGGAAATTCTCGTTCCCTTCTCGGACTACGCCTTCAACAAAGCGCACACCGCTGGGTACGGCCTAGTTTCCTACTGGACTGCGTACCTGAAGGCGAACTATCCGGCGGAGTACATGGCTGCGCTCCTGACGAGCGTGCAGGACGACAAAGACAAAAGCGCGATCTACCTGGGTGAATGTCGAAGAATGGGCATCAAAGTACTGCCACCGGATGTCAACGAGTCCGATGCGGCTTACACCGCCCGCGGCAGTGACATCCGATTCGGACTGTCAGCTATCCGCAATGTGGGAGAGGGAGTCGTCGAGTCAATCGGCAACACCCGCCGATCCAAGGGCCGGTTCACCGATTTCCACGACTTCGTCGCAAAAGTAGAGGCGCAGGTGTGCAACCGCCGCGTAGTTGAGTCGCTGATCAAGGCGGGCGCTTTTGATTCACTCGGACACACGCGCAAGGGTCTGACGGCGGTTCACGAGGTAGTCATCGACTCCGCTGTTGAGATTAAGCGGGCCGAGGCGGTCGGTCAATTCGACTTGTTCGGGGGTCTGGGTGGAGAAACCCAGACAGCAGGTCTTGCTGAACAAACGCCTATCCCCGTAGGTGAGTGGGATAAGTCGGTGCTGTTGGCCCACGAGCGGGACATGCTCGGTCTGTACGTATCCGATCATCCGTTGAACGGCCTCGATCATGCACTCGCGCACATCTCTGACAGATCAATCGCATCTTTGATCGCCGATGAATCACTCGAGTCGACCATCGTGACGATCGCCGGTTTGCTGACGAGCGTGCAGCGCAAGACGACTAAGAAGGGCTCAGCGTGGGCCATCGCGAGCATCGAGGATCTCGACGGCTCGGTTGAGGCAATGGTCTTCCCGCAGACGTACGCGTCGGTGTCGACCACGCTCATTGAAGACACGATCGTCGCTATCAAGGCGCGCGTGGAAAGAAGCGATGAAGATGGCCTTCGCGTGATCGCGATGGAAGTTGATACCCCGGACCTTTCCGAAGCCTCCAGTGGACCGATTCGGCTCTCGCTAGCGGCTAGTCGCTGCGTCCCCCCACTGGTGGAACGACTCAAGGAAGTTCTGCGGCAGCACCCCGGAACTACTGAAGTTCACCTACACCTCACGGGAGGCACGCAGACGACGGTTTTGCGCCTGGACGATGCAATGCGAGTAACCCCGTCTGCAGCGTTATATGGGGATCTCAAGGCGCTGCTCGGAGCGAACTGCCTGTCGTGATGTGTCGTACGGTTCGGGTGTGGCCATGACTGGAGACCTGCCCGAAGCCGACGTGGCTGCGCATTCGACGCGATCGGAATGGTCGGAGTGGCGGGTAGTGATCACCGGCCTAGTTGCTGGTGCGCTGAGTGGAGCTGCCCTGGGTGTCCTGTGGTGGCAACTGGCGCCGCGTGCGACGGTCGCGATTCGGCCAGATGGTGCTCGCCCCCAGGGCTTCCAGCCCGAGGAGTACCTCGCTGCGGATGTCTCGTTTGCGGCTTTGGCCCTGGTAGCCGGGTTGATACTGACGGTCGCTCTGGCTGCGACGCGGCGACATCACCTACTTGGGGTGCTGGCGGCGGGTTTGCTCGCCAGCGCAGTCGGCACGGTGGCGATGTGGCAGGTGGGAACCCGCCTCGGATCGGTCGATATCGAAGGGTTGATCGCGACCACCAGTGAAGAGTTCGTGGTTGATGCGCCGCTTGAGGTCACCATGCCGGGCGTATTCCTTGTTTGGGCGATCGGATCTGCGACAGTCGTTCTGGTTTTGGCAGTCGGTGATTGGCTAGCGGGGCGAACCTCTCACCGCGCCTAGAGCAGCCACTGTCGCCCGCGTGATCTCGATGAGATCGTGGGGACTTAAGCAGATCTCGACTCCGCGTCGGCCAGCACTGACGTACACCTGAGGGCATGACCGGACGCTCTGGTCGATGAAGACGGGAAGTTTTCGTCTCATGCCGAGCGGACTTATCGCACCCGTTACTGACCCGCTGGCTCGTTCGGCCGCTGCGACATCGGTCAGGTGTGCCTTCTTTCCCTGTGCGGCAGCGGCAAGGAGTTTTGGAGCGATGGTCATTGTCGCCGGAGCTAGTGCGAGAACCATGTCGGTATCCACGTTCCAAACGAGCGTTTTGAATACGCAGTGTGCGTCGACGCCGAGCGCAGCCGCGGCGTGGACGGCGTAGTCGCTGTGTTGCCCGGGTTGTGGGTCGTTACATTCGAACGAGTGGACGGTGTGCGGGATCCCAATGTCGACCAGCAGTGTCAAGGCTGGGGTACCAGTTTCGGATCGCTGTGATCGACGACCCACCTAGTTCTCCGATGGAGTCGCGTTCAGCAGATCGAGTGCTGGCACCGCACCGAGAGTCGAAATCAACATCGATTCCGATCTAAGGATGCGAATTCCTGCGCGCAATCGCGTTACGGCGTCGGGAGAGGCAAGGAGTTCTTGGCGAGTGGCACCGTCGATCACCAAGGCAGCGGTGATCAGATAACTCAGGACTGAGGGGTCGTCAGGGACGTGTTCGTCGTCTGATCGATCTTCGTCGAGCCGGCCGCCGAGAACGCCACGGTAGTTTTCGAATGCGGTGACGGCCGAGGCGACCAGGGTTTGGACTCTCGGGTCCGAGACGTCCACGTCGGGCTCGGGTAGGTAGGTCACTCGAGCTCTGAGCAAGGGTGCGGACCGATCAACGTCGTCGAGGTGGAAGCGCCGAGAGCCGATCGTCACGATGTCGTATCGGCCGTCATCGCGGCGTTCAGCTTGGCGTAGGACCGCAGTGACTCCAACGGGGTAAAGATCGTCGTAGTTGCCGTGTGCGCCGTTGTTCTCACGGGAGATGGACTCCAGATCCTGTGGTCCCGAAGCGGGGGCGCGGCGGTCGCGAACCCCGACGATCCCGAACTCGCGGTCGTCTTCTGGCTTGTCGAGCAGTTCTTCAACCATTAAGCGGTAGCGGGGCTCGAATATATGCAAGGGGAGAACGAGCCCAGGAACCAGCGCAGTCGTCAAGGGAAAGAGCGGCAGCGACGGTTCCACCCCTCGAGCGTAGACTTTGTCGGGTGTTGCGTCTCATTGACCTCCGGCAGTCCACGGCCGATCCTCGGACGGTCGTTCCGCGTGCTGCAATGGATCTCGCAGACGCCGGTGACACCATCCGGCCCGTCCTCGATGATGTTCGAGACCGTGGCGCGGATGCTGTCCTGGATGCCTGCGAGCGCTTTGATGGGGTGCGGCCTGCGAGCCTAAGAGTCCCGATGGAGGTCATTGAGGATGCTGTCGCGGACTTAGATCCAGCGGTGCGTAAGGCCCTCGAAGTCTCCATCGAGCGTGCCCGCAAGGTGCACCGAGACCAGCGGCGCGTAGACGTGATCACCGAGGTCGTGCCCGGGGGTTCGGTTACCGAGCGCTGGTTGCCGATGGCGCGGGTCGGCCTCTACGTCCCCGGCGGTCGTGCCGTGTACCCCAGTAGCGTCGTTATGAACGTCGTGCCCGCGCAAGAAGCGGGGGTTCCTTCCCTTGTGGTCGTCAGCCCGCCGCAGAAGGATTTTGATGGGTGGCCGCACCCCACGATCCTGGCTGCATGCTCCCTTTTGGGCGTCGATGAGGTGTACGCCGTCGGTGGCGCCCAGGCTGTTGCGATGTTGGCCTACGGAGTAGACCTCGCCGACGGCAGCCGATGCGAGCCGGTTGATTTGGTTACCGGACCCGGGAACATCTATGTGACGGCCGCAAAGCGCGCCCTGCAGGGGATCATCGGAATCGACTCCGAGGCGGGTCCAACTGAGGTAGCGATTCTTGCCGATGATTCTGCCGATGCTCGGTTCGTGGCGGCCGATCTCATTAGCCAAGCCGAGCACGACGTCATAGCTGCTGCCGTGCTCGTCACGACGGACGAGCAACTAGCCGCGGATGTCGAGCGAGAAGTGCGCTCACAGGTATCTCAGGCCAAGCACGTGGAGCGGATTACCGAGGCTCTCACCGGCGTGCAAAGCGCGATCATCGTCGTTCGAGACATCGAGCAGGGGCTCGGCGTGGTTGATGCCTACGCAGCCGAGCATCTGGAGATTCACACACGAGAAGCCCGTGACGTCGCAATGCGGGTTCGCAATGCCGGAGCGATCTTCGTCGGCCCCTGGGCCCCAGTCTCGCTGGGTGACTACTGCGCTGGTTCCAATCACGTGCTGCCGACCATGGGGGCAGCACGTCATTCTTCGGGATTATCGGTCCAGTCCTTTCTCCGAGGGATTCACGTCATCGACTACGACCACACTGCGTTGGCCGATGTTGCTGACCATGTGGTGTCCCTCGCACAGGCCGAGGACCTGCCTGGGCACGGCGATGCCATCACCGTACGTTTTCGCGACGGCGAGTAGGCGTGGCTGACTTTCGGCCGCCTGTCCGCTCGGATCTCGCCGGCATTGCCCCTTATGGCGCTCCGCAATTGGAGGTCCATGTTCGGCTGAACGTCAACGAGAATCCGTTTCCACCATCGCCGGCATTGGCTGAAGCGCTCGGGTCGGCCGTTGCCCAAGCTGCCGCTGACCTGAACCGCTATCCCGACAGGGATTTCTTCGATCTCCGGCTGGCCCTTGCTGACTATTTGGCTCGCGAGTCGTCGGTACAACTTCCGATCGAAGCGCTGTGGGCGGCCAATGGATCGAACGAGGTGATGGCCCACATCATGGGTGCCTTCGGAGGTCCGGGGCGCGTCGCGATTACTTTCCCGCCGACTTATTCGATGTATCCCGAATACGCCCGAGAATCCTTCACCGATTTGGTGTCGGTGCCCCGGCGATCGGATTTCCAGATCGACATTCCGGCCAGTCTCGAGGCGATCACTGAACATGCCCCGTCAATGGTCCTGCTCGCCTCTCCGAACAACCCCACCGGAACCGCGGTTCCCGAGCACGAGATCATCACGTTGGCCGAAGCCGTTGCAGGTGTCGGTGGACTTCTCGTAATGGATGAGGCCTACGCGGAGTTCCGACGCGCGGGAGTTCGTAGTTCCCTCGCGCTGACCGATCAGTATCCGAACATCGTCGTTACCCGCACCATGAGCAAGGCGTTTGCCATGGCCGGGGCTCGGGTCGGCTACGCGGCGGCACACCCCGCAGTCATCGATGCCCTTCGCATCGTTCGGCTTCCGTACCACCTCTCCGCGGTGACCCAGGCCGTTGCTCGTACTGCCCTGGACTTCGTCGACGAGCTGCAGGCCGATGTGTCCTTGCTTCGGGACGAGCGCGATGCACTGCAGGCTGCGCTCTCCTCGCGAGGATTCAATGTCGCACCCAGCGACGCCAACTTCTGCTTCTTCGGGCGCTTTCGTGATCGACATCGGGTCTGGCAAGAACTGGTCGACAGGGGCGTCTTGATCCGCGAGACCGGCCCGCATGAGTGGCTGCGGGTCTCGGTCGGCACGCCGGAGGAGAACGCTAGGTTTATCGAGGCCTTGGACGAGGCTGTGGTCGCGAGCGACCTCATTGCGGACGGAGATGGTGGTAATCGATGAGCAGGACGGCGCGCGTCGAACGTTCGACAAAGGAAAGTGAAGTCCTTATCGAACTCGACTTGGATGGAACCGGTGTCAATTCCGTCGAGACCGGAGTTCCGTTCTTCGATCACATGCTGGCCCAACTGGCCAAGCACGGTGGCCTAGATCTCACCGTGCGCACAAATGGCGACCTCGAGGTGGATGCCCACCACACGGTCGAGGACACCTCGCTTGCCTTGGGTCAAGCCATCAACGAAGCCCTCGGCGACAGAGTTGGGCTCCGCCGCTATGGCGATGCCCTCGTCCCCTTGGACGAATGCCTCGTTCAGTCAGCCGTCGACTTGTCGGGACGCCCATACCTCGTTCACGAGGAACCCGACATGGTCGAACTCATCGGTTCATACGACACCACGCTGACCCGGCACATCTGGGAGTCGATCGTGGCGACGAGTCAGATCACGTTGCACGTTCGAGTTCTCAGCGGTCGTAATGCGCACCACGTAGTCGAAGCACAGTTCAAGTCGGTGGCCCGGTCACTGCGCGATGCTGTCGTCATCGATCCACGCGTTGTTGGTGTTCCCTCGACCAAGGGGACGCTCACCGCGTCCTGATCGTTTACCGCCCACCCATCGGTTCCCATGACCACCCTTCGTCGCCCGAGCGTCGTTGTTCTCGATTACGGAAGCGGCAACCTGCGATCGGCCCAACGTGCACTCGAACGTGTCGGCGCCACGGTTGAGATCACTTCTGACCCGACTTTGGCTGTGCAGTGCGATGGACTGGTCGTTCCAGGTGTTGGCGCCTACGCCGCTTGCATGGCTGGTATCGAGGACATCGATGGAGGCAGCACCATCGATCGCCGACTTGCCGGCGGGCGACCAGTTTTTGGAATTTGCGTTGGCCTGCAAATCCTTTTTGCTGCGGGAGTCGAACATGGGCAGAGGACAGAAGGCCTTGGTCAATGGCCCGGAGTGGTGGAGCGCCTGGATGCGCCCATACTCCCGCACATGGGATGGGACACCGTCGAGGTCGCACCCGGGTCCGATCTCTTCGCAGGGGTTGAGTCGGAGCGCTTTTATTTCGTGCACAGTTACGGCGTGCGTACCTGGGTGTTAGCGATGGATGCGTCCTCACCGATCGCACCGCCTCTTGTGTCCTGGTGTGAGTACGGAGGAGGTTTTGTCGCGGCTGTTGAGAACGGCCCACTCGTCGCCACGCAGTTTCATCCCGAGAAGTCCGGCGATGCCGGATCCGAAATCTTGCGCAACTGGATCGGTCGTCTTCGTTAGAGGTACTGGCGTCACAACCCTGGTAGGAACTGCGGTGACCTAGGCTGACCACGTGAACCTGACGCATGGGAAGCCCGCGATGCTCGAGTTGTTACCCGCAGTCGATGTTGCCGATGGCCAGGCCGTTCGTTTGGTCCAGGGCAAGGCCGGTTCGGAGACCGTCTACGGAAAGCCACTAGCTGCCGCTCGCTCGTGGGTCGACCAAGGAGCCGAGTGGATCCATCTCGTAGATCTGGATGCGGCGTTCGGTCGGGGCTCCAATGCCGAAGGGATTACCGAGGTGGTGCACGCCCTGCGCGACCACGTTCGTATCGAGTTGTCCGGCGGTATTCGTGACGACGACTCCTTGAATCGAGCTCTAGCCACCGGGTGCACGAGGGTCAATCTAGGTACTGCTGCACTGGAGGCTCCGGACTGGACGGAGAGGGTCATTGGCGAGCACGGTGACCGCATCGCCGTCGGCTTGGATGTCAAGGGCCACACTCTGGCTGCTCGTGGCTGGACCACCGAGGGCGGTGACCTGTGGGAGACCCTTGGTCGCCTCGATGCAGCCGGGTGCGCGCGCTATGTGGTGACCGATGTCCACAAGGACGGGACCATGAAGGGACCGAACTTCCACCTCCTTCGTGACGTCTGCAAGGTCACCAAGGCGCCGGTCGTGGCTTCCGGTGGGATTAGTCATCTCGAGGATTTGCACAAGTTGGCGGATATGACGTCGGAGGGTGTCGAGGGGGCCATCATCGGACGGGCTCTGTATGACGGGGCGTTCACGCTGGCTGAAGCTATTGCAGCCATTGAGGCGCGCTACGACCCTTACGAGTGGGGCCCCCCGCGGCCATGACCGTTGCCGTTCGGGTCATACCGTGCCTCGACGTCGACGCAGGCCGGGTGGTCAAAGGCGTCAACTTCGTAGACCTTCGCGATGCGGGGGATCCTGTTGAACTGGCTGCAAAGTACGACGCTGAAGGCGCTGATGAACTTGTCTTCTTGGACATCACGGCGTCATCGGGAAGTCGAGAAACCACGTACGAGGTCGTGCGACGCACGGCGGAATCGATCTTCATCCCACTCACCGTAGGCGGCGGCGTTCGCACCGTCGAGGACTTCGATCGTTTGCTTCGCGCGGGGGCGGACAAAGTCAGCCTCAACACAGCGGCGATCGCTCATCCGGAACTACTGACGCAGGCCAGCGAGCGGTTCGGTTCGCAATGTGTAGTCCTAAGCGTGGATGCTCGCCGGTGCATTGGCGACACCAGTACAGCCAGTGGGTTCGAAGTAACCACGCACGGTGGACGCCAAGGGACAGGAATCGACGCCATCGATTGGGCTGTGGAAGGTGCCGAACGCGGGGCGGGGGAGATCTTGTTGAACTCTATGGATGCCGATGGAACTACGCAGGGATTCGACACGGACATGATTCGCCGAGTCCGCGGGCGGGTAAGTGTTCCGTTAATCGCTAGCGGGGGTGCCGGGCAGGCGTCGGACTTCCCTGAGGCCATCGACGCCGGTGCTGACGCAGTGCTCGCCGCCAGCGTGTTCCACTTCGGCCGAATTGCCATTCCCGACGTTAAGTCCGCACTCGCCGACGCAGGGTTTCCCGTGCGTCGGCACAATGCTCTCCATGGGTGACGACACCGGGAACGTCCTGAACCTCGAGGCCGACGACGTCATTGGACGTGTTCGGTTCGACGATGCGGGACTCGTTCCTGCGATTGCCCAAGATGCCGATTCGCGTCAGGTGTTGATGATGGCGTGGATGGATGAGGCAGCGTTGCGAGCGACCCTGGCGAGCCATCGCGCGACCTATTTCTCTCGCAGTCGGCAGCGGCAATGGGTCAAAGGCGAGACCTCAGGTCATGTGCAGACCGTTCGGGAACTGCGTTTGGATTGTGACGGAGACACCCTTTTACTGATCGTTAACCAACAGGGCGCCGCATGTCACACCGGTGCGGTGAGTTGCTTCGATGTTGGCGGCGCGAATGATCGGTGAAAACTCAATCGACGTAGACACATTCCGTCGGCTTGCGCAATCCAATCGCGTTATTCCTGTATCCCGCACTCTGCTGGCCGATGGACTCACGGCCATCGGTCTGTTCGAGACCTTGTGCGGGGACCGAGCCGGAACCTTTCTGCTCGAATCAGCCGAGGCGGGCCGATCGTGGGCGCGCTATTCCTTTGTCGGTGTTCGAGCAGCGGCGATGCTTACCGAACGTGAAGGACGGGCGCACTGGGTAGGTCGTATCCCCGTTGGGCTACCTACTAGTGGCGATGCCTGGACCGTCTTGCGAGAGTCTGTGCAGGCCCTGGACACCCCCGCTGATGTCGTGCTTGGTGCCGACGGAGCGGGACCGCGCTTTACCAGCGGGTTCGTAGGGTGCCTTGCCTACGACGCTGTCCGAGCATTCGAAGAGTTGCCGGATGGGAACCCCGCGGCGCTCGATGTTCCTGACCTTGTGTTCCTGTTGGCCACCGATCTTGCCGTGCTAGACCATTTTCGGGGCACAGTCACACTGATCGCAACGGCGATCAACTTCGACGCGACCGACGAGCGTGTCGATGAAGCGTGGCGCGATGCTGTCGACCGACTCGATCAGATGGAAGCTTCGCTTGCAGCGCCGACCGGTGTCGATGTGTCGGTGGCGGTTCCGCAGCCAACGGCGGATATTCGTGCGCACACCACCGATGCGGAGTACCTCGCGTCTGTCGAGTTGGCCAAGGAGTACATCCGGGCGGGTGATGCCTTTCAGATCGTCCTGTCGCAGCGATACTCATTACCGATCACCGCACGTTCTTTGGATGTTTACCGAGTACTGCGATCGTCGAATCCGAGCCCCTACATGTACTTGATTCGAATTCCTCGCGAGTCGGACGAGGGCCAGGCATTGGACGATACGAGTGCCTTCGACATTGTGGGTTCCTCACCGGAAGCGTTGGTCACCGTCGACGACGGTCGCTGCACCGTCCATCCGATCGCCGGCACGCGAAAGCGCGGACGCAATGCAGATGAGGATCATGATCTCGCGCGCGATCTCCTCGCCGATGCCAAGGAGCGTGCCGAGCACGTGATGTTGGTGGACCTTGCTCGTAACGATCTAGGGCGCGTGTGCCTTCCTGGAACTGTCGAAGTTACCGAATTCATGGAAATCGAGCGCTACTCACACGTCATGCACATCGTTTCGACGGTCGTGGGTCGGTTAGGGGAGGAGGTCACAGCGCTCGACGCCTTGCGCGCCACCTTTCCCGCAGGCACGTTGAGTGGTGCGCCGAAGGTTCGTGCAATGGAGATCATCGACGAGCTTGAGACTTATCGACGGGGTCTGTACGGGGGAGTAGTCGGCTATGTGGATTTTCGGGGGAACTTGGACATGGCGATCGCGATAAGAACGGCCGTCATCCAAGACGGCGTTGCGCACGTCCAAGCCGGAGCGGGCATCGTCGCTGACTCCGATCCTGTGGCCGAGGCTCAGGAATGCGCCAATAAGGCCGGAGCGGTCTTGGCGGCTGTGAACAACGCTGAATCTTTGCGGACGTTGGGTACTGAAGCATCGGGACGCGGGATACCTATCCGCGGAGAAACGAAACCGGGGCGCTCGTGACCGAGCAACCGGTCGCATCCAAACGCCCGTACGTTTTTGCCCTGGGCTTAATGATTGCCGGTTCCGCTTTGGGTTGGTGGGCGCTTTCGTCTGGATGGATCACTGTCGAAGAGTCTCTTCTCGGGTCTTCAGAAGCAGGCGGTATTGACGCGACCAGTTTGGTCGAAATCTCCGGTAGCCGATGGGCTTCGTGGGCGTCTGCCGCACCCATCATCGGGTTGGCCGGCGTTGCCGGCGTTGTCGGCTCTCGCGGATGGCTGCGCCGAGTCGTCGGTGCAGTTGTCGTCATCTCAGGATTGGCGCTCGCGTGGTCGGGGATCAATGTGATGTCTTCGGCTACGGCCGGTTCGGCTGCATCGGACTTTGGACTCGTGGGCATCGACGGTGAAGTCGTCTCGGTGTCGCTGCTCTACCCGACGATGGCGATCGTGGCGGGTCTCATGCTGTCGGTTGGTGGGGCCATGACCGCTTATGCCGGTGGTCGATGGTCCGCCTTGGGTTCCGGTTATGAGCGTGCTGGTCGGCAACCCCGCGATGATTGGGAGGCCCTCGATAGCGGAATCGATCCGACTGTGGACGTGGCGTCCGATTCTTCAGACGACACAACTACCGATAGACCGAATGCGGGCGGGGAGTGATTGGATAGGCGTATGAACGCATCGCCATCGCATGAATCCACCCAAAGGTCTGAGGCTGCACACACGGAAGCTGAGCACGACGATCACGGCTCCACTCCAGCGGCGTGGACAGCGGTTGTGATCATCACAATCGCGTTCGTGGTTGGCACGCTTGCGATCGTCCTCGGTAACTGGCCCATGTTCTGGATCGGAGTGGGGCTCGTCGTTATCGGTGGTGTTGTCGGCAAGGTTATGCAAGCTATGGGTCTAGGCAAGAAGCCTCGATCGGTTTCTTAACCGAACTCGAACCATCTAGGGACCCTTTCGTAACCGCTCAACACCATCAAACGTTCGCGTTTCTGTCACCCTTAGTCCATGAGCGAACGCGGTCTCGTCCTCGTCGTCGAAGACGAAAGGCCGATCTCGGACCTGTTGCGCCTCTACCTCAGTCGTGAGGGTTTTGGAGTACACACCGAATTCGACGGCCCCGGTGGATTGACCGCGGCTCGGACCAAGCATCCGGTGGCGATCGTTCTCGACGTCGGACTCCCTGGCATTGACGGCACCGAGGTGTGCCGACGCTTGCGCGCCGAGGACAACTGGGTGCCGATCATTTTTTGCACGGCGCGTGATGATGAAGTCGACCGAGTTCTCGGTCTGGAGTTAGGCGCCGACGACTACGTCACCAAACCATTCAGCCCTCGTGAAGTTGTGGCGCGGGTGAAGTCGCTGGTGCGCCGTTCCGGGTTGGCGCAGCGCGAGAGTGCGCCGATGAGTGTTGGTGACATCACCATCGATACAACTCAGCGCCGCGTCTTCAACGGTGCGGAGGAAATCGATCTCACTGCAACGGAGTTCGATCTCCTCGCCCATTTGATGTCGGAGCCGGGTCGCGTCTTCAGTCGAGATCAACTCTTGGCGGAAGTTTGGGGTTATGCGGCGGTTGTCGGTACCCGGACAGTCGACGTTCATGTCGCCCAACTGCGTGGCAAGCTCGGCGATGCAAGTCCCATCAGGACCGTGCGCGGTGTGGGGTACTCGGCGGAGGTTCCGCGTCATGGCTGACGACACGCGGCGCAAACGTCTGGGGATTGTCACCCAGACGGTCATGCTGGCATCAGCCGTTGCAGCTATCGCCGTGTTAGTCGCAGGTGTAGCGGCAGCCCCATTTGTTCAGGGTGCTGCTGTTGCGGAAGCCACCGGAGCACTCGGACGCCTCGCGGACCTCACTTCCGTGTACGTGGACCGACGAGACGCGCGATCGCCCAGGGATCAGCCGATTCCTCGACCGCTCGAGCGAATCCTTCGCCAAGAGGAAGTCACCGGCTACCTGGTAGGACCCTTGGGTGGCGTGCCACCGGGTGCATCGCAGGAACTCGTGGACGAGGTGCTGGCAGGTAATGCCGTATCGGTTCGGGGGGAGGACAGTCAGGGCCAGGCGATATTGATCGAAGGTCGGCCCGTTACGCAGGGGGCTGTGTTCCTTACCCAGCCGGTTGCCGTTGCCAGCGAAACCACCGGCCTGTTCCTAACGCGAATCGCGGCTGCTTTGGGTTTGGGTCTGCTCATCGCTGTGGGAATTGCCTACCTCGTTGCTCGACGACTGTCGAGACCGCTGCGCGACGCTCAAGGAGTGGCCCACCGGATGGCCGAGGGTCAGCGCGAGGAGCGGCTCGAAGTGCGGGGACCTACTGAGGTCGCCGACATCGCCGAGGCGCTGAACGCGCTCAACGCCGCGCTGGTCAACTCCGAAGGTCGCCAACGCGAGTTCTTGCTGTCGGTTTCGCATGAACTGCGCACACCGTTGACGGCGGTTAAGGGGTATGGGGAGGCGCTCGCCGACGGTCTTCTGCCCCGAGAGGATTTGCCGGAGATCGGCGCGACTATCGCGGGCGAGGCAACGCGGCTCAATCGGCTGGTCAGCGATCTACTCGACCTTGCCAGGATGGGTGCGGTCGACTTCCGCATTGCGGCTACCGATCTCGACGCTCGCGAAATCCTGCGCGAAGCCGGTCGGGTGTGGCGGACACGCTGTGACCGCGAGGGTGTCACCGTGACGGTCGACGACATCGACGGGCCGGTGGCTGTTCGCGGCGATGCCATGCGGATTCGGCAGATAATCGACAACCTGATGGAGAATGCCCTTCGGGTCTCACCGCATGGGTCGTCGATTCACCTCGACCTGCATCGGGATCCGACGATCGCAGGCGGTCCATTTGCCGTCTTTGAGGTCCGCGACAGTGGCCCTGGACTCACCGATGATGATCGCGCCGTCGCCTTCGAGCCTGGGGCGCTGCACGAGCGGTATCGCGGGGTTCGTCCGGTGGGAACAGGGTTGGGTCTGGCCCTCGTCGACCGCTTGGCTACCAGCATGAATGGATCGGCGACGGTCACCAGTGGAGCGGGTGGAGGAACTTCGTTCTGGATCCGGCTCCCGTTGGCGGAGTCGGCGTAGGCTGATGTGGTGAGCCAGGGACCAGCAAGCGCGAATACCGCGACCGGCGCAGCCCCTGAGCAGTCGCCGGGCATCGTGGTGGATCAACGCCCCCGGAGCCGTCGGATGCTGCCGGTAGTTGTCACCGGTCTGGCCGCGCTCATCGGCGCGGTCTATCTCCGGGCGGTCGATCCGAATGTTCCTGGCCATTACCCGGGCTGCCCGAGCCAAATGCTGCTCGGCGTCGACTGTCCCGGGTGCGGCGGAATGCGCGGCACCTACGACCTTCTGTACGGCGATCTATCCGGGATGGCCGACCACAACATTCTGTTGTTCGTGTTCTGGCCCATTGCGATCGTGATGTTCGCAGTGTGGGCCTTTCGATCATGGACTGGGCGCCGCCCCTCGGTGGACCTCCCGACTCAGGCCCGTCGATCCCGCCTGATGGTGTGGGTACTGGTCGCGGTTCTGATATTCGGAGTTGTACGCAACTTTGTTCCCTACCTCGGATCGGCAGCGGGCTAGAGCCCCGATTGCCGCCGGTCCCACCGGGCGTACTGTGGGACCATGAACGTCCTCGACGGGATCCTCGACGGTGTCCGTGAAGACGTTGCACGACGCATGGATCGTGTGCCTCTCGAGGAGTTGAAGGAACGAGCAAGCGCAACGGCTCCGGCGCGAGACCCTCGCGCAGCGTTCAATTCCGACGACGTCTCCGTTATCGCGGAGGTCAAGCGCGAGAGCCCCAGTAGAGGTCCATTGGCGGAAATCGCAGACCCCGCAGCATTGGCCCATGACTATGAAGCCGGCGGTGCGCACTGCATCAGCGTGCTGACCGAAGAGCGGCGTTTCGGGGGCAGTCTCAACGACCTTGCCTCCGTGCGTGCGGCCGTGGACATCCCGGTGCTGCGTAAGGACTTCATCGTCGGCAGTTACCAATTGTGGGAAGCGCGTGCCTACGGCGCAGATCTCGTGTTGCTGATCGTCGCAGCACTCGAGCAGGACGCGCTGATCTCTTTGGTCGAACGTGCGCGCAGCCTCGGCTTGACCCCGTTGGTCGAAGTCCATGACGAGCATGAGATTGCCCGCGCCCTGGACGCGGGAGCGGATGTGATCGGCGTCAACGCACGAGACCTCAAAACGCTGGAAGTAGATCGTGGGGTCTTCGCCCGCGTCGCGCATCTCATTCCCGATTCCTGCATCAAAATCGCTGAGTCGGGAGTCCGCGAGCCACACGACTTAATCGCGTACGCAGAGGCCGGAGCAGACGCCGTGCTCGTGGGCGAAAGTTTGGTCACCGGAAAGGATCCGCGGTTGGCCGTCCACAATCTCGTGACTGCGGGAGCCCATCCGGCACTTCGACAAGGAAAGAGGATGTCTTCGTGACCGCTCCGGTGGATTCCCTCAACTCAGCGGACGAACTTCCCGGTCATTTCGGCCCCTACGGAGGGCGATTCGTGCCCGAGGCGTTGATGGCTGCGCTCGACGAACTCGAAGAAGCCTTCGATGTAGCCATTGCGGATCCGGAGTTCATCGGGCAATTGGCCGCTCTTGAGCGGGACTACACCGGACGTCCTTCACCTTTGACACGCGCGAATCGGTTCGAGCAGGAATGCGGGGGAGCACGCGTCTACTTCAAGCGTGAAGACCTCAATCACACCGGATCGCACAAGATCAACAATGTCCTGGGGCAGGCCCTTCTCACCAAGCGCATGGGAAAGACGCGCATCATCGCCGAGACGGGGGCAGGTCAACATGGCGTGGCTTCCGCGACAGCCGCTGCACTGTTGGGCCTTGAGTGCGTTGTCTACATGGGCAAGGAAGACACCCAGCGCCAAGCGCTCAATGTTGCGCGAATGGAACTTCTCGGTGGAACAGTCGTACCGGTTGAGACCGGAAGCCAAACACTCAAAGACGCCATCAACGAGGCCATGCGCGACTGGGTGACCAACGTCGAAAACACTCATTACTTGCTGGGCACCGTTACCGGACCCTCACCATTTCCTCGGATGGTGCGCCACTTCCACAGTGTCATCGGACGCGAGACCCGTGAACAGATCTTGGCCGTCGAGGGTCGCTTGCCCGATGCCGCCATCGCCTGCGTTGGCGGTGGATCCAATGCGATGGGGCTGTTCTCCGGATTTCTGGAAGACCTTGATGTGCGCTTGGTCGGCTACGAAGCCGGAGGCGAGGGCATCGAATCTGGCCGACATGCGGCTCGTTTCGCGATGGGGGCTCCGGGCGTCCTCCACGGAGCCCGTACATATGTCATGCAAGACGAGTGGGGGCAGACGGTCGCATCCCACTCCATCAGCGCTGGTCTCGACTATCCGGGCGTTGGTCCCGAGCACGCGTGGCTGCATGACTCCGGTCGCGCGACCTATGAGCCGGTGACCGATGCGGAAGCGATGGACGCTTTCGCGATCGTGAGTCGAACCGAGGGCATCATTCCGGCGATCGAGACCGCGCACGCTCTCGCCGGCGCGATGAGACTTGGTCGGCAGTTGGGGCCCGATGCCGTGATCGTGGTGAACATGTCCGGGCGAGGGGACAAAGATGTCGAGACTGCTGCCCGTTGGTTTGGGATCGATAACCAGTGAACCCAGCAAGCGCGGGAGTTTTTGATAAGGCCAAACAAGACGATCGCGCAGCCCTGATCGGATACCTGCCTGCCGGATTTCCAACGGTTGATCGCAGTGTCGAGATCTTGCAGGCGATGCTCGATGCCGGCGTGGATCTCCTCGAAGTCGGCCTGCCCTATTCCGATCCATTGATGGACGGCCCGGCTATTCAAGATTCTGTCGAGATGGCTCTCGCTGGCGGCGTCACCACATCGGACGTCCTTGATGTCATCTCGCGTTTGACGACGCGCCCGGGTCAAGCGATCTATGTGATGAGTTACTGGAATCCAATAGAGCGATTTGGCGTACAGCGGTTCGCTGAGGGGCTCGCGGCCGCCGGTGGGTGCGGGGTCATCACACCGGACCTCACCCCGGAGGAGGCCGGCCCGTGGATTTCCGCAACCAATGCCGCAGGGGTTGACCGTACGTTCCTCGTAGCGCCGTCGTCGTCGGATGCTCGAATTGGCGTGGTGGCTGAGGCAACGACGGGCTTTGTCTATGCAGCGTCCACGATGGGTGTGACCGGTGCGCGAGACTCCGTCAGCGACGCCGCGCCCGTGCTCGTTAATCGAGTACGGCAATTCACTGACAAGCCAATCGGGGTCGGGCTCGGAGTGTCGTCTGGAAAGCAGGCTGCGTCGATAGCCCAGTACGCCGATGGCGTCATTGTGGGTTCGGCCTTCATCCGCCGGATCTTGGATGCGCAAACCTTTGACGCCGCCCTGGCCGAGATAGGGGAGTTCACATCAGAACTGGCCGAGGGTGTCCGTGGGTCGGCTAGGGCGACGGACGCACCAGTCGGCGCGGCAAACTAGTCTTAGAAAGTCCCCATCCAGGGTCACCCCTGGTTCGTCGGAAATGGAGAATCCATGGCAGCGGGCAGCAAGGACAGGCGTGATCGAGCGGCAGCGGCGCGGGCGGCTGCTCAAGCGAGCGAGAAGCGTCGTGAGCGGACGGTCCGGATCATCGGTGCTGTCGCTGTTCTAGCGGTCGTGGCCGGAATCATCGGCGTCGCGATCTTCGCGCGCAATGCCGACCAAGCTGCCAACCGGATCGAGGTAATCGATCCAGATCCGAATGCCCCGGTTCCCGAGGGAGTGCTCGGTGCGGACAGCCAATGGGCGTTCGGTGTTCCCTACGGATCAGCCAGCGACGATGCCCCGGTGCTGGAGGTATGGGAAGACTTCCAGTGTCCCGCATGCGGTGCCCTGGAGCAGACGAACGGCGAGGGCATTGCCGAGGTCGCCGAATCCGGTGTCGCTCGACTCATTTGGCGACCTACGGCCTTCTTGGACCGCAACCTGGGCAACGACGCCTCCAACCGTGCGATCAGCGCATGGGGTTGCGCAATCGACGAGGGTTTCACACGCGAATTCCACGATGCCGTCTACGCCAAGCAGCCCGAGGAAGAGGGCGACGGGTGGCCAAACAGCGATTTCATCGCTATTGGTGAGGAGATTGGCATGTCCGGGGAGACGTTGGACGCCTTCACCGAGTGCGTAAACGACGGTACTTACCGAGTCTGGGCTGCCAATTCGACCCAGGAGTTCTACGACGGAGGGATCGCGGGAACCCCGCTGGGCAAGATTGGCGGAGTTGAGGTCGGTAACGACGTCCTTGCCGACCAAGCCTCGTTGCTCGCTGCACTCACGGAGGCGGCCGGCAGCTAGCGCCGGAGAGCCAAGCGATGATCGGCACAGTTGTGGGAGCGCACATAGTTGCGTCCATTCCTAGCCCCGACCAGGGGACGTGGAATATCGGCCCGGTACCCGTGCGCGCTTATGCGCTCGCGATCATCCTCGGCATCGTCGTGGCGATCTGGCTCGGCAACCGCCGGTACGTTGCCCGTGGGGGTCAACCGGGGCTGATCACCGACATTGCCTTGTGGGCAGTGCCGTTTGGGATTGTGGGTGGCCGGCTCTACCACGTACTCAGCGACTGGCAGATCTACTTCGGTCCGGACGGCCGAGGCGTGACTGCCGCCTTGCGTATTTGGGATGGTGGCCTAGGTATCTGGGGCGCGGTGGCTCTCGGAGCGCTCGGTGCGTGGATTGCCGCCCGACGCCACCACGTTGCGCTGCCACCTATTGCCGACGCCATCGCTCCTGGCATCGCCCTCGCTCAGGCCATCGGGCGTTGGGGTAATTGGTTCAACCAAGAGCTCTTCGGGCGACCGACCACGCTGCCTTGGGGTTTGGAGATCTCTCCTGCGAGACGACCCGAGGGCTATGAGGCATTCGAGACATTCCACCCGACCTTTCTGTACGAATCCCTTTGGCTTGTCGGGGTCGCCCTCGTAGTCATATGGGCCGATCGCCGGTTCACGATGGGGCACGGCCGAGCTTTCGCCCTCTACGTGCTGCTATACACCGCTGGCCGAGTGTGGATCGAAGCCCTTCGGATCGATCCGGTGAACACCGTCGGTGGTCTGCGCCTGAATGTCTGGACATCCATCGTCGTCGGGCTCGGTGCCCTGATCTATTTGGTGTGGTCGGCCAGGACGCGCCCGGGTCGTGAACTCCTGGAGTGGGAGGACTCAGCGACGGAGAGCACGGGGCAGAGCGACACCGAGGCCAAGACCCCGTAGACTTCTGCAGCCGCGGGCCAACGTCGTCCCGTGCCAGCACCGCTCAACCGTTCGTGGTGGAACCCGTCAGGGCTTCCCTCCTACGAATGCGGTTGCTTTGGCCGTAATTACCGACGACGAAGGACGCCCTGTGCTCAACGCTTACTCCTCGACCCCGGCTCCGCAAGGTCTGTACGACCCCCGGTTCGAGCGCGACGCATGCGGCGTCGCGCTGGTGGCGACCTTGAGTGGGATCGCGGCGAACGACGTCGTGAAGCAAGCCCTCACCGCCCTGGAGAACCTCCAGCATCGTGGCGCCTCGGGCAGCGAACCGGACAGCGGTGACGGCGCAGGTATCTTGCTGCAGGTCCCCGACGCTATGTTGCGCCGAGTTAGTGGGATCGACCTACCCGAGCCGGGTTCCTACGCGACGGGCATCGGCTTCCTGCCGGTTGCAGATCACGAGCGCGAGTCGGTTATTGACCGTATCTCCGAGATCGCCGCTGATGAGAACATCGAGGTCCTCGGCTGGCGTGAGGTTCCCACCGATCCATCCCTCGTTGGAGCTACGGCCCGCGCATGCATGCCCTCGTTCTGGCAGTTGTTCGTCACCGATCCCGAGGGTCAGGCGAGTGGGCTGGACCTCGACCGTTTGGTGTACGGACTGCGCAAGCGCATCGAGGGCGAGCTCGGTGTGTACTTCGCTTCACTGTCTGCTCGAACGATCGTCTACAAGGGCATGCTGACTACCGATCAATTGACGCCGTTTTACCCCGATCTCAGCGAACCCGACATCGCCTCGACCCTCGCGTTGGTGCACTCGAGGTTCTCGACCAATACCTTCCCGTCGTGGCCACTGGCGCACCCGTATCGACTCATCGCGCACAACGGCGAAATCAACACAGTGCAGGGCAACCGCAACTGGATGACCACCCGTGAGGCCATGCTCACCAGCGATGTCATCCCGGGAGACCTGACGCGTCTGTTCCCAATTTGCACCCCCGAGGCTAGCGACTCAGCGAGCTTCGATGAGGTGCTCGAACTCCTGCACCTCGGCGGGCGTTCCCTGCCGCAGGCGGTGCTCATGATGATTCCTGAAGCCTGGGAGAACAACCCGGACATGGATCCCAAACGTCGGGCGTTCTATGAGTTCTACGCCACGCTGATGGAGCCGTGGGACGGACCGGCGAATGTGTGCTTCACCGACGGAACCCAGATTGGGGCCGTGCTGGACCGCAACGGACTTCGGCCGGGTCGCTTTTGGGTGACCGACTCCGGGCTGGTCGTGCTCGCATCCGAAGCGGGTGTCTTGGACGTCGATCCGACGACTATCGTGCGCAAGGGCCGCCTGCAGCCGGGACGGATGTTCTTGGTGGATACCGCCGCTGGGCGAATCATTGAGGACGACGAGATCAAGGCCGAGCTCGCAGCCGAGCTGCCCTACGACGAGTGGCTCGACACCGGGATCATCCACTTGGAGGAACTGCCCGAACGTGAACATGTCGTGCACACGCACGAGTCCGTTGCGCGCCGTCAACAGACCTTCGGCTACAGCCAGGAAGAGTTGCGCGTCATCATGGAGCCGATGGCTTGTGCTGGCGCGGAGCCGATCGGCTCGATGGGTACCGACACTCCCATTGCAGCCCTATCAAGTCGCCCGCGCTTGCTGTTCGACTACTTCAGTCAACTTTTCGCGCAGGTCACGAACCCACCGCTGGATGCCATTCGCGAGGAGATCGTCACCAGCTTGTCCAGCCTGATTGGTCCGGAGGGCAACCTTCTGGAGTCCCAGCCCGGTCACTGCCGCCAGGTGCTGTTGCCGTTCCCGGTTATCGACAACGACGAACTTGCCAAGATCTTGCACATCAACGCCGACGGCACGTTGCCGGAGTTCGCTGCCGTGCGGGTGAAGGGTTTGTACCCCGTCGGTGGTGGAGGAGCGGCCCTAGAGAAGCGCTTGGGCGAGATCTTCAACGAGGTCGACGCCGTAATCCGACAGGGCAAGCGGTTCATCGTGCTGTCGGACCGGGAGAGCAATGCCCAGCAGGCGCCTATCCCATCGCTGCTTTTGTGCGCGGCCGTGCATCACCATCTGGTGCGTACCAAGACCCGTAGCCAAATCAGTCTGCTCGTCGAAGCGGGAGACGTTCGCGAAGTCCACCACGTGGCCCTGCTCGTCGGCTATGGGGCGGCCGCGATCAACCCGTATCTCGCGCTGGAGACCGTCGAGGATCTCGTCCATCGGCACGTCATCGAGGGTGTGAGCGTCGAGAAGGCTGTGCGCAACTACATCAAGGCCATGGGTAAGGGGCTGCTCAAGGTGATGTCCAAGATGGGTGTCTCGACCGTGGCCTCGTACCGCGGAGCGCAGATCTTTGAGGCCATCGGGCTTTCGCAAGACCTCGTCGACGCCTACTTCACCGGCACTGTAACCAAGCTCGGCGGTGTGGGGCTCGACGTCATCGCCGAGGAAGTCGCCCGTCGGCACGCCACGGCGTACCCGCCGTCCGGAATCTCCCCTGCGCACCGGGTGCTCTCCGACGGTGGTGAGTACCAGTGGCGTCGTGACGGTGAACCCCACCTGTTCGATCCGGAGACCGTCTTCCGCCTCCAACACGCGACGCGTGCAAAGCGCTATGACATTTTCCGCGAGTACACCCAGGGCGTGAACCAGCAAGCCGAGCGCTTGATGACCCTGCGTGGACTGTTTGCGTTCAAGGACGGAGTTCGCGAGCCGATTTCGATCGACGAGGTCGAGTCGTTGGAGTCCATCGTGTCGCGCTTCAGCACGGGTGCGATGTCATACGGCTCGATCTCGGCTGAGGCACACGAGACCCTCGCGATTGCGATGAACCGGCTTGGTGCTAAGTCGAACACGGGCGAGGGCGGTGAGGATCCCGAGCGCTTTGTTCCGATGGAGAACGGCGATTCCAAGCGATCGGCTATCAAGCAGGTCGCGTCTGGTCGCTTCGGGGTAACCAGCGAGTACTTGGTCAACAGCGACGACATTCAGATCAAGATGGCGCAGGGTGCCAAGCCCGGTGAGGGTGGACAGCTTCCAGGCCACAAGGTGTACCCGTGGATCGCAAAGACCCGGCACTCCACTCCCGGGGTCGGGCTGATTTCCCCGCCCCCGCACCACGACATCTACTCCATTGAGGACCTCGCGCAGCTCATCCATGATCTGAAGAACGCGAATCCTCGGGCTCGCGTGCACGTGAAGTTGGTGGCCGAGGTCGGCGTCGGCACGGTTGCTGCGGGGGTATCGAAGGCCCATGCTGACGTTGTCTTGATCTCCGGGCACGATGGCGGAACAGGCGCCTCACCTCTCACCTCGTTGAAGCACGCGGGAGCGCCGTGGGAATTGGGTCTGGCCGAAACCCAACAGACTCTGCTACTTAACGGCCTCCGCGATCGTGTCGTCGTGCAAACCGACGGTCAGCTCAAGACCGGCCGCGACGTCGTCATCGCCGCGCTGCTCGGGGCCGAGGAGTACGGCTTCGCGACGGCACCATTGGTGGTGATGGGCTGCGTGATGATGCGGGTGTGTCACCTTGATACGTGCCCGGTGGGTATCGCCACGCAGAACCCGGTCCTTCGCGAGCGCTTCGGTGGTTCGCCGGACTTCGTCGTGAATTTCTTCGAGTTCATCGCGCAGGAGGTGCGTGAGTACCTCGCCGAACTCGGGTTCCGCAGTCTCGACGAGGCCATCGGTCATGCCGAGATGCTGGACATGCGCCGGGCTATCGATCACTGGAAGGCCGACGGCCTCGACCTGACGCCAATCCTTCACGTACCCGATCTCCCCGAAAACGAGCCGCGGCGGCGAGTGGTCGCGCAGGATCATGGCCTCGAAGCTGCCCTCGATCAAGAGCTCATCGAGATGTGCCGGCCCGCGATCGATCGCGGCGAACCCGTTCGCGCAAACGTGACGATCCGTAACGTCAACCGCACGGTGGGAACGATGCTCGGGTCCGAAGTCACGCGTGCCCACGGCGGTGCCGGCTTGCCTGACGAGACCATCGATCTCACTTTCCAGGGATCGGCAGGGCAGTCCTTTGGGGCCTTCGTGCCTGCGGGAATCACCTTGCGATTGGAAGGCGACGCCAATGACTACGTCGGCAAGGGACTGTCGGGTGGCCGCCTGATCGTGCGGCCCGATCGTGGAGCGCCATTCGAGGCCGAGGACAACATCATCGCCGGCAACGTCATCGCATATGGCGCGACCAGCGGCGAGATTTTCATCCGTGGCCAGGTCGGCGAGCGCTTCTGCGTTCGCAACTCAGGCGTGCACGCGGTTGTTGAGGGCGTTGGTGATCATGCGCTGGAGTACATGACCGGTGGCATCGCGGTCATCCTCGGAGCTGTCGGTCGTAATGTCGGCGCGGGGATGTCCGGTGGTATCGGCTATGTCCTGGATCTCAACCCGAGTCGGGTCAATCCGGAGATGGTCGATCTCGATCCGCTCTCGGCTGACGACGAAGACGAGCTCCGTTCGCTCATCTTGCGACACGTCGAGGAAACCGAATCCGCGATGGGAACTGAACTGCTCGCCGATTGGGAGACCAGCAAGGGGCGCTTTACCAAGGTGATGCCGCAGGACTTCAAGCGCGTTCTGCGCCTTCGCGAGGAGGCGTTGGCCAAGGGTGAGGACCCGGTCCTCGCGGTGATGGGAGGCGGCAATGGCTGATCCACGTGGCTTCTTGACAACTGACCGGCAGTTGCCGGTGCGTCGACCGATCGACATCCGCATCCAGGACTGGAAAGAGGTTTACGAGGACTTCGACGCACGCAGCCTGGAAAAGCAGGCGGGCCGGTGCATGGACTGCGGTATCCCGTTCTGTCACCAGGGTTGTCCCCTGGGCAACCTCATCCCGGAGTGGAACGACCTCATCTACGACCGCGACTGGGGTCAAGCGATCGAGCGCCTGCACGCCACCAACAACTTCCCGGAGTTCACCGGACGGCTGTGTCCGGCTCCCTGCGAAGCCGCGTGCGTGCTCGGCATCAACGCCGATCCGGTCACCATCAAGCAGGTGGAGGTGGCGATCGTCGATCGCGCATGGGAGGCGGGCTGGATCACCCCGCAGCCACCGGAGTCGCTCACCGGCCGGACGGTCGCTGTTATCGGATCAGGGCCGGCTGGTCTTGCTGCGGCTCAGCAGTTGGCGCGTGCCGGGCACACGGTGGCGGTCTACGAGCGAGCCGATCGCATCGGCGGTTTGCTGCGCTACGGCATCCCCGAGTTCAAGATGGAAAAGCACCACGTCGATCAGCGGCTCGCGCAGATGGAAGCGGAAGGCGTGAAGTTCCGCCCCAACGTCGAGGTGGGCGTGGACATCTCTGTCGCTGATCTTCGTCGCCGCTACGACGCCGTCGTCATTGCTACGGGTTCCACTGCGTGGCGGGACTTGCCGATCGAGGGGCGCGAACTGCAGGGCGTCTACCAGGCGATGGAGTACCTGCCGTTCGCCAACCGGGTCCAAGAAGGTGACCTCGAGCAATCCCCGATCAATGTGGCAGGTCAGCATGTAGTGATCATCGGCGGCGGCGACACCGGTGCCGATTGCCTCGGCACTGCGCACCGTCAAGGTGCTGCGAGCGTCACCCAGCTCGAAATCATGCCGCGGCCGCCTGAGGAGCGCCCGCAGTCGCAGCCGTGGCCCACGTTCCCGATGACCTACCGGGTGAGCAGCGCTCACGAGGAGGGCGGGGAGCGCGTCTTCGCCGTCTCCACCCAGCGCTTCGTTGGTGACGACGCCGGGCACGTGAGATCCCTCGAACTCACCGAAGTCGAGATGGTGGACGGTCGCTTCGAGCCGGTCCCCGGGTCAGAGCGGTCGATCCCGGCGGATGCGGTCTTCCTTGCGATGGGCTTCACCGGTCCGGAGCAGGGTCCGTTGATCGAGCAGTTCGGACTGCCGGTGACCGAGCGCGGTGCTATCGCGCGCGACGATGACTACGCCACCGATCTTGAGGGCGTCTTCGTCGCCGGTGACGCCGGACGCGGACAGTCCTTGATCGTGTGGGCTATCGCTGAGGGTCGCGCGACCGCGGCGAGTGTGGACCGGTTCCTGACGGGATCAACCAACTTGCCATCGCCGATCCGCGCTTCGGCGCGGCCCCTTATGGTGTAACCGCTTACGGCTAGAGTTCGATCCATGCGGCGAGCCAAGATAGTGGCCACTCTCGGGCCTGCAACATCGAATAGGGAACAGATCCAAGGGCTGGTGGACGCCGGCATGGATGTGGCCCGACTCAATCTGTCCCACGGCAGCCGTGACGACCACCGCCAGACCTACTTGGCGGTCCGCGAGGCTTCAGATGCCAGCGGTCGGGGAGTGGGTGTCCTGGTCGATCTTCAGGGTCCGAAGATTCGCTTGGGGACCTTCGCCGAAGGCCCGGTCCTCCTGGAGCCCGGTGCAGAGTTCATCGTCACCACCGAGGACGTCGCCGGTGACGTCACGATGGTCTCCACGACCCACGTTGGCCTGCCCAACGACGTCCAGCCCGGCGACCTCGTCCTTGTCGACGACGGTCGCATCGAACTGCGAGTGACTAAGGTCGAGGGCCCCCGCGTCCACACGACGGTGGTCGAAGGCGGCCGGGTTTCGGACAATAAGGGTTTCAATCTTCCGGGTGTGCCGGTGAGCGTGCCGGCGCTGTCGGACAAGGATGTTGAAGATCTTCGATGGGCGCTGCGCACCGGGGCGGACATGGTGGCGTTGTCGTTCGTGCGATCGGCGAAGGACGTTGAAGCCGTTCACGCGATCATGGAGAACGAAGGCATCCGAGTTCCGGTGCTGGCCAAGGTGGAGAAGCCGCAGGCCGTGGAGAACTTGCAAGAGATCGTCGATACCTTCGACGGCATCATGGTTGCGCGCGGCGACCTCGGTGTGGAACTTCCGCTCGAACAGGTACCGCTGGTGCAAAAGCGTGCGATCCAGTTGTGTCGTCAATCCGGCAAGCCGGTCATCGTCGCGACCCAGATGCTGGACTCGATGATCACCGCCTCCCGCCCGACCCGTGCTGAGGCCAGTGACGTCGCCAACGCTGTCCTAGACGGAGCCGATGCCCTCATGTTGTCCGGTGAGACGAGTGTCGGGCACAACCCACCACTCGTTGTCGAGACGATGTCGCGGATCATCGAGCACATCGAGGCTGAAGCCCTGCATCGACTGCCCGCTTTGGAGGAGAACCCCACGGGTTCGACGGCTCGCGCTCTCACCCGCTCGGCCGTCACCGCAGCCCAGTACGTTGAAGCGACGTACTTGATCGCTTTCACCGAAACCGGTCGTTCGGCGAGATTGATCGCGCGTTGGCGCTGCTCGATACCGCTGCTGGCGTTTACGCCCAATCCGCGAGTGCGTAGCCAGTTGGCGTTGGTCTGGGGGGTCGAGACGTTCTTGGTGCCACAGGTGCGTCACACAGACGACATGGTCATGCAGGTGGACAAGGCGTTGTTGGACATCGGTCGGGCAACGGCCGGTGAGCGCGTTGTGATCGTGGCCGGTGTCCCGCCGGGTGTTCCTGGAACCACCAACGGCATGCGCGTGCACAAGATGGGAAGCGCCGGACCCGGCGGCGGGGTGTAGCAGGACGCGTCCTTCGGTTGCTATAAGTTGTCGTCGTAGTTCTAGCCCATCCCTTTAAGCCCGTCCCGTGAGGCGGGGAAGGTGAGGTTCGATGACGCCTGCGCGCGTAGTCCTCGATGACGCCGACGTTCGTCGCGCTGTCCAACGCATCGCACACGAGATCACCGAGAAGTCCCGAGGTACCGACGATCTCGTCCTCCTGGGGATCCCTACGCGAGGGGTGTTCTTGGCCCGACGCATCGCCGAGGCCATCGCCGACATCGAGGGCCAGCAGGTTCCGTGCGGCTCGCTCGACGTCACCTTGTATCGGGATGATCTGCGGCTTCGCCAGGTTCGCGCGCTCGAGCCGACCGAGATCCCGCCCGCGGGCATCGATGACCGCACTGTCGTTTTGGTCGACGACGTCCTGTATTCGGGGCGCACCATTCGAGCGGCACTGGATGCGATGAACGATCTCGGTCGTCCGTCGGCTGTGCGGCTCGCGGTGATGGTCGATAGGGGTCACCGTGAACTCCCGATCCGCCCCGACTTCGTTGGCAAGAACCTCCCGACTGCCAAGGACGAATCCGTCCGCGTTCGCTTCAACGAGGTCGACGGTGTCGACGAAGTCGTCATCCAGGACCACGTGGCTATCGACGAAAAGGGAGATAACGACGACGATTCCGGAGGTGGAGATGCTCGGTAAGCACCTGCTCTCTGCCGCGGATTTGAATCGCGATCAGGCAGTGCTGATTTTGGACACCACGTCCGAGTTAGCCGCAGTGACCGAACGTTCGGTCAAGAAACTGCCTACTTTGCGCGGACGGACGGTGGTCAATCTTTTCTTCGAGGATTCCACCCGAACCCGGTTGTCTTTCGAGTTGGCAGCCAAGCGGCTCTCTGCAGACGTCATCACATTCTCAGCAAAGGGTTCGTCGGTATCTAAAGGTGAATCCCTCAAGGACACCGCTTTGACCCTTGAGGCCATGGGCGCTGACGCTGTGATCATCCGGCACGGCGCTTCGGGCGCACCCTTCCGGCTCGCAACGGCCGGTTGGATCGACGGAGCTGTTATCAACGCCGGCGACGGAACCCACGAACATCCCACCCAAGCCCTCTTGGACGCCTACACACTGCGAGCGCACACGCGAGGGGGCGTGGGAGCGCTCGACGGTGTGCGGATAGTGATCGTCGGCGACATCCTGCACAGTCGGGTCGCGCGGTCGAACGTCCATCTGCTTCACACCCTGGGTGCGCACGTGACCTTGGTGGCCCCGCCCACACTGCTTCCCGTTGGTATCGACACTTGGCCTTGCGAGGTCAGTTATCACCTCGACGAAGTCCTGCCCGGTGCGGACGCGGTGATGATGCTGCGAGTGCAAGCCGAACGGATGGCCGGTTCCTACTTTCCGTCCACGCTGGAGTATTCGCGGATGTACGGGCTCGATGCGCGCCGACTCGAGTTGCTCGACGACGACGCCATCGTCATGCACCCGGGCCCGATGAACCGCGGTCTGGAAATCTCGGCCGATGTCGCCGATTCCCCACGCGCAGTGGTGGTCGAGCAGGTTGCCAACGGCGTCAACGTTCGGATGGCGTGCTTGTACCTACTGCTCGGTGGCGCGACCTTCGAAGGAGACAACGACTCATGACATCTGTGATCATCCGTGCCGGGCAGCCCTATGGCGACGAACCGCAGGACATCGTGATCGACGATGGCATCATCACCACCATCGCACCGGCGGGTGGGACTCCTGCGGATCAGACCTTCGATATCGATCTCGACGCCACCGGTTGTCCCGTCATCCCGGGCCTGGTCGACCTCCATACGCACTTGCGTGAGCCGGGACGAGAAGACGCCGAGACGATCGCTACCGGCTCGCAAGCTGCGGCGATCGGCGGCTACACGTGTGTACACGCGATGGCCAACACCGCGCCCGTGGCCGACACCGCAGGTGTCGTGGAGCAGGTCTGGCGTCGGGGTGCAGAAACCGGGATCGTCGATGTGCGTCCGGTCGGAGCTGTGACGGTCGGACTCGGTGGCGAACAACTGGCCGAACTAGGTGCCATGGCATCGAGCGCCGCGGCCGTACGAGTCTTCAGCGATGACGGACTATGTGTCCACGATCCACTCCTCATGCGCAGGGCGCTGGAATATGTCAAAACGTTCGATGGCGTGATCGCGCAGCATGCGCAAGACCCGCGGCTGACCCAGGGTGCGCAGATGAACGAGGGGGAGTTGTCTAGTCGGCTCGGCTTGGCGGGATGGCCTGCGGTAGCTGAGGAGTCGATCATTGCGCGCGATGTCCTGCTCGCCGAGCACGTCGGTTCCCGCCTGCATGTGTGTCATGTGTCCACCGCCGGGTCCGTTGAGGTCATCCGCTGGGCAAAGGCCCGCGGCATCCCGGTCACGGCCGAGGCGACCCCGCACCATTTGCTGCTGACCGAGGAACTCGTCGAAACGTTCGATCCGATCTACAAGGTCAATCCACCGCTGCGTCGAAGCGAGGACGTACATGCATTGCGTGAGGCCGTCGTCGACGGAACTATCGACATCATCGCCACCGACCACGCTCCGCATCCGCGCGAGGACAAGGACTGTGAGTGGGCGGCAGCAGCGATGGGCATGGTTGGTCTGGAGACCGCATTGGGCATCGCCGTGCAGGTATTCATCGAGACCGGCCTACTCGACTGGCGCACGCTTGCCGACCGAATGTCGCTCGCTCCGGCGCGCATCGGTCAGGTTGAGGATCAAGGAATGCCGATAGCCGAAGGTTGCGTTGCGAACCTCACCGTTTGGGATGCCTCGCGCGGTGGCGTCGTCGCGGCCGGATCCCTGGTCGGAAAGAGCCGCAACACTCCGTACCTCGGTCACGAATTGCCCGGTGGGGTCCGGCATGTGCTTTTTCGGGGCGTGCCCACGGTCGTGGACGGAGTCCTCGCGTGATGCGAATATCCATGACAGTGCTTGCAGAAGACTTCACCGAACAAGCATCCGTGTCGAATTGGCCCTTGCGGCTGGCCCTGGTGGCTGCGATGTTCGCCGCGATCGCCCTCGCCCTTTGGGGTATGCGACGAGGCTGGAAGGCCCGGGCTGGCCGTCAGTTGGCTATCGCTGAACCTGCGCCCCTGATCGAGTCGGACGTGTCGGGGATGACGGGAATTTCGGGCCTATACATCGGAACCTCGACAGCCGGTTCTTGGCTCGACCGCATCGCTGTACACGACCTCGGCGTGCGTAGCCGAGCCACCTTCTTCGTTACGGAAAACGGCGTGAGCATTGAGCGGGAAGGCGCCCGCTCCTTCGTGGTGCCAGCGGGTGACCTTCGTGCCGTGCGAGCCGACCGCGGAGTAGCCGGCACAGTGCGCGGAAAGGACAGCGTCGTCGTCGTGACTTGGGTGCTCGGCGACTACATCGTGGACACCGGAATCCGGGCGGATGACGGGGCCGATCACGGTGCGTTGTTGGATGGGCTCATGGCGATCGTCCCTTCCGGTGTTGCAGACGACGTTCCCGGCGACAGCCAGACAACAGGAGACCTACGTGAGTAGCCCGAAAGCACCCCTGAGTGAGCCGGCCGTTCTGGTACTCGAGGACGGTCGGACTATGCGCGGTCATGCATTCGGAGCCATCGGTGAAACGTTTGGAGAGGCCGTCTTTTCCACCGGCATGACCGGTTATCAAGAGACCCTCACCGACCCGAGCTACCACCGACAGGTAGTCATCATGACTGCTCCGCACGTCGGCAACACTGGAGTAAACGACGATGATCCGGAGTCCGCACGCATCTGGGTATCCGGCTACGTAGTTCGCGATCCCTCGCGGATCGTGTCCAACTGGCGGGCCAAGCGCAGCCTTGATGATGAACTGCGCGCTTACGGCGTCGTGGGGATCGCCGGTATCGATACCCGGGCACTTACGCGTCATCTGCGCGATGCCGGTGCCATGCGCGTCGGAATCTTCAGTGGATCGGCGGCCGAGCGCCCGGTCGACGAACTCCTGGCCGCGGTGCAGGCTAGCCCCGGCATGGTGGGGGCCGACTTGACTCAGGAAGTCACCACATCCGAGCCTTACACGGTTGAAGCGATCGGGAATGAGTGGGCCACGGTGGTGGCGGTCGATCTCGGGATCAAGTCAATGACTCCCCATCGAATGGCCGAACGTGGGATCACCGTGCACGTCGTGCCGTCCGGCTACTCGTGGGATCAGATCAGCGCGCTTGCTCCTGACGGCGTCTTCTTCTCCAACGGCCCAGGGGATCCAGCCACCGCCGATCACGCAGTACAGGTCATGAGCTCGGCCTTGTCATCAGGCGCTGCGGTGTTCGGCATCTGCTTCGGCAATCAGATCTTTGGCCGTGCACTCGGTCTTTCCACGTACAAGTTGCGATTCGGACACCGTGGGATCAACCAACCGGTGAAGGACCTCACTACTGAAAAGGTGGAAGTTACTGCGCACAACCACGGCTTTGCTGTCCAGGCACCGATCGGTGAGGAATTCACCACCCCGTTCGGTCCGGCTCGGGTGTCCCACGTGTGCTTGAACGACAATGTCGTCGAGGGGCTGGAGCTAGTAGATGGTTCGGCCTTCAGTGTGCAATACCACCCGGAAGCCGCCGCAGGACCACACGACGCCGCGTATCTCTTCGATCGCTTCGCCGAGGCCATCAAGCGAAGCCAGCAAGCACAAAATGCAGGAGGTAGTCGCTGATGCCCCGCCGCACGGACATCGAGTCGGTCATGGTCATCGGATCTGGGCCGATCGTCATCGGCCAGGCATGCGAGTTCGACTACTCCGGAACCCAGGCCTGCCGGGTCCTAAAAGCCGAGGGCCTTCGGGTGATCTTGGTGAACTCAAACCCGGCCACGATCATGACCGATCCGGAGTTCGCGGACGCTACCTACGTTGAGCCCATCACGCCGGAGTACGTCGAGCGCATCATCGCCAAGGAGCGCCCCGATGCCTTGCTGCCGACGCTCGGTGGACAGACGGCCTTGAACGCGGCCATCGCATTGCACAACGCCGGTGTGCTCGAGCGATATGGGGTTGAGCTCATCGGAGCGGATGTCGATGCCATCGAGCGCGGAGAAAATCGCGAGAAATTCCGAGCGATCGTGGAGTCGATCGGCGGATCGAGCGCACGTTCAATCATCTGCCACTCCATGGACGAGTGCGTGGCAGCCACTGCACAGCTCGGATACCCGGTTGTGGTGCGTCCATCGTTCACGATGGGTGGTGCCGGTTCCGGTATCGCCTATGACCCCGAAGATCTTGAGCGGATTGCAGGTGCTGGTCTGCAGGCCAGCCCCACCACTGAGGTCCTGCTCGAGGAATCGATCATTGGGTGGAAGGAGTTCGAGCTCGAACTCATGCGCGACCGCAACGACAACGTCGTCGTCGTCTGTTCGATCGAGAACGTTGATCCGATGGGCGTGCATACGGGTGACTCGATCACCGTTGCCCCGTCACTCACGTTGACCGATCGCGAGTACCAGCACATGCGCGACGTTGGTATTGCCATCATCCGAGCCGTCGGTGTCGATACCGGCGGCTGCAATATTCAATTTGCCATCAATCCCGACGACGGTCGGATGATCGTGATCGAGATGAATCCGCGGGTGTCACGGTCCTCGGCGTTGGCTTCCAAAGCAACGGGCTTTCCCATCGCCAAGATCGCTGCCCGGTTGGCCATCGGCTACACGCTCGATGAGATTCCCAACGACATCACCCAAGAGACCCCTGCGTCGTTCGAACCCACACTCGATTACATCGTGGTCAAGGTGCCCCGTTTCGCCTTTGAGAAGTTCCCTGGTGCGGACACAACTCTCACCACCACCATGAAGAGCGTGGGGGAGACGATGGCTATCGGGAGGAACTTTCCCGAAGCCCTCCAAAAGGCGCTGCGATCGATGGAGCGACCGTCAGCCATCTTTTCCTGGCCCTTGTCGCCTGAGTCGATCGATGTCGAAGACCTCCTTGATCGCATGCGTCGCCCGCACGACGGTCGTTTGGCACTGGTCCAGCAGGCCTTGTGGGCTGATGCCGGCATCGATGCCGTGTACCAGGCCACCGGAATCGATCCATGGTTCCTTGATCAGATCTGCCAGATCAACGAGATGGCTGATCACATCGCTGCGATGGATGCACTCGACCACGGCGCCCTGGCGCTCGCGAAGCGGCTCGGTTTCTCTGATGCACAGATCGCACAACTACGCGGCCTGACCGAAGATGAGGTTCGTGAGATCCGCTATTCGTGGGGTATCCGTCCCGCCTACAAGACCGTGGATACCTGTGCCGCGGAATTCGAGGCAAAGACGCCGTATCACTACTCGTCCTATGACGACGAAGACGAATCCGACCCCACCAATCGCGACAAGGTCATCATCTTGGGCTCGGGTCCGAACCGGATCGGCCAGGGCATCGAGTTCGACTACTCGTGTGTTCACGCAGCGCTGGCGCTCTCGGATGCCGGTTACGAGACGGTCATGGTCAACTGCAATCCCGAAACTGTCTCGACTGACTACGACACATCCGATCGGCTGTACTTCGAGCCGTTGACGTGCGAGGACGTCCTCGAGGTCGTGCACGCTGAGCAAAAGCGCGGGCGTGTTGCCGGCGTCATCGTTCAACTGGGTGGTCAGACGCCTTTGGGTCTTGCGCAACGGCTCGCTGATGCTGGAGTGCCTATCGTGGGGACCTCGCCCGAGGCGATCCACCTGGCCGAGGAGCGCGGAGCATTCGGTCGTGTCTTGGCTGAGGCTGGGCTACCGGCGCCCGATCACGGAACAGCGCGCTCCTTCGATGAAGCACAGGCCATTGCTGCTCGGGTGGGTTACCCGGTACTGGTGCGCCCGAGTTACGTCCTCGGCGGTCGGGGGATGGAGATCGTCTACGACGACGACATGCTCGCTGACTACCTGCAACGGTCCACCGAGGTCACCCGTGAGCATCCGGTCTTGGTCGACCGATTCCTTGACGATGCCATCGAGATCGACGTAGATGCCCTCTTCGATGGGCAAGACATGTACCTCGCCGGGGTGATGGAGCACATCGAGGAAGCCGGCATTCATTCCGGCGATTCCGCTTGCGCATTGCCCCCAATGACCCTCGGTGAAGCCGATATCGAACGCATTCGTGAATCCACACGAGCAATTGCCGCGGGTGTGGGGGTTCGTGGTTTATTGAACGTCCAGTTCGCTCTCGCCCAGGACACGTTGTACGTACTCGAGGCGAACCCGCGAGCGTCGCGCACGGTGCCCTTTGTATCGAAGGCGACAGGCGTTCCGGTAGCAAAGGCGGCAGCCCGGATCATGCTCGGGACACCGATTGCTGAGTTGCGTGCGGAGGGGCTTCTGCCACGCGTCGGTGATGGTGGAGCTATTCCACCTGGGAGCGCCATCGCTGTGAAGGAAGCAGTGCTGCCGTTCGGTCGATTCCATGGTGTCGATGCTGTACTCGGGCCCGAAATGCGCTCGACCGGTGAGGTCATGGGCATCGACGACTCCTTCGGTGTGGCTTTTGCCAAATCGCAGCAGGCGGCGTTCTCAGGTGGGCTGCCCACGCAGGGCTCGGCCTTCGTATCGCTGGCCAACCGCGACAAGCGAGCGGCCGTTTTTCCGATCAAGAGGCTGGCGGACCTCGGCTTTAGGCTCTTCGCCACCCAGGGAACGGCGGAAGTTCTTCGGCGCAACGGCGTTCAAGTCGAGGTGCTGCGCAAGCAGCATGAAGGTCGCGGCGTGGATGGTGAGCCCACTACCGTCGACGCCATCATGGCCGGTGAGATCGACTTGATCGTCAACACGCCGTACGGGGTGGGTCCTCGCCTCGACGGCTATGAGATTCGGACGGCGGCGGTCACGAAGGGAATCCCGTGCGTCACCACGGTCCAGGGATTGAGTGCGGCGGTCCAAGGCATCGACGCTCTTGTCTCCGGCGAGGCGGGAGTGCGGTCACTTCAAGAGCATGGTGCCGACCTGGCACGCCTACGCAGAACGCAGGAGGGCTGAGATGGCCCAGCAGATCGTCTCCGAAGTCCTCGACAATCGTCGCGTTGGTGGTTACCACGTGCTGTCGCTCACCGCTCCCGGCATCGCGGAGACGGCTTTACCAGGTCACTTCGTTACGTTGGCGATGGGTGGTGAGGAGTCGGGCATGGTCCTGCGGCGCGCTTTTGCTATCCACCAGGTCACCTCGCGGGGTGTCTACGGAGGCACGTTGGACGTCGCGATCTCCGTTCAAGGGCGCGGCACGAAGTGGCTGTCTGAACGGCGCAGGCACGATGTCGTCAAATTAGTCGGGCCGTTGGGCAAGCCGTTCTCACTGCCCACAAAGGCGGTGTCGTGCGTGCTCGTGGGTGGTGGCTACGGCAGCGCCCCCTTGTTCATCTTGGCCCAGGCACTGCGCGACAGGGGTTGCCGGGTGGACATGGTGGTCGGTGCATCGACCGAGGACAAACTTTTCGGTGTCCTCGAGCTCAAACGACTGGCATCGTCGCTGACCATTACCACCGACGACGGTAGCTCCGGGGTGCGTGGCAAAGTAACCGATGTTCTCGGTGACGCGTTGGACCGTGCAGGTGCGGACGTCGTCTATGCGTGTGGTCCGATGCCGATGTTGGCCGAGGTTGCTCGCGTTTCAACTAAGAATCGGGTCTTCAGTGAGTGTGCTGTCGAAGAGTCGATGGCCTGCGGTATCGGCGTGTGCATGACCTGTGTTCTTCCGGTCATCGGCAGTGATGGCGTCACGCGGATGGTGCGTTCGTGTGTCGATGGCCCTATCTTTCGCGGTGACCGTGTCCGGTGGGATGACATCAACACAATCCCATCCGACGCCCTCGGGGCACCGGATGCCGAGGCCACCTCATGAGCCGGGCGTTGATTTCTGGTTCCGGTGATCGCACAGAGGCGGCCGCCGCAGCGGCCATAGGAGTCAATCTTGCCGGCGTCGAACTGCCAAGTCCCATTCTGACCGCTAGTGGCTGCGCCGCAGCAGGCCGCGAACTCGATGGCTTCTTCGACATCACCAGCATCGGCGCAATAGTCACCAAGAGCATCATGCTCAAACCTCGGTCGGGACGTGCCACGCCCCGGATGGCTGAGACGCCCAGCGGCATGCTGAATTCCATCGGCCTGCAGGGCCCGGGAATCGACTCCTTCATCGAAAACGATCTCGCCTGGCTCAACCAGCGTGGTGCTCGCACCATCGTCTCGATCGCCGGCGAAACAGTGGACGAGTACTCGAAGTTGGCAGCAAAGCTGCGCAGTGCTGGAGGCTTCGACGCTCTGGAAGTCAATATCTCCTGTCCGAATGTTGCAGATCGCGGCCAAGTCTTCGCGTGCCGAGCGGAAACTGCGGCGCAGGTCATCCAGGCGGTGCGGCGCAGTTCTGACTCACGGGTACCGATTTTTGCGAAGTTGTCACCGGACGTCACGGACATCGTCGAGATCGCTGATTCGGTCATCCGCGCAGGAGCCACCGGACTGTCCTTGATCAACACGCTGCTTGGCATGGTGATCGACACCAGGTCGATGCGGCCGATGCTGGCGGGAGTCACCGGTGGGCTCTCTGGTCCGGCCGTCCGACCGGTTGCGATCCGCTGCATCTGGCAGGTTCGGGAGGCCTTTCCGACCGTTCCGATCATCGGCATGGGTGGTGTGCGTTCGGGCCGAGACGCACTGGAATTCATCCTCGCGGGAGCCACCGCGGTGTCGGTCGGAACAGCGGTCTTCAATGACCCAAGTGCGCCGATGCGTATTCACCAGGAGTTGGCGCGCGAAGTCCGAGCGCTCGGATTCGATCGTGTCGAGGACCTGATCGGCTATGCCCATCGCGAGCCGGATAGCGATCCCGTCGTCGAGGCCGGGCCGGACGCCTTATCCGAAGCACACACGCAAAACCCCACTGGATCCTCTGCGTCCGATGTAGACGGACTGGAGTCCTGGGACTTCATCACCGAGTAGCGAAAGCCCTGACCATTGAACTCGACACACCAGACCCCGACCCAAGGGCCTACTCCCATCGCGGTGGCGCTCGATGCGCCCGACCTTGCGACCTTGTCGTCGTGGGCGAGGGCCGTCGCGCCACATGTTGGTTGCGTGAAGGTCGGCTTGGAGGCGTTTTGTCGAGATGGCCACCGCAGCGTCGAAGCGGCTCGGCAGGCGGCCAGTGAGTCAGGGCACCCTGACATCTCGGTCTTCCTCGATCTGAAGTTGCACGACATACCTGCAACGGTTGCCGGTGCTGCCCGCTCGGTGGCACCACTCGCGCCCACCTATCTGACGGTGCACGCTTCAGGCGGGCCGGAGATGATCGCGGCTGCGGTTGAAGCGTTGCCCGACACGCGGGTGACTGCCGTGACGGTGCTGACGAGCCTTGATCAGGCCATCACCGAGCAGTTGGGTATATGCGGAAGCCCCAGCGAGATCGTGGCTCGATGGGCGCGACTTGCGGTCGACGCTGGAGCTCGGGCCCTGGTGTGTTCCCCAAAGGAGGTGGCCGACCTGCGAGCAGTTGTCTCTTCCGATGTCCATCTGATCACCCCCGGTATCCGACCCGCAGGTGCGGACGCCAACGATCAACGTCGGGCAGCGGCCCCATCCCAGGCGCTGGCCGATGGTTCGGACCTGCTGGTGATCGGGCGACCCATCACGGGTCAGCCGGATCCTGGGGCTGCGGCCGCCGCCCTCGCTCAGGAATGCAGAAAGCCGTGAACCAATCCGCGAAGCTTCCTCCGCTGGTGGTCGTCAGCGGGCCATCGGGCGTTGGCAAGAGCACGGTCGTGTCGGAGGTACTCCGGCTTCGCCCCGATGTGTGGTTATCGGTCTCGGTCACCACGCGTCAGCCTCGGCCGGGCGAAACCAACGGTGTGGAGTACACCTTCTGCAGTCGTGAGGCATTCGACGACCTCGCCTCCCGAGGCGGATTGCTGGAGTGGGCGGAGTTCGCAGGAAACCGCTATGGAACGCCGCGCGAGGCCGTCGACAAGCATCGGACCGCTGGCCGTCCGGTTTTGCTGGAAATCGAAGTCCAGGGTGCCCGGCAGGTTCGAGCGGCCCAGCCCGATGCGATGCTCGTGTTTCTCGCTCCGCCCAGTGTCGACGTCCTTCGAGAACGACTCACCGGTCGTGGAACCGAGGACGATGCTGCACTCCGAGCTCGATTCGCTGCGGCCGAGGCCGAACTTGCTGCGGCGTCGGAGTTCGATCACGTCCTGGTGAACGCCGACGTGGGGGAGTGCGCGGCGGCCTTGATAGACTGCGCCGGCCTCTAGGGACTTCCCGGGGGTGTACCCCACCACGAATGAGGAAACACCTGTGACTTCCCAACCTGAGGGCATCACCTATCCCTCGATCGATGACCTGTTGGAGAAGACCGACTCCAAGTACTCGTTGGTGAGCTACGCAGCCAAGAGGGCACGTCAGATCAACGCCTACTACTCCCAGCTCGGAGAAGGCCTGCTCGAGTACGTCGGGCCGCTGGTCGAGACCTACGTCCAGGAGAAGCCGCTGTCCATCGCCATGCGCGAGATTGACGCCGGTCTGCTCACGTCCGAGCCTTTCGATCCTGCCCAGGCCGCTGCGGAAGCAGCCGAAGAGGCCGCCGCTGCGAGCGCCGCAGCGACCGTCGACCCCTTCGCCACGGGCGAGGACCCTCAGTAGTTCAGGATTTACGGTCGCGTCGTGGCCGAGATCGTCCTCGGTGTCACTGGCGGAATCGCCGCGTACAAGGCTGTCTCGCTACTTCGAGAGCTGGCTGAATCCGGTCACCAAGTAACCGTCGTCCCCACTGCCGCTGCCCTTCGTTTCGTTGGCGAGCCGACCTGGGCGGCTCTGTCGGGGCGTCCGGTGGCTACCGACGTCTGGGAATCTACCCACGAGGTCCCGCACGTTTCCCTCGGTCAAAAGGCCGACCTAGTCGTTATTGCACCGGCCACGGCTGATTTCCTCGCTCGAGCCCGCCATGGCATCGCGAGTGATCTGCTGACAAATGTTCTGCTGACCGCACGCTGCGGCGTGCTGATCGCACCGGCCATGCACACCGAGATGTGGCAGCATCCGGCCACCCAGGCCAACGTCCGGTTACTTCGCGAACGCGGGGTAGTGGTCCTTAACCCGGACGACGGTCGACTCACCGGTTCTGATTCGGGTCCCGGGCGCTTACCCGAACCCAGCGCCATCGCGCGGATGGCCCGCGCCATGCTCCAGACACCCGACTACGTGAACCGCAGCGACCTTGTCGGCCGCCATATCGTCATAAGCGTCGGTGGAACCCAAGAGCCGTGGGACGACGTTCGCTTCCTGGGCAATCGCAGTAGCGGTCGGCAAGGGTTCGCGTTGGCGCGTACAGCCCTTGCCCGCGGAGCCAGCGTCACCGCTGTAGTCGGCCACGTCGAGGACGACATCGACCGCATCGCACCCGCCGGGTGCCGCATCGTGCGGATCGAGAGTGCAGAGGAACTGCGGTCCTCGATGCACGATGTCATCGCTCGCGAATCCCCCGACGTGGTGGTCATGGCAGCGGCGGTTGCGGACTTCCGCCCGGTGCGATCGATCACCGGCAAGATCACCAAGGAATCGCTGGGCGACTCCGACGCAGCACCCGATCTAGAACTGGAACGCACCGCCGATGTCCTTGCTGAGATCGTTACCAAACGCGGGTCAAATCCCCGCCCGGTCATCGTCGGATTTGCCGCCGAGACCCCAGCCCAGGGCGAGTCCCTGCTCGATCGCGCTCGGACCAAAATCCAGCGCAAGGGATGCGACTATCTCGTTGCCAACGATGTCTCCGCAGGAGCTGTGTTCGGCGAGGATTCGACCTCTGTCCTTGTCCTGGGACCCAACGATGAGCACCTCCAGTGCGATTCGGTCAGCAAGGACGACGCCGCGCACGCCTTATGGGACGCCATCGCTTTAGATCGCTAGACTCCCTGACTTGAACGGGGTCAGCCCCCACCGCCCACGCGTTCTAGGGAGTCCAGTGTCGCAACGCCTCTTCACGTCCGAGTCGGTAACCGAGGGCCATCCCGACAAGATGGCCGACCAGATCAGCGACGCGATCCTCGATGACCTCCTGCGCCAAGATCCGCGCAGTCGTGTGGCCGTCGAGACCATGCTCACCACCGGACAGGTTCATGTGGCTGGTGAGGTGACCACCGAGGGCTTCGCCGATGTCATGAATCTCGTGCGCCAAACGGTGCTGGAGATCGGCTACGACTCGTCGGTTAAAGGTTTTGACGGTGAGTCCTGTGGAATCAGCGTCTCGATCGGTAAGCAGTCCCCGGATATCGCCCAGGGTGTGGACGACGCATACGAGGAGCGCGCCGACGGCAGTGAGGATCCGCTGGACCGCCAAGGCGCCGGTGACCAAGGCCTGATGTTCGGTTACGCCTGCACCGATACCCCCGAGCTCATGCCGCTGCCGATTTCGATGGCGCACCGGCTCAGCGAGCAGCTCACCGCCAAGCGCAAGGACGGCACGCTGGACTACCTGCGCCCGGACGGCAAGACCCAGGTCACCATCCGCTACGACGAAGACGACAAGCCCATGGGCATCGACACGATCGTCGTCAGCAGTCAGCACGCCGCCGAGGTTGATCTCGATAAGACGCTAACCCCGGACGTGCGCCGGCACGTTGTTGAGCCGATCCTGGAGACTTTCGACATCGACAATCGGGACTACCGCCTGCTGGTCAACCCGACCGGTCGCTTCGAGGTCGGCGGCCCGATGGGCGACGCCGGCCTCACAGGCCGCAAAATCATTGTCGACACCTATGGCGGTATGGCCCGACACGGTGGCGGCGCGTTCTCGGGCAAAGATCCGTCCAAGGTGGACCGCTCGGCCACCTACGCGATGCGTTGGGTCGCCAAGAACGTCGTCGCTGCGGGTCTTGCCACCCGATGCGAGGTCCAGGTGGCTTACGCCATCGGCGTCTCACACCCGGTTGGTGTATTTGTCGAGACATTCGGAACCGGCATCATGAGCGACGAGCAAATCCAAGAAGCGGTTCTGAAAGTCTTCGACCTCCGCCCGGCGGCGATCATCCGCGACCTTGACCTGTTGCGGCCGATCTACCGAATCACCAGCGCCTACGGCCACTTCGGTCGCCCACAGGGAGTCAATCAACTGCTCGACGCCGAGGATCCTGCAGCACGCAGCGAGGTTGGCCCCACCTTCACGTGGGAGAGCACTGACCGCGCAGTGGACCTGCGCGGCGCAGCGGGTGTCTAGCGAGGACCACCGAACTGACCCCGATCCGGGGTCGCTAGGTCCGATCGCCCGAGTCCGGGTGGACTTAGCGGTCATGCACCTAGACCGTGACTTTGACTACCTCGTTCCGGAGCAGTGGTGCGAGGCGGCCGTTCCCGGTGCTCGCGTGCGCGTCAGATTCGCGGGCCGCCTCCGCGATGCCTATGTCGTCGAGCGCATCGATGCTGCGGATGTCGAATCCCCGAAGCCTCTAGAGCGAGTGATTGATGCCATCCCTCCGCTGACAAACGAAACCCTCGACCTCGTCGCCGATGTTGCCGAGCGCTATGTCGGTACTTTTTGGGACGTCGCGCGTGCTGCCGTTCCCGGTCGACATGCGCGCGCGGAGACGGCGGTCTTGGGCAAGGAAGGTGTCGTACCCTCCGTGATCACACCGCCTGATCCTTCGGTGTTCGAGAGTGTCTGGGGCAACTATCGATGGCCGGAGACAGACGACGGTCCGCGTCGCGTCGTGTGGAGTTCGGCCCCGGCCAGTGACTTCGCGTCCGAGATTGCTCTTCTCGTTGCGCAGCAGCGAGCCGACGAGCGCGGGGTGATCGTCGTGCTTCCAGATGCCACCGACGTTTCGCGAGTACGGGCAGCATTGGTGCCGTACGTACCGACGACGGACATCGCGGAGTTGAGTGCAGAGACCGGCCCCGAACGGCGTTACCGCGAGTTCCTGCGCGTGCGCACCGGTCGAGCGCGAACCGTCATAGGAACCCGTAATGCGGTTTTCGCTCCGGTCCAGGATCTCGGCGCCATCATTGTGTGGGACGACGGCGACGATGTTTTCCGCGAACCACATGCCCCGTACTGGGATGCCCGCGAGGTTGCGGCGCTGCGATCGCACCGCACGCAGTGTGAGCTGTTCGTTGGTGCACCAGCGCGAAGTGTTGCGACGCAATGGTGGTGTCGATCGAGGTGGACTCACGCAGTCGAACCGATGCGTCCGTCCTGGTGGAACGTCCGGTGTATTGACGATCGAGACAAAGCCCGCGATCCCGCTGCGCAGTCGGCTCGGATTCCCAGCGTCGCCTGGACCACTGCGCGCGAGGCTCTGCAAAGCGGGCCGGTGCTTTTCCAGGTGGTCCGACGTGGATACGTTCCGGTACTGGCGTGCCAAGACTGTCGGGCTCCGGCGCGCTGCCGCGAACCGAACTGCCAGGGATCGCTGCAGGTCACCTCGGGGCATGCCGTCGCGCAGTGCGTGCGGTGCGGGGTGCTCAATGGTGGGTGGACGTGCGAGGACTGCGGGGGAAAGCGGCTGCGGGCGGTGACCGTCGGCGCAGGTCGGACCGCGGAAGAACTTGGGCGAGCATTTCCCGGTATGCCGATCATCTGGTCCGAAGCAACACGCATGGTGCGCGAAGTCGATGAAACTCCGGCCGTGGTGGTCGCAACACCGGGCGCGGAACCGGTGGCCCGAGGCGGCTACCGGGCGGTCATCTTGCTCGATGCCCGACGTGTCTACGCATCCCTCGCTGGCGCTGAACAGCAGGTGCGGCGTTGGTTCGCCGCCTCTCGGCTCGTCGCGGAGGACGGCCAGGTGTGTGTGGTCGCCGAGTCCGAGAGCCCGGAGGTGCAGGCCTTAATTCGGTGGGATTCACGTTGGTTCGCCGAAAGACAGATAGACGAACGACTCTCCGCGGGCTTACCGCCGGTCACAAGAATCGCCGAGTTGACGGGGCCAGGCATCGCCGTTGGTGAGGTTAATGACCGCATCACCGTGGAGCATCGGGTACTGGGTCCGGTGCCGGTCCCCGATTCGGACAAGGTGCGCAGTTACCTGGTGGTTCCTCGCCGCTTCGCCTCGGAGTTCACCACCGAACTCGGAGCGATCCTGCGCACAGCGTCAGTTAAGGAAACAGCCGTCCGTGAGGTGCGGGTGCGCATGGACCCTCGTGACATGTAGCTCCCAGGTCGCCTATCTAGACTGCGTGGCGTGAGTGTCGTTCCCATTCGTCTCTTCGGTGACCCTGTGCTTAGAACTCCGGCGGCGGAGGTCGTCGACTTCGACAAGGAGCTGCACAAACTGGTCCAAGACCTCACTGACACGATGCGTGATGCCCCTGGCGTCGGTCTGGCCGCCCCGCAGTTGGGTGTCTCGTTGCGCGTTTTTACCTACTGGGTCGACGATGAACTCGGCCACCTGGTCAACCCGGTACTCGATCTGTCTGATGAGCAGCAGGAGGGCGAGGAAGGCTGCCTGTCGGTGCCCGATATGTCCTTCCCGTGTAAGCGTGCCCAGCGAGTGGTGGCCAAGGGCCAGAACATGCATGGTGAGCCGGTCATCCTTGAAGGCAGTGATCTCCTTGCTCGGTGCGTGCAGCACGAGACTGACCACCTCGATGGTGTGTTGTTCATCGACAGGTTGGATTCTGATACCCGCAAGGAAGCGATGAAGGCGATCCGCGAATCCGATTGGTTTGGGGTGGATCCGGTGCAGGTGAAGCTCAGCCCGCACACGCAGTCGTCTCGGTGGCTGTGACGTCTGTGCGCGTCGTCTTCGCCGGCACCCCCGAGGTCGCCGTCCCTTCGTTCAGCGCACTGCTGGCGTCCGATCACGATGTAGTCGGCGTCTTGACGCGCCCTGAGGCCCCCGCTGGACGCGGGCGCCGGCTGCGACCTAGTCCGGTAGCCGAGGCCGCTGCCGCGGCGGGCGTGCCGGTCCAGACTCCATCAACGTTGCGCGATCAGCCCGAGGTACTCGATGACTGGAATCCCGATGTTGTCGCGGTAGTCGCCTATGGATTGCTCGTAACACCGGAGTTGTTGTCGGTGCCGCGCTTTGGGTGGGTCAATGCGCACTTCTCGTTGTTGCCTGCATGGCGGGGTGCGGCGCCGGTGCAGTACGCGATCGGTGCCGGTGACGCAGAAACCGGCGTGACCACGTTCCGTATCGAAGAAGGCCTGGATACCGGGCCGATTTTGATGACGTCCAAACCGGTTGCGATCGAGGAACGCGAGGATTCTGGATCTCTTCTCGCGCGTTTGGCCATCATCGGTGCGGATTTACTCGTTGCGACGATCGACGCCCTGGCTGCAGATCTGATTCGCGAGACGGCCCAGCCTGCCGACGGTGTTTCGCTGGCTCCACGCATCACGGTCGACGATGCTCGCATCGACTGGACGCGCGACGTCGAAGCCGTTGACCGGTGGATTCGCGCCTGCACTCCCGACCCTGGGGCGTGGACCACCATCGACAACGAGCGGGTGCGCATCGGCGTGCCCGCGGAGATCGTCGTGGACAACGACGCCACCCCGGGGGAGATCCGCGTGACTAAGTCGCGCGTGGAGATCGGCGCCACCAGCGGCTACCTCGTCCTCGATCAGGTGCAAGCCACCGGCAAGAAGGCGATGTCAGCGGCTGACTGGGCGCGCGGCTATCGGGGCAGATTGACGCGAGCGGTGTGAGGGTGCAGCAATGATCGACGATGCCCGCCGAGCGGCGTTCGAACTTCTAACGGCAGTCCGCCGTGAAGACGCATACGCAAATCTGCTCTGGCCGCGGCTGCTCGATCGCTACGCACTGTCCGGACGCGATGCTGCGTTCGCGACCGACCTTGCGTACGGATCGTTGCGCTTGCGCGGCTTTTACGACGCTATTGCGTCCGAGTGTTCGGCCCGCCCCTGGTCGGACGTCGACCCCGACATCGTGGACATCATTCGCCTCGGCATTCATCAACTCGTCTCGATGCGCGTGCCCGATCACGCTGCAGTCGACTCCTCGTGTGAACTCGCCAGGGCCATCGACATCGCAGACAAAGGTCGCGTCGGTTTCATTAACGGCATCCTGCGCGCGGTCGCACGCCACGATCGTGCCTGGTGGGAAGACGCCGTTGCGAAGGACAAGCACGGTGATGCTGTGGTTGCCGCGGTCACCTCGCACCCGGAGTGGATCACCAGCGCTCTGCACGAGTCCCTGAACCTGCACAACGGCTCGGACGTCACTGGGCAAGCGCTGCGCGAGGCGCTGGAGGCGAACAACCAACCCTCGCGTCCGATGCTCGCCCTCCTCGACGATGCTCCGATCGACGAATTAGGCCTCACACCGGGCCGATGGACCGATAGGGCGGCGAGTGTGGACGCCGGCTTGCCCGGGGACATCGAGGCGGTTCGATCCGGTCGGGCGATCGTGCAAGACGAGGGCAGCCAACTCGTGGTGCGCGCACTGCTCGCCGTGCCCGTGCCACCGCCGGAGTCGGCCTGGCTGGACATGTGTGCAGGCCCCGGCGGCAAGGCCGCGGTGATGGCCGCGCAAGCGATTAAGCGAGGTGTGGACTTCCTCGCGGTTGAGTTGCATCAGCACCGCACCGAACTCATTCAAAAACTCCTCTCCGGTCGCTACCCGTCGGCTCGCGTTGAAACCGGGGATGCGCGGGAGCGCCCGTGGGGAAGTCAGTTCTTTGATCGAATACTGCTCGATGCTCCTTGTACGGGATTAGGTGCACTCCGACGCCGACCCGAAGCCCGCTGGCGACGCCGCCCTGAGGATCTACCTGAACTGACCTCACTGCAGAGGCAGCTGCTGTGCACCGGGTTATCGTCGCTGCGTAGCGGGGGAGTTCTCGGGTACGTCACGTGTTCTCCGCACCTGGCCGAGACGGTTGAGCTCGTCGATGAAGTGCTGCTGCGCCATGACGACATCGAGATCCTCGACGCTCGCGAGTTCCTACCCGATGTTCCCGACCTTGGACCGGGCCCGCACGCCCAACTGTGGCCCCACCTGCACGGCACGGACGCCATGCACCTGACCTTGCTCAGGCGCTCGTAACCCCCACCGGCATCAAGGACAGGAGTTCATCGAATACCTCAGGTGTTCCGGCCACTAACGGCCCGGCACCTTGCACCCCGAAATCTGCTAAGAACGGCGAGACCTTGCCGCCGGCCTGCTCAATCAAGCACAGTGCAGCTAGACAGTCCCAGGCATGGATATACGTCTCGACGTAACCGATGTGCTTGCCGGCCGCCACGTAAGCGAGGTTCAAAGCACCCGAACCGGTGCGTTGGTACATCCCGCCCTTGGACAGTAAGCGCAGCATGATCGCCGAAAGATCCTCCGGAGTGGTTTTGGGCGAACAGCCCACACCGGTTAGTCCGTCGCTGAGTGCATTCGCCTCGCGCACCCAGATCGGCTCGCCGTTGAGGAAGGCACCT
>JBDQFC010000020.1:0-49452 GCA_040266055.1 Candidatus Nanopelagicales bacterium | reverse complement strand
ATCAAGATCTCCGGACGCCTCTTTGATCCCGATGATGCGTTTCATCGGTGCGAGGGCATCGAGAGTATCGATGTCAAAGGAGACTCCGGTGCGTTGCGGATAGTCGTAAAGCACGGTGGGCAGGTTGGCTGCGTTAACGACGGCTGACACGTGCGTTGCCAACTCCGTTGGAGTGGGAAGGCAGTAGGCGGGGGCGGCCACCATCAAGCCGTCGAGTTCGAGGGCTTTGGCCAGGAGCGCATGGTCGAGTGCCTGGTCGGTGGACATACCGCCCACGCCACCGAGGATCGGGACCGTTCCGGCCACAACCTCCTTGATGCGGGCGGTGACGGCTCGTCGTTCTTCTAGGGAGAGCGCATAGCCCTCGCCGGTGGTTCCGCAGGCCACGATGCCGTGCACTCCGGCTGCCACCATGGCCTCGACGGCCGCGCCTAGTTGAGCCTGATCGATCCGTCCGGACTCGTCGAATGGGGTGACGAGCGGAACGTAGACGCCGGTGAGATCCACAAGCGTTGTTCTACCACTGTCCGAATGGACCCTTCACGCCACCGCTTATCGAGGGAGTGCTTATTGGGTGCGTGCTTCTTGGGCGAGAACACTTCGCACCGTGTCCTCGAGCGTTCCGAGCACGATCGGACCGACGATCCTGACCGCGATGCGTCCTTGGGAATCCAAGATCACCGTCACGGGCAGGGACCGGGGCGGGATGTCGGGAATCGATGCGAACAAGGATCCGTCCTTGTCCATGATGCTCCGGTAGGGAGTGTCGGTTGTGAAGGCTAGGGCGTCGTTGATGTTGTCCTCGACATTGATTCCCACGAAAGTGACGCCTTCACTGTCGAGATTCCTGGCGACCTCGGCGAACTCGGGCATCTCGCTTCGGCACGGAGCGCACCAGGTAGCCCAACCGTTAACCACGGTCACGTCACCCAGCGAGTCGCTCAGCGCGAGGGACTCGCCTTTCAGATCAACGCCGGCGAGATCCAACGGCTCACCACGTTCTGCTTCGGGGATGACGGTCTTTCCGATCCCTGGATCGGTGGTGAGTGTGCCGGCGTCGACGGGGATCAGCGTTTCCTCATCGGCCGCGAGGACGCCGCAAGCGGAGAGCCCGAGCGAAGCGATAGCGACCGCGCTGGCCAGTGCCAGGGCTGCTACCGGGCGCTTCATGCGTTCAGTGTCTCCCGAGCTTCTTGCCGCTCGAGTCGGCGGGTCACCTTCTCTTGATCGCGCCACCACTCGATGGCGGCCACCATCATCCACATCCCGTCCAAAACCATGGCGATGGCCCACATCATCGCCCCGGCGAACTTCTGGTCAGCCATGGCATCAAAGCCATGGATTGCCGCGGCCTGCTCGTACGGCCAGTAGAGCGGTATCGGCGCAAAGTGCACGACGATCCCCAATGTTGTCTCAGGAATCATCATCAGTCCCAGCGAGACGAGGCGGACACTCGGCGCGGGACGCTTAGCGATGAGGTCGCTGCCGATCAGCGGGTAGTAGAAGACGAGAGCGGCAAACAAATAGATCGGCCGGATGCCGAACTCCATTGCGTCGTGGCCGTCAAGTGCCCAATTCATCACCAGTTGGGTGTGTGATCCGAGCAAAACCGTGGCAAAGAGCAGCCAGCCAACTACTGGGCGGGTCAGGAATTCCACCGGTCGTGAGCGCAGTACGCGAACTAGGCGTCGTCGTCCCCGGGGGCCGAGGTTGACGAACGTCAAGCGAACGGGGGAGGACAGCACGATCAAGGGCCCGGCGATCATTAACACGAGTAGGTGCTGACCCATGTGGGCCCAAAAAGCATCGTGCGCCCATGCGCCGAACGGGCCGAGGTAGGCGAGCGCGAGCGCGCACATGGCTGCGATGAAGGCGATCGTCGATCCGGTATTCCAGCCGAACGCCCGATGCTTGGCGCGGTGCGCCGCCCAGAGGTAAAGGCCGGTTAGGAAGGCGAGATTGATAACGACGAACAGGTCAAGATCAATCGGTGAGCCGCCTGGAGTCAAGTCACCCACGGCGTCACCCTAAGGCGATGAGGTCGCGTCGGGCGTACTTTGTCCTTTCGGTCACAAGATGTGTTCGGGCAGGTGAAGAAGCCGCCTGCATCGTTTATCGAATGTGCCGGGTCTGTCTTGATTGCCGCGTCTTGATTGACAGGCACGCTGTCTACTGCCACTGTGAAGCCAACCGACACCGCGTCGGGATGCCTCACGGCATCTGCAATCTCGGGAGTTGCATGTGAAGCGGGCGTTCGTAACGCTGCTTGCAGTCTTTGTCGGAGTCGCGATCGTGGCTGGCATCGCGGTCTTCAACTCGGTGCGCGAAGCCGAGCCGCCCACTCTCGCGGCGGAAGTTGCGGGAACTATGGAAACTCCGCAAGGCACATTGCCGCACGCCACCTTGGAATTGGCCGTCTACCCGAATAGCTCGGCTAAAGTTCCACCGCCCAAGACGTCCTCAAACTTCGAGGCCAATTGGCTCTCCGGTCAGCCGTTCTACCACCCCTCGACGAGCATCCAGGTGCCCGCGAACTCGGCTGTGACGATCACGTTCATCCAGTACGACAGCGGTGGCCAGATCTACAACCCGTACTTCGCTGACGTTCACGGCTCGATGGATGGGACCATGACGGTGAACGGCAAATCCGTTACCGGTATCAAGCCCTCCGAAGTCGGTCACACCTTCACCGTCCACCAGTACCCAGAGTCGACCCAGCCGGACTTCTTCCTCAATGTTCCCTTGAAGATGAACAAGGCGAATGCGAAGACGGATAAGGATGGTTACCCGGTCAAGCCGCAAAAGATTGAGGTCACGTTCATTACCGGCGATCCGGGAACGTACGTGTGGAACTGCGAATTCCCCTGCGGTGACATGTACCAGGAGTTCGGCGGTCCGATGCAAACGCGCGGCTGGATGGCCGGCACCTTCGAGGTGGTCTGATGTCCACGACCGATGTCCGCCCAACCGGCCAACCGGATGAGCCGGAGGCACCTACCAACAGGCCTCCGTCCATGCACCGGGTCAAGATGTGGCTGCGTCGCCCCTATGCCCGCGGGATTCTTGCCCTCACCGTCATCATCGGTTTCCTCCTCCTGCCTTTGGCCTGGTTGCTCCTCGCAGCGATGAACCAAACCGGTGCCCCGGCATCGGAGGTCATGAAAGACATCGAGCAGACGGTCTTCGTCTTCACGATCATCTCGATCCCCATCACGGCCTTCGTATTCGCGGTTCTCGTCTACAGCCTGCTTGGCTGGAAGCACGTTTCTGGCAACGACGTCCCCGCAGATGAGAGTCCGGCGATCCGCAGCAACACCATCGGTGTGGTTCTGTGGACGGTGGTCTCCAGCTTGCTCGCGTTTTTCCTCGTGGTGTGGGGCCTTGCCGAACTCGCGCAGATCACCGCAAACTCCTTCGGCACCATCCCTGCCGATGAGCAGCCGACCGATGAGCAGGCACTGATCGTGAATGTCACGGGTCAGCAGTGGGTGTGGACCTTCGAGTATCCGCAGTACGACGGCATCGCCAGCGAGACGCTGTATCTGGCAAAGGATCGCCCTGTCTACTTCAACGTCACTTCTAAGGACGTCATCCACAATTTCTGGGCGGTCGAGTTGGGAGTCAAGATCGACGCCAACCCCGGTGCCATCACCCAAACAGGTGTGACTCCCAACAAGACCGGAACCTTCAACGTCCGCTGCGCAGAGTTGTGCGGCATGCACCACGCCTACATGGAGACCGCGATTCAAGTGCTGGAACCAAAGGACTTCACCTCGTGGGCACGTGAAATGGGCGGAGGCAAGACCTCATGAGTTCTGCGACAGCCACGGCTACGGCCACGGTGTTCGGCTCCCAGGTGCCGCAACCCACTCAGCACGGCAAGCCCGGCGGCGTCATGCGCCGACTCAACTTCGTCACGGGCATGATCGGGGGCTTGGGCCTGGCGATCGTCGCCGGCGTGGTCACCAACATGTTGACCCCCTCGGGCGCTTCGACCGCGACATTCGCTCCCGCGGCACCCGAGTACGTCTACCTTGCTGTACTTCTCGGCTGGGTCGTTGGCTTCATGGCGGGCATCGGTGCGTTCGTAGGGCCAATCAGGTGGGTATTGGGTCGCGATCTGACCCACGCGGACGCCGAATACATGGCCGGCAAGGACCTCGGCTGGAAGCGTTACTTCAAGTTCACCACCGATCACAAAGTCGTGGGTGTGCAGTACCTCATAATGACGATGGTCATCCTCGGTTTCGGTGGATTGCTAGCGATGTTGATTCGCACCGAACTGGGCGTCACCTGGGCAGAGGTCTTCTCGCCCTCCTTCTACAACTCACTCATCGGTACGCACGGCATTGCGATGATCATCGGAATGATCATCGTGGTCATGGGTCCGATCGCGAACTTCATCGTCCCGATCATGATCGGCGCGAGGGATATGGCATTCCCCCGCTTGAACGCCCTGAGCTTCTGGTTGCTCTTCGTTGCAGCGATCTGCTTGATCAGCTCGTTGTTCGTCGGTGGCGTTCAAGATGGCTGGTCCGTGTACTACCCCCTCGCAGCGCAGGCGCCACCGGGCATGCTCGGATACCAGATGACGATCATCGTCTTTGCGATCTCCACAGGTGTCGCGAGCGTCAACCTGATGGTCACGATCCTCACGATGCGCGCGAAGGGCATGACCTGGTCGCGCACCCCGCTACTGGTCTTCGGCGTCTTTGCCGCAGCCCTCATGGGCCTATACGCGTTCCCGTTCTACCAGTACTCGCAGATCCTGGCGATGACTGATCGCATCTTCAATACGTCGTTCTTCGATCCTCTCGAGGGTGGCAGTGTCTGGCTCTACGAGAACCTGTTCTGGCTCTTGGGTCACCCTGAGGTGTACGTCATCATCATCCCGAGCGCGGCAGTTCTCATGGAGATCATCCCGGTCTTCTACCGAAAGCCGTTGTTCTCGTTCAACTTTGCTGTCGCCGGCATCGTCGGTGTAGTCGCTCTCAGCGGACTCGTCTGGGCTCACCACATGTACATGACTGGTTGGGCGCCTGCGGTCAATTACCCATTCATGCTGTCCACAGAGATGATCTCGATACCCGTGGGCTTCCTTGTCCTTGTCGTCATCGGAACCATGTGGCGCGGAGTGGTGTGGACCCGATTGCCGGTGATGGCCGTGTACGCAGTGATCTTCAACAAGATGATCGGCGGCGTCACAGGTGTCTACCTCTCCGACGTGCCCGTCGACCAGTACATGCACGGCAGCATGTTCGTCGTTGCACACTTCCACTACATGCTCATGGGTGCTGGACTATTCGGCGCGATGGCTGGCGTCGCTTTCTACTTCCCGAAGATGACAGGTCGCATGCTCGACGAACGGATCGGATCCATCGGATTCTGGACGGCCTTCGTTGGATTCCAAATCACCTTTGGCTCCATGTTTGTTGCTGGGCTCCAAGGTCAGCCGCGTCGCGTGCTGCAGTTCGACAATTTGTTCAACCTCTCGAACTGGATCTCCACGATCGGCGCGTACACCATCGGTATCGGCATGCTCATCTTCCTCGGCGCGATCATCTCCTCGTGGATCGATGGCGACAAGGCACCGAGCAACCCCTGGGGTTCGAAGTCTCTCGAATGGCAGACCCCCACGCCAGTGCCGTTGGAGAACTTCGAGGTTCTTCCGGTGGTCACCGAGCGCCCATACAACTACGGCGTGCCCGACCCGTACCAAGCCGAACTCGACGCAGTCGACGGCGATCTCGAGAAGGTGGGTAAGTGATGAGCGCCGAGACCCAGCAGCCGCTCTACCCCACAACGGGGGAGCCGATTACCACTATTGCGCGCCGGGCCAAGGCAGGGCTGTGGACGCTCATCGTTCTCGATGTTTCCGGCACCCTCGCGCTGATCATCAGTTACACCTACCTATGGTCGCTGAACGTCAACGACGGATGGGCACCTCCAGGTGCCAAACTCACGTACGCCCAGACCAATGCGGTTCCAGCCAAGAGTGATGCGACCTTCGCGGCCGAGTGGCCGTTCTGGGCGATTCTCGGAATAGTCATTCTTGCCACCCTCGCGATGTGGTTCGGGTACAAGGAAGGCAAGCGCGGTAACCAGGCTGGTCTGATCGTCGGGACCGGGGTGGCGCTGTTGATCACTATCGCCGGACTTGTGGCCCAGTGGATTCAGATCTCGACCTTCCCGTTTGGGGCTGGAAACGGTGCGTACGCCTCGGCTGTTCTGCTGTTGTGTGCCAGCAACATCTTCCACTTCGGCATGCTCACGTTCTTGCTACTCGGGATCTTCAACAGAGCGCGCAAGGGTCTGATCAACAAGGCTGTCCACTTCCAGGCGCAGTTGATGAGCTACTGGATGGTGTGGATCTGCATAGCCTTCCTGCTCGGAGCGTTGTGCACCACTTTCCTGGTCGAATCGCCCAATACCGATCCCGCCGTGTTCGGAAGCTTCACGCAACACAACTGATGGAAACCCTGGTTCACGCTCAGGCGAGCCAACGAGTTAGGCCCCGACCAGCACTCCTTGCTGTCGGTATCCCTGTTCTCTTCCTTGTCCTGAGCACTATCGGGGCACTGACCGAGAGTCGGGTGCCCGGGATACCGGTCGTTCCGGTGGCAACGCTGTGGGCACTTCCACTGGACCTGTGGATTCGTGATGTGGCAACTCTCCTCACGATCGGTTTCATCTTGATCGGGGGAGTCCTGGCTCCGCGCCCGGATCGTCGTAGCGGTTCGATTGCTTCAATCGCTGCTGTGGTGTGGCTGGCCGCACTCGCAATGCAGTCGTTCCTGACCGTCTCGGAAGTCTTGGCGCTGCCTCTGTCGACCTCCGCCGATCCGACGATCATCTGGTCACTGCTAACCCAAACCACGCTGGGTCGAGTCATGCTCATCCAATTCGTCCTAGTAGCGATCGTCGCGGTCTTGTCGTGGGTGATCTTGGACAGAGTGACCGGAAGTATTCTCTTCGGACTCGCAGTAATCGCGGCTTTTCTCCCCGGTTTCAACGGGCACTCTGGGATCGACGAGGGACACGCGTCGGCGACTATCAGCCTGGGACTGCATATCGTCGCTGCGTCGATATGGATCGGTGGACTTATCGCGACTGTGTCCTACGCCTACCGACGCGCGCCCGGAGCAGAACGCGTCATCCGTCGCTTCAGTCTCGTTGCCTTGATCAGTGTGATCGCACTTGCCGAGAGTGGTCTGTTGAATGCCGGCCTGCGCTTGGATGGCTTCGCTTCACTCGTGACGAGTACCTATGGAGCTCTGATCCTGACGAAAGTGGCGATCATCATCGCCCTCATCGGATTTGGTTGGCGTCAACGAACGAACCTGGCAGACCGCTACCGTGATGAAGACGGCAAGACATTGATCCTGGTTCGACTCAGTGCTACCGAACTGGCCTGGATGGGTGTGGTGCTGGGCCTTTCGGTTGCGCTGTCACGCACAGCCCCTCCAGGATTCGCTGCAGCCGGCGATCGGCTCAACCTGCTTGCAGTCGTGGTCCTTGGACTCGCGATCCCGATGGCCATTGCTTGGGCCATTCCCTCGCGACCATCGCTTCCCCGCTGGATCACCGCGTATCCCGAACCGGCAGCTGTTGCCCTGCTGGTCGTGATGGCTGGGCTTGCATCCTTGTCGCGAACGGACATTCTCGGCCCGCAGACACTGGGCATTCTTACGGTCGTACTGCTGGCTACAACGGGTCTTGTCATGTGGTGGGCGGTAGGGGAGTCGCAGCCTTGGGGTGCCCTCGTGTTGCTCTCCCTCGGCGTCCCAGCCCTGGCCTGGTGGATCGAAAGTGATGTGGTGGGTGGACTCGGCTGGGCGACGTTCGTGACTGTGGCCTCAACATGGGCGCTTCTGCTTGCCTATGGATTCGCGCGACGAGCTACGAACGTGTCGCGCGCTGAGGTGGTGGCATGAACGAGGCTTCACCTGTTACTCGCCAGCGGTGGAAGGATTTTTGGACCCTCCACGTTCCCTTGGTGATCGTGTTGGGTATCTGCACGTACGCGACGATCAATCAATACAACCGCGCGATGGAGGGTGTTGATCGATCATGGGTCTACATGGTCGAGTGGCCGCTGATTGGAGTCTTCGCGATCTTCGTGTGGAACCGGTACCGCAAGCACGGCAGCTTTAGTAACTGGTTCACCAAGCACTATCGCGAGCGCGCGGCCCGTTTCGAAGCAGAAGAGGAGGCCAAAGAGCGCGCCGAGGTCGAGACCCTGGAGGCGGATCCCGACACCCGAGCGTGGCAGGCCTATGTCAACGAGCTCCACCGCGAAGACCCGCCTGGCGGACCTCCGGGTGGATCTCGTTAGGGAACTTAGTAAGGACTACGCGCCCTTGGGTCGGTGCGGTTGGATCGCGTCGGCGGGGATGTGACCGAAACGTCCGGCCTGAAAATCCTCGAACGCCTGGATTACCTCGGACTTGGTGCTCATAACGAACGGTCCGTACTGGAACGTTGGCTGACGCAGCGGAACGCCACCGATGATGAACATCTCAAGGTTCGGTGAACGTGACTCCTGCTGCTGTGCGGCGGTGATGCGAAGGGCGTCTCCGTTGACCAGGACAGCCATCTGTCCGGTCTGCACCTGCCGCTGCTCGACGCCCACCGACCCGAAGCCGGCGAGGGTGTACGCAAGGGCATTGAAGTCCGACCGCCAAGGGATGTCGATTTGCGCTCCCGGTGCGAGAGTTAGATGCGCGATGGCAAGCGGTGTGTGGGAAATACCCGGGCCCTTGTGTGAGCCGATCTCGCCGGCAAGCACGCGTAGGACCGCACCACCATCGGCGCTGGTGACCATCGAGACGTCTTCGCCCTGCAGATCTTGATACTGCGGGTCGATGCGCTTCTTCTCTGTCGGCAAGTTGATCCACAACTGCAAGCCGTGGAACAGGCCGCCAGACTCCACGAGGTGCTCCGGCGGGGTCTCGATGTGCAGGATGCCGTCTCCGGCCGTCATGTACTGAGTTCCGCCCTCGAGGATGGTTCCGCCACCGCCGTGGTTGTCCTGATGCAAGAACTGTCCGTCGATCAAGTAGGTGAAGGTCTCGAAGCCGCGGTGCGGATGCCACGGCGTGCCCTTCGGCTCACCCGGCGCGTACTCGACTTCGCCCATTTGGTCCATATGAATGAAGGGATCAAGGTCGAAGGCGTCGATGCCTGCGAATGCTCGACGAACCGGAAAGCCTTCGCCCTCGTATCCCTGAGGGGCGCTGGTCACGGTCTTGACGGTTCGCATGGTCGACGTGGGGTCCACGGTCACGCGTGGGAGAGTCATGGTGTCTGCGGTTACTGCCGGCATTGGTCCTCCTTGGTTGTAATTAGTTTACGCTTCAACTACTGGTCCGGCAAGTTCGGATTAGGTTCGCCCTTTAGCGTGGGGGCATGCGCCCAATCCCCGCTCCCGTCATCCCTGCCCTCGGAATTACCCGAATCGTGATCGGTGTTGGGATGATCGCCAATCCGTCCGGCCTAGGCAAGGCCTTAGGGATGGCTCCCGATCAAGCGCGGGATGCCGGTTGGCTGGCCCGGTTGGCTGGTGCTCGGGAAATCGGCATCGGACTGGGGACGTTGCACGCCTGGCGCACCGGGGCGCCGACGGCTGGGTGGGTCGCGGCCCAGGCAATTAGCGATGCCTCCGATGCGGTGGCATTCGCGACTGTTGCCGTTCAAGGGAAGATCTCCGCTGCGCGCGGCATCGGCATGGGGCTATTCGCCCTTTCGGGAGCGGTCCCCGAGGCGTTGACCGCCTTCGCGCTCGGGCGTTCGGAGGGCTAGAGGCCCGAGATGCCGAACTACTACAGTGCAGGGATGCTCTCCCGGATCCGCGTGTCCCCCATGCGTGCTGTGCAAGCACTCGTTCTTCTCAGTGTCACCTTCGCCCTTGCGGTGGGATATGCGGGCGACGCTCGAGCAGACGCCGCATTCGAGGGATCGACGCCAGCCAATGGGGAGACCTTTCCCGGACCGGTCACGGAAATCGAGCTCCGCTTCTCTGATCCCATCGGCCTGAACGAGACTGAAACGCGACTTCTCGATGCCGATGGCGCCGACCTCATCTACGAACCCGTCGAGCTCGATGGAGGCAATGCCTGGCTGCTTGAGCCAGCCATCTCCCTTGATGAGGGCATCTACGGCGTCGTGTGGCAAGCAGAGGCAGCCGACGGCCACACCATTCGCGGAGTAGTTCGCTTCGGCGTCGGAGAAGTCGTCCTCGAAGAGCCTGCCGCCGTAGAAGACCAGACTGAAGGAGATCTCGACAGTCAACTCGCCGCCGCGGAAGCCGAAGGCAGCGGTGGCGGAGGCGTGCTCGCATCGATCGCAGCGGTTATTTCCAACGTCGGCATCATCATCGGATGGGGAGTGGCCCTGTTCGTCGCCTTCGTCAGCCTTCCGCGCATGACGTGGGTCGGTGAATACCTGATCCGCATCATGCGACTAGCCGGCATCGTGGCCGTCGTCGGTGCATTGATCGATCTCGGGGCAAATCTCCTTGGTGGCTCTGGCTGGAATCTGACACTCGCGGCCGCCCTCCGCCTCCTCGCCGGGGTTGCCCTAGCGGCGGTCCCCGGAATGGTGAACGGAACGCCGTTCATCTGGGTTCTTAGCGGAGCGATCATCGTCTCCTACGCTCTGGACGGACATACCGTCACCGCCGGTCCGATCTGGGTCATGGTGCTGGCTGACGCAGCGCACGTCACCTTTGCCGCTATCTGGGGAGGCGGCATCATCGCTCTAGCGATTGCGTTGGCCCTAGTGCTACGCAAGCGCACACAGGAGATGACTCTCGTACCCGATGGCAGCGAGCTCGCGGTTCGCTTTTCTCGCTTGGCCACTTATTCGGTTATCGGCGTGGCCATCACCGGGGTGCTTATGTCGTTCTTCATCATGCCGTCGCCCGGGGCGCTCGTTACCACGACGTGGGGCTGGATCCTGCTCATCAAGGTGGCGCTGGTGGCAGCTCTTGCCTTCTTCGGATACCGAAATCACTTCCACTCGATTCCCGAGATCGAGTACGCGCAAGTTCAGCGCGATAGCGGAACCGAAATTCGCGACGACGAACGCCAACACCTCGGCGATCTGCGTCGGACTTTGGTGCCAGAGATGGCTCTTGTGATTGCAGTACTCGTGATGTCCGGGCTGCTGGTGCAGGCATCACCGATCGCAGGCTAATTGGGCGCCCACCTTCGGCGAGTTCCACCGATGTTCAGTTCTGGGAAATGTCCGCCACTGTGGCCGAGTAAGAATCGATGAGATCGTCGGCTCGCAGTCCGATGGCCACTCCATGTTCACCCGAGCCGAGGGTTACGTCTTTGCCGACGATCCGTGAATCAACCACAACCGGAAGATCCAGGCCCAGCGGAGTGATGGTTCCTCGCTTGTACCCGGTAACGGCGAACGCCGTATCGGCGTCGGGCATCGATAGTCGCGAGACGCCAAGCAACTCGCGAAGCTTTGGCCAGGAGATAGACCGATCGCCGGGGACGAGCACCAACAGATAGTCACCCTCGCCGCGTCGCACTAGCAGGGACTTCACAACCGCCGAGACGGATACACCGCGCGCTTGCGCTGCCTCCTCGACGGAGGACACCTTGCCGTATTGGATTTCCCGATGTTCGATTCGCGCTGCGAGGGCCGCCCGGGATCCGGGAGTCGATGAAGTTGGATCGGTCATGACTCCACGTTAGCCGGACACCGGTCAGCGTTTGTCGGACAATGGTTGTGGCAGGGGAGGAACTCATGCAGATCGCAACCAGTGTTTTCGTCGTTACCGGTGCGGGCAGCGGCATCGGCCGCGAAGTAGCCAAAGAACTCCTGCGCCGCGGTGGTCGGGTCGCTGGAGTCGACGTGCACCAGGCAGCACTCGAGGAGACCAGAGCACTTGCCCATGCGGGAGATCGAATCTCCCTCCACGTTGTCGACGTCGCCGATCGAGCGGCGGTCGAACGCCTGCCGCAGGAAGTGATCGATGTGCATGGTCGAGTCGACGGGCTGGCTCACATCGCAGGGATCATCCAGCCCTTCGTGACGATTGATGAACTCACGATCGAACAGATCGAGAAGGTCATGGCTGTGAACTTCTGGGGCACGGTCTACCTTGACAAGGCCTTCATTCCGCTGTTGAGGCAGCGTCCGCAGGCGAGTTTGCTGAATGTGTCCAGCATGGGTGCACTCGTTCCGGTTCCGGGGCAAGGTGCCTACGGTGCAAGCAAGGCGGCAGTGAAGTTGTTGACGGAGACTCTCTATGCGGAGTTAGCGGACTCGACGATCGCTGTGACCGTGGTCTTTCCCGGAGGAGTCGGGACAAACATCGCGGAAAACTCCGGAGTGGATGTCTCCAAGCTCGGCGCAGCGAGCTCGGCAAAGGTCACTGCTGCCGATGTGGCTGGGCGACTCATCGTGGATGCCATCGAAAATGGAACACCACGGTTGCTCATCGGCAAGGATGCCAAGAGCCTCGACAAGCTCTCCCGGGTTGCTCCCACACGAGCGATCACGACGGTCGCCAACAAGATGAAGGCCCTATTGGGCTGACGACCGTAGTTGAGGCTTCAACTGTCAACTCGACGTTCCTCCGCTTCCCGAACTACTCGGGGAGTGGATTGGCGTCCGACCCTTCGGTGATCACTAGCAGCACTGTGCTGTCCAAATCAATGTCTAGGTGTTGTCGTCGCTCCATCGCGCCGTCTCCAGTCAACAGAGCCCGGGCTGCCGCGGACCCGGAACCGCCGCAGGGCCCGGGTGCGACATTCATTGAGGTTAATTCCCGGGCTGCCATGAGCACCTCGTCGTCAGGGACTGCAACCGCGCCGTCGAGTCCATCGCGGATTAATGGCCAGGCGAGCATTGACAGCGTGCCGCAGTTGAGCCCGGACATGATCGTTGTTCCGGTTTCCACTGTTACCGGCTCGCCCGCCTCCAAACTCGGCGCCACACAGGCAGCTTCGGTCGGTTCGACCGAGACGACGCGAGTCAGGCCCTGTCGTGTTCCGCGGTAGTACGTCAGTGCGGCCTGGAGAAGGGACCCCACTCCGGTGGGAATCAGTGCCAGGTCTACGTGGTCAATACCTATCGCTGTCAGTTGCTGATCGGTCTCAGCGAACAACGTTGCGTAGCCGTCGACGATCCACCCGGGAATCTCCTCGTACCCATCCCACGCGGTGTCTTGAACCAAAACATGCGAAGCGGCGTTGCTGGCCCGTGCGGCAGCAGCCACGGCTTCGTCGTAGGAACCACCCACTTCACGCACGGCGGCGCCCTCGTCGCGGATCGCTCGAACTGCGCTGGGATGAACACCGTCGGGGATGAAGATCAAAGCTGAGTGGCCCGCCAATCTCGAGAATCGTGCAACTGCGCGCCCGTGGTTTCCGTCGGTTGCAGTGACAACTGTCATCGGGCCGTCGGCGTCAGCAATGGCCCGATGGATTGCCCACGACGCACCAAGTGCTTTGAATGCGGGCAGCCCCAGTCGCGTGGACTCATCCTTCGCCACTACCCGCCCGACGTTCCACTCAGACGCCAGAACGGGTAGATCGACCAGCGGCGTCGTGGCGTAGTCGGGCAGGGATCGGTGGAAGTCCCACGCGTCTGTGGTGACGGTAGGTGCAGTACCAGAAGAATTACGAGTGTGTGGCAGCCACCGGGTCATGAACCCATTGTGGCTTTGCGTCCTGACCGAGGCTTCCTCGAACCGTGGCTGCGGTTACCCGGTCGGTCAGAGTGGCGTCCATGTCCGGGTCGCCCACCGCGATTGTGTCGCGCCTTGCCGCCCGGTCGGGAGTTCTTGACCCGCACCGGTGCTGGCGCCCACGGCTCTCCACTCGGCTTTTGCGCTCCGGTGATGGTCACCAACTCGGCGCTCAGCGGACGGATTCGAGTCACCACGGGCTGTACGCCGCATCGATCGGTCATGTGCTTGACGGTGCGCTGCTGACGGGGCGCGGTCATCGTGACAACAGTGCCCGACTCGCCGGCACGCGCAGTGCGGCCTGCGCGGTGGAGGTAATCCTTGGGGTCGGTGGGCGCATCGAAGTGAACAACAAGGCTGATGCCGTCGACGTGAATACCGCGGGCGGCAACGTTGGTGGCGACGAGAGTGCGAATGGCACCATCCTTGAACTCCTTTAAGGTGCGGGTGCGAACCGCTTGGGTCTTTCCACCGTGCAGCACACCAACCGGAACCCCTTGGCCAGCAAGCTTGGCGGCCAACTTGTCCGCTCCGTGCTTGGTGCGCGAGAAGATAATCGTTCGGCCTTCGCGTGCAGCGATCTGCGCGATGATGACATCGCGGTCCTCGGGGTGAACCACTAGAACGTGGTGATCCATCGTCGTGACGGACGCTTGACCAGTGTCAACAGAATGCTCGACGGGGTCGTTCAGGTAAGTGCGAACGAGGCGATTCACGTCCTTGTCCAGCGTTGCGCTGAACAGCAATCGCTGACCACCGGGCTTGACGGTGTCGAGAATCGTCTTCATCGCGGGGAGGAAGCCCATGTCGGCCATCTGGTCGGCTTCGTCGAGGACGACCATCTCGGTGGAACACAGATCCACGTCACCGCGTTCCATCAGGTCCATGAGGCGTCCGGGTGTCGCGATGAGAATCGGAACCCCGGATCGAAGTGCGTCGATCTGCTTCCCGTAGGGCATTCCACCGGCAATCAACCGTGATCTCAGGTTCACCGCAGACATCAGTGGTGCCAGTGAGTCCTGGATCTGCATCGCGAGTTCGCGCGTGGGAGCCAAGATCAGACCGAGAGGCTTATGCGGCTTGGCTCGACGCTCTGCCAGGCGCGTCAGCATGGCCAGTCCGAAGGCGAGGGTCTTGCCGGAGCCGGTCTGACCACGGCCGAGAACGTCGAGACCGGAAACGGCATCGGGGAGTGTTGCGGTTTGGATGGGGAAAGGGCTAGTGATTCCTTGGCGGGCCAAGGCCTTGCTCAGGGCAGGGTTAATGCCCAATTCGTCGAAAGACATGAGTTACCTATTCATTCACGAGACCAAGTGAGTCTCGTGGAGCCAACTGCGCGTTCCAGTCGGTGGTTAAAGACTCTCAAGGAGCGGGGTCTAATCCTGACCCAAGAAGCATCCGCGGCTGCGGCGCAGGACAAGGTTACGGCATGGAGGCTGAATCGCCTAATCCATCGCTTACCGTGGAGGAAGGACGTATTCACTGGGAATTGTCGGTAGTCCTTGCCTGTACCCACTCGTGATGCGAGGCTCGGCGCATGTCTTCTCGAAACACATCGTTCAAGATGTCAATCATTTTCGCTCCTGTAGTTGCCCTTTTGTTGACGGGGGCGTACGCCCAGTCAGTTGCTGCGGATGTTGGTCAGGATCGACTAGAAGCCATTGCGGAGGACGTGATGACTCCCGTCCCAAAGACCCTCCGAACCATGGGGACGGTGACTCGGGAGCTCAAGACCAACACCCAGCCCACACGGGGGTTAGACATGTGCATGGATCGGCAGCGGGTTGGAATCTATGCGCCGACTCCCCAGGCGACGACCACATGGGCTCTTGATTACAAGTACAAGCCGGAGAACGTGTCTGTTACTCAGCTGACGGAAATTACTCTAGATATCAGTGAGTACGGATCGGCTAAGAAAGCTTCGGCTGCATGGCAAGATGTTGTTCGCACTCTTGAATCGACCTGCGCCGGATACATCCAAGTTCCGGGTCTTCCTGAGACTTTGGCGGATGGGTCCAACGTCACGTGGAGCACCAACGAATTCAATGAGGTCACCGTGACTGACGCCGCACGTAATCAAGGCCCAGTCGGTTTAGAGTCAATGTTCACGATCATTTTGTTCGATCCGAATGACGCCAGATCGACATCGGTGGTGACGAGTGAACTTGTGATGCAGTACTCGTCTTGGCGTTTAGCTGGCTCCACCATCGTTCGTGCGGAATATGCACGCGAGTGGTCACCGATGTCAGCGGCCGAGCCGAGTGATCCGACCAATCCATTCCTCACGTCAGAGGTCAAATCAAGCGTCGATCGACTAGCCAAGAAGGCATCGCGAGAAATCATCGCGCAGGGATAGCAACGACTGACGATGGCACTCCGACGGTAAGTGTGTTGCCAGAGTTGGTCTGGCTACGGTCCGAAGCAGCGATGCAGGAAGCCGCAATCTCATGGTGTCGGCTGCGCGTTCCTATGAATGGTCTCAGCCAGACACGAGAGATGATTGCAGTTGCACGGCCCTAGCCAGTGGTGATGCTCCTGCGCATTTCTCTCAGTCAGTGAACCTTTGGCAAGCCGTCCGACGGACGATCAATGCATGGACGGGATCTTGCCGTCCAACCGTTCGAGCATTGCTTCGCTGTAGTCGTTTAAGCCGAGGACATCCACCGTTGTCCCCCGACGTTCGTACTTGAACACCACCGCATCTAGTGCAGCGACCGTCGATGCATCCCACACATGGGCACTGGATAGATCAATGACTACCCACGACGGATCTTCTGAGTACTGGAACTGGCTGACCAGGTCATTGCTGGATGCGAAGAACAACTCTCCGTGCACTTCATAGGTGACGTGATCACCAGCGGGTGCCACCACACGCGTCATGGTCACTAGATGCGCCACGCGTCGCGCGAACAGGACCGTTGCTGTCAGGACACCGCCGATCACGCCGATGGCGAGATTGTGCGTCAACACAGTGGCGATGACTGTCGCCAGCATCACGATCGTCTCGCTCTTGGGCATGTGCGCAATCACCTTCAGGCTGTGCCAATCGAAGGTTGAGTAGGAAACGATGATCATGACTGCCACCAGTGCGGCCATCGGAATGATCGCGACAATGTCGCCAAGGACAACAACGAGGATCATCAAGAAGACACCGGCGAGGAAGGTTGACAGCCGGGTGCGTGCGCCGCTGACCTTCACGTTGATCATCGTCTGGCCGATCATCGCGCAGCCACCCATACCTCCGAAAAACCCGGTGACGCAGTTGGCAACACCCTGTCCCCAGGCCTCACGGGTCTTTCGTGAGGGGGTGTCGGTGATGTCGTCAACGAGCTTGGCCGTCATGAGAGATTCCATTAGCCCGACCAGAGCCATTGCGATAGCAAAGGGGGCGATGATTCGCAGCGTCTCGAATGTGAATGGCACTGCGGGAATCCCTAGGACCGGAAGACCGCCGGGGAGTTCGCCTTGATCACCAACGGTGGGAACCTGCCAGCCGAAGACAACCACTGCGAGGGTCAGCAGAATGACGGCAACCAGTGGCGCAGGAACGGCACTAGTGAATCGCGGAAGGACGAACATGATTACGAGTCCAACCACCACGAGTGGGTACACGATCACCGGAACGTCGATCAAGTAGGGGATCTGCGCTATGAAGATGAGGATCGCGAGCGCGTTGACGAAACCCACCATCACGCTGCGCGGAATGAAGCGCATTAATCGCGCAACGCCAGCAACGGCCAACAGAATCTGAATGACGCCAGCCAGGATCACTGCGGCGATCAAGTATTGAAGTCCGTGATCTCGAGCGAGGGGAGCCACGATCAAAGCGATCGCACCGGTGGCGGCGGAGATCATGGCGGGCCGACCACCTGTGATGGCGATGGTCACGGCCATCGTGAAGGAGGCGAATAGGCCGACCCGAGGATCGACCCCGGCCAGGATCGAGAAACTGATCGCTTCGGGAATCAGGGCGATTGCCACGACCAGACCGGCGAGGACTTCAGTCTTGAAGACTTTCGGCGAGAGCCAGGTGGGACGAGTTATAGAGGGCGCAATGAGAGACAAGCAAGAACTCCAAGGAAAGACATTGAAACTGAGACGCTAGTGGGTTCTTGGAAGACTGCATGACCATGGAAGGGTGAGAACCCCTAGCCTTGTGCGGGATCTCACAAAAGGTCGGGAAACGTTTTAGGGCGACTCTGGGAAGGGACAGGACTATGGCTGCCGATCTGATTCTGAAGGCTTCCTCGGTGATAACCATGGATGAAGCAACCGCGGGTGGCGAGGCCGTTGCGATCGATACCGGCACTGGGCTCATTACAGCCATCGGAACGCTCGCCGATGTCCAAGCGGCCGAACCTGGAGTCAAAGTCACAGACCTTGGCGCCAGTGTTCTCATGCCGGGCTTCATCGACGCTCATAGCCACCCTGCGCTCAGCGGCATGATTACCCAGACTCCCGCTTACTGGATCGCTCCCTATGTGGGATATCCGACCTACGCGGATGTCCAAAAGCTTTGGAAGGAAGTTGACGCCAAGGTTCCTGCCGGACAAGCCCTACTTTTCACGGGCCTGGACCGACTCCTTCAAGGTGCGCCAGAACTCACCAACACGGATATCGACGCTTTCTTCCCGTCGCGACCCGTTGTGGTGATCGACAACTCCGGTCACGAGGCCTACTTCAACTCCGCGGTCATCACTGCCAACGGCTGGGCGAATAACAAACCTCCCGCAGATCCAGTGGGAGCCCGCTTTGGTCGCAACGATGACGGCACCTCTAACGGTCGGGCCTACGAAACGGCCGCAGTGTTGGCCGCGATCGGCAAGATTCTCGCAGAGGCTGTCCCGCATCCGCTCTTGTCTCTCGCGAAGTTCATGCAGATGATGTCCAGCAACGGCATCACGATGACAACCGAGCACACTTATGAGAGCAATCTCTTCAAGGCGTATGCCGCGTGCGCGCAAACCGATGGTGTTCCCATACGTATTGCGCTCTATCACATGTCAATCGAGGACACGTGCGGCGAGCAACTCACATCCCCGAACCCGGACATGCTGTGGAAGCAGGGCATCAAACTCTGGGCGGACGGTTCACCGTGGGTCGGAACGATCGCGTCGTCGTTTCCTTATCTCGACTCACCCGTTGTGCAGAAGGCCAACATTCCGCTCGGACCAGGTGGCGAGGGAATGATGAACTACACCCGCGCCGAACTCGACGAAGTGCTTGCCAAACACGCCCCCGAGGGCTGGCAGTTCGCTTTCCATGTCAACGGCGATGTCGGACTCGACATCGTTCTCGACGCCTACGAGCACGCCCTCGTAGAGAACAACCTGATGGGCACCGACCACCGCTGGCGCGTGGAGCACCTCGGTGGTTGTCGCGGCGATCAGTTCGATCGGGCTGCCTCCTTGGGTGTCACCATCTCGCTTCTTCCGGCCCAGTTCATCTACTGGGGCGATCTCCTCGACGGTCAGATGTTCCCCAGCGAGATCGGCAGCATCTGGATGCGCGGGGGAGATGCCGTCCGGTCGGGTGCCCTGGTTACCTTCCACAACGACGGCATGGTCAGCCCACCTATCCCGTTGCTCAACATGCAAGCCATGGTCACCCGCCGAACACCCTCAGGCACGTTGCACGGACCCGAGCAACAGATGAGCCTGGACGACGCACTCAAGGCCCACACCATCAACGCTGCCCGCCAACTCGGGCGAGACAAGGATCTCGGATCACTTGCCGTTGGCAAACGCGCTGATCTTGTTGAACTATCTGCTGATCCCTATGCAGTCGACACGAACAAACTCACCGACCAGGTGAAAGTCCTCGGCACCTGGGTTAACGGATCCAAAGTCGATACCGGCGCCTTCATCGCGAAAATCGAAGCGATCGACCCGACGGAGCACAAGGGATTGCACCAGGCGGCCATGTCTCACACCTGCTGACCTTTGTGGCGTCGGTGGACCTTTGGGGTGAGTGACGGGACTTGAACCCGCGGCATCCGCGACCACAACGCGGCGCTCTACCAGCTGAGCTACACCCACCGCGGCTCCCTTTCGAGAGCGCTGGAGAAGTCTACCCGTGGTCCACTACGTGGTTGTTGCCGAGTTCCTTTGCCTCTGAGGTGGTGGGTCCGGGCAGGGGCACCATGACGGCATCGCGGTAGTAACGCAGCTCGGCAATGGACTCGCGGATATCGGCCAGGGCGCGGTGGTTGCCGGTCTTCTCGGGGGTGTTGAAGTAGGCCTTGGGGTACCAGCGCTTGGTCAGTTCCTTGATGCTTGAGACGTCCACCACGCGGTAGTGCAGGTGGGCGTCGAGATCGGGCATGTAGCGGGCGAGAAAGAGACGGTCGACGTAAACGCTGGAGCCTGCTAGCGGCGCTTTGCGCTGGTCGGGCACATGTTGCGCGACGTAGTCAAGGACTCTTGCTTGAGCATCCGAGAGTGTCGTGCCGTCAGGAATCTCGTGAATGAGGCCGGACTCGTTATGCATCTTGACTACCACCTCGTCCATGTTGGCGAGGGGTTCGTCATTGGGCCTGATGACGATAGAGATACCTTCGTCGATCTCGGTGAGGTCGCCTTCGGTGACGATGCAGGCGATTTCGACGATTTCGTCGGACTGCGGATCCAGCCCAGTCATCTCGCAATCGATCCAGACCATCCGGCCGTTGGGGTGGTTGGTCGGTTGTTCCTGCTGATCCTCACTCACGCGACCACCCTATGGGGCGACGTGATTGGCTACTTTCCGAGCCAGCGCACCAGGTCAGATTCGGTGACGACGCCCACGAGGCGACCGTCGCAATCGACGACGGGAACGGCTTCGGTCACGGATCGAGCCATCATGTTCGCAGCTTCGCGCGGGTTGGCTTCGGGAATGATCGAGGAGACCGGCACGCGGGCCAGGACATCGGACACGCGCCTGGTGGACAGGTGCTCGGCGGTAGCCGGAACCTCGGCGAGGATATTGCGATCGCTGAGAACTCCCACGGATTGCCCGAGCTTGTCGATGACGACCAGGTGTCGCAGGCCGGATACGAAGAGCAGTTGCCATGCATCCCACAGGGTTTCGTCTACTTCCACTGTGAGGACCGGTTGAGACATGATGTCGCGGACGACGATGTTGTTGGGTGTTTCTGCCGTGGCGGTCACGTTCATTTCCCTTTCGACTCGGGAAGTGGCATAACCATGACCGGAATGTCCGCTCGATGCAGGAGGCTGTTGCTGACCGAGCCCAGGACCGTGGACAGGAACTGCCCTCGCCCTCGAGTCCCGACGACGATCGCTGCCGCGCTCGAGGACTGATCGAGGATCGCCTTCGCGGCGGGCCCGCGGACGAGGTGCTCGCGGACGGTTACGTCGGGATATTGATCGCGATATCCCGAGAGCACCTCGGAGGCCAAGCGAACTTCTTCCTCTGCAACTTCCGCGATTGGCAACGGCGCTGCGCCTTGGGGCAGTTCGATGAGGTCGTAGGCCGGGATTTCCCATGCGTGCACGACCACGAGTTCCCAGCCGTGGAAACTCGCGAGCTCGAAGGCAGCCCCCAGCGCGGCCTCGGAGTTGGGCGAGCCGTCGATGCCGACGACCACGCTTGAAGCCTTGGGTCGTGACTGCCCTCGCCAGACGACCACCGGGCACGTGGCATTGGAGGCGACTTGGGAGCCGACCGATCCGAGCATCAGCCCCGCGAATCCGCCTGTGCCACGAGATCCGACCACGAGCATGTGCGCCTGATGGGATGCCTCGATCAACAAGCCGCCGGGTGTTGCGATCTCGACAACAATCTGTACGTCGCCACACGGAAGTTCTTCGGCAATGACCGTGAGTTGCTCGTGGGCATCGGCTCGCAGTGCGTCGAGGTAATCCAGTGCGGGAGGGATGCCCAGCCCGCCGACGGTCGCCGCGGGTAGCACCGCGCAGGCAAGCGTCAGCCCCCGTCCGCGGGTTACTGCCTCGTCAGCCGCCCATCGCGCCGCATCTCGTGCGGTAGCGGAGGCATCAATGCCCACCACGATCCGCCCGCTCCATGCCTCACGGTCCATTTCCGCCATGGTGTCCAGCATTCCCGTATTGCTGAAAAGAGGAAATAGAAGTGGGACCCGTGAAGTAGGGACTTTCGTCCCTTCTTTCCCTCGTGGCTGTGCCTAGGAGCGTCGGGTGAGCGCCGCGATCGCCGCGAGGATCGGCAGCATCATGATCAGCGAGGCCACCATGAACATCGCTGTGTAGATCTCGCCCGTTTCGCCCATGATCGGCTTGACCAAGGTCGACGCCATGAATATCGCGTACATCACTACGGCCTAGTAAGCGAAGACCTGCGGGACTGGTCGGGCGATCATCTCGGCGTAGGTTCGGCGCAGCAGCAGCAATACGACGAGGATCGTGAACACGAAGATCGTGCCGACCCAGCCGTAGAAGTTGTGGATCGGGACACCGAAGTAAGCGCCGCCGTTCACCCACGTCCAATCACCCTTGATCGTCGAAGAGATCGGATCGAGTGCCAAATCGTTGAACGTCATGATCAGCGCCGTCATTCCGGCGACGAGAATGAGCCGCCAACCGGTAACGCGTTCGTAGAGTCCGTTGATCCCGCCACCGGCGATTATGCGCGCGAGAACGTAACTGGTGTAACCCATAGAGAAGTAGGCGAGCATCACCAGCGGTGGAACTTCTCCGACCAGCGGTCCGAGCAAAGTGTCGGAGTCGTAGTAGTCACCGAAGACCAAACCAGTGTGAGTTCCGATGAACTCCGATGTGTACGAGATACCGAAAACAATCACGAATCCGATTAACGCAGTGCGCCACCCGGCCCAGGTCGACCAATGCACCAACGCGAAGGCCACCTGCATTTCGCCGAGCAGAAGCATGATGGCCGGATTGGTGCCTTCGGGCATCCAGATGTAGAGAAAGGCGAGGGCGAGGATGACCCAAATGATGATGAGGCGTACGCGCGTGACGTGCGTCGTCGTTGTGCTGTCCAACTGAGTGACCATCTACTCGACTCCGCCTTGGAAGATCAGTCGGTACATCGCTGGGCCCTCGACTATGAGCCACATGACGATGAAACCGATGGCGCCATAGCGAGCGATCAACCATGGACGTCGCTCTTCGGGGGTGTCGGCGTTATCAGCCTTGTACCAGGCAAGAAGAACGACGACGCCCGCGACGATCGCGCCCACGTTGATCCACAGCATGGGTAGAGCCTTCCATGCCAATGTCGAGAACTGACGTCAACGGCGCCGCCATCACCTATCCTTGATAGGTGGCGAATCGACGAAAGCACGGAATTCTGGCTGCGGTTTTTGCCGTTGCCGCGTCCTCGAGTCTCTGGGGAAGTGTTCCTGCCGTCCAGGCGGCGGGTGTGCCGATCGCCTGTACCAACGCGGTGTCGTCAGTCAGCGTCACCGAGGGCGACACTGTGGACCTCGGAATTGCTGGTGGATGCTCGCTCGTCTCTACGTCGGCAGCCGGCAACCTAGAGCCGTTGTCTTCGACATCTTTTCTCGCCTTCGCTTCAGGCTCAGGATCCATCAACGCGCTCGTTGTTGATTCTGATGAAGTCGAGTACTTGAACCGCGTCAACGTCAGCATCTCTGCCAAGCCGGCACCGACGCCGACGCCGACACCCACACCGACACCGGAGCCCACGACAGCCCAACCAACAACCAACCCCACTCAAAATCCAACGGCTACATCGTCGGCATCCCCGACTCAGAGCGCGAGCGCCACCCCATCCGTCAGTGCCACTCCGGCATCCAGCCCCTCCTATGACCTCGCCGACCTCCGACCCTTCGTTGTCGCTTCGACTAAGCCGGCGCCCGAGCAACGGCTCGTGAAGTCATCAATCGACGTTGCGACTGATGCCGGCCCAGGGAATCTCGTGATCGAGGCAGCAAATGGCAATCCCGTGCAACTCATCGGGATCGCGGGGGACACCGATGCCTTCGATGTCGTCTCGCCGGGCATTGACTACTCAGTTCCATCGAACTGGCAGCGGCTGGGCTACGGAGACTTGTGTTGGGCGTACTCGGGTTACACGACCATGCAGGCCGTGATCTTGCCCATCGCCGATCCACCATTCACAACGGTTGCCCGCGCGTGGAGTTTGGCTTCGGCAATTCTGGTGACAGGTGACGGGTATTCGACGTTCGTGGGGGCGGCTCCCGGTGATGTCGTGGATGCAGGTGGGAGTCGGATTTCCTCGGTGATCATCTGCGGCAAGGCATCGACGGACAGCACGCCGTCCGCACGAGTCGCCTTTGCCAAGAACGACAAAGTCACTATTTGCCACAAGCCGGGAACGCCGGCTCAGATGACCAAGTCGGTGCCCAGTTCAGCGCTGGGTGGGCATCTTGGCCACGGCGACTATCTCGGAGCATGCACGCCGGTTCCGCAGGTCATCTTGCCGACACTGCCACCGCAGCAGCAGGTTGTGACCACATCGACTGCAACGCCCGAGCCGAGTCACTCGGCGATCGTCCAAGACGACCACGTGTTGCACATGTGTCGAGCCACATCTGACCGGCTCCGCCCGTACGTCCTGGACTCGATCCGCGTTAGTCAGGTGCCGAAGACACCCCAGAATTCCGCGCCCTTCCCGCAGCCCGGATGGACCAGTGTGATCGAAGCGTGGCAGGACTATCCCGGTCAAAACTGGAACGGTTGGGGCCAGCAACTGCTCCAACGAAATTGCGCGGTAGTTCCACCGAGCCCCGAGCCGCAATTGACACCGACCCCTATCCCCAGCGCGACACCAACGCCAACGGGTACGGCAACGCCAACTCCAACAGCGACGACGAGCCCTTCCCCCTCCCCAACGCAGACGACAGTGGATCTGACGTGGCCACCGAGGGTTCCCACGAAGACGGACTACCCTGTCAAACAGAAGTACGTTGTGCCTTCGCCTGACCCAACACCAACGCCTACAGTCACCGGAACTCCTACTCCGACGCCGTACCCAACGCCCACGCTCACGATCTCGCCGGACCCGCAGCCAACGTTCACCGTCACACCTACGTACCTGGTGCCCCCGAATCCCGTCGTCACCCCAACGCCATCAGCCACCGCAACTGCGACACCGACGGCCACGGGCACTCCGACGCCAACTCCGACCGCGACTGCGACACCCACCCCCAATCCCACCTTCTCCATAATCCCCGGGTATTCGAAGCCGCCGATCCCGTATCCGTCGCCGACGGCAGTGCCGACCGTTGTTGCACCGACACAAGGACCGCAATCGGTGTACACGCCGGTTCTCTTGCAAGTGTCCGGCCAAGGAACCTCGTCGGCCTCTTCAAAGGTGACGCTCACCATCAGCAATGGGCCGAGCACCGTGAAGGTCAAGAAGTCAGCGCAAGGCCTCGTCTCCGAAGCCACCGATGCTCCGGAGGTAGTCGATAGCACGCCGGAGCTAGCTGCGACCGGCCGAAATCGTTCCTCCAAGGCTACGTTCGATCGCCACCAGCAGCGCTTGAAGAACTCATGGCCGAGTGGTTCCGCCGTTGCGAAGTTGTCATGGTCTGGGCGCGGTCCGAGTGCAGATGTAGATGAGTTATTCGTAGCCTCTGGCACCAGTACATCGGCGCTCACTCGTGGACCGGGGTGGTACACCGACACCACCAAACCGGGTGCTGCCGGCAACATCGCCATCGCCGGACATCGCACCGGCTTCGGGGCTCCATTCGCCGATCTCGATCGGATGCAGCTAGGGGATTCGATAAGGCTCGAGACACCCGACGGTCGCGTAATCGCTTACGAAGTGGCCGAGAAGCTCCTCGTCCAGCCGGACGCCACCTGGGTGCTCGGTCCCGATGTGCTTCGCGACGGCAGCAACACCGTGACATTGACCACCTGCGATCCACCGGGTGTCAATACGCGTCGATTGATCGTGATCGCCCGCGAGATTGATCGCTAGCAAACTGTTTCCTGCTGCACACTAGGTAAAGCCTCCACCGGCGATCCACACGATATTCGTGAATAAGTAGAGCAGCGTGATGATGCCGACGGTGTTCCAGATGAGCGCGTCGGAGCCGCTCACCCCACGAACGATCTTGATGAATGCGATGACGAGGAACACAAGAGCGACGATGGCCCCTTGAATGGGCAGCACGTCCGGCATCCCGTCCCACATATCGGCCCCCGTTCATGAGCAATGCGGGGCGCGTGCTGCCGCGAGGTCGCGCGAGGCGTGAGCCCGTCGTACGGTCAGCAGGTGACCACATTCGCCCCGATACCGCCACCGGAACTACCTCGCACGAAGGCCGAACTACTGCAGCGCGGGTACGTGCCGCGTTCGGTGAAGGCCGAGATGCAGGAGAACCTCCTCGGCAGGCTCCGCGACGGGCTACCGACCCTGCCCGGGATCGTCGGGTTCGAGGACACTGTGGGGCCGCAGGTGGAGCGGGCGCTGCTCGCCGGCCATGACTTTGTACTGCTGGGGGAGCGGGGACAGGGCAAGACCCGACTCATCCGCTCGCTGATCGGCTTACTTGATGAGTGGATGCCGTACGTCGAAGGCTGCGAGATCAACGACGAGCCGACCGCGCCGGTGTGTGCTCGCTGTCGACGGCTCGCTTCAGAACGTGGCGACGAGTTGCCGATTGCCTGGCGGCATCGCAGTGAGCGGTATGGCGAGAAGCTCGCAACCCCCGACACGTCGGTGGGTGACCTCGTAGGTGACATCGACCCGGTGAAGGTTGCCGAAGGCCGCAGCCTCGGAGATCCCGAGACCATCCACTTCGGACTCGTGCCGCGGACCAATCGCGGGATCTTTGCGATGAACGAACTTCCCGATTTGGTCGAACGAATCCAGGTGGCTTTGCTGAATGTCCTAGAAGAACGTGACATTCAGGTCCGTGGCTACAACCTCCGCCTACCGCTGGACATGCTGGTCGTGGCGAGCGCGAACCCCGAGGACTACACCAACCGCGGGCGCATCATCACGCCGCTGAAGGACCGCTTCGGTGCGGAGATCCGCACCCACTACCCGCTTGACCTCGATCTTGAGATCCAACTGCTCGAGCAGGAAGCTGACATTCATGCAGTGATTCCGCGCCACCTGTTGGACACGGTGGCGCGCTTCGCTCGGGGAGTCCGTGAATCGCAGGCCATCGATCAGCGCAGTGGTGTCTCGGCGCGGTTCTCGATCGCGTGTGTGGAGGAACTCTCGGGTGCCGCGCTGCGTCGGTCGGCAATCGCAGGAGACGACGAACCGGTGGCCAGGGTTGGCGACCTTGTGGACATCGTTCCGTCCCTGCGTGGCAAGGTCGAATTCGACGTCTCGGAGGAAGGCTATGAAGAGGACACACTCGTTCTGTTGGCGCGGCAGGCCACGGCTGAATCGTGGCGATCGCTGCTCGGCGGCCAACAGGCGCGGCCTTTCCTCACGCATCTCGTGCAGTGGTTCGACGAGGGCAACACGCTCGCAACCTCTGATGTGATGAGTTCGCGGGCGATCCTTGAGGCCATTGGACCGATGGAGGGGCTCGGTGCCGTGGTCACCGCTGCCGAGCCTGGGATGGCGGAGTCACCGGGACTTGCCGCCGCAGTGATCGAGTTTGCCGCAGAAGGCTTGTGGCTTACGCGGCGTATCGACAAAGACGATGACGGTGCCACAGTCACCTACGCGAGCAATGTGGTTGACGACGATTCCAGTGACGAGGACTACGGCGTCGAATGAGTTCCCGCCGGCCCTATCGACCACGCCGTGGACGCTACGGCGCGTTCCACGGTGGGCCCGATCCGCTTGCCCCGCGAGCCGATGCGGCAGCGGGCGTCGACGAAATCGGTAAGCGAATCCTCGAGGGCCAGTCGGTGCGCGATGCCCTTCGCGACGTCCTCCGAGCGGGAACCCAAGGGCGCCGTGGCCTGTCTCAGTTATCCCAGCAACTGCGCAAGCGTCATAAGGAGCTGAGCAAGTCCGGCCGGATGGACGGCCTGATGAGCGACCTTCGGGAAATGCTCGACCAGGCTCTGGACGCTGAGCGGCGTGAACTCTTTCCTGATCCTTCCGACGACGCCCGCTTTGCCGAAGCGATGCTCGATGCCTTGCCCGACGACGTGCCTCGTGCCATGCAGGAACTTGACCAATATCCCTGGCGATCAGACGAGGCGCGCGGGATCTACGAGCAGATGAAGGACCGGCTGCGTCGAGATGTGATCGATCAGCAGTTCGCCGGTTTGAGTAAATCTGTTGAGGACATGTCGGATCCCGCGGCCCAAGCGGCGATGGCCGAGATGATGAAGGATCTAAACGATCTGCTCGATGCTCATCGACAGGGGACGGCAACGGAAGAGGACTATCAGGAGTTTCTGGACAAGCACAGGGATCTCTTCCCCGATGCTCCTGACACACTCGATGAGTTCATTGACGAGATGGCTCGCCAATCCGCGGCGATGCAGCGCATGTTGGACTCCATGACCCCCGAGCAGCGCGCCGAACTCGCCGAGGCCATGCAGCAAGCGCTCTCGGACATGGGTTTGCAGGAGCAGATGGCACGACTGCAGGACAACCTGCAGGCGTTGCGTCCGGAGTTCTCCCGAAGCCGAGGGCCGGGCCTGACCGGTGAGAACTCTCTGGGGCTGCCCGACGCGACCCGGGCCCTCGCCGAGATGGCAGACCTCGAGCAACTCAATTCGCAGTTGGGTGACGCAGACGCGATGAGCGATCTGGATCAGATCGACGCCGAAGCCCTCGAGCGTGCGCTCGGACGTAGCGCGCGAGATGACCTCGAGGCGATGCAGCAGATGCAGCGAGAACTCGAGACCCAGGGCTTTCTCACGAGTGACGGCGACACTCTCCGGCTGAGCCCCAAGGCCGTTCGGCGCATCGGGCGCACGGCGCTGCGCGAGGTGTTCGATCAACTTGAGGGCACCGAGCGCGGAGATCACGGCATGCACCGAACCGGCGCGGCGGGGGAACCGACCGGAACGCATCGCGCGTGGCGGTTCGGTGACGAAGAGTCGATCGACGTGGTCCGCACGGTGCAGAACGCCACTTACCGGCAGATGGCGACGAGAACCAACACCGGCTTGTCCTCAGATGATTTCGAGATCGCTGAGACCGAGACCGTTACGCGGGCGGCCGTGGCATTGCTCGTTGATCAGTCCTTCTCAATGGTGATGAACGACACCTGGAGCGCAGCCAAGACTATGGCGATGGCCTTGCACTCCCTCACGTCCACGAGTTACCCGCTCGATGCCCTGCAGGTGATCGGTTTCGCAAACATGGCGCGGGTTGTCGATCCGATGGAAATTCCCGACCTCGAGGCGAGCGAGATCCAAGGCACCAACCTCCAGCATGCGCTGATGCTCGCCGGCCGTTTCCTGGATAAGCACCCGGGTTCGCAGCGGATCGTCATGGTCGTTACCGATGGTGAACCGACCGCGCACCTGAGTCCTGATGGTGGTTGGTGGTTCGACTGGCCACCGACCCGCGAAACCATCACCGAGACCGTCGCTCAGGTGGATGCCATGACCAAGCGGAAGGTCGCTATTTCGTGGTTCCGGCTCGGCGACGAACCCCGCCTGGCGCGATTCTTGGATGAGATGGCTAGGCGCAACGGAGGGAAAGTCCTTGCGCCGTCGAGCGAGCGCCTCGGCGACTACGTGATCACTGACTTCGTCAAAACGCGGTCAACTTTCCGCTGAGGTGAGGGGTTACCCCTACACCTCGTGGGAAACCCAGCGAGGTTGTTGAGCCTCACCCGCGTCGCTCATAGCCTGTGAAAATGGCTGAGATCTCCCGACGCGCTGTCCTTGGAACCACCGCCCTCGCTGCCGCCGCCGCTCTCACCGGTCCTGCTGCCCGTGCCGCTGAACCGCTCATGGCTTCGGGCAAGTCATGGCCGTCGAAGGCCAAATGGCGCGCCCTCGACAAGCAGGTGGGTGGGCGTTTGATCACTACCCAACTCCCGTGGGTCAATGCCACACCCGAGACCTTCGAGCTTCTGAAGAATCCGTTTTGGAATGAGGAGCAGCCCGGGGCGCTGCAGTCCACCGGTTGGTTCGGCGCCTGGACGGCAGCAGCGTCGCCCTATGCAGTCCGGGCGCAAAAGACGTCGGACATCGTTGCTGCGGTCATCTTCGCCCGCGAGAACGACGTGAAACTCGTCGTGAAAGCAACGGGACACGATTACCTGGGTCGAAACATGGCGCCGGACTCGCTGCTCGTTTGGACGCACGACATGCGCACCATCACGATGCACGATTCCTTTGTCCCCGATGGAGCACCTGCTGGCACCGAACCCGTACACGCGATGACCGTGGAGGCCGGCACTCGCTGGCTTGAGGCCTACCGGGCCGCAACGATGGCTGGGCGATTCGTCGCCGGTGGTGGCTGTACCAGCGTTGGTGCGTGCGGTGGCTTCACCTTCGGTAGTGGTTTCGGTCCGTTCTCGAAGAGGTACGGCACCGGCTCGGGTGGCATCGTCCAAGCCGAAATTGTCACCGCCGATGGCAAGGTCCACACCGTCAATGAGTTTTCCGAGCCGGACCTATTCTTCGGCGTTCGCGGTGGTGGCGGCAGCACCTACGGAATCGTCAGTCGAGTCACACTCCTCACCCACCCGATCCCCTCGACGGTCGGGATCATCACCGGTTCAGTGAAGGCGAAGAGCGACGCTGCCTACCGTGAGCTGATCCAGCGATTCGTGGAGTTCTATCCCGTGGGTCTAGACAACTGGCACTGGGGAGAATCCGTCGCCTTCGGCCCCGACAATGAACTGGGCTTCCGCCTAACTTTCCTGGACATGCCCGAGGCGGAAGGCAAGGCGACGATCGAGCAGTTCGTTGCGCCGTTGCGGGCACGCCCGGCGGACTTCGAAGTAGATCCACAATTCCAGTTCTTGGCGTTTGAGAACCTGTGGAACCCCGATTACTGGGACAGCGTCGATCCGGACTTCATCACGCGCGACCCCAGACCCAAAGCACCGACCTATCAGTTCTGGTGGACTGGCAACCAGGGTGAACTCGGGGCGTTCTGGAACGGCTACCAATCACGCTGGATCTCTACCGATCTCATGCGTCGCGATCCGGCCGCGATTGCTGATTCCTTCTACGAGGCCTCGCGCGTGAGGCCTTTTATCTACCAACTCAACAAGGGGCTCTCAGGAGAGCACCCCGAGGCGCGAGCTCGAGACGAGAAGACCGCCCTGCATCCAGGGTGCTTCGAAGCCGGCGGCTTGGTGATCATGGCGTCGGCCCAGCAATACAAGTATCCGGGCGTCGAAGGCAAGAAGCCGAGCGCCAAGGTCGCGCGTGAGATCGGTGCCGACCTGAATGAAGCTATGGGCTACATCGTGGCCGCCACCCCGGGCGCAGGTTCCTACTCGACCGAGGCCGACTTCTTCCTAGAGAACTGGCAAGACGCTCAATGGGGATCGAATTACCCCAAGTTGCTACGAATCAAGCGCCGGTTTGACCCGAATAACTTCTTCCGTGTTCACCACGGTGTTGGGAGTGAAGAGCTCTAGTCCGGTGAGCGACTAGTGCAGGTGCTCGACGAGGAAAGCGAAACGACAGTCCCACGCCTTCTTCGCGATCGCCGCACTAGGGGCGAAGTAGTCGAAGCCGTGCGGAGCACCGTTCCAGATGTGTCCTTCGACCTCGACTCCGTCGGCCAGCATCTTCTTTGCATAGGCGAGATCTTCGTCGTGGAAGATGTCGAGGGTTCCGGTGTCGATGTAGGTCGGGGGTAGGCCGCTGAGGTCCGTGGCGCGAGCCGGCGCCGCATAGATTGGAACGTCGGACCTGTCCGCCAGGCCGGAGAGGTACGCATCCCATCCTGTCTCGTTATCCACGTAAGTCCAGATCTGGAACTGCTTGGGGAATCGGGAATCGGGAACTGTGTTGCGGTCATCGAGCATCGGGTAGACGAGCATCTGACAAGCCAGTGAGGGGCCGTCAGTGTCACGGTTCTTGAGCACTGCGCCGGCGGTCAGGCCGCCTCCCGCGCTGTCGCCCCCGATTCCGATGCGACTTGAGTCCCAGCCGTGCTCATCTGCGTTGTCATGCATCCACTGCAAAGCGGTGAGAGCGTCGTCGATCTGGGCCGGATATGGAGCTTCAGGAGCCAGGGGGTAATCGACGGACACGACCGGCAATCCGGTGTTGGTGCAGTAGTGCATGCAGCGGGCGTCGTAGTCCTCGACTGTGCTGACGATCATGCCACCGCCATGGACGTACAGAAGTGCTCCGCGTGCTGCGGTCGTGAATGGTCGGTAGATGCGCACGCGAAGTTGGCTTCCGTCGGCTCGCTCGAGATAGTGATCCTTGATAGTGACGTCGCTTGCCTTGCCGAAGCGTGCGCTGAGATCGGCGTTCATCGTCACAGATAGGTCCCGCCGGCACTCGATGTCGCCGAGTTCGCACGGCTTTTGCCGGAAAGCAGAGGGCAGTTGGCGGAGTATGCCCCGAAGGACACCGGCGTCGATATTTCCGAAGAGAGTCACAGCCCGACGTTATCGCTGCTCGAGCCCCGCGTTGAAGAACCGGCCGGATTTGCGGACGTCGGAAGCCTCCGGCTACCGTCGTTGCATGCGTGTACCGACAACCGTTGTCGTTGCTGCGACGGCGCTGGGACTGCTCCTTACGAACTCCCCTGGAGCCCAGGCTGCTGACCTGCCGGTGCCGGTCGAGGTGACGTCGGCGCTAGCCACGTTCGGGCAGGACCCGCAGGGTGCGATCACCGGATGGGCTGAGTGGGCTGCGAATGCGCCGATGACCTACGTCCGCAAGGGCAAGCGCCCCAAGACCCGATCCAACTGCCGCATCGATGCTGTGGGGGCTGCAGACTGCAACGACTTCGCCCAAGTTATTGGTCGGGGCAACCGGAATATGGGGATGAAGAAGATCTCCGAGATCATCACGGCAGGCAAGCGTCAGTTCTTCCGCGATCCACCACTCAAGCGCTGGACCAACACTCGAACCGCTAGCAATCCGAATCCCATTACCGGGATCGAGGACCGCATCGGCTTCGATCCGTGGCTGCCATGGACCGATGCCGCGCCGGGGATCGCCACCCAGGTGCTTGCTAACGGAAGCCTGGAGATCAAGGCGGAGAATCCAGCGCCTTCGAAGGGAGAGCCGGCGCGAACCGTCACGCGCATTGCCGCCAATGGCCTGCAGGCGACCGTGCTGGAGTACGACGCTCAAGGCCGCGTCTCCAACCGCACGACTATCACTTTCGAACCGGTGGCGTCGGTGAAGATCCCCAAGGCGCGCTGAGCCGGCTACTAGCCTTCCGCTGTGCGCTCAGCAGGAAAGTGGTCCGTCCTAGCGATCCTTGCCTTCGCCCTTGCGCTGATCTCCCTCGACAACACCATTGTCAATGTTGCTCTGCCGAGTCTGCAGGAGGACCTGAAGGCCACTACGGCTGAACTGCAATGGGTGGTCGACGCCTACTCGGTCCTGTTTGCTGGAACGCTTCTGTTGGCCGGCGGTCTTGGCGACCGGTTTGGTCGTAAGCGAATTCTCATGATCGGCCTCGTGATCTTTGGTCTCGGTTCACTCGCTGCCGGCGCAGCTCCCGATGCCACTTTGCTGATCGCCTGCCGTGCGCTGATGGGCATTGGTGGCGCCTTCATCATGCCGTCGACCTTGTCGATTCTTGTGCAAACCTTCCGTGCGCCGAGCGAACGAGCTCAAGCCATCGGTGTGTGGGCAGCGGTGGCTGGAGTCGGCGTCGCAATTGGGCCGATCGTCGGGGGATTGCTTCTCGAACACTTCAGTTGGCATGCAGTGTTCTTGGTTAATCCACCACTGGTGGTGATCGTTTTCATCTTGACCTTGCTCTTCGTCCCCGAATCCAAGGATGCGACCAAGCCTCAACTCGATCTTCGAGGAGCGGCTCTGTCCTCACTCGGCTTGATAGCACTGGTGACCTTCATCGTCGAACTCCCGGATTCGGGAATCACCGCACTCACCAGTGGTGCGTTGGTCGCAGCAATCGTCTTTCTCACGCTCTTCGTGTGGTGGGAAAAGCGTGCGCCGCGGCCGCTTCTACCGATGGAACTGTTCAGCGAACGTGTGTTCACGGTTGCCGTTGTGACGGTCGGACTCGTCTACTTCGCCCTTATGGGGGCGCTGTTCTTCCTGCCGCAGTTCCTGCAACTCGTGCAAGGTCTCAGCCCGCTGCAATCGGGGATCGGCATGTTGCCAGGCGCCGGAGGCTTGCTGGTGGCTTCCCTTGTGAGCCCGCGGGTCGCTGAACGTTGGGGTGCTCGCAACACGGTGGTCACTGGAGTCGGCCTCGTTGCCGTGGGTTTGCTGTCAATGTCTTTCGTCGAACCGATGACGTCCTACCCGTACGTTGGTTTTGCCTTGGGTGTCACCGGAATCGGAATGGGTCTGGCTCTGCCCCAGGGCACGAACGCAGTGCTGTCCAAGGTTCCACGGGAACGATCAGGCATGGGTTCGGCAGTGAACGACGCTGTGTCCGAGTTGGGTGGATCGTTCGGGGTCGCCATCTTGGGTGGAATTGTGGCCTTCTCCTACCGGGCCAGGATCGACGATGCGATAGCCGCTCTCGGTGACTCAGCCTCGGCAGTGCCGCAGCAGGCACTAGCGGCGGTTCGTGAATCTCTGGCATCGGCGACGGTTCTCGTTCAGCAATTGCCGAAGGAGATCGCCGATCCAGCCCGTGACATAACCGGCCGCGCATTCGTGTCTGGAATGGGATGGGCCCTCACGGTTGGCGCAGTAGTGGCAGCGCTTGGCGCATTGCTGGCCTGGCGCTTCTTTCCTGTCCGAATGGAGAGGGTGGAGGAGTAGTCAGACCCCGCTCGCGCGCATCCGGGCGTCGAAGCGAGCCACCAGCAACATGTGCGGGACCGTAAGGCCCCACACAATGGCTAAGCCGATCCACAGTGCAGGACCGAGAGCCACAGTTGGATCTCCGAACATCACGATTGCGGCTACGACGATGACGAAGCCGATAAGTGAAGACATGCCACCTTTCGAGACCCGCGCAAGGGTCCGCGGGGTGATCTGCCCGTAGGTCGCCAGTGCTAATCGGCCGGTGTGACGCAGTGCATGCCAAAAGCCGAAGTAAACGGCGAAGGCAACAAGCGGTGAAGCTACGAATCCCAGGACTGCTAGGGCGAAGAGTTCCAGGGCGCCACGAACCTCACCTCGCTGAAGAAGCACCAGGAGTACGACGACGATCAAAGCCAAGACCCCAACTCGCGTCCCCACGATTGCTTCGGGGGTGAAGAAGGTTGCCAGTGCAGGCTCGATCGTCACAAGCGTGGAGACCGCAGCAGGAGAGGTGAGGGGCAACAGGACCGGTGCACTGCCGAGTGCCAGTGCGTAGGCGATACGCGTGGGTCCCGTCATGGGGGTTAGGCCTTGAAGTTCGCGCGTCGCCTCGACGTCGCCCGTCCCGAAGTGCCAGACCGTCATCGCGAGAACACCGAGGAAGGCGATGCTGGGCCATGTGATGATCGCAGCTGCAACAACGGCGGCGATTGCGATATAGGCCAGAGCGCCACGCAGGCGTTCGCCGCGAGTGAGGTCTCTCCCCATTGTCAGGTAATCAACAGCACCGTGAGGCATGCCCACCATCAGACCGATTAGAGCGATCGCGATGGGAACCGGTCCAATCGACGTGGTTGCTGCTGTCGTCTTGGTTAAGAGGCTGAGCACCAACGCCAGTCCGCTTGCGATGAGACCGACGTTTAGCAAGATCGTGGCGTTGGAGACCGTGATGATCGAGGTCTTGGTGACCTGCCTTGTCTCCAACACGTCATTCAGGCTTCAGGTTTCATGGGCTACTCGCCACTTGGGCGGAAATGCCAGCACACAATGGCTGCGGCGGCAGCGACGTTGAGGGAGTCGACTCCATTGCGCATAGGGATACGAACGGACACATCGCAGGAGGCGATTGCCGCTGTTGTGAGTCCGTCACCCTCAGTACCCAGTACCAGTGCCACTCGATTGGGAGCGGTCACGGCGTCGAGGTCGATGGAATCGGAGCCTGGAGTCATGCCGACGACAGTGAAACCGGCTTCTCGCACATGCGCGAGGGAATCCGGCCAGGGAGCGATGCGCGTCCACGGAAGGTCAAAGACAGTTCCCATCGAGACTCGAACACTTCGGCGATACAAGGGATCAGCGCAGCGGGGCGTCACGAGGAATCCGTCGAAACCAAGGCCGGCGGCTGAGCGGACGATGGCTCCTACGTTCGTGTGATCGACGATGTCCTCGAGGATCAAGAGCCGCGAGGCACTGGTGAGGACGTCATCGAGCGTTGGGAGTTCGGGGCGATGCATCAACGCCAGTGCTCCGCGATGGACGTGGAAGCCGGTTATCTCCTCGAGCAACTGCTTATCGGCAACGTAGACAGGAATCTCTGGGTGGTCATCGAGCAGTGGCCTCATTCGGGGAAGCCACTTGTCTTCCATCAAGATGGAGTAGGGCACGTGTCCAGAAGCCACTGCTCGTTCGATCACCGAAGCGCTTTCGGCTATGTAGACCCCGTTGTCAGGTTCGAAGCGAACCCGCAGCGCAACGTCTGTCAGGTCGCGATAGCCCGATAGTCGAACGTCGGCGCTGTCGGTAAGGACTTCTATGGGCACGGGGACTCAGTAGTTGACGCGGCAGTCCGTCGCAATGACGTCCACGAGTTGATCGAAGGACTGCTGATCCAACGTGCCGTCAGCAAGCCAGGTTTGCTCCATCAGTGTCAGGTAGCCCTGAGGGTTGGCCCGAAATGCCGTGCAGACCTCGGTCTTGACCTCTTCGGATTGACTCGACCACAGGGAATCCGCATCAACCGAGGCAGGTCCATTGCTTCGCGGAATCAGCGCTGCGGCTCCTGCGCCGACGAAGCCAATGATCACGAAGACCACCACGGCGATCATGAACGGACGGGAGCGGAACAGTTGCATGCTCCAACCGTACGTGAATCGGTTGAGGAGCCGGTTGAGAGTCTCCTGGCCATGGGCATGGGTCCCGGTAGCGGATCAGGCGGTGGTCACGGCGGTGGTCATGGCGGCGGTGGAGAAGAAGTTGGTAACACTGCGGTCGTCGTCGGGGCGCAGAACCTGACCTACATCGATGTGGGCCTCACCGGTGGTGAGGATCCGCCGGTGGTACCGGATCCGGAACCGACTACGCCACCGGCGCCAGCACCTGCTCCCGCAGCACCGGCAGAGCTGTCTTCCGGTGATCCGGTGACCGAGTCAGTTGCCCCGCCGCAGGATGCTGGAGTTCCCGTCGAAGTCGCCAGCCCGACCATGGCGCAAGAGCGGATCCAGCAGAGCGCGCGTATCAGGGCCGAGACGAGCAGCAAGCAGCGCGTGGGGACTCAGCTGGTCCTAACCAAAGAGCCCATCTACACCGATTGGGGTGTGACGGTTCGATGGAGAGTGACCAAGAAGTCGCAAGACAACTGCACAATCAGTAACCGTAAAGGGAAGCGGACGGTGAAGTTCGAAAAGCGCGGGAGGTGCACGGTCGTCGCCTAGGCGCCATCACCCAACCCGCAGTACGTCATGCCGTTCAAGGAGAAGCGCGTCTACAAGGTTCGCAACAACCTGTAGGCGTGCAGGGTGCCCACCGTCTCGAGACGGTGGGTACCCACTTCATGTCTGCGCGTCACCGCGTAGAGCACGATGGAGAAGGTCCAGGAAGCGTTCACGATCGACTTCGTAGATGACGCGACAATTCGGTTCGCGACCGCTGGATCCGCGTTCATCCACGATCGTCTGCCCCCGCGCCGGACTATCACCAGCAATGACGTCCACGAAGTGGCGCGCCTCGCGGGTAACGATGCTCGGATCGATTGCAATGGCCATGGCGAGTGGATCGGGAAGGTCGAAGCCATCAAGCATCGTCTCGTTACGACAGAACTCACGAAGCACCGCCTGGATGTCCACAGCGAATGCACCGAGCGTTCCCAGACTGCGTAGTTCCGCGGCGAGCTCGTCATGAATGACCGCATGCGCAGTTGAGATATCCCAACCGGCCATCTCGAACTCGAGCCCGGAATTAGCAACGATGTACGCGGCCTCGGGGTCGGCCCAGAAATTAAATTCAGCCAGGGGAGTGATGTTCCCCGGCAGAACAGCGGTGCCGCCCATGGTGACGACGCGTTTTACGTTGTCGATGATGCTGGGCTCGAGTCGCAGAGCTAGCGCAAGATTCGTCAAGGGTCCAAGAGTGACCAACTCGATTTCACCCGGGTAATCCATGATCGTGTCGATGATTGCCTGGACACCTCGAAACGACGCGGGTTCGCGGCTATGGAGGGGAAGGCCGATGTCTCCCATGCCGTCTTGTCCATGAACGTGGTGCGCGCTTTGCAGACTGCGCATGAGTGGGCCGTCCGCTCCGACGTGGACCGCCACTGTGGAGCCGACGAGATCGCGTGTGTAGAGCGCGTTCTGCGTGGCCTGCTCGATCGTGCAGTTGCCCGCGACTGTCGAGATCCCCAACACTTCGATGTCGGGGCGCTGAAGGGCCATCAATAGGGCGATTGCATCGTCGGTGGCGGTGTCCGTGTCGATGAAGAACTTGCGCGACGTCATGCGAGGAACTTAGGGGATAGGTGCTGGGCGTATTCAGCGTTCGAAGAACTACGAGGAGTAGGGGTTGCCTTCATCGTCGATCAATGCGTGCACATAGACACCGTGGGTAGCGAGTTTTGCACGGCCCCCTAATGCAGGCAGATCCATGACTACCGCGAGTGAAATCACCTCAGCGCCGGTGCGACGCACAAGATCGACCGCTGCGGTAGCCGTTCCGCCGGTCGCTAGAACGTCGTCGACGATCACGACCCGATCAGCGCTCGTCAATGCGTCGGTGTGAATCTCGAGCGCGCTCGTGCCGTACTCGAGTGCATATTCCACGCGGTGCGACTCACGTGGAAGCTTGCCCGGCTTGCGCAACGGAATGAAACCGCAGCCGAGTTCGTAGGCGAGGACGGCGGCAACTGGGAACCCGCGTGCTTCAACCCCAACGATCATGGAGGGGCGTTCGGGTGCGATTGCCTTGATCCACGCACCTACAGTGATTGCCAACGTTCTGGGATTAGCGAGAATTCCGGAAAGGTCCTTGAAGGAAATTCCAGGCTGCGGAAAGTCGGGAACGACGACGACCTCTGCCCATAAAGCACCGACGTCCTCCATCACCCCATAACCGTAGTCACGTGCTGATGATCACGGAATGCAAGTGTTTCGATTCGTCCCTTGGTAGACGGTGTCGGCCTCGAGCAGGGATCCGCCAAGTTGTGAATCAACACTCAAAGTTCAATTCCCCGTCCCCGATGTGAAAGTCCTTATTGACGCCATGGACGTCGATAGCCGTCACCATCAATGCGCATGGGAATGGTGGTCCGCGTCAGCAGGCGGAAGCGAGCATGTCGGTCAGCACCGCAATCGAAGATGTAGAGCAGCGGTTCGCGCTTCCCATCACTGCGGTCCTCACACCTGGTCCGGAACATATGCACGTCATGACGAGATTGCTCGAAGGTGCCGGATGCGCATCTTGCGGCACTAGCTATCGAGAACGGGGCACCGCCTACTCGCAGGATGCCGACTTTGCGCGCTTTCCGGAAATGCGGTGGGTCAATCCTTTGGCACGGTGACGACGTTCTCGTGAAAGCGCGCCCGGAAGGACTCGAACCCTCAACCGACCGGGTAGAAACCGGTTGCTCTATCCGTTGAGCTACGGGCGCTTGCCGGCAAGTATTCCAGTGTCAGGTTGCTCGGGTGGGCTCCGCTCTGCGCAATCTGTGGGGTAATGCCATGGCGGCGACCGATGCGCCGATAGCGAGGACACCCGCGAGCAGCCAGGCGATCAGGTAGTCACCGGTGATATCGCGGATGGCTCCGCTAAGGAGAGCTGCTGCTGCGGCGCCAATCATGTGTGAGGCGAATACCCATCCGAATACGACGGCACCTTTCTCCGGTCCAAAAGCACGCGTGCACAAGATGGCGGTCGGTGGAACGGTCGCCACCCAATCGAGACCGAAGAGCACCATGATCACGAGGATTGGTGGCTCGACGGCCGGTCCAATGATCGCGGGCATCGCAAGCAGTGCAATGCCGCGAACGCCGTAGTAGATCGCCAGAAGCTTGCGTGGATCGAATCGGTCGGTGAGCCAGCCGGAGCCAATCGTGCCGATGAGATCGAAGATGCCAACGACGGCGAGCAGTCCGGCGGCGGTGGTGGCGTGCATCCCTTCGTCGTGAGCTGCCGGGATGAAGTGTGTAGAGATGATGCCGTTGGTCGTCCAGCCGCAGATGAAGAAAGTGCCTGCGAGAATCCAGAAGGTACGGTGTCGCGCGATCTCTACAAGTGTTGTGATGGCGCTGCCGGCCGCTTTCGCGGCGCTGCCCTTGGTATTTGTCTCCTCCTCGGGCGGATCATGCGGGTCGGCGCCGTAGGGAAGAAGCCCGACATCACTCGGGCGATCGGCGATGACGAACCAGATAATCGGGACCAGGACCAAGGCGGCGATTGCGATACCCCACGAGGCCGTTCGCCAGCCGGCGGCATCGATGGTGTTTGCGATCAGCGGAAGAAATACGAGTTGTCCGGTGGCCCAGGCCGCACCCATGACACCGAGCATCAAGCCGCGTCGTTCGACGAACCAGCGATTCACCACGAGTGAGCCAAAGACCAGAGCGGTTGCGCCGACGCCGAGTCCGACAATCACGCCCCACAAGATGACCAGATGCCACGGATCGGTCATCACCGTGGTGAGTCCGGTGCCAATCGCGATCAGGGCCAGTGCGCCCGCGGCAATGTTCTTGACCCCGAAGCGCTCCATGAGCGCTGTGGCGAAGGGTGCGGTGACGCCGTAGAGGACGAGATTCACGGCCACGGCGATGGAAGTCGCGGAGCGAGACCAGCCGAACTCGTTCTCGAATGGAACGACCAGTACACCGACGGAAGATCGGAAGGCTGCTGACGTAAGCAAGACAAGGAAAGTGACAGCGGCTACCAGCCATGCGCGGTGCCAGCGAGTCACTTAGGGGATCTTAGGGGTAGGGCTACCCCGTCAATCCCTCAAAGACAGCCCACTTCCACGCCTGTCGGTATTGGGCAATGCTCATAATGGGAATGTGCCAGCCGAAGACCCGTCTGTGATGCCGTCGGATCTTCGGGTACTGCTGCTCGAGGACGACGATTTCACTCGCGTGACGCTCAAGGCGGCGCTGGAGCGCTTCGGCCTAAATGTCGTAGCCACGGCGGATGATGCGAAGACTGCGATTACTTCGGCAGTTGATCGGCAGGCGACCGTAGGGGTGTTCGACCTAGATCTCGGGACGGGACCGACCGGCCTGGATGTGGCCCACGGGATCAGGCGTGTGATGCCGGACTTCGGTGTGGTGATGCTTACCTCGTACGAGGATCCCCGGCTGTTCAGCACCTCCTTGGCCCAATTACCGCCCGGGGCGGGATACGTGGTCAAGCAATCGTTGGAGGACCTCGGCTTTCTTGTCGAGGCAATCATTGGTTCGCGCCGAGTTTCCGAAGCAGCATCGGATGTGCCGCGTGTCGACCTGACCGATGCACAGATCGAAACGCTCCGCCTGCTCGCATGCGGCTTGACCAACGCAGAAATTGCCCGTGTTCGAGTCGTGGAGGTGAAGTCTGTCGAGCAAACCATTGCACGACTTGCCAAGCGACTTGATCTAGCGCGCGACGAAGTCGTTAATCAGAGGGTTGCGTTAGCGAAGGCTTTCTACACACTCATCGGTGCCCGCGCCGGTGCTGATGGGGTGTGATGCCCATGACGGAATCGCGACGGCGGATTCTCGGTCTCACGCTGCGAGAACACATTGGTGGCAGATGGGCCATCTCGTGGGTGCTGTTTGTTTTCAACATCCCGTTCAATCTGTTGTCGATCACCACGAACATCTCCCAAGTTCCTGGAGAGAATCAGTGGCTCGGATGGGTTCTCGTAGCGATTGCAGGTCTGATCACTATTGGGGTCTTCTTTTTGATTGGAGATTTCATCCTCTTTCGCAGCCGTCGCGTTGCTCCTGTTCCGATCGCTGCGGTGATCGGATTCGGGTTTGTCACTGGTGCGGCTCGTGGCGTCGTCGTTGTTCTTGTGGCCGACGCTTTGAACTTGCAACCTGTCACCCTGGGCGGACTGTTGAATCGGGTTGTCGCAGGCGCTGTGCTTGGAGCCGCAGTGATGCCTCTTGGGGCTCTCGCGCTCTCCGTTGTTTCTCGCTACCGCGCTGAGCGTCAACACCTACTTGATGAGCGTGCAGAGATTGAACGCCGCCGTCTGGCTGAACAAGACGAGGTGCGAGTCCTGCGTGCCGCTGTGGTTGATGATGTTCGCCAGGAAGTGCTGGATGTAGCGCGAACTGTCATCCAAGACGGAGGTGGGCCACAGGAAGTGCCGGCAGCTCTCAGGAGAACCAGCCACAGCCTGTGGGCCGAACCGTCATTTGACTCGCAGGTGAGTGAATCCCCGATACGTGTTTCCTCGGTTATTTGGCGTCAGGTCTCGACCAGGAAGCTTCCGGTGCTGTGGATATGTGTGCTGTGGGGCTTGTCGGCAACGGGAACGGTTATTGGTTTCAATGGCTTACTTCTCGGGGGGCTCCAGGTTGCTTTCGGTGTTTTCTCTTTGGCTGTGTGCCTGGCAATCGCCAATCGATGGATCGCCTCCAAGCCGCAGGATTGGGCCTGGGCTACCGGCACGTTTGTTGGACTTGGCTGGATTTTCACGAGTCCGATTTCTTATGCACTTTTCGACAACCGTCCACTTGAGACCGCGCTTCCGGTCATGGTCCTGAACTTGTTCTGGCTGCCCATCATCGTTGCCTTAATGACGATTGCAGCAAGCGCTGTCTCCTCCGGTGAGGAAGTTCTGGAGCGGTTGCGTGGGAGTATTGACGCAGCTGATGTCACGACCCGCGCGTTGGAAGTGGAGCGAGACCAGATCCTGCGGGAGTTGGCAGAGCAACTTCATGGATCCGTTCATAGTCCGCTTGTCACACGATTTGCACTGGCCGTGGATGAGCGAAGCATTCACGATCAGGTCGGCGAAGCGGTCGCCTCACTGGGGCGACTGACGGTGGATGTGCCGTTGCAGGAGCGTCTGCTTGAACTAGCCACTTCATGGGATGGACTTGTGGATATCGAGGTCGAGGTAAGTGGTGGAAATGCGCACGGCAGGGATGTTGAGCGTGTTGTCAAAGAAGCCATTGCGAACGCTTATCGTCACGGTCACGCCACAAGCATCTCAGTTCGGATTCGCGACGCGGCTGGTTCGGTTGAGGTATTTGTGGAGGATGACGGTGTGGGGCTTTCGCCCACTGTCAGTCCTGGTCTGGGCTCGCGATTATTCGACACTTTGGGTGAGTGGGCGATTGATCGGGTAGGTAACAAGACCGTTGTCCGGATGAGACTGGACTAGACGCCACCGTTGTCCACAGGCAGCCCAGCTGCGGTATCTCCTCCACAGTCGCGACGTTAGATCTGGATCGCCTTCCTCGAGGCAATGACGCTTTCCGGAATCGGAGAGCTACTCCGAGGAAAGGAAGAACAACGATGAACGACGTGATGATGACGATCGTTGGGAATGTGATCCGTGACGTGGATCTGCGGTTCACGAGCAATGGTGATCCGGTGGCCTCTTTTCGGGTTGCTTCTAACACTCGACGCTATGACCGAGACAACGAGCGTTGGATCGAGGGTGACACTCACTACATGTCCGTGACGTGTTGGCGGAATTTGGCGAGCAACGTCGCTAACTCGATCAAGAAGGGCATGCCCGTTGTGATCTACGGCCGTATGCGCAGCCGTGAAGTTGAACGTCCGTGCGGAGAGGGATCGCACACTGTGCGCTATCAGGACATAGAGGCGTATGCAGTGGGGCCGGATCTGGCTCGTGGGACAGCAACCTTCACGCGAGTAAAGAGCGCATCGGTCGCTGAGAACGAGACGCGCGTGGTGGCCGATGTCATGGCTGCTGCGGCGATGGCCGAGGAGGACGAGGACAACTTCACAGCCGAAGCCGATGAGCGGGCCGAGGAGTTCGTTAACGCATGAGGGTTGTCTCCGGTTCGGCATGCTTGATGTTTGCAAGCATGCCGAACACCCCCATTCGAAAAGCACGTCCCGAGGTGCATGCGTGAACGAACCTTGGCTGCGTTCGCTTTGATGAGGGCAGCTGAATCGCTAGAGACTCCGATACTCCCCAATGGTCCGCGTCTTGTCGGAGCGTCGGGTCCCCGGTGCGAATTCCTAGTGGTGGAGGCCAACTAGGCTTCCGGGTTGACGAGAGGATGTCCATGGCTGAGTTCATCTACACACTGCAAAAGGCCCGTAAGGCGCACGGAGACAAGGTCGTCCTCGACGACGTCACTTTGGCGTTCCTACCAGGGGCGAAGATCGGTGTGGTCGGCCCTAACGGAGCGGGTAAATCGAGCCTGCTCAAGATCATGGCCGGAGTGGACGACGTCTCCAACGGCGAAGCCAAGCTGATGGAGGGTTACTCGGTTGGCATATTGATGCAAGAGCCTCAGCTCGATGAGTCCAAGACCGTTCTGGAAAACGTCCAAGACGGTGTCGCCGAGACCAAGGCGATGGTGGACCGTTTCAACGAGATCTCCACCGAACTGGCCGATCCGGATGCCGACTACGACACCCTGCTCGCTGAGATGGGCAAGTTGCAGGAGGCCATCGATCACAAGAATGCCTGGGATCTGGATGCACAACTCGAGCAGGCGATGGATGCACTGCGATGCCCTGCTGGAGATGCCGACGTCACGGTCTTGTCCGGCGGCGAGAAGCGTCGAGTGGCTCTATGCAAGTTGCTGCTTCAGGCACCCGATTTGCTGCTGCTCGATGAGCCCACCAACCATCTCGATGCTGAGAGCGTGAATTGGCTCGAGCAGTACCTCGAGCGGTATCCCGGAACCGTTGTTGCGATTACCCATGATCGTTACTTCCTGGACAACGTCGCGGAGTGGATCCTCGAACTCGACCGCGGACGCGCCTACCCATACCAGGGCAACTACTCCACCTACCTGGAGACCAAGGCCTCTCGTATGAAGGTGGAGGGGCAAAAAGATGCCAAGTTGCAAAAGCGCCTCACCGAAGAGCTCGAATGGGTCCGCTCGAACGCCAAGGCTCGGCAGACCAAGTCCCGGTCACGTCTGCAGCGATACGAGGAGATGGCGGCCGAGGCCGAGAAGACTCGCAAGTTAGACATGGAGGAGATTCAGATTCCGCCAGGTCCGCGGCTTGGCAACGTCGTCGTCGAAGTCGATCACCTCACCAAGGCGTTCGGCGACCGGATCCTCATTGACGATCTGTCGTTCTCGCTTCCCCGTAACGGGATCGTCGGCATCATTGGTCCAAACGGTGTTGGAAAGACGACGCTTTTCAAGATGCTCGTCGCTGCGGCTGCGGGAGACACTGAGGACAAGGATGACCTTCCAACCATGGGTGACATCAAGGTCGGTGAGACGGTCTCGCTGTCCTACGTGGACCAGTCGCGTGCGGGTCTAGATCCCTCGAAGAATGTGTGGGAGGTCGTCAGCGACGGACTCGATTGGATCAAAGTTGGCAACGTCGAATTGCCGTCACGAGCGTACGTCTCAGCGTTTGGGTTCAAGGGTCCTGACCAACAGAAGCCGGCGAAAGTGCTTTCCGGCGGCGAGCGCAACCGTTTGAATCTGGCCCTGACGCTGAAGATGGGTGGCAACCTTCTGCTACTCGATGAGCCGACTAACGACCTCGATGTTGAAACGCTCGGATCGTTGGAGAACGCGCTACTGGAATTTCCGGGATGCGCAGTGATCACTTCCCATGACCGCTGGTTCCTTGACCGAATTGCGACGCACATCCTCGCCTACGAGGGCGATTCGCAATGGTTCTGGTTCGAGGGCAACTTCGATGCCTACGAGAAGAACAAGGTCGAGCGACTCGGTGAGGAAGCGGCCCGACCCCACCGAGCCACGTATCGCAAACTGACGCGCGACTAATGACTGTCTTCGATATCGAGGTTGCCAAGCGCTTCAAGGACATCGATCCCTACGACCATGTCAGTCATGCCATCTTCCCCGACTATGTCCTCGAAGCCCGGGTGCGGATGTATCGGCTCCTGGGTATGAGTGAGCGCGATGTGATCGGTCAGGTGGTGGTCAGTCAGAACATCGACTATTTGCGTCCGATTCTGTACGACCTGGAACCGCTGGTCGTACAGACGTGGTTCTCCCACATCGGACGCTCGTCTTTTACCGTCAGCAGTCGCATCCTTGATCACGGCCACTGTGCAGCGGATGCGAAATCGGTGATGGTGTGTTTCGATAGGAAAACAGGTTCCTCACGACCGATCCCTGCTGAATTCAGGAGTGTTATCGAGGAGCATCTCGAGTCGTAATCGCCCCACAAGGAGGCTCCGTGGAGTCCGCAGGACACATGGTCACCGTGGGTGAACAAGAGGCTCGAATCCTCTCCCTCGTCGGCTCTCGGCTCACCGAATGGGAGCCGACTATGGCAGCGCGTATCACTATCGGGGAGCGGGCGCTCGTCGTCTACACCGTCCTCCCGATGCATGTGATGTGCGCGCTGGCGGTACCGGCGGAGGTATCCCTGGAAGCTGTGGGCGACGATGTCACTGCCTCGTTGTCGTCGTTCGTCAGCGGTATCAGTGGTGCTGTCGCGTCAGGAAATCAGGCTTGCTTCGACGTGACCACTCTTCCTCGGGTTGCAGCATCGGTCGGACAGGGACTGACGCTGGCTAGCCTGCCGCCGGCTGATGGTTGGCAGATGCCGATTCACGGAGTCTCGAGCGACATCACTCCACAAATTCGCGAAGCGGTTCACGAGTTCCGCGAGCGGACCCAGGGGATGTCCGAGCGTCAGGCAGCGAACATTGCAGAGGAGATCTGGTCGAGATCGGCCTGGGCAGGTTTGCCGATGCGGGTCCTGCACGCCGCGCGTCGTCTTAGGCTCTTGACTGACGAGCCCCTGCGGGTCACGGCTGCTACGTGTGGGCCGTGGAAGCGCTTGTCCACGCCGCGTGGTCAGGTCTTCAGTTACGCCGCAGGTATCGAGGCGCGCCTCGGCCTGCGCGTGGTCAGCTGATCAACCACGTAGCCACACCGCAGTTTCGGGTCCGACCACGATGTGCGAGGAATCCTCGACGCTCACGCGGGCTACATCGTCCGAGGACGCCAGCACAACGACATCACCCCACGCTGCGGGCATATGAGCGACGTCATCGGACATGTTGATCACAACCAGCACGGCCGGATGGTCAGGCTCTGATGTAAATCGACGTATTGCCAGAACACCCTCAGGACTGTCATCCATCCATTCCATTGGCCCCTGGCCGAGTGCATCCTCAGCTCGCCGACGGGCGAGGGCCCTCCTGTAGAGAGCCAGGGTGGAAGCCTCATCCACCTGTTGGCGATCCACCGCGTACTCACCCCACGAATCCGGCAGCGGCAGCCAGGACTCGTTCGTGGGACCAAACCCGAAACTCGGTGCCTGGGATTTCCAGGGAATCGGAACGCGGCATCCGTCGCGACCGATGTCTGCTCCATTGCTACGAATCCACACGGGATCTTGTCGCGCGTCGTTGGGTAAATCGAAGACCTCGGGGAGCCCCAGCTCCTCACCTTGGTAGACGTAGGCCGAACCCGGTAGGCCGAGCAGGAAGACCGTGGCGGCTTTCGCTCTTCGCAGACCACGCTCGGCATCAACCATCATTGGTGTGGTCACGGGTGAGCCGTCGGGGGTGGGTGCAAGTCGAGTCGCATGTCGGATGACATCGTGATTGCTGAGAACCCAGGTGGGTGGTGCGCCGACGGCCAGGTGGTTTCGAACGGTCGCCTCGATGGACTCGCGCATTCGCGAGGCATTCCACCCTGCGGCGAGGTAATCGAAGTTGAACGACGTGTGCAATTCATCTGCACGTTGGTAGAGAGCTAGCCGTTCGGCTGTCGGAGCCCAGGTCTCACCGCAGAAGATGCGGGGCGGGTCGTACTGATCCGAGACAGCCCGCCACTGCCGGTAGATCTCGTGGACATCGTCTTGATCCCAATACGGAGCATTGGGGGCCAGGCCGAGAATTTCGCTTTCGGGGATGGAGTCGTAGTCCATGTCCGGCAATGTCGGATCCTTGGCGAGACCGTGTGCGACATCGATCCGGAAACCATCGACTCCTCGGTCGAACCAGAATCGGAGTGTGTCAACGAACTCCTCGCGAACCTCGTCGTTAGTCCAGTCCAGATCGGGCTGGGTGTCGTCGAACAGGTGCAGGTACCAGTAGTCCGTGACGGTGCCGTCGGCCAGAACCAGACGCGACCAGCCGGGACCGTGGAAAACGCTGCGCCAGTTGTTCGGAGGCTCATCGTGCGTGGGGCCTTTGCCTAGGCGAATCATGTAACGGGCCCACTCCGTGGAACCGGGACCGCTGGTCAGTACCTCCTGCCACCATTTGTGTTCGCTACTCGTGTGGTTCGGAACGATGTCCATGATGATGCGCATGCCGCGCTCGTGCGCTTGGCCGATAAGCGTGTCGACATCCGCGAGAGTGCCGAGTCGTTCATCGACATCGCGGTAATCCGCAACGTCGTAGCCACCATCGTGCAACGGGGATGTGTAAAACGGCGAGATCCACAGTGCGTCTACTCCGAGGTCGACGAGGTAATCGAGCCGATTCACGATTCCGGGAAGGTCTCCGATGCCGTCGCCATCGGAATCGGCGAAGCTGCGCGGATACACCTGGTAGACGACGGCGTCCTGCCACCACGGGCGATGACGCCTGTAAGCGCATACATCGTCGGGCGTAGTCATCTTGCTGCTCCTGTTCGGTGTTGGTCGTCGGTGTACTCGGGGCGGGCGTCAGGTGCTCGGCTCGGCGCTGAACACGGCACCCGGGGGTGGTTCGTCGGCCACATTCTGCATCGCGAAGGCCGCTCCTTGCAGGTAGTGCCACATGACGCCGTCCTGCTCGGGGGGCAGACTCTGCTCGTCTAGGGCCTCGCGCATGTGGGTCAACCAGCGATCGCGGGCGGTGGAATCGATGGCAAACCCCGCATGCCGCATACGCAGGCGCGGGTGCCCACGCTGGTCGCTGTAATCGGTCGGACCGCCCCAGTATTGCTCTAAGAAAGAGCGAAGGCGCCACTCGGCGGCATCGAGTGAATCCGGTGGGTACATCGGGCGAAGGACGTCGTCGCTTGCTACCCGCGCATAGAAGGCCGCCACGAGCCGCGTGAAGAACTCCCGCCCTCCGAAGACCTCGTACGGGGTCTGTTCCGACTGTTCGCTCACGCCTCGATTGTGTCGGATGCGAGTTCGCCGGGCTGCAGCTGGTTCATTGATTCCGCTCGCTCGACGATGTGCCGGGCCATGGGCGGGAACACGAACGCGTGGAATGGCGCCACCGACCACCAGTACGCGTGTCCGGCGATTCCGCGGGGCCAGTAGACGGCCCGCTGTAGCAACCGCGAGCCACCACCCTCGCGTGGCTGGACAGCAAACTCGAGCCAGGCCCGCCCCGGCATCTTCATCTCGGCACGCAGTCGAAGCAGCCGGGGAGGAAGGCGTTCTTCTACCCGCCAGAAGTCCACTACCTCGCCGACCATTAGTTGGTGAGGGTCTCGGCGACCTCGACGCAGCCCCACCCCACCTACGGCCCGATCGATCAAGCCCCGGGCTTCCCACAGCAGGCTCGATGAATACCAACCGTTGGCACCCCCGATGCACTCGACTGCAGACCACAGTTGCTCGGGCGAGGCATCGGTTTCCACC